>JAWUYT010000073.1:0-10399 GCA_034110665.1 Polaribacter sp.
AACTGCTTTTGGTATCATTTTAAAAGACCCTGCTGTAAAAGCAATTTTAGTAAATATTTTTGGAGGAATTGTTCGTTGTGACAGAGTTGCACAGGGAGTTGTAGATGCTTACAAGAATATGGGTGATAAAATTACAGTACCAATTATTTGCAGATTACAAGGAACAAACGCTAAAGAGGCAAAATTATTAATTGATAATTCTGGAATGGAAATTATTTCTGCTACAGAATTTCAAGAAGCGGCAGATAAGGTGCAAGAAGTTTTAGAAGCATCATAACTTATAAAGTTAAGATATATTTAATAAAAAGCCTCTCTTGAGTTGAACTTGTTTCAGTTTTTGTGAGGTTTTTTATTTTTTGGATTTTTTCTAGAATAGCACCAAGCGTAAGAACTTTTATTTATTTGAAAGAAGTATCTCTTTTATTTTTGTTTAAAACAACCACATAAAAAAATTAATAAACACCAATATTTCAATCTTATATTTGTTAAAGTTCGTTTAAAAATTAGGAGGAAAATTAAATTGATGCTCATTTAGATGCAACTCAACAAAAACAGCAATAAATCAAGGAGATTTTAGGCTTCTCAAATATCTTTTGCATTGCTCATGTCTTTTTTTATAAATCTGCTATACATTTAATTACATCTAAGATGCTTCTGTGGTTGTTGATTTGACTCCTGTATTCATCAATGTGATTTTTATATATCTTGATGATTCTTCAATAAAACGCGAGCGCTATTTGCGTTAATGAAGTTTTACTTTCTCTTTTATAGAATTTTGACATCATGAATAACTTTTAAGAGAATTATTGATAAAAATTACCTTCATTTTTACTTTTAGACTGTTTTCTTAAAGTTATGTTAAATAGAAAAAGAATTGTAACTAATCAATTATATAAGCGTCATATAAGAAATAAACACAATAATTATGAAGTCAAAAGATATAAATAGTATAGAGAAAAAAAATAATAATTCTGGAGCCATTTTTCAATCAAAAAGAAGCACTTGGAATTCTAGAAGAAGGTATAACTACAAATACATCACAACTGTATTTTAGTTATTTAGTTAGTTTTTAATAGTTGATTAGAGTCAAAAGCATTTTGTTTTTGACTCTTTTAAATTTAAGAAAGATTAGTTTTTTTCAGGAATCTTATACCGCTCAATTTTCCCTTTTTTAAGCGCTTTGTAATTTTCGTAACAATCTAAAACAGCTTCAATCATTTGTAAATCCGAAGCTTTCTTTATAAAGTATTCAGAGTAAGTACAATCCATTAAAAGTTCGGTTAACTCTTGTCTATCCATTTGTAGATATTCCATCATAACTTCTCTATCAAATTTACCCGCTAACATTTTACGCAAATTATCTTCTTTCTTAAGCTTTTGTAATTTTTTTAGCTGTTTTGGTTTTTGTCATAATTAATTATTCATGTAATCTATAGGTTGAAACAAAGCAGCAATAGGAGAGGAGAAATCTTTTTTATTTGGTTTACCAACTTCATAGGTTTGTGGCAAAC
This sequence comes from Polaribacter sp., assembly GCA_034110665.1. Lineage (GTDB taxonomy): Bacteria > Bacteroidota > Bacteroidia > Flavobacteriales > Flavobacteriaceae > Polaribacter. The sequence continues at coordinate 1,512 of JAWUYT010000073.1, forward strand.
CATTGATATGAATTCTTGTAAATCTATCTTTAGGTACTTGTTTAATATCAATTTCTAGAACACCAATTAAATTTGTAGATTTTATAATAACTTCTCTTATTTCTTCTGGTTTTTCATAGAGTGCAATTTCTAATTCATTTCCACTTTTTAATAAATCGTTTGTAATCTTTAATTTGATAGATGAAAACCCGAGGTAAGAGACTAAAATAGTGTCATTTACTTTTGTAGGCAACTTAAAAAAACCTTTTTCATTAGTAATTGTTCCTTCAACCGTATTTAAATTTAAAACGTGTGCGGCACTTAATATACTATTATTTTCGGCGTGTATAATTTGTCCTTTTAAAATGGTAACACGAATACTGTCTTTCTGTGAAAATGCGCTTACACTTATGAGAAGGCATAGTATAAATAGAAACTTTTTTTGCATAAAAACAAATTTAACTATAAAACTGTTTAGAAAGGTTAATAATTTGTGAAGAAGTAAAAAAATACTTTAAAAGTGCGCACGAGAAGAGTCGAACTTCCACGAACTTGCGTTCACAGCCCCCTCAAGGCTGCGCGTCTACCAATTTCGCCACGTGCGCTTTTTAAATAGTTTAAAATAAAAAAGTTAAGCGTTCGCTTAACTTTTTTAGTGACCGGGCTGGGGCTCGAACCCAGGACCCTCTCCTTAAAAGGGAGATGCTCTACCAACTGAGCTACCAGGTCTAAAATTAATTGAGGTGCAAAGATACTATCTATCATTTAAAATTTGAATATAAAATTGAATAAATTTTAGCGATATTTGTTTAAAATTAAAGGAAATGAAAATAGTTTTATTGGGATATATGGCTTCGGGGAAATCTAGTATTGGCAAAAAAATAGCTAAAAGTATGGCAATGAATTTTATAGACTTGGACGATTACATTATTGAGCATGAAAAAATGTCTATTGCTGATATTTTTAAAAATAAAGGAGAAATTTATTTTAGATTAATTGAACATCAATATTTGAAAGAAATACTTTCCAAAAGCGATGATTTTATACTTTCTTTAGGTGGAGGTACTCCGTGTTATGCTAAAAACATGGAAGAAGTTAATAAAGGAGACACAATTTCAGTATATCTAAATGGAAGTATTCCTACAATGGTAAAGAGATTGATAAAAAAGAAAGCGAAAAGACCCTTAATTGCTTCTTTGAATGATGATCAAATCCCTGAATTTATTGCCAAGCATCTTTTTGAAAGAAGCTTTTTTTACGAACAAGCAAAACTGACTGTAAAAATTGATGATAAAACTAAAAATGAAGTCGCAACAGCACTAAAAAAGCTTTTAAACTAAATATGCTTTGGATTCATTTTTTGAGAAATCAACTTGTATATGTTCTTTTATTGAGGTTGATAAAGAAACTCCTTTAAAATCTGCTTTTACAGGGTATTTCTTATGATTTCTATTCACTAATACAGCCGTCTTAAAACTTTTTAAAGGTACATCTAAAAAGTGCTTCACTCCGTAAATTAATGTTGTTCCTGAATTGAGAACATCATCAACCAACACCAAAGATTTATTTTGATATTCAAGAACATTTAAAGAGGTAGAAATCAATTCTAAAGGTTTTATCTTATTAATATCTACTTGGCAAAGTATTACTTTTAAAGAAGAAATTTCTTCCAAAGTTTTGACCAATTTTTCAGCAAAAATATATCCATTGCCAACAATACCAGCAATAATAACTTCTTTTTCATTACTATTACTTTCATAAATTTCATAGGCAATTCTTTTAATCTTCTGATTAATTTGAATTGTATTTAAGATGATGTTACTGTCTGTTGTCATACGTTTTCTTCGCTATCTTCTGTGTATCCTTCTATATCCCTTCTATCTTTTTTTGTAGGCCTTCCTGCTCCTTTTTTACGATAGTAATCTTTAGAATATTTTAAAAGTTCATTTTTTTCAAACTCTTCTTTGGGTGTTGCATCTTTCCTGTAAAGATCGACTAATTTTGCACCAACTCTACTTTTAGGCAAGTCTAAAACTTTTATTTGGTAATTTATTTGATTTTTTCTAACCACAATCAATTCATTTCCAAAAAGATCTTTAGAAGCTTTCACATTTTTACTTTCTATTTTTATTTGCCCTTTTTTACAGGCTGCGGTTGCTATACTTCTTGTTTTAAAAACACGAATGCACCATAAATATTTGTCTATTCTCATAAAAAAAGTTAAAAAGTATAGTTTGTCTTTTTACAAAGGTATAAAAATGGTAAATTGCACCCACAAATTTTTACAATAAATGACAAAAATAAAAAATATAGTTGCTCTTGCAATTTTTACATCTTTAATATTTGCCTGCGACGATAATAATCTTCGAATTAATCCTTTTGCAGATGTTGATCATATCTCTTTAGCAGTTTCTGATAATGATTCGATAGTAAAGTTTTTGAATAACCATTATTACGATACCGATGTTGATTCTTTAAAATTATTAGTAACTGGTAAAACGGCCTTGATAGATGATAATACAAAGTTAAAAACGGTGAACGTTACCGAAAATGGAATAGATTACAAATTATACGTTTACGTGTTAAGAGAGGGTGATACAGGTAATGATCCCGATAAAGGATCTCCAACAAAATTAGATTCAGTTTTTGTAAAATATACTGGTAGAACAATGTCTGGCGAAACCTTTAGTGATTTTGATTTTGATAGCAACACAACCGGAGCTTGGTTTAATTTACTATCAGTAATTAAAGGTTGGTCTTATGGATATACCAAATTAAAAGGGGGTGAACTTAAAAAAGACCCAAATACCGGTGGTGTTTTTAATGGTCCTATAACCTATTTAAACGGTGGAAAAGGATTGTTGTTTATACCTTCAGGATTAGCTTATCCGTCCTCTAATACACAAAACTATAGCAGTAATTTAGTAGATACGAATTTACTTTTTTTTATTGATTTGTTAGATTTTGTACCAAACACAGATCATGACAACGATGGATTAGCGTCTGTTAATGAGGATGTTGATAACGATGGCGAAGTCTTTAATGATGATACAGATGGAGATGGTTTTCCTAATTATTTTGATGTAGATGATGATGGAGATGGCATTTTCACAAAAGATGAAGACGCTAATAATGATGGCGATCCATCAAATGATTTTAGTGATCCAAATAATCCTACATTGCCAGATTATTTAAATCCAGATATTAACTAAATTTAATAGTTTGTATCAATACATAAAAAAACTCTTTCCATCGGAAGAGTTTTTTTATGCAATCTAATCAGTAATATAAATCACTTATTCTTTTTACTTAAAACTGAAGCTTTTAAATTTAAGAATTTGGCATTTTTCTTCTTATTCAAGTAATGTCTTAAAACACCACCTTTTACATTATTCACATCAAACTCAACAATAAATGCTTCTTTGTCTATATCATTTATGATTCCGTACATTTTTTTAATGTCAATTCTATTGATAATTGTGTGTATTATATCAAAATCTTCTGTGTGTCCTGTGCCTCCAAAACCAGAACTCCCTTTGTAAACAGTTAACCCAACTCCTAGGTCTTCTAAAATAGCAATTTTTATTAAATCGTATTTTTTAGAAACAATAGTAACGCCAATAAAATCTTCAAAGCCTTCTATAACTGTATCGGTTACTTTAGCGGCAATAATATAGGTTAGGATAGAGTATAGGGCAACTTCTACAGAAATTACTGCGGCAGTGATAGCAAATAGCATAATATTAAATAACATAATGACTTTGCCAATACTCACCCCGAATTTATCATTTATAAAGATACCAAGAATTTCTGAACCATCTAAAACAGCGCCATTTCTTATCGCAATTCCAATACCTGAGCCTACCAATAATCCACCAAAAATTGAAATTAATAGTTTATCACTTGTAATAGTCTGGAAGTTTTCAAAATGAATAAATAAAGCTACGCCAAGTATGCTAACAATCGATTTGATTACAATCGCTTTAGAAACGGTAAAGTACCCTAAAATTAAAAACGGAATGCTAAAAATAACGAGTAAGTAAGACATGTTAATATCTACTTGAGTTTTTACCAATAGGGCAATACCTGTAACGCCACCATCTAAAAAACCATTTGGTAATAGAAACGCCTTTAGACCAACACTAGTCAATAAAATCCCTATAAATATTTGAAAATATTCAGAAAAATAATTGTTAGCTTTTGTGATTTTCATTTATATTTTTTCTTTTACATGCAAGAAGCGTGTTTTTTAACAGCATGGCAATTGTCATAGGGCCAACACCCCCAGGAACTGGAGTTATAAAGTCTGCCTTTTTTGAAACTTCATCAAAAGCAACATCGCCAACTAATCGAAATCCATTTTTCTTGCTAGAATCTGCTAATCGTGTAATTCCCACATCAATTATGGTAACATGATCTTTAACCATATCCGCTTTTAAAAATTCAGGAATACCAATTGCAGCCACTATAATATCAGCCTGTAAAGTTATTTCTTTTAAGTTTTTTGTTCTACTATGACACATCGTAACAGTGGCATTACCAACTTTTCTTTTTTGTGATAGTAAAATACTCATCGGGCTGCCCACAATATGACTTCTTCCTATTACAACAACATGTTTTCCAGATGTTTCAATAGTATATCTTTCTAATAATTCTAAAATTCCATAGGGTGTTGCAGAAATAAAAGTAGGTAAGTTTAATGCCATTTTACCAACATTTGTTGGATGAAAACCATCTACATCTTTATCAGGATCTACTGCCATAATCACTTTTTGCTCATTGATGTGTTTAGGCAAAGGCAATTGAACGATAAAGCCATCAATGTCATTATCAACATTTAAAACAGCAATTTCATTCAATAATTCATCTTCAGTAGTTTCTTCTGGCAATCGTATTAAAGTAGATTCAAAACCAACTCTTTCACAAGCTTTTACTTTTGCGTTTACATACGTAATACTCGCACCACTATTACCCACAATGATTGCTGCAAGATGTGGTGCATTATATCCACTATTTTTTAAATCTCTTACTTCTAAAGCAACTTCTTCTTTAATATCTGCCGCAGTTTTTTTTCCGTCTAGTAGAATCATTTTTATTTATTAAATGTTTTATTTAAGAATTGTTTTGATTTTTTTTTTGTTAGTTTAATTGACTCTTTATTGTTTGCTAGCAACTAACTACTGCATCCCTTTCATCATTTGCATCATTTTTTTACTACCGCCTCCTTGCATCATTTTCATCATTTTACTCATTTGATTGAATTGCTTCATCAATTGATTTACTTCTTGAATCGTGGTTCCAGAACCTTTTGCAATTCTCTTTTTCCTACTAGAATTAATCGTTGTGGGTGTGCTTCGTTCTGTTGGTGTCATCGAATGAATTATCGCTTCAATTCCTTGAAAAGCGTCATCATCGATATCTACATCTTTCATGGCTTTTCCTGCGCCAGGAATCATACCCATTAAATCTTTCATGCTTCCCATCTTTTTAATCTGCTGAATCTGACTTAAAAAATCATCGAAGCCAAATTGATTTTTAGCAATTTTCTTTTGTAATTTTCTAGCTTCTTCTTCATCATATTGATCTTGGGCTCTTTCAACAAGAGAAATAACATCTCCCATTCCCAAAATTCTGTCTGCCATTCTATCAGGATGAAAGACATCAATCGCATCCATTTTTTCTCCTGTACCAATAAATTTAATAGGTTTATTAACTACAGATTTAATAGACAAAGCAGCACCACCTCTGGTATCACCATCTAATTTTGTAAGTACAACACCATCAAAATTTAAAATATCGTTAAAGGCTTTCGCAGTATTTACAGCATCCTGCCCAGTCATAGAATCTACAACAAATAATGTTTCTTGAGGATTAACAGTTTTGTGAATGTTAGAAATTTCATTCATCATTTCTGTATCAACAGCCAAACGCCCAGCAGTATCAATAATTACAACATTTTTGCCAGTTGCTTTAGCGTGTTTAACAGCGTTTTTAGAAATTTCAACTGGATTGTTGTTTCCAACTTCAGCATATACCTCTACACCTATTTGTTCTCCAACAATTTGTAATTGATTTATTGCAGCAGGTCTGTAAACATCACAACCGACTAATAAAACTTGTTTTGCTTTTTTGTTTTTTAGGTAGTTTGCTAATTTTCCTGAAAAAGTAGTTTTACCAGAACCTTGCAAACCAGACATTAAAATTACGGTTGGCGAGCCACCTAAATTTACACCAACAGTTTCGCCGCCCATTAAATTTGTTAGTTCATCTTTAACCAACTTTACCATTAACTGGCCAGGGTTTAAGGTTGTTAAAACATCTTGTCCTAAAGCTGCAATTTGTACTTTTTTGGTGAAATCTTTTGCAATTTTAAAGTTAACATCGGCATCTAAAAGTGCTCTTCTAACTTCTTTTAAAGTTTCGGCAACGTTTACCTCCGTAATTTTGCCGTGACCTTTTAAGGTGTGTAAGGCTTTATCTAACTTATCGCTTAAATTATTAAACATACTTTGTATTCTTTAATTTATATCTACAAATATAAAAATTAGAGTTCGCTTATTAAAGATTTAATGTCTATTTTAAAATATACTTTTAAAGACGTTCCTTGAGTTAATAAAAACTGAAATTATGAAAATTAAAAAAGCAAGTGTTGTGAGAAGATTTGAACTTTCATTGGGAAGTTAAATTCTTCTAACAAATTATTTCCAATCCAATTATGAGCAGTTACTGCGAGTAATAATGTAATTATTTGTAAAATAATATGTGTTCTTGTTATACCTTCTCTGGGTGGTTGCTCTGCCCAAAACAAGGAAAAATAACGGATATTAATCGTTGCAAAAAATATTGCAGAAAATAAATACAAATCGGAATTAAAAATAGGTGTGATAAATGCGGATACCTATACTTCTACCACTACTTAAAAAATATACAACAACAAAGAATGTGGCTAATCCAAATAAAAATAAATGATGTTTAGCGATAATTTACTTTTATTAATATAATTATTTTAAAGTTTCTGCATGATGTTCTGTGTGATATGACGTCCACATAATAATTTCTCTAATCATCATTTCCCTCATTAATGGATGAGGAATAACTAATATGTCTAAATCTTTTTTCGCTGATTCTTTTTATTTTGTATTGTAGTTTTTTTTGCTGAATTTGAAATATTGTCAACAAACGCTCTCTCTGGTGTAAAGTTGGTCTTTTTAATTTTTGATTAAATTTTTTGGTTCTATCTTTAGAATCTAATAATTGTTGTTGATGTTTTTTTGCAATAGTTTCGAAATCTTTTGGTGCTCTATTGTAAATTTCGAATTTGTGTTTTAGAAAAAACCTTAAATAACTTAAAGCATTATTTAAAAGTTGTAAACTATTTAACAAATGCTGAATGTGTTGTACTGTAATCCGTTTTTATTCTGGTCTTTTTCCCCAATTATCTGCAGGTTGAATCTCTAACCACATAAATAATTCTTTGTGCTTTTCTTCTAATAAATCTGTAATTTCAATTTTATCCTTAAATTTAATTTATATTCTAAATGTAGGGAATTAAAAAAGAAATATAGTTTAATATATCTTTTGCTCAGTTCATTACATGTTGTTTTTTTAAAGATTTATACCCTATATCTTTGAAGCATTTATAACTAAATTATTTATTATGAGATGAATTTCAATCATCAAAAAATAAATTTAATAGTATTTTTTATAAACATCTATAATGATGACATCAGTATATTTAGCGCAAAACTCCGTTATTGTAAATACGGACAGTGGAAAAGAGAAGTAAGCATTCGTAATGTTAGAAATGATTTTAAAATAGAATATGAAGGAGAAATACTCTTGTCTGATGATGGTACGGATATTAAAAACATATCTAGCGGTGGATTTTTAAAAATTAAAAAATCTAGTTTTGGAAGAAGTCATAAAAATGTTATTGAAAAAGAGGAAAATACACTTGTAAGAAAATTTTAAATTGGTTGGAATTAAAAAGATTATTATCTGTCTGGTAAAAATTGGTTGCATGCTTTTTTACCATAAATTTTAAGATCTATAACAGTTGGTGCAAAAAGTGGAGTAAACCCATTTTATAATAAATGAAGTGTATTTTGCCAATTATGAAATAATAAACCAACTCTCTCTAAATGATAGCTTTCTTTTTTATTCTCTTCAAATAATTTTCCTTGAAGTAAGTAAGTGAAATAGGCGTTTTCATGATAATGCCAATCTACTTTGGCATGCGTATACGCTGTATCTGTGATTAATAAATCATTTAATTGGCTTTTATGATAGTGATTTCCAAAATATTCTCCCTTCGATAATTTATGCATCCTAGTTGTATAATTTTTTTCTGTTAAGGCTAATAAGTAATTCTATTAAACCAACAATAGGAAACAATAAAAAGGCATAAATTATTCTTTCGTCATTTAAAATTAGTTTCGCTACTATTGTTAATGCAATAAATATACATCCTAAATACATCCAAATAGTATCATTTTCCAATCTTTTTTGGTCTGAATTTGTTGGTTTCATATTGAATAAAAATTTTAGAGAATCCCAATTCCAAACTAATAATAAAATTGTAGCGAATAACATTAAACCTGTGATTATGGGAGTTCCGTTAAAATCATAAGAAATTGTAATCACAAAAATATTGGCTATAATTGGTAAAAATAAGAATGCCCCTAATTTTGCAAAACGTTGTATACTTAAAATAGTACCGGTAATAAATTGAGCAATCGTTAGAAAGCGCCAATAGATTCTTGACTGATAGAAGGTTTCAAAAAAATGCCACGCAGAATTTATAGGGTTTTCTGCGTCATTATCCGTTGTAAAGCGTAATCCTTGAGTTTTTACAATGCTAGAAAAAATGAAAGCAAAACCAATTAAGTATCGTAAATAAATAATAAATA
>JAWUYT010000074.1:0-12173 GCA_034110665.1 Polaribacter sp.
TTAAAAAGAATACCTTTTCTTAAAATTAATTATACTTTATAATTCAAAAACCCCTTTAAAAAGTATCTTCGCGCCCATTATGTGGATGTATTTAGGATTATTGTCAGCACTTTTTTTAGGATTCCACAGTTTATGCAAAAAACATGCTGTTCAGGGCAATGAGGTGCTACCTGTACTTTTAGGTACTTTGTTTTCAGGGTTTTTCTTATTTATTCCGTTTTATATTGGTTCTCTATATTATCCAGCTTATACCAAACAAATTGGCTTTTATATTACACCTATTTCTTGGCAAATTCATGGGTTTATAGCTGTAAAATCTATGATTATGACGGCTTCATGGATTTTAGCTTATCAAGCATTAAAGCATTTACCTATTACGATCGTAACTCCAATTCGTTCGTCTGGTCCATTTTTTACATTTATAGGTGCTATTTTAATCTATAATGAACAACCTACAACTTTGCAATGGATTGGTTTTTTTGTGATTATTATTTCAGTAGCACTATATTCTAAAATCGGAAAAAAAGAAGGCATTGATTTTAAGAGGAATAAATGGATTTTCGCCATTATTGGCGCTACTTTTTTAGGAGCCTCAAGTGGTTTGTATGATAAATTTTTAATTCAGACATTATCATTAAATGCACAAACTTTACAATTTTGGTTTTGCTGGTATACCATTTTAATTTTAGTGGTTATCTTGTCAATAAACTGGTTTCCTTTTCCTAACAAAAGAAAAGAATTTAAATTTCGCTGGTCCATTATTGCAGTTGGAGTTTTATTGCAAACCGCAGATTATTTTTATTTTAAAGCATTAGAAGACCCGGATGCTTTAATCATGTTGTTATCTGCCATCAAACGAAGTCAAATTTTAATTGCTGTTGTTATTGGTGGTTTGGTTTTTAAAGAGAAAAACAAACTCAAAAAAATAATTCCTTTGGCTGGAATTATGCTTGGTGTATTTTTAATTTTGTATTCCTAATTAGTTGTTTTGTTTTATTTTATCCATATAAAGTACCTGAAACCTTATCTTTGATACTATAATAATCATCAAACATAAAATTGGAACAAATAAAAGCATATTTAGATAAAACGGCGGCTATATCTAAAGCCGACTGGGATTTTTTTACTTCAAAATTACACCGTCGTATTATTCCGAAAAAAAAAGTTTTCTTAAAAATTAATGACATAGAAAATCATATCTCATTTATTGAAACTGGCGTTGTACGCTTGTTTATTCCTAAAGAAAATCCTGAAAAAGAAATTACTTTTGGCTTCAGTTTTAAAAATCAATTTATTAGTGCATACGATTCATTTTTAAGACAAAAGCCCTCTTTATATGAACTACAAACCCTTACAGAAACGACAATTTTAAGTATTACATATAAAGATTTACAAGAGGTTTATAAAACCACTCAAATTGGTAATTTAATTGGAAGACTAACCGCAGAACGCCTTTTTTTAATTAAATCTAAACGAGAGCAAAACTTACTAAACCTAACAGCAGAAGAACGTTATAAAGGACTATTTAAAGAGCGCCCAGAACTTTTAAAAGTAATTCCTTTAAAATATATTAGTTCTTACATTGGTGTTACTGCCCAAGCATTAAGTCGCATTAGAAAGCGTGTTTAATTGATTTGGGTTCATTGTTTGTTTAACTTTATCCCATTATCTTTACACAAAAAAACAAATGATTATAATAATTTTTGTGTTGGCCCTTTGGTATGGAGGTTTATTTTTTCAATCTTTCTTTTTACATAGATACGCCGCGCATCAGGTTTTTACAATGTCTAAAATGATGGAGCGTATTACTTTCGTTTTAACGTGGATTTTTCAAGGTTCTAGTTATTTGAGTGCTTATGGTTACGGAATTATGCATAGAATGCATCATGCGTATACCGACACTGAAAAAGATCCACATTCTCCTTCTCATGATGGAAATTTATTTGCAATGATGTGGAAAACAAAAACAATTTATCAAGATATTAATGAGCAAAAGATCGTTGTAGATAAAAAATTCACCAAAAACGTACCACAATGGAAAGCATTTGATGCTTTTGCAAGTTCTCGTTTTTCTAGAGTACTTTGGATTACATTTTATATTGGATTCTTCGCTTATTTTACCACAGCGCTTTGGCAATGGGCCTTATTACCCATAGCTCTTTTAATGGCGCCAATTCATGGTGTAATTATCAATTGGTTTGGTCATATTTATGGGTATGTGAATTACAAAATGAAGAATACCAGTAAAAATCTCTTTCATTTTGATTTTTTAATGATGGGAGAAGGCTATCATAACAACCATCACAAACATGCAAGTAGCGCAAATTTTGGCGTTAAATGGCATGAAGTTGATATTACGTATTTAATTATTAGAGTATTAGATTTCTTTAAAATTATAAGGCTGAAAGCTGTTCCAATAAAGAACTGATGCTTCGGATTCAAATACATTTATAACAGTAAAAACAAAAATCTCTCGAAATTTCGGGAGATTTTTATTTTTATGAAAAAGTTTTTTTTTGAATTTAGTAACTTTTTTTTGAATTTAATACCTCTTGATACTAACAAAGTTATTTTATCAAAATAGAATTTGATGTTTTAGGTAGCATAGAAATACTATTTTAAACCGTATAAATTCGAACTTTCTTTTTCTTTAAGCGGGAGTTATTTAGTTTTTCTACCAATCCATGAGCTAAACTTAAAGGGACTGCAACAAATGCACAATCTTGTTTTAGTTCGATATCTCCAATTTGATCTTTAGTTAATTTTCCTTGTTTGATAAACAACCCTGCAATATCTCCTTTCGAAACCTTGTCTTTTCTTCCGCCAGAAATAAATAATGTTTCCCAATAAGGTGTTTCTCTTTCTGCTTGTTTAGAAATATCTTGTACCTGTGGATTTTTAATGAAATCTGGTAAAGTTTCGTCTTTCCATTTTATTACATAGGCAGTCCCTTTTGCTGAAACTCTTGCAGTTCGTCCATTTCTATGCGTAAACTCCTCAACTTCTCTTGGTAGTTCATAGTGAATGATATAATTCATTTCAGGAACATCAATTCCTCTTGCTGCTAAATCTGTTGCAATTAAAATTTGATTGGTTCCGTTTCTAAATTTTATCAAAGAACGTTCTCTATCTTTTTGTTCCATGCCACCACTGAAACAACCATGTCTAATATTTTTACTTTCTAAAAAATTGCTCACATTATTAATACTATCTTTTAAGTTACAAAAAATAATTCCTTGCTGATTCCCTAAATGATTTAATAAATGTAATAAGGTATTTAGCTTATTCTTTGCAGGAGAAATTACCGCTCTAATCAACAATTTGGACGTTGTCGCTTTTAAATAATTTACGGTGTTTGGTTTTATCAACCCTACAAATTCAGGAATGTCAACTCCATGCGTTGCAGAAGTTAATATTCTTTTATCCAAAGCTATTAATTGATTGATAATTCCTCTCATTTCGTACTCAAAACCAACTTCTAAAGATTTATCAAACTCATCTAAAATTAAAGTTTTGATAAAATCTTTAGAAAACCTTTCATTGGCAAAATGGTCAGAAACTCTACCTGGTGTTCCTATTAAAATTGCAGGAACATGTTTTAATTCAATTTTATCTTTAGACATTGGTCTACCTCCATATACTGCATTTACCTTATAACCAGAACCCATAGAACGAATTACTTGCTCTATTTGAATTGCTAATTCTCTTGAAGGAACTAGAATTAAAGCCTGAACTTCCTCCACATTAGGGTCTAATCTCTTTAATAATGGTAGCGAAAAGGCCAATGTTTTTCCTGTTCCTGTAGGTGATAATAGAATTGTATTATCGTTTTTATTAATGGTCGCAATTGCCTCCTCTTGCATCGGATTTAACTGACTAATGTTCAGTTTTTCTAATATTTCTTCTTGTCCTTTGATGTGATTTGCCATAATTATTGCTAAATTTTTATGCTATTGATGATCTTAATTTTAGTAATTTATATTGCTAAAATATACTCCTTTCTTTTCGATGACAAAAGTCGATGAATAAACCTTAACTTTTATACAATTGTTGATGAAATAACAAACGCAGACATATCCGGAATTACCATCACCCTATTCATGCTGATTTAATCAAATGATAAAGGAACATAAGTTTCAATAATGGTATTTAAATTGGTTATTTTACAGTGATCAAATGAAACACTAGTTTTTAAAGCTATAAATTACCAATCTATTGGAAAGTAATCTTTTAAAAATTTCCCTGACCAATGTTTTCCGGAATTAATACCATCAATTATAGGATCCATAACTCTTGCGGCTCCATCAACAATATCCAATGGTGGCTGAAAATCGTGTACTTCTTCTTTCTTTTTTGATAATTCAGCGGGATCTTCATCGGTAACCCAACCTGTATCGACAGCATTCATATAAATACCTTTCTTTGCAAAAGTTGCAGAAGATGTATGTGTTAGCATGTTTAAGGCTGCTTTTGCCATATTTGTATGTGGATGTCTATCTACTTTTTTAAAGCGATGAAACTTCCCTTCCATCGCAGAAACATTAATAATGTGTTTTTTACCTGTGTCTTCTTTCATCATTAAATTTGATAAACGATTGCATAATACAAAAGGCGCAACAGCATTTACCAATTGAACTTCTACCATTTCGGTAGTTTCAATTTCACCCAATCTTAGTCGCCAACTATTGGTTTTTCTTAAATCTATTTGCTGCAAATCTGCATCTAATTTTCCTTCAGGAAAAACTTCTGCAGTTTGTAGTGAATTATCGAAACTATACGGAATTTGAGATAATTCAGCTGAATTTCGCAATCCGATTCCGGGTTCTGGACCATGCCAAGTTACAGGTAGTACATTATTTTTATTTGTTTTTGAAGAAGGAATACTTAAATCTGATATTTCTTGTAAACATTCTTGATGATTTTCTAATAATCTTTGCGCCAATTTAGGAAGTTCTCCAATCGGTGTTTTCTCATTTTCCATTAAATGAGCATAAAAGCCTGAAGGTCTTCTTACGGTTTGTGCTGCATTGTTAATTAAAACATCTAATCTGTCATATTTTTGCTCAATATAATTACAAAAAATTTCTACACTTGGTATGTGTCTTAAATCCAATCCGTGAATGTGCAATCGATGACACCAGTCTTTATAGTCATTTTCTTTAGAGAAACGAATGGCAGAATCTGCAGGAAAACGCGTCGTTGCAATAACAGTTGCCCCCGAGCGCAATGACATTAAAGTAATATGATACCCTATTTTTAATCGAGAACCTGTAATAACAGCCACTTGATCTTTTAAATCTGTTGTTTGAAAACGTTTTGTATAATTTAAATCACCACAATCTGAACACATGGTATCATAAAAATGATGCAATTTTGTAAAAACAGCTTTACAAACGTAGCAATTTCTTGAGGATTCTAATTCTGGAGTATCTTCTGAAATAGCGGATGCTGCTAATAATTTTGGAGCAACAAATAAAGCCGCTTCTCTAGCGGAACGAATTCCGGTTGATTTCCTAGCATGTTTATCACCTTCAATTTGCTTTCGCTTGGCTGCTTTTTTCGCGTCTTTTCTTCTGCGTTGAAATTCATCACGATTTGGTCTAGACAATTCTCCAGCAACCTTAAAAAGCGCGATTCTTTGTGCTTCCGGAATCTCAAAAAGTTGATCGGTATCTTCCAACAAACTTTGTAAAGTTTTGATGCAAGAAGTAATGTCTGAATTGTTATTTTTTTTACTCATGTAATGATCAAAATATAGCGATTAAAAATCTAAATTTTATGAGAATATTAAACCTATTTAGTTTTATTTATTTAGATAGTTCTGAATATGATTTTTTCCTTCACAAAAAAAACTAGTCAAACTTTCATTAAGAAATTTATTTTTTCTTTTTCTTTTTAGAGTCTTCTGTTTTTGAAATTTTAGAATTTGCTTGATGCAAATAATCTGCTAACACTTTTTCTATCAATTCTTCTTTTGTTAAGTGATGAAAAACCGTTCTCACTTTTCTTTTAAAATCTTCAGAAACGGTTTTATTAGGCTTTGTTTTAAATATTTTTTTTGCCCATAAAAGTCCGTTATTTTCCTCTATACTTTGAGCATCTGCTTTTTTATAGGCGTTAAACTGAATACCTAATTCTTTTTGAAAATCAGCAATATCTGCTGCCTCTTCTTTTTGTAAGATGACTAGTGAAAGCCCCTTTGCTCCTGCTCTTGCTGTTCTTCCACTTCTATGCACATAGGCGTCATAAGTATCTGGTAAATGATAATTAACAACATAAGCAATTTCTTTTACATCAATTCCTCTTGCCGCTAAATCTGTTGCCACCAAAATATCTACATGACCTTCCCTAAATTGGCCCATAATTCGATCACGAATTCCTTGGGTTAAACTCCCGTGAATTGCACCTGATGAAAATTTATTAATCGCTAAATTTTTTGCTAATTTATTAACCGCAGCTTTTGTTTTACAAAATATAATTCCTCTTTGCCCTTCTTTAGAATTTAAAAAATGCAATAAAACTTCTAATTTTTCTATAGGTTCTACAATTACATATTGATGCTCAATTCCTTGATGACCAAAAGTATCCATGTCTGCTTCAATTTGAATAACTTCACTAGACATGTAATTATTCACCATTCGCTTAATGCTTCCTGGCATTGTTGCCGTAAACAATAAAGTTCTTCTTTTTTTCGGAATTTCTTTAATAATACTGTCCAATCCTTCTTTTAAAGCACTCACCATTTCATCAGCTTCATCTAAAATAAAATAAGAAATATTTTTAATGTTGATGGCATCGCGGCTCACTAAATCTGCCAAACGTCCCGGAGTTGCCACAACAATATGTGTGGTGCTTTTTAACCTTTCTATTTGAGGTTTAATCGGAATTCCGCCACAAATAACCGCAATTGAAATTGCAGGACTATTCGTTGCAAATGATTCTAGATTAGCATGAATTTGTTGCCCCAACTCTCTTGTCGGCGCCAAAATTACTGCTTGAATATTGTTATTCTCTGTATCGATTAATTGCAATAAAGGCAAACCAAAAGCAGCTGTTTTTCCTGTTCCTGTTTTTGCCAACGCAACAACATCTTCTTTTTTATGTAAAATTACAGGAATTACTTTTTCTTGAATATCTGTAGGTACAGAAATTTTTAGCGTAATTAAACTCTGTTGTAATTGTTGATTAATTCCTAAATCAGAAAAGGTTTTTGACATATTTTAAATTTAGGCAAAGATAACGACACTTTTAAAAGGAAAAACGCCAAATGACTTATTATTATAAAATCATTTGGCGTTTAAAAAAAATTATTAGCTTAGCATAAAGATAGAGATGCCTCTGAATAAAAAAACTTTAATAATTCACAAAAATAGTAAAGTCTTCAAAGCAAAATTTTTCTTCAGAAGTTATGCAGAAATACTTTAAAGATTAACATATTAACAAGCAATATGATATTTTTTATTCTCTTTAGTAAAACTTTTTGCAATTCCTCTTTTTTTAAGCTCATCCATAATAGTATATAAAGATAAAATCATCGTTATACTTTCAACCTTTTTTAATATTTCAAAACTTGTTAAAGGTCCTTCTCTTATGACGTTAAAAACTAATAATTGTTCAGGTGTTAAACTCTTCTGAATCATATATTTATTTTTAATACCTCAAATGTATTCTTATCTTTACCTCAACTCTAAATTACTAGATAAAGGAAGCTAAATTACTGTACGGAATGCAAGTTTATATGGTTGAATTGTAATTTTTAAATATAATCCAAAAAAAAACGTTGACTTACTGATGCGTTCAGCTAGAAAAGATTTATTTGTTTTAAACAAATTTAAATGAAATATTTATGCAGCAAAATGATAATTTTTATCCTGTTTTAAATAACTTTTTAAAACACCTTTCTGTTTAAGATCTTCACGAATAATATAAAGCAATAATATTATAAAGATATTTTTTACTTTTTTCAAAATTTGAAAACTAGTTAAGTGCTCATTTTGCATCGCCATAAGAAAAGCCTGCTCTTGATTAAACAAATTCAATTGGTTCATAATAATTTTATTCGTTTTTATCAAATATCCCTGTTTTTTTTTAAAAAAAAACTAAAAAAAGAACCCTATCGATAACAAAAATAAAAAAAAGCGAACAAGGATATCAATATAGCATTTGGTACTATTCACAGGTTTATCTTCTTTTACGAGAAGTAATGAAATAGACACCCGTCAGAATGATTATAGAGGCAAAAATAGACTGTGTTGTCAATTTTTCGTCTAAAACATACCATCCTAAAAACAAAGCAACAACAGGATTTACATAAGCAGAAGTAGACACTTTTTCTGTAGATACTACTTTTAATAAATAATTAAAAGCTGTAAAAGCTATAATTCCGCCAAGAACAATCAATAAAAACATACAAACTCGTACATTAAAACTCCATTCTAAAGGTGATAACCAAACTTCATTAAAACTCAAACTAGCAATTGCTAAAATAGCACCAGCACTTAACATTTGATATCCCGTGCTTACAAAAAAGTTTTTAGGTAGCGCTGCTTTAGACACAAATACACTTCCATAACTCCAACTGAATACGCAGGTGAATATCATAAAAATACCTAACAAGCTTTCTTTTGATGTAGTAATTTCTTGCTGACTTACTAATAAATACATTCCTAAAATACCTAAAGAAACGCCTATAATCGATTTTTTTTGCAGGGGTTTTCTATCAATTAAACGCATTAAAAATAACACAAATAGTGGTTGTGTGGATGCTAAAAGTGCTGCGAAGCCGGAATCTACATATTTTAAGGCCCAAACAAAAACTCCGTTGCCGTAAACTAAAAATAGAAAACCTGCAATAATTGAATTTATGAGTTCTTTTTTAGTAATTACTAATGATGCTTTTAACAATTTTGCTATAATCATAATTAAAATTCCTGCGGTTAAAAAACGAACAGAGGCTAAAAATAAAGGTGATAGTTCTGTAACAGCAACTTTATTGAATAAATACGTGGAACCCCAAATAAGATAAATGGCAAAAAATGAAGCTATAATTAATCCTTTAGTTTTTTTCAAGGGATAGGTGTTAATATTATCAAAAGTAATCTTTAAAAGAACACTAAATTATTTTTCCTTAATTAAAACTTGAATGCTCTATTACTAAACTTTTCCGCTTATTCAAGCATAATTCCTATTAATTAGTTTCAAAGAATAGTGCGCCCTTTATTTGAAAAAAAAGTATTTTTTTTATATTAGATTAAATTTTGATAAAACCAGAGTAATTAATTTTTGTGATGCGGTCTATTCTATAGCAGTCACTTTACTAGTTTTAGAAATTGTAATTCCGAGTTATAAAGAATTGAAAACTAATAACAATCTAGAGATATTACAAAACAGAATTCCTAATTTTATTGGTTTGATTGTAAATTTCTTAGTCATTGCAAATGAAAGAAATCCTCATGAGTTATGGTACATGTTAAAAAGTGTTTTTCTTCCCGCAATTGCCACTATTTTACACATTATTATTTTCGGGCGTTTTGCTTTCGGGAAGTATAAAAACAAAAAAACAGAAGCTCAAAAAATAAAAATTAAAGGCGATGGAAATTACGAAGGCTTGCGATTATTCTTTAATGATATCATTTGCATTCAATCTTCAGATAATTATGTCGAAGTATTTTATTCATCAGGAAACGAGTTAAAGAAAAGTTTAATCAGAAATAAATTGTCTTTTGTTGCCGATGAATTTACTGAACTGTTAAGAACACATCGTTCTTATTTGATAAACCCGTATCACTTTTTACAATGGAAAACAGAAAAAGGTAGAATTTTTGTGCTGTTATTTCACCACATAGAAGTACCCGTTTCTTGAACCTTTCAAACCGAAGTGAAAGCTGTTTTAAATTCTACCACAGAATACTGGAATGAGAGAAATAAGAGAATGGCAAAAAATATTGGAACACAGGTTTTAACCGCGGATAAAACTTGAAATATTGTCATAGTTGGTGCGTCTCATGTTATAGGATTAGAGAAAGAATTAAAAGGAAACTATCCAAACTTAAAAGTAGTTTTAATGAATACATATTAATTGGTAATAAATCAGAAAAAACGAGTAAAAAAGTATATTGTTTAATCGAAATAATTCCCCGACGAAATAAGCGTCGGGGAATTATTTCGATTAAAATTGATGTATTTAAACCTGACGTTTTAATTTAAGAAAATTACTTATCGATTTACTTTTTATTTTACGACCACGAACAGCTTTTTGTATTTTATATGATTTATCAGAGGCTTCTAATGTAAAATAACGTTCGTATATTTCTTGTATTCCTTTTAAAGTATATCTATCATCTGACTTTTCCATAGTCATATATAATTGAAGAACTATTAACTATATAGGTAGATATCGAACCCTAATTGAACTTCTATTTCTCTAAAAGACCCCCCTTATTAAACAGTGCTAGTAAAAAAAAGTGCTGACTTAAAATGTCTGGGACAACTCTTGTCATCTGTGAAGAAAAATCAAAAAAAATAATTAACTAGTTTAGATATAGATAGATAAATTAAAATTAATGAAATCCAGGGCTGTTTAAAAGCATACAGAAAAAGAATTTATTCAGGATAAAATTATAATTCTCTAAATATTATACATACGAAATTGAAACAGCTGGCAATACTTGCAATTTGTTTAATCGGTTTATTTTTTAAAATAAAACTTGACTTCCTTTCTTAAGAGAATTACGCACTAGTGAAAGATCATGTCACAGCAAAATTGATTTTTAATTTTTCTTTTTATAAACGGTATTACTATATAAATGATTTATTAAAAGCTTTCGTCCTGCACTTTATTACCGTTTAACTGCACTTAATTATTTTTTGACCCTCTAAACCTTATAAAATACCTGTTCAACGACAACCGATTGATGATGAACGAATATACCTCAAAATCTATCAACCTAAAACTAAATTTACACCGTAATAGCAGTTATAAGACATTGTTGTACAAATAGTTAAAAAAATACCCAAACATTTATTATCATGAAAAAATATCTACTTTTATCGATAACAACGTTAGTTCTTATGTTGTTTACAAACACAATTTTTAGTCAAACACTCGATCTAGGATCACTTTCTACTTTTGAAGCATATACAGGATCGGGAGCGGTTACAAATGCCGGTGATATGGTAGGAGATGCCGGAACAAATGATGGAGTAATTAGTGGGCTTGGATTTGGACTAGGCTATAGTGGTACAACATACCTGAATAATTCTACAACCGTTCAGGCAAGAATAGATTTACTAAGAGTTTACATTCATCTTAGTGATGTTTTCGTCACATACCCTGGCTCTCACGCCCCTGTTTTTGGAAATGCTGAAACAATTTTTCCCGGAGTTTATTCTACACCTGGTGCTGGATCCTTAGCAGGAACTATTACGCTGGATGGACAAGGAGATTCTGATGCTTACTTTATAATTAAATTTGATGGGGCATTTACAGTTGGAGTTGGTACAGAAATTATTTTAACTGGTGGAACAAGAGCTGCTAATGTTTTTTGGATATCTGAAGGAGCTCTGACTATTGGAGAAGGTAGTACTTTAAAAGGATCTTTTATTTCACATCCCGGAGCTCTTACTGTTGGTATAAATAGTACCGTACAGGGAAGATTACTTGCAACAGAAGGAGCTATAACTGTTGGAGCTGGTACTGTCGCAGCTATGCCTTCAGGATTAAGCACTATTCCAATAAAATGTTCTGGTAACTGCGACCCTGCAGCTGCTGTTGATGTTTTAGGAAGTATTAAAAAATATGCACTTTTTACGAGTGATGGTGCTGTGGCAAATTCGGCTACATCCGGAATTGTTGGTAATATTGGTACACATGCGGGTGTTATAAGTGGTTTTACTACTTCAACGCATGTTGGAGATTTTAATCTTGCAAGTACCGTAACGGCCCAAGCGGTAGAGGATTTAAATCACGCTTACATTCAAATTTCTCTTTTACCAAATACTGAGCTAGGACACCTTGCAGCTTTTGGCCTTGGAGAAACAGTTTTGCCCGGAGTTTATTATACAGCAGGAGCTGGAAATTTAACAGGAACGATTACTCTTGATGCTCAAGGAGATTCCGACGCAATATTTGTTTTTAAATTTAACGGAGCATTTTCAGTAATGGCACAATCAAA
>JAWUYT010000075.1:0-13488 GCA_034110665.1 Polaribacter sp.
TACTAATACTTAATTTCTCGTACCAGCTATAATAAGTACTAAAGCCAGATTCAGAATCAACAACATCTCTGGAAACCAAACTAATAATTCCAATTGCTAAGGAACCAATAAAGAAAGGGATTTTCTCTACCAATAATTTAATCGACAATTTTCTTTCAAATAGATAATCAATTAATAACAAAATAAATGGCAGTACAATTGCTGATGTTTTAGAGAATAGAGCTAACACAAAAAATAGTAGCGAACACCATAAATACTTATTTGATGTATTTTCTTTTTTCAAGAACTTAACATAATACAGACATGAAAGCAGAAAAAAGAAACTAAAAATTAATGTACTTCTTGTAGAAACCCAACCTATTAGTTCTCCTTGTAATGGATGCAAAGCAAAAATAGCTACAATAAAAACATTTAAGCTCTTAAATTTAGGCACTAAATTAATTAGCAAAAAGTAGACAACAATTATATTTAATAAGTGTATTATTAAATTTACTGAATGCGGTACCAATGGATTGTTTCCAAAAAAATAATATTCTAAACCGAAACTTAAAGATGCTAAAGGTTGATAAGATTTCACATAAAAAGTGGTGAAATAGTTTTTCACACTTTGAAAAGAGAGATTTAAGACATCGGGGTTATTTAATATCTGCATATCATCATCCCAATTTAAATAACCTCCTTTAAGAGAAGGAAAGAAAACGATAACTGTCAGGATAAGTAACCCAATTAATACTCCAATTCTTTTAATGTTCATTCTAACTTGTCATTCCAAACTTAATCTGGAATCTTTTAATTTATAATTCTTTGATGAGATTCCCAATCTCGAGATAATTAATATCAACTAATATTTAATACAGATATTTTTTGCTTCAGTAAAGAAACGCAAAGCTTCAAAACCTCCTTCTCTACCAACTCCAGATGCTTTTACACCACCAAACGGTGTGCGTAAATCACGTAACATCCATGTATTTACCCAAACAATTCCGGTTTGTAATTGTTGTGAAAACTGCATGGTTCTGTTCAAGTTATTTGTCCATAAAGTAGCTGACAACCCATATTTAACATCGTTTGCCAAACTCAACGCTTCTTTTTCAGTTTTAAACGACATTATTGTTACTACAGGACCAAATACTTCTTCTTGATTCAAACTACATTTATTATCTGCAACTTCAATAATTGTTGGCTCTAGATAATATCCGTTCTCACTACCTGCAACAGTCACCCTTTCTCCTCCAAACAAAACCTTTCCGCCTTCATCTTCAGCTATTTTAATATAGGTTGCAACTTTCTCTAAATGCGGTTTTGAAACTAAGGCTCCAATATTCGTTAACTCATCTGATGGATGTCCAACTTTTAAGTTTTTTACTTTCTGAACAAAATCTGCTTTAAATTTGTCATAAATCGTTTCTTCTACAAAAATTCTACTTCCGCACAAACAAATCTGACCTTGATTGGCAAATGAAGAACGAACTGTAGTTGCTAACATCTTATCATAATTGCAGTCTGCAAAAATAATATTCGGATTCTTTCCTCCCAATTCTAATGACAGCTTCTTAAACATTGGTGCAGCAACTTGTGCAATATGAGCTCCTGTCTTTGTCCCACCGGTAAAAGAAATTGCTTTGATGTTTGGGTGTACTACAATTGCTTGTCCTGTTAAAGTTCCCAAACCATGAACAATATTCAAAACGCCTTTTGGCAAACCTGCTTCAGTACAAATTTCACCTAATAAGAAAGCGGTCATGGGTGTAATTTCACTAGGCTTTGCAACAACACAATTTCCTGCTGCAATTGCCGGTGCAATTTTCCAAGTAAACAAATACAAAGGTAAATTCCAAGGAGAAATACAACCCACGACTCCGATGGGTTGTCGTAAAGTAAAATTTACAGCATTCAGACCAACACTTTCATGCGCTTCAGATGAAAACTGTGTAATAGCATTTGCAAAAAACTGAAAATTACTTGCCGCTCTTGGAATATCAACTTCTTTTGCCAAACTAATTGGCTTTCCATTGTCTTTTGATTCTGCTGCGGCTAAAAACTTTAATTTTCCAATAATTAAGTCAGCTATTTTAGAGAGAATTTTGCTTCTTTCATCCAAACTAGTAATGCTCCATTTTGGAAACGCCTTTGCCGCAGCTTCATATGCTTTGTCAACATCTTCTTTGGTTGAGTTTGGTATTTGGCCGTAAACTGCTCCAGTTGCTGGATTGTAATTTTCTATCCAATGATTCTCAACAGGATTTACAAACGCCCCGTTTATGTAGTTTTGTATTTTCATGCTGTTGTCTTCAATTATTTTTAGATATTTTATAAACACTATAAAATTAATCTAATTTAGAAAAGTTAAATTTAATTTAATTTTTAAACATGTATTAATTTTTCTGTTTCTTCTAAAACATCGGCTGTTAAATTGATATCTATAATGCCTCTGGATAAACAAGTAATTTATATAAATTACTGAAATTTTAAGAGCGCATTTTTTTTTATCCATTGGAAATAGTTTTAAATTCCCAGTAGTTATTAAATCTTGTATAGAAATAAATACTTGTTTTAAATACTCTTAGGCCAGTAAAAGTACTATCAGAATTGCGCTTTAAAATTTGCATATTGACACTTTCAGAATTATAATATTTCACATAAACAAGCAAACTATTATTCCAAATAGTTCGAATACGATCTATTTCTTTTAATCGTAAAATATCTGTCTTTAATTCTAAAGCTATATTCTACTCGCATGCAGTTACAAGATCATTAGACTTCCTTTCTTCGTTTTCATTATTTACTTGCAATGCTAATAAAATAGGAATCATAACAAGCGCTATTTCGCCAATAGTATAGAGCAAGTATTTACTAAATTTATTATTCAGAAGTAAATTTTTACGGATTTCACCAAAGAACTTAATCATCAACTTCGTCTTTTTGTTCCTTTTTCATTTTTAAATACCCTGTTAACAATCGTACTCCTAATCTTGCAAATAGAATAATTGCAATGACCATAACTATATTAAATCCATCCATTTCGTTCCTTATTTAATTATTGGTTTCGCTAAATCAATAGTTTAAATTAAATGTTTTATCATTTTACCTAGTTCATTTTCTTTTTAAAAACAAGTCGAAGAATTTAGAATATTGAACGCACAATATATTCAAATTTTAAGAATTCTAAATTATTTCTCTTCATTGAAAAAGAAAAACAAATTTTTAAAAGATTCTTTCTCTTAAAGATTAATCCTCTCTAATTGCAATTTATTTTAAAGAAACTCCAAACAAATGTATTTGCTAAAGTAGATTTTTATCTTGCGCCATTCCGTTATAAATCTATTAAAAAACATTCTAGTATAATAAAAGAAACAAGAGTGCTTTGTTTTTGGGACAGAGACTTATTGATAACTAACTTAAAATAGTAAAAGAAAAAGGATAAATTTTTCATTTAATAGGTTTAAATTATATAGAAGATTTATTTTGTAATATTAGAATTTTACGAATTTTTTTAAAAAATTTAAGCATCTACTTTTTCTTATACGCAGTCACCTTAATCTCCACCACCAAATCTGGATGTGGCAATTGATGCACTGCAACAGTGGTTCTAGTTGGGCCAGTTTCTTTATCAAAAAATTCTGCATACGCTTTATTATACCCCGCAAAATCATTCATATTTACTAAAAAGGAAGAAACATCTACAACGTCTTTAATACTTGCGCCAACGGTCTGTAAATTTTTATCAATATTTTTTAGAACTTCTCTAGTTTGCGTTTCTGCATTCAAGTATTTTGTTCCCATTTCATCAATAATATCAACTCCTGCAAAGGTATTGTCTGCTCTTCTGGAACTAGTTCCAGATACAAAAATAAAATCTCCTACAACTTTTACATGCGGATATGCGCCTCTTGGTGTTACTTTCATCTTAAGCCCCTCTTAATCTCCCCGATAGGGAGAAACTCAAATCGGGGATTTGAGTTCTTATTAATTTTTATTTTAAGTTGTAATATTCTATTTCCTGTTTTTTTTCTTCAAACAAGCTAGCTCTTTTCCTTCAGTAAGGCTAGGATGGGCCTATGCTTTTTTACAAACCTGCAACTTTATCTTCTTCTAAAATACGATTTGTTTCAATTATCACTTTCTCTAAAACCACTTTCAACTCTTCTTTTGTCATCTTTAAATGCGTGTGAGTTTCCTCACCTCCAATCATATGCAACAGCGCTTTATCCTGGGCTCTGCCCCTTTTCATGGCTTCATCATAACCAATATGTTCATTAAAAGTTACTAAAGAATACTTCGAGGAATATTCGGTTGGAAATGTTTTCTCTAACTCCATTTCTATCTTTCTTTTCTCTTTAAAAAGCGGATTCGCAACATGAGCTCTCATCTCATGATAATTATCAATAGCTAGAGCTGCAATGGCATCTGTGTCGTGTTTTCTTGCTTTTTGATAGGCTTTAAAAACAGCTTCCCAATCGCCTAAATCTTGACTTAAAATCTCATCGAACACAAAAACATCTTCAAAAGAAGCATTCATTCCTTGACCATAAAAAGGCACAATAGCATGCGAAGAATCACCAATTAGTAAAGTTTTACCCTGATAACTCCAAGGCGAACATTTTACAGTTCCTAAAGGTCCTGTAGGGTTGTTGATGAACTCCTCCTTTATATTCGGAATTAAAGCCAACGCATCTGGAAATTCTTTCTCGAAAAACTCCGTTATTTTCTCTTCGGATGTTAAATTATCAAAATTAAACTCCCCTTCATCATAACTTAAAAATAAGGTTACTGTAAAGCTACCATCCATATTTGGTAAAGCAATTAACATAAAATCGCCACGAGGCCAAATATGCAAATGTGCATTACTTATTTGATGCTTTCCATCTTTGTCAGCAGGAATTTCTAACTCTTTATACCCGTGATTTAAAAAGTCTTGAGAGTAACTAAACAAGAACTTTCGTTCATCCATATAACTTTTTCTTAAAGAGGAACCCGCACCATCACCTCCAAAAATTACCGCTGCATTTATAGAAAAAGCTTCTTTCGTTTTATAATCTTCAAAATGAGCAATTCCGTTTTCTATATCAACATAATTGCATTTTTTATTAAAATGAATGTTTACATTTTCATGTTTTTCTGCTTCATCTAATAAAATTGCATTCAAATTTCCACGAGAAATTGAATTGATATATTCATTTTCTCGCCCTGAATAATTAGAAGAAAATGTATTTCCAGCTGTATCGTGCATTAACCTGCCATACATAGGAATGCAAATTTTTCTTGCTTTTTCCTCCATTCCGCATAGACGCAATGCTTTTAAACCTCGGTCTGACAAAGCTAAATTTATAGAACGTCCTGCAGAAATATCTACGGTTCTTAAATCGGGTCTACTTTCATACAACTCAACTTTGTAACCTCTTTGCGCTAGTCTTAATGCCAGTAATGAGCCACAAAGTCCGGCTCCAATTATTAATATTGTATCTTTTTTAATCATATTCTTACTGAACTTGTTTCAGAATCTTTTTAATTTAACATCGTTTTACTTCATAAAAAGCTGAAATAAATTCAGCTTGACTGTTTTACAAAAGTGTTTGTAAAACAGTCACCATCCTATAAACATCTTGATAACTAGTGTACATTGGCACTGGTGCACAACGGATAACATCGGGTTCACGCCAATCTGTAATAATGTTATTTTCTGTTAGTTTTTTATGCAAACTTTTATCTGCTTTTTTAACCTGAATTGATAACTGACAACCTCTTTCTTTCGGATTGCTTGGTGTGATAATTTTAATATCATCAGAACAAATTTCATTTATTAAAAACTCAAAATACCCTGTTAATTTTTCTGATTTTTCGCTTAAAGCACCCATGCCAACTTCATCAAATAAATCTAAAGAAGCTTTGATTGCCGCCATCGATAATATTGGCGGATTGCTTAACTGCCAACCCTCTGCTCCCTCCATCACATCAAAAGGCTGTCGCATATTAAAACGCGTTTCTTTGTTATGATTCCACCAACCGGCAAAACGCGGTAAGTTTTTATCCTTTGAATGTTTTTCGTGTACAAACAATCCTGCTAAACTTCCAGGACCCGAGTTTAAATATTTATAGGTACACCATGCTGCAAAATCGACATTCGATTCGTGCAAGTTTGGTTGCACATTTCCTGCTCCATGTGCCAAGTCAATTCCTACAATACAATTTTTTGAGTGTCCGATTTCTCCGATTCTTTTCAAATCTAAAAACTGACCCGTATAATAATTTACACCACCAATTAAAAGTAACGCAATTTCATCACCTTGATTGGCAACAATCGTTTCTAAATCTTCTATGTGCAATAATTGCTCCCCTTTTCTTGGTTTCCATTCAATCAAATCATCGTCTGAATAACCGTGGAATTTTAATTGCGATTGCACGGCATATCTATCAGAAGGAAATGCATCACTCTCAATTACAATTTTATATTTTGTTTTGGTAGGTCTATAAAAAGAGACCATTAACAGGTGTAAATTGGTGGTCAGTGTATTCATCACGACAACTTCAATGGGTTTTGCTCCCACAATTTTTGACATTTTCTCGGTTAAATATTCGTGATAATTCAACCACGGATTTTTAGCATCAAAATGACCTTCAACTCCCAAATTGGCCCAATCTTCTAATTCTTGGTTGATATATTCTTTGGTCGCTTTTGGCTGTAAACCCAGAGAATTTCCGGTAAAATACATCCATTCATTTCCATTTTTATCTTTCGGAATATGAAACAGACTTCGCAAATGAGCCAGTTTATCTTCCTGATCTAATTGTTTTGCAAATACTAACGAATTTTGATATTCCATTCAATATAAAATGATTTATTCCAAATATAAAACAATCCTATTGAGAATTCAATGATTTAGGCACGAATTTCGTGAAATAACACAAACGAATCTATACTTTTTCAGAATGATTTCCTTCATTTTACAAAACAGCATTTAGTTTTGTATTTTTGCGACAAATCATTCTTAATGAAAATCCTAAAATACTTTTACCTTGTATTGTTGCTTTCTATTATATCTTGTAAAAATGACTCAAAAACGATTTCTAAAATAGGGCATATTCATACTTCGATAAAAAAAGAATTTGCACCCGATAAACGTGTTGAATTATTTGACATTCAATTTAGTACTTCAAATAGAAAAATAATTTTAACGGGAGAAACCACTTCTAAAAAGGCATTTTCAATACTTTTAGACAGTTTAAAGAATAGAAAATTAACGTTTGTTAATAATGTTCGAATGCTACCAGACTCTGCTGTAGGAAATCAACAATATGCAGTTGCCAGAAATTCTGTCATTAACATTCGTTCTGAACCCAAGCATTCTGCCGAATTAGGCACGCAAGGTTTGTTAGGAATGTCTTTAAAAGTACTAGATAAAAAAGGTGATTTTTACAGAATTCAGACTCCCGATCATTATATTTCTTGGGTTGATAAAGGAGGCATTACAAAAATGACAAAAGCTACCTTTGATCGCTGGAGTGCCTCAAAAAAAATTATTTTTACACAAAATTTCGGCTATGTATATGTTGCTGCATCAGCGCATTCTCAAATTGTTTCTGACATTACTTTAGGTGGATTATTGCAATATATTTCTGAAAACAATCAGTTTTACCAAGTAAGGTATCCCGATAACAGAATTGGATTTATCAAAAAAGAAGAAGGGATTATGTACAGCTCTTGGTTACAGCATTTAGTTGCATCCAAAGAAAATATTGAAACTGTTGCCAAAAAAATGGATGGTTTTCCCTATTTATGGGGTGGAACTTCTAGCAAAGGAATGGATTGTAGCGGCTTTACTAAAATGGTTTACTTAATGAATGGTTTTATCATTCCTAGAGATGCCTCTCAACAAATAAATGCTGGTAAAACGGTCGATGCTACTTTAACTTTTGAAGGTTTAGAAAAAGGTGATTTATTGTTTTTCGGAACAAAAGCATCCAAAGAAAAAAAACTACGTGCCGTGCATGTTGGCATTTGGCTAGGTAATGATAAAATGGAATTTATACATGCTTCTGGAAATGTTCATTTAAGTTCTATGGATAAAAATGCGTCTAATTATGATGAGATGAATAAAAACAGGTATTTGGGCAGTAAACGTTATTTAGGGGTTAAGGATAAGAATATTACTAATTTAAAGGATAAAATGAAGTTATAGTTGAGTTATTACACAAAGATTCACCGAGGATTTTTACAGAGTTTCACAGAGAATTATTCAATTGCAAGGGGGTTTCACACCCTTGTAAAATAATTAAAAAAAGCAATCTATTCATTTACAGAAAGAGATTGCTTCGTTCCTCGCAATGCCAGCAGGCATAAAAAAAACCTTTCAAATAATTGAAAGGCCTTTTTTAAACTTTAAAAATTGTATCTTAATACAAGACTCTAAATTTTATTGTTCCTTCTATATTTCGTAATTTTTCAATTACCTCTTTGTTATATTCTTTATCTAAATCCGTAATTACATAGCCCACTTTAGAATCTGTAGATAAATACTGACCTATAATATTCAAGTCGTACTTCGCTAAAATCTTATTTATTTTTGCCATTACTCCAGGCACATTTTTATGAATATGTAAAAATCGGTGTGCATTTGTTTGCCTTGGCAAACGAATATTTGGGAAGTTTACTGCATCTACTGTATTTCCAGAATTAATATAGGCCATTATTTTACTCGGAACAAAATCTGCAATGTCCCTTTGTGCTTCTTCGGTGCTTCCACCAACATGAGGCGTTAAAATCACATTTGGAATTCCTTTCAATTCGGTAACAAAATTGCCGTTTTTTCTTGGCTCTTCTGGATAAACATCAATTGCGGCTCCAGCTAATTTTCCGCTTTTTAGAGCAGCAACCAACGCCGGAATATCAACAATAAACCCCCTGGAAAGATTGACTAAATGAGCGCCGTCTTTCATTTGACTAATTTCTTTTTCCCCGAAGAAATTTTTATTCGCAGCATTGTCATCTATATGTAAAGTAACTACATCAGAAATTGACAATAAATCTTCTAACTTAACTATTTTCTTTGCATTCCCTAAAGCCAACTTATCTTCTACATCATAATAATACACTTCCATTCCTAAGGCTTCTGCCAAAATAGAAAGCTGAGAACCAATATTACCGTAACCAATAATTCCTAATTTTTTTCCACGAACTTCTCTAGAACCAGCTGCCGTTTTGTTCCACTGCCCATTATGAATTTCCGTGCTTCTCTGAAAAACACTACGCATTAACATAATAATCTCGCCAATTGCCAGTTCAACCACAGAACGCGTATTACTGTAAGGAGCATTAAAAACAACGACTCCATTCTCTTTACAGGCCTCTAAATCAATTTGTTTGGTACCAATGCAAAAAGCACTGACGACCATTAATTTTTCTGCCACCTCTAAAACTCTTTGTGTAACATTTGTTTTAGAACGAATTCCTAAGACGTGTACATCTTTTATTTTTTCTATCAATTCGTCTTCAGACAAACTTTTAGAAACTGTTTCTACAGAAAAACCATCGGTAGATAACTTTGTAAAAGCATCAGGATGCACGTTTTCTAATAATAAAATTTTAATTCTATTTTTCGGATATGAGATATTTCTTGTCAAATTGTTTACGTATAAAAATTCATCTAAATTTGGGGCAATATGGTCTGCGTTTTCTGTCGTTTTATCTCTAGAAACATTTTCTGTATACGCAAAAAACTTGTGTGCTACGCCTGCTTCACGCGTTACATAATCACTATAACCATCGCCAATAACTTGTACTTCTCCATCTAAATTCATATCTCTTAAACACTGAATTTTTCCATTGTGCTGTGACAAAGGGTTCTTGGCATCAAAACCAACAATCTTTCCATTTACTGCAAACTCAAAAGTGTTTGCAAAAACTTTTTCTGAAGGAATATTATATTCTTTAACAATAGGATCTATAAACTCTTTAAATCCACAAGAAATTATATAAATATCATCTGAATACAACTCAAAAAATTCTTTATTTCTCTCTATGGATGCCGATACCTGCTTTTTTAAATCTTCAACCAATTGAGTTAAATCAGATTTATTTGCATTCAATAATTTAATTCTTCTTTCTAGAGATTCTGTGAAAGATATTTCGCCATCAATTCCCAAATTGGTAATGTCGATTATTTCCTGAATAATAGCTTCCTTTTTAGGGTCATTTTGAAGCGTAATTTCTGCTAAAACATCGAGAGCCTCTACCCTCGTTAATGTGCTATCAAAATCGAAAATATAATTTCTTTTTATGGTACTCATTCCTCAAAAATCTTGGTTAAATTTAAGTAGGTAAAGCTACAAATATACTAAGTAATTTGGCAGCTATTTAATAGTTTTATGAAATCTATTTAATTTATAAAGGATATTAAAATAGTTCATAAAAAAAGCAATGATTCTCTTTAAAAATTATGAAATCCTAAAAGAAGAAGCCACCATACAAGCGGTAAAGACTCCACCCAAAAGGAACTATAGTACTTAGATTGTGTTGTTTTTGCTCTCATTAAGAACAAAATTACTAGAAAAAAGAAAATCATAAAAGGTGTTTTCACCAACGATTCGGTAGCAAATAGATACTCTAAAACCAATGAAAAGACCATCAACATTAACCCTAATCTTTTGGTTTTTTCTACCCCAATTTTTTTGGGAATTGTTTGCAAAGAAATAGCATCGTATTGTACATCTCTAATATCAAAAGGAAGTATTAAAACCACCACAATTAAAAACCGTTGTAACAATAAAAAAATAACATTTGATTTTATTTCTTGATTCGAATCTACTACAGGAAGTAAAACTGTAAAACCTGCCCAAACTGCAGCTACTACTATAATTTTCAGATAACTTATTTGTCTTAAATTTTTATCAAATCCACTTAAAAAAGGAACTGCATACAAAACAGTTAACAAGCAAAGAGGAATGGAAAAAAGTAAAGTTTTTAAAGGAATTAAATACCCAAAATAACACAAAGCCAAAAAGCAGAAAAACGAAAAAATTTGAATGATTTTTAAATCATCTGCTAAGCTTTTATGATGCAGTTTTGCAACACCGGCATATTTTACGAAATTATATCCTGTAATAGTTCCAAAAAAAATAAAATAATCTACGTTTTTGTCATAAGAAAGTTCAAAATATATTTCTGTGATTTTCAGCAATGCAAATACGGCAAAAGCAACATGAATACTGGCGTTGATATAAAAATTTAAGAATTGTTTTAAAACCTTCATACTACAAAAATAACTTTTTGTTTATAATTATTCTATATAGTTGATAATTAATTCTCCCACCCTAGCTTTTTGGCAGTTTATAATTTATAGAATGCGTATTTTTGTTTCGTTATTAAAGTATATATTTTAAATATTCACAATATAAATAGATAATTCATTGAATTATCGATAATTTTAGACCTATAAATGGATACGAACTCGTTTCAACTAAGACACATTGGCCCTAGCCAAAAGGAGCAAGCAAAAATGATACAAACCATTAAAATTGATAGTTTAGATCAATTAATTAATGAAACTGTACCTGATAATATTCGTTTAAAAAACGAGTTAGATTTAGAACCAGCGATGAGTGAATATGAATATTTGGCGCACATCAAAGAATTATCAGAAAAAAATAAAGTTTTTAAAAGCTATATTGGTTTAGGATATCATGAGGCGATTGTGCCGAGTGTAATTCAGCGTAATATTTTAGAAAACCCAGGTTGGTATACAGCATACACTCCTTATCAAGCAGAAATTGCCCAAGGTAGATTAGAAGCGTTGTTAAATTACCAAACAATGATTTGTGATTTAACAGGAATGGAACTAGCAAACGCATCGCTTTTAGATGAAAGTACAGCGGCGGCAGAGGCTATGGCTTTATTATTTGATGTTCGAGAACGTGCAAAGAAAAAAGCTGGTGCAAATAAGTTTTTTGTTTCTGATGAAATTTTACCTCAAACTCTATCATTATTGCAAACACGTTCTATTCCCATAGGAATTGAATTGGTGATTGGAAATCATGAAGATTTTGATTTTGCAGACGATTTTTTCGGAGCAATTTTACAATACCCCGGAAAATTCGGACAAATTTATGATTATGAAAGTTTCGTTGCAACAGCAAATGACAACCATATAAAAGTAGCTGTTGCGGCAGATATTTTATCATTAGTAAAACTAAAAGCACCAGGAGAATTCGGAGCCTCTGTAGTCGTTGGTACAACGCAACGTTTCGGAATTCCTTTAGGTTATGGCGGACCGCATGCTGCTTACTTCGCAACGAAAGAAGCCTATAAAAGAAGTATTCCTGGAAGAATTATTGGTGTTACCAAGGATAAAAACGGAAAACGTGCTTTAAGAATGGCATTGCAAACGAGAGAGCAACATATTAAGAGAGAAAGAGCAACTTCTAACATTTGTACAGCGCAAGTTCTATTAGCGGTTATGGCAGGAATGTATGCTGTTTTTCATGGTAAAAACGGAATTCAATTCATTGCAGACTCGGTACAAAATAAAACAATCACTTTGGCAAATGCTTTAACTTCTTTAGGTATAGAGCAAACCAACACTTCTTACTTTGACACCATTGCTATAAAAGCAGATTCTCAAAAAATAAAAGCTATTGCCGAAGCAAACAAGATAAACTTCAATTACATAGATGATGAAACGCTGTCTATCTCTATAAATGAAACTGTTGGTTTAAAAGAATTAAATGCCATTGTTGCTGTTTTTACAGAGGCGTTAAACTTAAACACCAAAAGTATTTCTGTGATTGTTGAAGGAAATACGATTCCTGAAAACGCACGGAGAAATACATCTTTTTTAGATAATAAAATTTTCAACACGTATCAATCTGAAACAGACATGATGCGTTATATTAAGAAATTAGAACGTAAAGATTTAGCGTTAAATCATTCGATGATTTCTTTAGGCTCTTGTACAATGAAATTAAATGCAGCCTCAGAAATGCTTCCATTAAGCAATCCGCAATGGGGAAATATTCACCCTTTTGTGCCTTTGGATCAAGCCGAAGGATATCATGTAGTATTAAGAAAATTAGAACATCAATTAAATATTGTTACTGGGTTTGCAGGTACTTCTTTGCAACCAAATTCTGGTGCACAAGGTGAGTTTGCTGGTTTAATGACTATTAGAGCTTATCATTTATCGAATAACGATGCGCATAGAAATATTTGTATTATTCCTGCTTCAGCACATGGTACAAATCCGGCTTCTGCTGTTATGGCAGGCATGAAGGTAGTCGTGACCAAAACCGCAGAAAACGGAAATATAGATGTTGTTGATTTGCGTGAAAAAGCAATTTTACATAAAGATAATTTGGCTGCTTTAATGGTTACTTACCCTTCTACTCATGGAGTTTTTGAGACTGAGATTCAAAATATTACCAAAGTCATTCATGATAATGGCGGACAAGTATACATGGATGGTGCAAATATGAATGCACAAGTTGGCCTGACGAACC
>JAWUYT010000076.1:0-11260 GCA_034110665.1 Polaribacter sp.
TAAAAACTAAATCTGATACAGGCAAGATGACGGCGCTTCAAATGGCTAAAAGATCTAAAGCAGTTGATGCTTTAAAAGTTATCAAGGAAGCTTTATAAGTATAATTATTTTGTAGGAAATATAAAAACTGTCTGAAAGGGCGGTTTTTTTTAGCTTCTTTCTGTTTTCTGACTGAAGTTTTTCTTCATATTTTTTAGGTTGATGAAGTCTCGCGTTTTTATAAAAATGAACCAAGGTATTTTACCTTTTTTAGATGTTTTATTTTTTTGAAAATAGAAATCGAAATCTTTTATTGTATGTTAAACTAAAAATCATATTTGATGTAAAACGTATAGCAGTAATCTTTAAATGCTGAATAGTAGCGGATCAATAATTGTTATAAAGCATCATTTCCTTTTTAGAAGTTAAATTTATTATGAAATCAATTTTTAACAAGAAAAGAGGAATAGATTTATTACAAAATTCGTAATTTTACACCGTAATTACTATTAAATCTATAATGAAAATTCATTTTGAACTGAATGAGGTGACCAGAAGGTTACCCGAACATTTATATAAATTTGTTGTAAAACAGCCATATGAAGAATATACTCCTCAAAACCAGGCAGTTTGGCGCTATGTAATGCGCATAAATGTTGATTATTTGAGTAAAGTTGCACATAAATCTTATATACCTGGATTAGAAAAAACAGGAATTTCTTTTGAAAATATTCCACATATGGAAGGAATGAATCGAATTTTAAAAGAAATTGGTTGGGCTGCAGTTTCTGTAGATGGTTTTATTCCGCCAGATGCTTTTATGGAATTTCAAGCGTATAATGTTTTGGTGATTGCTTCAGATATGAGAACCATAAATCATATAGAATATACGCCCGCACCCGATATTATTCATGAAGCTGCCGGGCATGCACCCATTATTGCAAATCCTGAATATTCTGAATATTTAAGACGTTTTGGGGAAATTGGTAGTAAAGCAATTTCGTCTGCTAAAGATTATGAAATGTATGAAGCAATTCGCCTTTTATCAATATTGAAAGAGAATCCGAATTCGGATATAAAACAGATTGATAAGGCGCAGGAAAAAGTAGAATGGTTGCAAAATAACATGGGTGAATTATCTGAAATGGCACAAATTAGAAACCTCCATTGGTGGACTGTAGAATATGGTTTGATTGGTACTTTAGAAAATCCTAAAATATATGGAGCAGGTTTGCTTTCTTCAATTGGGGAAAGTGCCTGGTGCATGCAAAGCGATGTGAAAAAAAAGGACTATTCAATTGCTGCTGCAACGATTAATTTTGATATTACAAAACCGCAACCACAATTATTTGTTACTCCAGATTTTGCATACTTAAGCTTGGTTTTAGATGAATTTGCAAATACAATGGCATTGAGAAATGGAGGTTTAAAAGGCATTCAGAAACTAATAAATTCTGAAAGTTTAGGAACTATAGAACTAACAACTGGAATTCAAATTTCTGGTATTTTCACAAACGTTATTCATTATAAAAATAATAAAGTGGCTTATTTCCAAACAAAAGGAGAAACAGCTTTGGCGAATAGAGATAAAGAGTTGATTGGTCACGGTATTACAAGTCATGCAGCTGGTTTTGGAAGTCCGATTGGTAAACTAAAAGGAATTAATTTGCCCATTGAAGATATGAGTCCCAGAGATTTAAAGGCATACGGAATTTACGAAGGCGAATTCATGACTTTGGAGTTCGAAAGTGGGGTTGTCGTGAAAGGAAAAGCAATTACGGGAACAAGAGATTTAAGAGGTAAAATATTAATTATTACTTTTGATGACTGCACAGTTACCTATAAAAAAGAAATTTTATTTAAACCAGAATGGGGTGTTTTTGATATGGCAATTGGTAAAGCAGTAATTTCTGCCTATTCAGGTGCTGCAGATAACGCTTCTTTTGGAGATGCGAGTAAAGTTTCTGATGTAAAAACCCATAAAATAAGCTATACTGAAAGCGCTAAAGAGTTGTATATTTTATATAGTAAAGTTAGAGAAATGCGCGAAGAAAATTCTGTGACTGAAGAAAAGATAATGCAAATATTTAATCAGTTAAAAATGAATTTTTCAAAGGATTGGTTATTATTTTTAGAGCTATACGAATTAGCCTTGGAAAATAATTTTTCAGTAAAATCTGCCATTTTAAGTATTTTAAAAGATTTAAAAAGTAATGAAAGTTACACAAAGCTTATTGAAAATGGTTTAAATTTGCACTAATATTAAAAAAATACATGGGTTTATTTGACATGTTTAAAAGAAAAGATATGAGCGTTGAGATTAAAGAGTATTTAGAAAAAGATGCAGTTGTTTTAGATGTTAGAACATTAATGGAATGGAATGATGGTCATACGGAAGGTGCAAAGCATATTGTTTTAAACTTAATTCCAGTAGAAATTGATCAGATAAAAGCCTGGAAAAAACCTGTGATTGCAGTTTGTAAAAGTGGAGGTAGAAGTGGGCAAGCTGCGCAGTTTTTGAAACAACACGGAGTTGATGTCATTAATGGTGGCCCTTGGCAAAACGTTGATCAGTATTTAGAAAAATAGTTTTATTTTTTTAAAAGTTGATTAAAGGAAATTGTTGTTCAACTTGGTTTTTTCTGATTTCTAACTTTTCTAAAAAATATTGATGTTCGTGAGATTTTTCATTGAAAGGTCTGTGCAGTATTCCTCTTTGAATGGTATCAACCTCTTTCATGGTTGCTGCTGTTTCTTCAGAAAACCAAGCAAAAACAAATTTTTCCCAAATATACTTAATTGCAGTTGTATTTGGGTGAATCATGTCTTCTGCATAAAAACGGTAATCTCGTAATTCGTCCATCATAATTTCATAAGAAGGAAAATAGGACACATTTTTTTCGTTAAGTATTTGATGTATTCCAGCAATTAAATGCGCCTTACTTTGTGTATTTTCTATAAATCCATCTTTTAAATGTCTTACAGGAGAAACAGTAAAAACAACATTTATAGCTGTATTTATAGATTTTAAAAGTACAACAATCGCATCTAAACTCTCTGATACTTGATCAATAGACATTAACTCTTTTAAGAATTTTTTCTGTGGAACTTTATGACAGTTGGCAACAATTGTATCTGTTTCTACAAACCTGTAAATCCAAGAAGTTCCGAGTGTAATAATAATATGAGTAGCTTCTTTTAGTTTTTTATTCGTTGATGAAATTACGGTATTTAAATTGTTTAAAAGTTCATTTTTATTAGTAGAACTTATACTAGAATGTGCGTCAAAACAATGCCAACATTCGTTTTGGAAAATAATATCTTTTTCTGAAAACACTTTTTCATTGACAGTATTTGTAATAAAGGTTTCTATTGCTTTCGGATGAAAAAGGATTCCAAAAGGATTTTGACTAGCTTTAAATTTAAAGTATACTAATTTATTTCCTATATTTTCAGAAAAACAAGAACCCAAGAGCAACAATTTTGAATTGTAATTAATAGGATTTCTAGCTTCTTTATTTAGTGGAATTTGAGTTTGTAATTTCATTAAAGTTTTAAATTTCTAATGTAAAATTAGACTAATTTTAGTACTTCAACAATTTTTTAGTTTTAGAAATTCCTATAGATTGATAATGAACAAAATAGTTTCCTTTTGGTAAGTTTTGAACATCAATATGAATAGTATGTTCAATCGCGCTATATTTTTTATGAGTTATTTGTTTTACAACTGCGCCAATATTATTGTATAAAGTAATTTTTAGAAGTTCATTGTTTCCAACAAATTTAATATTTAGTTTGTCGATTACTGGGTTGGGATATACCTTTAACGCGTTTAAATCTAGTGAGAAATTATCTGCAGAAAGAGCAGTAGAACATCCTTCTTTAAAAAGAGGAAGTGCATCAAACTCATCAAATAAAACGAAAGTAGATTCTTGTTTTGTGGCACCTAACCAATCTGTTAAAATTGTGCTGTAAACATTTCTAAAATCATACTGCATTTGTACACCTTCTTTATCATCAACTTGCGTGTCAATTTCTGGAGTGTCACCTAAAATAATATTATTTGCACAGGTGCCAAATACAAATAAAGGCGCTGCAGTGCCATGATCTGTTCCTAAACCTGCATTAGAACGAATTCTTCTTCCAAATTCAGAATAGGTCATTCCTATTACTTTTTCATCAATATTTAATAACTCTAAATCTTCTTGAAATGCTTGTATAGCTTTAGATAACTCTTGTAGTAAATCTGCGTGTTTTCCCGTTTTGGTTTCTTCTGCTTCAACTTGATTATCATGATTATCAAAACCACCAATTTGTACGATATAAACTTTCGTTTTTAATCCACCAGAAATTAGTTTTGCAACATTTTTCAATTTTTCTGATAAATCAGATGT
Source organism: Polaribacter sp. (assembly GCA_034110665.1). Taxonomy (GTDB): domain Bacteria; phylum Bacteroidota; class Bacteroidia; order Flavobacteriales; family Flavobacteriaceae; genus Polaribacter. The sequence goes on from JAWUYT010000076.1 coordinate 4,374, forward strand.
ATCATATTTGGAAGATAAATTATTTCCTAAATCAGATGCTTTTTTTATGACATCACCATAGGCATTTGTTTGTTTAATTGTTTCATTTACAAAACTTAAAGCATTTCCATAACAATTATCAGGAATATTACCCATATTCGAAGCTAAAGCAGTGCCTGGGTTATCAGGGTCAGTTAAAGCCATAGAAAAATTGGTAACGTTTCCTTGGCAAGTTTCAGAAATAATTCTACCAATAGTAATTGCAAAAGGATCAGGATTGTTTTCGTTGGGATAATTGTCTGGAAAAGAACTATGATTTTCTTCAAAATAACGACCAATCCAACCACTAGAAACAAAATCGTTTGCACTTGATGCAGAATTCCAGATATCCGAAGAACGAAAATGAGATCTATTCTGATCAGGATACCCAACATTTTGAACAATAGATAGTTTTTCTTTATCCCAAACTTGTTTTAAACCCACCATAGAGGGATGAAAGCGAGTAACATCATTTACAGCAAGTAATTCTGTTTCCGGAATAATAATATTAGAACGTACACTTTGTAAATTATCATACTGGTTCATATTAAAAACAGTATTTAAACCATCATTACCACCTTGTAATTGCACCAGTACTAATATATTCTCGTTGTCTTCTAAAAATTGATAGTTTTTTGGTTTTTCGTTTGCAAATATTGGAAACCCACTTAAGGCAAATGGCAACGAAGCAGAAGCAATTGAACTCAACTTTATAAAATCTCTTCTATTTAATTTTTGATTCTTCTTCATCTTTACATTATTTGAAATTCAGACATTTGTACCATAACCGCAATCAAATTTCGTAGTTTTTTATCAACAGATATTGCCAAACTGATATTTGTGTTATCTCCTAAATATTCAGAATATTCAACAGTCCATTCAAAATCTGGCAAGCCATCAATTAAAACAGCTTTTAAACTATCTTTTTGTCCTTGAGTAATTTCGGAATTAAACAAACGATCTACTAACCCTTGTATTAAAAGGTTGGGGTCTTGCGAATTTTCTATGCTAGCAGCAATTTGTAATACGGGAACCAATGCAGGTACTGTATATTTTCTCTTATTAATGAATAATTCTCCTCCAGAAACTAGCACCTTACAGTATGCTAGTCTTTTAGGAAGAAAAAAATTATTGACCCAAGTTTTGTCAAATAGGGGTTGCTGATAATGGGCTTTCCAACCAGCAACATCTGGATGATGAAAGATAGACTGACCCAAATCTGAACACGCTAAATACATAATATAGGCGAATTCATATTCTTCTTTTATGGAAGCAGTTGGTGCGCTTACCATTAGCGAATTTGTAGCAGAAAGAATTAAATCTAACGGGCTTTTAATGACACAAAAAACACTTTCGAAAAAATGTTCTGATAAAAATAATTTTTGCAGTGCTGGCGAAATATCATAGTTATGATCTCTTGTTATTTTTGCAAGAGGTTCAATAATATTTGCTTCTATTTCTGATGTAATTTCAGAATTTATAAACCAAATATATAATTGTCTGATAATAAAGCGAGAACATTCATCTTCTTGAAAAATTCTATCAATTAAATCTTTATATTCATTCTCTCCGTTTTCAGAAATAATATCATTATTAAATCGATGAGATAATGTTTTAGAGTCTTTAGAGTGATTGGAGCTAGAGAAAAAAGGTGTGAGTGCATCTTCGTTAGCTAACCCTTTAACCCGCCAACCTGTTAAAATTTTTGCCATTTGCACCACATCATCTTCTGTGTAATTTGTGTAGTCTCCATTGCCAGCAGCATTGCCTTTTCCAATCGTAAAAAGCTCTAAAAGTTCTCGAGAGTAATTTTCGTTGGGAGCCTTCTTTGTATTTTGAGATCCACTTAAATAGAGCAACATATTTGAATCTATTGTAATTAGTTTTACAAGCTCTTTAAAGTTTCCAAGGGCATTACTTCTTAAAGTATTTATGTAAATAAACTCTCTATGTGGATTATTGTTTTCTGCTACAAAATGATTGTGCCAAAATAAGGTAAGCTTTTCTCTTATAGAAATTCCTGTATTTTGCATTTGTAAATAAGACCAAGCATATAAAGATTTTTTTCTTGCGTTTATAACTTTGTTACGATTTTGGTTTGCAGGTACTTCTGGTAATGGTTTGGCATACACCCAAGTTTCTCCATAATTTGCTTCAGGGTCATTTATTTCGCCATTTTCTGTGCCATCTAATTGATATTTAAGTGGAGGTTCTGGTAAATTTTTAAATTCAAAAAGTTGATTTATAGTTGCCGCTAAACCAAGGTTCACAGCTTCAGAAACCATAGTTTCTGTAACTCCGAAAGAAGTTCTATTTAATAAATGTCTTGCTTCTTTTGCAGTCCAGTTTCCAGAAAAAGTATCTAAATAAAGCATGGTTAAATATATGAAATTAAAAAATATAATTTTGTTAATATCTAATTTTTAGACCTTTATTTTTTAAAATGGTTTAATCTCTTACACCAAATAATCTTGAGCTCTTTCTAAAGCTTTAGAAATTCAGTCTGGATTTTTACCACCAGCCGTTGCAAAGAAATTTTGGCCGCCACCATTATAACCGCAATCATTTGCCAAAATCTAAAGTAATAACTCCTGTTCATTTAGAAACGTTTACAATAAAGTAATAAGCAATACAATTTAAGAGATAACAAACCTTTTAATGGCTAAAAGGTAGATGATTTAAATCTACATTTCTATGAGGACCTATAATACTAATAGTTGCTTTTTAATCGATAGAATACCTCGACCCTCTTCATCGGTGTTCAAGAGGAAAGTTTGAAAACCTAGGTTTTCATCAAACTAAAAATAAAGTTTATTTCCGTTTGATATCTCGATGGCTCTGCCTCGAGGTAGCTCATTCAGTTTATTTTAAACTGAAATTTAGTTCTTTTCAAATTTTGGTTAGTACGTAGGCTATTTTATTTTATACCAAGTACTCTTTAGCTCTTTCTAAAGCTTTAGAAATTCCGCCTGGATTTTTACCACCAGCCGTTGCAAAGAAATTTTGGCCGCCGCCGCCACCATGAATTAGTTTACCTAATTCTCTAACAACTTTTCCTGCATCATAGCCGCGCTCATTTGCCAATTCTTTGGAAATATAACACGTTAACATTGCTTTGTCTTTCGATGGAGCAGTAGCAAATAACATAAATAAATTTTGATGTTCTTTACCGATTTCAAACGCTAAATTTTTAATTCCGTTTGGATCTAAATCGATCTTGGTTGCTAAAAACCGAACACCATTTATTTCTTGCAATTGATTTTTTATTTCTCCTGATAAGTTTTCAGCTTTATCTCTTAATAGTTGTGCTACTTGTTTTTGTAAAGCGGCGTTCTCATCTTGTAATTTCTGAACCGCCTTTACAGGATTTTTTGCGTTATTTAAAAGTTCTTTTACTTCTACTAAAATTGTGCTATTATCCGTATAAAAATCTTTCACAGCATCATTGGTAATCGCTTCAATTCTTCTAATTCCGGAAGCAACTGCCCCTTCAGATTTTAGTTTAAAATGCCAAATATCACCCGTGTTTTTTACGTGAGTTCCACCACACAATTCTATTGATTTTCCAAATTTAATTGCTCTTACGGTATCTCCGTATTTTTCACCAAACAAAGCCATTGCGCCTTCATCAATTGCTTTTTGCATTGGTATATTTCTCTTTTCTATTAAAGGTAATTTACCAGAAATACGCGCGTTTACAAAGTTTTCTACATCTTGTAATTCATCTGAAGTCATTTTAGAAAAATGAGAAAAATCAAAACGTACATAGTTAGCATTTACGGCAGAACCTTTTTGTGTTACATGCGTTCCTAAAACCTCTCTTAAGGCTTGATGCAATAAATGCGTAGCAGTATGATTGCACTCTGTTCTAGAACGATGATTTTTATCAACAATAGCCTTAAAAATTTCGTTTAAATGATCTGGAAGTTTTTTAGTAAAATGAATAATTACATTGTTCTCTTTTTTAGTGTCTATGATGTAAATTACATCACCATGAGCATCTTCTAAATATCCTTTATCGCCAACTTGACCTCCACCTTCCGGGTAAAAAGGGGTTAAATTAAACACTAATTGATACATTTCTCCGTCTTTTTTAGAAGTTACTTTTCTGTATCTTGTTAATTTTACATTTGCTTCTAAAAAATCATAGCCTACAAATTCTTCAACAACATCCTCCACTAAAATAGTCCAATCTTCTGTGCTCATTTCACTTGCAGCACGTGACCTATTTTTTTGTTTTTGTAATTCTTCTTCAAATCCTTTTTCATCTAAAGAATATCCCTTTTCAGATAAGATTAAGGCTGTTAAATCTATAGGGAATCCAAAAGTATCGTACAATTCAAATGCTTTATCACCAGGAATTTCTTTGGTTTTTGATGCTGAAATAATAGTATCTAATAAAACCAAACCTTGATCTAACGTTCGTAGAAAAGAAGTTTCTTCTTCTTTAATTACGTTTTCAATCAGTTGTTTTTGAGCTTTTAATTCAGGGAAAGCGGTTCCCATTTTATCACTTAAAACATTGACCAATCTATAAATAAAAGGTTCTTTTTTATCTAAAAATGTAAATCCGTAACGCACAGCTCTTCGTAAAATTCTCCGAATTACATAACCAGCACCAGTGTTACTTGGTAGTTGACCATCTGCAATAGAAAAAGCAACCGCTCTAACATGATCAGAAATTACGCGTGTTGCAATATCTTGTTCTGTATTTGAACCGTATTTTGTATTGGTAATGGTTTCGATTTCTCTGATAATTGGTGTAAATATGTCAGTGTCATAATTAGATTGTACGCCTTGTAAAACCATACATAAACGTTCAAAACCCATACCTGTGTCTATATGTTTGTTGGGTAAATCTTCTAAAGAACCATTGGCTTTTCTATTGTATTGCATAAAAACCAAGTTCCAAATTTCTACAACATGAGGATGATCTTCGTTGATTAACGTTCTACCATCTACTTTCGCTTTTTCTTCAGCAGAACGAATGTCAATATGAATTTCGGAGCAAGGTCCACAAGGTCCTTGTTCGCCCATTTCCCAGAAATTATCCTTTTTGTTTCCTTTAAGAATTCTATCTTCAACAATAAATTGCTTCCATAAATCGAACGCTTCTGTGTCCATATTCAGATTGTCAGCATCGTCACTACCTTCAAAAACGGTTACATATAAAATGTCTTTATCAATCTTGTAAACTTCAGTCAATAATTGCCAAGCCCAAGCAATTGCTTCTTTTTTAAAATAATCACCAAAAGACCAGTTTCCTAACATTTCAAACAACGTATGATGATATGTGTCGTAACCAACTTCTTCTAAATCGTTATGTTTACCCGAAACACGCAAACATTTTTGAGAGTCTGTAATTCTGTTGTTTTTCGGTTTTCCATTTCCCAAAAAATATTCTTTGAAAGGAGCCATTCCAGAATTGACGAACATTAAAGTCGGGTCATCTTTCGTTACCATTGGTGCAGAAGGGACTACTAAATGTGATTTTTTTTCAAAAAAGTCTAAAAAAGTGGCACGAATATCTTGAGATTTCATAGAAAAGAAGTTTCCAACAAGTTGGATTATGTTAATTTATTTTTTTAAAAAACCGCTTTAAAAAAGCAGTTGCAAAACATTTTGTAAATTTACGTGTTATTATAAAAGATTCTTTTAAATAAAACCATTCACAAAACAAAAATAGTACATTTAGCAATATGGCAAAAGTAAAATATTATTATGATGAGGATACGCTTTCTTACAGAAAAATTACTATAAATAAGAGTGATTCCTATCGAAGAATACTTTTTACCTTTTTGGGTGTTATTTTAATTGCTTTTTTTGGATTTATTGGTTTTAGTCAAATTATTACATCTCCTTCTGAACGTGCTCAAAAAAGGGAGCTAGAAAATCTAAAATTTCATTATAAATTAATAGATAAAAGATTAGAAGAAAGTTCTGGGATTTTATCACAATTACAAGAAAGAGATAATAATATTTATAGAAGTTATTTTGAAGCAAATCCCATACCCGAAGAGCAACGAAAAGCTGGTTTTGGTGGTGTAAATAGATATAAAAATTTAGAAGGTTTTGATAATTCTGATTTGATAACGAAACTGACCAAAGAAGTAGATATTTTATCTAAACAAATGGTAGTTCAATCTAAATCTTTAGACGAAATTGTTGCCCTGGCTAAAGATAAAGAAGTTATGTTGGCTTCAATTCCTGCAATTTTACCCATTAAAAAAGGAGATTTTTATGTGGCTTCTGGTTATAAAATGAGAATGCATCCTATTTTGAAAATTAATAAGTTTCATAAAGGAATGGATTTTACAGCACCCAAAGGAACACCAATTTATGCTTCTGGAGATGGTGTTATATTCAGAGCACAACGAAGTAAAACATTTGGTCAGGTTGTTTATATAGATCATGGTTATGGCTACAAAACAATTTATGCACACATGAGTAAAATGGCTGTAAAAAGAGGTCAATCCATAAGAAGAGGAGATTTAATTGGATATGTTGGTAACACAGGTTTATCCGTTGCTCCCCATTTACATTATGAAGTGCATAAAAACAATGTTGCTTTAAATCCTATCAATTTTTATTATGGAGATTTATCTTTGGATGAATTTGCAACGCTGCAGAAAGCATCAGAAGAAAGTCAATCTTATGATTAAATTTCTTGAGTCTAGAGTCAGGGAAATTATATTTTAGATTAAAAAGAATCAAGAACCAAGAACTTTGAGATAATAATTTTAGATTGTATACTATTTTTAGTATTAATTTTTTATTTTTCGAATACTGAATACTGAATACTGAATACTGAATACTGAATACTGAATACTGAATACTGAATACTGAATACTGAATACTGAATACTGAAT
>JAWUYT010000077.1:0-8410 GCA_034110665.1 Polaribacter sp.
AATAATTCATCAAACCAATTAACAGCTGGATACACATTTTGATTACGATTTGCTTGCTGTGTAATTTTTATTCTTTCTAATGAATAAGCACGACCACCTAATGGATCTCGTGTAGAGACAGCCTCATTATGGAGTTTCATATACGTTATTGGATCCGCAATATCTAATGATCTTGTAGGCATTGATAATGAACGCTCATACCTTACATTTAACTTTGCAGGTCCTTCTTTTCCTTCTTTAGTACTCACTAGAATCACGCCATTTGCTCCCCTAGCGCCATATAATGCTGTTGCTGTTGCATCTTTCATTATTGAGAAACTAGCTATGTCATCTGGCTGTAAACGTGCTAAATCCGTGGTTGTAAGCTCTATATTATCAATTAAAATAAGCGGCGATCTATTATATCCAAAAGTAGTAACACCTCTAATAAAAAATTCTGCGTTATCGCGTCCAGGTTCTCCACTTCTTTGATAGGCAATTACTCCTGATAACCGACCAGCTAAAGCGGTTGTAAGATTACTGCTTGCTATTTTAAGATCAGATGGCTTTATAGTTGATACAGAACCAATAACACTCTCTTTTTTTTGTTTACCAAAAGCAACAAGAGTTATTTCATCTAACTCATTCGCTTTATCTTGTAATGTAACATTCAATTCTGTTTGCCTATTATATAAAATCTCTATTGATTCCATGCCCAAAGACGAAAAAACAAGTGTTTGACCCATCTCTACATAAATGGTGTAAGACCCATCTAAATCTGCACTAACACCTGCAGTTGTTCCTTTAATCATAATACTGGCTCCTGCTATTGGCTCTCCGTCTGGGTAAGTAATCACACCAGAAAGAGGACTTTTTTTAGCTTGAGAGAAACTAGCGGTTGTTACAAAAAGTAAAAAGAGAATTGCAAAAACACTAATTATACTTTTAAAACCATTTATTACTTGTTTGTACTTACACTCTTTATGTACTGAAATTAAAACATTCTTGATATGTTAAAAAGGTTAGTTAAATTATAATGGTTTAACTTTATAAGGATTCATTGAAAACTTTTAAACGATACTTTATTTTATAATGTAAATATACTTTTGTTAAATTAAGTTTGAAATTAATTATCGGTTAATGAAGGATTAAATTTTGATTAATTTCATTAATTTGCTTAGTCTCTATAGCCTGATATAAGCTCTGTGGATTAAATTTGGATATTTAATAAAAAAAAATTCTAAGTTGAGCGATCAATTAAAAAGACATTTTCCCATGAATTAATGTAAAAAAATGTCGAAATAAAAACTTTAAGTAGAGTAATTATATGAATTTATGTGAAAATGGCATTGAAAATAGTACAAAATCCCAACTGGTACACTTCTGAAGTTTATTAAAGCATAAAATAGATTAAATGATTAAGAATTACGTTTTTTTAGTAAAGCATACTTTTACGAATCTGTCTCTAAATGACTCGAGTGGGTATTCTGTATAAAATTAAACAAGAAAGAGTTTTTCATTCGATTAAAGAATAAAAAGAGAACTATAAGAAAAGGTTTAATTATTTTTTTAAAATTGAGCCACTTATTTAATGAGTAATTCTAAAGAGGCAATTTAAAAATTGTTTACCACCTTGCCAATTTATTACCAATAAAATAACACTATAGCACTTCATATTGTTTGGCTTTAAGGGCTTTACCAGTATAACAACCCCCATATATAAGTGCTTATTTAATTCAAAAAAGTTAGTACAAAATATTTTATGAGGGAGCAAAGAGAAATAAAACTACAACAGACAGGGTAAGATACTAGAATTGGGAATAAATAATTACTCATTCCCCTCACCTATGCCATTAAATTCTCACTTTTTTCACTTCGTACGTTTATACTCTAGGTAAACCCCAAAACAGCGGATAAATCCTCAAGACCGTATATATCATTGATTTCGACAGTTGTGTGTGGAATTTATTCTCTATATAATACAGGAGTAGCCCCCAAATGTTGCACATATTTGTATGTATTCATCTCAATAAAAATTAAATTATATGAGTAATAACAGTTATCCTTATTTTGCTACGCATCCGACAAATAATGATATAATTAATAGACTACAAGTTGGTGCAGATTACGAAAACCTAAAAGATGCCATTCAAGAAAATATAGCACAATTGGCAAAAGGTTATTATACGAGAGATAAAATTTTATCGATTGAAGAGTATTGTTTAAACTTTAGAGAAAGCAATAAAGAACTTTTAGAAGAATGAATTAATGAATTAAAAATTGACGGTTTCAAAACTTTTCTAAGCTACTATATAAGCTATTCTGAAGGATGGGGTTCTAGTTCTAGATCCCATGGAGGAGTTAGTAAACAAAATATCAGAGCAAGAACTTATTAAAGAAATGACAGATCCTAAAGCATCCATTAAAAACTTATTAGATGCAGCAAGAGGAGATATCTTCACCAACATTAAATGCGTGGGCGAAGAAACAAAAAATAATTTCTTACGGAATTAGAGGGAGAGTTTATTACAAAAAAGAAGAACTTTTAGATTCTTTAGAAAAATTAAAAAAGTAAGTAAATTAATAGTTGGTAACTATTTAAAAATAAAAAACAGTTTAAAAAATTGAATATCAATTAATTAAACTGCTTAATTGTGGTCCCACATGGACTCGAACCATGGACCACCTGATTATGAGTCAGGTGCTCTAACCAACTGAGCTATAGGACCTATTATTAAGGGTGCAAATGTACTATTAATTTTAAATTATTTCCAAATAAAATTACAGAATAATTAAACCGTTCTTTTCATGAGCCACAATCCAAAATCTTTTAAATTTTGCTTGTTCTCCTCACTAATACTCATTTTCGTTAAAGTCTCAAATGCTTTTTCGGTGTACATTTCAATTTCTTTCTTCATTAAGAAAGGAATATCATTGATTTGATAAGTTCTAGTAACATCCGTAATTTTAATCGTGTTCTCTTTTAATTTCTTTCTATAATAATGTTTTAACCTCTTTCTGGTTTCTTTATCTGCAACCTCAAGTGTTTTTAAATATAAAAATGTTTTCTTATTTTCAATAATATCGCCACCTATCTGCTTTCCAAAAGTTTCAGGATCTCCAAAAGTATCTAAATAATCGTCTTGTAACTGAAAGGCCAATCCTAAATTGAGTCCAAAATCATAAATTAAATCTGCATTTTCATCTTCTGTTTGTGCCACAATTGCACCCATTTTTAAAGCTGCAGCCACTAAAACCGATGTTTTTAAACGAATCATATTTATATATTCATCAATAGTAACATCATTTCTAGTTTCAAAATCAACATCTAATTGCTGGCCATCACAAACTTCTAAAGCCGTTTTACTAAATAGTTTTGCTAGTTTTTGAAAAGTAATAGCATCGTAATTCTCAAAATATTTATATGCCAAAATTAACATTGCATCTCCAGAAAGTATTCCTCTATTGATGTCCCATTTTTCATGAACTGTTGCCTTTCCTCTTCGCAAAGGAGCATCGTCCATAATATCATCATGCACAAGTGTAAAATTATGGAAAACTTCAACAGCCAAAGCTGCTGGCAATGCTTTTTTATAATCTCCAGCAAAAGTATCTGTCGCCATTAAGGTTAGTACTGGGCGAATTCTTTTACCTCCTAATTGTAAAATATAATCTATCGGTTCGTATAAGTTTTTAGGCTCACGTATCCAATCTTTAGATTCCAAATATAATAAAAATGCTTTTTGATAATGTAAAATGTCCAAATCTATAATTTTACGTAAAAATAATATAAAGAAATGCTTCTTTCTAAATCAAATGTTAAAAAATTATTAAAACTTTGGAAACTTTTATTGTTTCTAAAGTTTCCTGTTGTACTTTCGCACTCGAATTATGAAAGATATAATTATAGAAAAATCGAATGAGTTATTCTTAAACCTAGGTTTTAAGAGTGTTACTATGGACGAAATTGCGAACGCTTTAGGTATTTCAAAAAAAACACTTTACAAACATTTTAGTAATAAAACAGCCTTAATTGATGCGGTTACAATTTATATGTTCGACAAGATTTGTTGCAGTATAGAAGATGTTTGTGCACAAAAAAGGAACCCTATCGATGAAATGTTTCACATTAAAAGAGTGGTGTTAGATCACTTAAAAGACGAAAAATCATCTCCTTTATACCAACTACAAAAATATTATCCTGCGATATATGTGTCTTTAAAAAAGAAACAGTTTCATGTGATGCAAGAAACAATTCAAGATAATTTGCAGCGAGGTATCGATTCTGGTTTGTTCAGAACCACTATGGATATCGATTTTATAAGCAGAATTTACTTTAACGGAATGATTGGTATTAAAGATCAACAACTATTTCCTTTAAAAAAATACTCGATGAATACTTTAATGAATTATTATTTAGAATATCACTTGCGCGCCATCAGCACTTTAAAAGGATTAAACCAACTAGAACATCAACTAAAAAAAATCAATTATAAATGAAAAAGTATCTCTACATACTTTCTTTATTCGCTTTTACAATTTCCTTAAAATCGCAAGAAAAAACAATGCAACTTTCTTTAGAGGAGGCTATTAGTTTTGCTCTAGAAAATAGTTATAATACAAAAGCCTCTAAAAATGACATAGCGTCTGCAAATGAAAAAGTTTGGGAAACAACCACTATTGGTTTGCCCCAGATTGATGCAAAAGTAGACTATCAAAACTTTTTAAGACAACCTATTTCTGTAGCCGATATTAATGGCGATGGTATTGACGAAGAGTTTGTTTTTGGTACAAAACAAAACGTAAATGCAACTGTTACTTTAAGCCAAATACTTTTTGACGGATCTTATCTTGTTGGATTACAGTCTGCGAAAACATTTTTAAAAATTTCTGAACAGGCACAAGAAAAAACAGAACTCCTAACTAGAGAGGCGGTTATTAATGCCTACGGAAATGTACTTGTTGCAGAAAGTAGCACTGCTGTGTTACAGAAAAATATTAAAATCCTTCAAAAAAATTATGATGATGCCAAGAAAATTTACGAAAATGGTTTAAATGAAGAGGAAGATGTTGAACAATTAGAAATTACGTTAGGTAGCTTAAAAAATCAATTAAATAGCGTAAAAAGGTTAAAAGGTATTGCATATCAAATGCTAAATCTTTCACTCGGAAATCCTATAAATACCCCCTTGATTTTAACAGACTCTCTAGACTCTTTAGCGATACAGAACATGAATCTTAATTTAATTTCTGGAGAATTTAATGTCAATAATCATATCGATTTTAAAATTGCGGAAAATAATAGAGAAGGCAATCGATTAATGGTAAAGTTAGAGCAAAGTAAAGCTTTACCAACTTTAAGCACTTTTATAAATTATGGCAGTCAAGCTTTTTCAAGTTCATTTACATTTTTAAATGGCAACCAACGTTGGGTTGATTCTTCTCTTTTAGGAGTTAGTTTAAGTGTACCCATCTTTAGTAGTTTTGGCCGAAAAGCTAGAACTGCGCAAGCAAAAATAGCTTTAGAAACTGCCGATTTACGTCTAGAAGAAACCAAACAACGTTTAAGCTTACAAGCTGAAAAAGCAAAAAACGAATATCAATTAAGTATCGAAAATTATCAAACTTCAAAAAAGAATGTTGGTTTATCAGAAAGAATAGAAAAAAAACAGCGAATTAAATTTTTTGAAGGCATCTCTTCTAGTTTCGATTTACTACAAGCTCAAAATCAGTTATACGCACAACAACAGAATTACATACAAGCTATGTTAGATGTAATTTCAAATAAAGCAGCCCTAGAAAACGCACTAAACTTACCAATCAAATAACAAAATTATTATGAAATATATATATTTATTAATCACTGTGACTCTTTTATTAGCTTCTTGCGGAAATAAAAAAGAAGTTTCTGTAGATGCTATTTTAGCAACGAATGACATCAAACAAATAAAATCTAAAAAGATAGAAATTACTACAAAACAACAAACACTATCTGTTGAATTAAAAAAATTAAATGACAAAATTGATGCCCTAGATGTTAATAAAAATATGCCTTTAATTACCACGTATTTGGTAAAAGAAGAAATTTTTACGCACTTTATCGAGTTGCAAGGAAATGTGCAAACCAAACAAAATATTTTAATATACCCAGAAATGCCAGGAATTTTACAAAGTGTATTTGTAACAGAAGGTCAAAGTGTTTCTAAAGGACAAGTTTTAGCAAAAATTGACGATGGTGGTATGTCGCAACAAGTTGCACAATTAGAAGCAAATGCGCAATTAGCAAAAACGACCTACGAGCGTCAAAAAAGATTATGGGATCAAAAAATTGGTTCAGAAATTCAGTTTTTACAGACAAAGACCTCTTTTGAAGCGCAACAAAGTGCGGTAGCACAGCTAAAAAGTCAGTTAACTAAAGCTACAATTAGAGCTCCTTTTTCTGGAATCATAGATGCTATTTTTAAAGAACGAGGTACCGTTGTGGCTCCAGGTTCTGGTGCAGAAATCTTTAGAATTGTAAATCTGTCTAACATGTACATCGAAACGGAAGTTCCAGAAACCTATATCGGAAGCATCACAAAAAATAAAACTGTTGAGGTAAACTTTCCTGTTCTTGGTGAAACCTTAACGTCTAAAGTAAGACAAGTTGGTCATTTTATCAACCCCAGTAATCGCTCTTTTATTATAGAAATTGACGTTCCTAACTTAAAAGGAAACGTAAAACCAAACTTAACAGCAAGGTTAAAGTTGAACGATTATACCAGCGAGAATGCTGTGCTAATTCCGCAAAGTATTATTTCTGAAAATTCGAAAGGAGAACAGTTTATTTATATCATAAAAGATAAAAAAGAAAACAACGAAGCTGTTACAGAAAGATTGATTATCGAAACAGGAAAGACACAGGGAGATATGATCGAGGTTACCAAATACCTTGCTGCAAATGACGAAATAATTATGGAAGGTGCAAGAAGTGTAACGAACGGTCAAGTTGTAAAAGTGATTAATAAATAGTAAGAAAATGGCGAAAAAAAATAATCAAGTAGATAAAGAATTTAAACTTTCTTCTTGTGCAATACAAAATAAAACTACTATTTATGTCCTGATGTTTTTAATTCTTTATTTAGGAATTTCAGCATACTTTACAATGCCTAGAGAAAATTTTCCTGAAATAAATGAAACGAAAATTTACATTAGCTCGGTATATCCTGGTAATACTGCCGAAGACATCGAAAAGCTAATTACCGACCCTTTAGAAGATAAATTGAAATCGATCAGTAATGTTGTCGAAATTACATCAACATCACAAGAAGATTATTCGATCATTACTGTAGAATTTGATGAAAGCATTGATGTTAATAAAGCAAAGCAACAAGTTAAAGACGAAATAGATCAAGAAACAGCAGGTGAAGATTGGCCAACCTTTAATGGTGCTAAAGTAACGCCTAATGTTTTTGAGTTGAGTATGTCTGAAGAAATACCTATTTTAAATATTAATATTTCTGGAAACTACCCAGTTGCAAAACTTAAAGAATATGGAGAATATTTACAGGATGAAATTGAAGATTTAACAGAAATTAAGAAAGTAGCTATTCGTGGGGCGCAAGATAAAGAAATAGAAGTCGCAGTAGATATTTTCAAGATGATGGCTTCAAAAGTAAGTTTTGATGATATTACGAACGCCATTAATCGTGGAAATATAACCATGTCTGCGGGTAACTTTATTACCAGTCAACAAAGAAGAACCATCAGAATTATTGGTGAAATTGATACACCTTCTGATTTAGGCGATTTTGTCATTAAAGCTGAAAAAGGAAATCCAATTTATTTAAAAGATGTAGCAGAAATTTTCTTTAAGGATAAAGACAAAACAACCTATGCAAGAGAAAATGGTGCTGCTGTTGTTATGTTAGACGTTAAGAAAAGGTCTGGCCAAAATATGGTTGCAGCCGCAGATAAAATTAGCACAATAGTAGAAGATGCCATAAAAAATTATTTTCCTCCGGATTTAAAAGTGACGATTGCTAATGATCAATCTCCAAAAACAATTGGTCAAGTGGATGATTTGGTCAATAATATTATATTCGGAGTTATTCTAGTGGTGATCGTTTTAATGTTTTTTCTAGGATTTAAAAATGCACTTTTCGTTGGTTTCGCAATACCAATGTCTATGTTTATGTCTTTATTGATTTTGGGTGCCATGGGGTATACCTTAAATACAATGGTTCTTTTTGGCCTCATTATGGGACTAGGAATGTTGGTCGATAATGGAATTGTAGTTGTTGAAAACGTATATCGTTTAATGGACGAAGAAGGAATGACAAGAACGGAAGCTGCCAAAAAAGGAATTGGAGAAATTGCTTTTCCTATTATCATTTCTACAGCAACGACCGTTGCCGCTTTTATTCCTTTAGGGCTTTGGCCAGGAATTATG
>JAWUYT010000078.1:0-22711 GCA_034110665.1 Polaribacter sp.
TTAAAATATTCATTACTTACAATTACTTTTCAGTTTGGAAAGTGTAGTTTTCTAAAAGTGGATGCATCCAGTAAAGAAACGTTATAATTCCATAGAAAAATTTATTCTTTTCTACAGAGATGAATTAAAAAAGTTACACCAAAAATCATTGGAGTGCTTTTAAATTACTGAACTCAAACAGGCAATATAAAGTCCTATATTACTTTTGTAAAATCAAATGCAACACAGTATTTGTGTAAACAAAAATAATTATAGAAACAGTTCAAATTATTGGAATTGATTTTGAAATATTTAAAGTAATCATAAAAAAAGAGAAGCTTTACAAAAATATAAAGCCTCTCTTAAGGGTTTTTAATTAGATACAATAAGTCTGAAGTATTTCTTTTAAATAAATAGAGTTATTTTGATTACAAGGATTTAAGAAAAAAACTTAATAAGATTTATAATTTGAATTTCCTTGAATGATTTTAAGTCCATTCGCTCCACCTTTTAAGTAAGGTATCATTTCTGCAATTGAAGTATCTTCAGTTTGCCTCCATTTGATATAGGTATTGAACTTGTCAAAAGATTCCCAATTTTCTTGTACAAAAATGGTGTTACTTTCTTTGTTTACACTTCGTTCTACAGATATGCATCCTTCATATGCACGTGTTTTAGGTAAGCCTCCTTCATTATCAATAATAGCTATAACCTTGTCCATTTTTCCGGGCAAAACTTCAATAGACACATGTACTAGATTTTTAGAATATACAGCGTCTAACATTCCGCCAGCGTCAAAAAAGTCACCTTGTGCGTTGATTAAACCAGTATCGTCAAAACCAAAATACCAATAGCCTTTAAGATTTAATTGTTTTCCTGTTTCAGCTTGAACTCCTGTCCATTTTCCATAGGTTCTTACACTACCGTCTAAAACTCCTAATGAATCTGTTCCAGGAAGCCATACTTGAGCTATGTATTTGATATCGTTAAAAGCATCATGGTAACCTTTTAATACAGAAGCAAATACATCATATCCAATTATTTCAGAACCATAAAGAGGCGGTTCGCTTTTAATATCCTTACTAATTAAATTAAGTTGTGCTTCTAGGTTTTCTTCTCCATGTAAAGCAAAGAACTTTTGAGCGGTTGCTAGGTTTTCTGTATATTTAGAATTTGAATTCGTACAACTTGCAAGAAGTACAGTCAGTGATAATAAAAATAGTATATTTTTCATTTTGTTATATGTTTTAGTTAATAAATATTATTTTCTCATTGTTGGTTCATTTCGGTAAACAAAGTCACCGTGAATCCCTGTAAAAGCTTTTTCCATTGCGTCCATAAATGCTTCTCTTTCTTTTTTGTCGGGCCCTTTTCCCGCTATTGCTTAAACATATTGTTATGGGCTGGTTTTATTCGGGTTTTGGGTCTTGGCCATATTGGGTTTCTCCTTTTTCTCCTTCTGACACAGCAAGGATGAAATTATAAATTGGAATTAGCAAAAACCAACCACTTTTACCTACATCGTGCATTCTTCTCACTCCAATCGCTATTGAGGGAAGTAATATTGCTAGTGTGTATAATTGTGCTAAATCTGGAACTCCAATAAGTCCACAAACAAATCCAAATACAAAAGCAAAAATTGTATTGAATAAAACAAACATCCAATATTCTTTTCTTCTTGCTCGCCCACTAAATGTAGCGTAATTCTGTAAAGCTTTGAAATAATAATTCATACTGTTTTATTTTAACATTATTAATTTCCTACTCATTTGGCTTTTCAGAATATTCCCCGTTTTTTTGAGTGGGTTCTGGTCTCCACATTATTTTAATGTTTAGTCAAAATTGTATTTTTAATTCCTTTTAATTCTTTTTTCTGTCCATTATATCGCTCCTTTTACTTGCCAAGTAGACTCAATTAAAGTTTGCCTTTTAGTGTTAGTTTACTTGTTACTTTGTCGTAATACTGTTGTTCTTTTTTTTGCAGTTCTGTTTCATTTACAAGAGGTATTTTGTTCATCGTGGTCATAACGATAAAAACAGGATTTGCTTCTTCTTGAGCATTCATGTTCAAATTCCAAAACAACATTAAGAGGGTTATTCCAAATATTAAAAGCTTACTATTTTTCATAAGATGAGTATTTGTATTATGGATTTAAATCAATATGTTTAAGAATTTAATTCATTTGTGGAATCCCAACTTTTCCTTTTCTTGGTGCAAATGATGTATGTAATATTTTCCAACCATCATTCGTATTAACCCAAGTTGAAGACCCTCTAGTTGCGTATGAAACAGTTTTATTCGTTGCTTTTACGACATATGCTCCGTCAGCCTCAAATGAAACTACAGCAGTTTTCATGTCTGGAGAAAAGTATGTTTTCATATCAGAAAATTCAAAGACTTCCCAGGTTATTGGAGTCTCTTTTGTAACATCTTCTTTGGTATACACATAAAAAGGATTTAAATTAGAATCTCCAGCTGTAACTGTAATTTCTGGGTGTTCAAATTTTTTGTAGGATTCATAATCGCTAGTCGTTTGTGCTTTTTGCAATGCTTTTTGATTCGCCATTATTTTTTCACTAATATTTGCTGCATCTGTTTTTGCAGAATATACTTGGGCGTATCTCATATATGGAGAAGAAAAGCTACCAAAATCAACAGCTTTAAGTTGTGTTTTTAAGGCATTTTTATAGTCCCCCATGGACGCATAATGTTCAGCCATTGAATCATATGAGTTTGGTCCATCATGCAATTTTTGAGCTAGTTTAACATATTTCATTGCTTCTACTTCATTTTTTTCTCCATAAGCTCCGTTCATATATCCATAGGATATCATATTATGTGCTGAAGAAGAATAGGCAGGAAATTTTTTAGCGAAAACTTTAAAAGAGTTAAAATCGTTTACAGATGTTGCTAAATAATTAATTAGAGGACTCTTCGGAAATTTACTAACAAGACTCGTTTCTAAAGTCTTTTTATTGTCTGAAGAAGCCGACATATAGTCATACCAACCTTTTTCTTCTGAAGTTAGTTTAGAGGTGTTAATCTCTTTAAGTTTCTTTGCTCTGTTTCCCCACTTTGGGTTCGAACTGCTTATAAAAGCTAAGATTAGTTTCGCGCAACCACAATCTTTATCTATAAGTAATGCTGAATTTGCAGCGCCAAAAGCGGGCAGGTATTCTAAATTCAAAGCGTATTCTATCGCTTTGTTCGCAACAAGGCTTGCTTTTTTATTACAGGAGGTGTCTTTAATCCATTGTGCATTCAAAATCAGAGTGAAGCATAAAGCTAAAAGAGTTAATAAATTTTTCATGATTGTTTTGTTTAGGTTAGAATTGATAATAATGATTAAAACAAAGCTATTAAATTAGTTGTAATAAGCAACTATGTTGTAGCGTTTTTTTAATTCAAGTATTACGTGCCCTTCTAAAAGAAAAACAACAACCTATTATTTTTAATATAATTAAGTAATTTACTTATTGTTTATTGTGTAATTAATTCGTAAAGTTTTTCATACATTTACGAAAACTTATAAAACTTTGAGTTTAAAACAGCCCCGTACTTGCGCAATAGCTAAATCTATTAGTGTTTTAGGTGATAAATGGTCTCTTCTTATATTAAGAGACATTATTTTACACAAAAAAACTAGATTTAAAGAATTTAGAAGTTCTAAAGAAAAAATAGCAACTAATATTCTTTCTAATAGATTAAAATCTCTAATGGAAGAGAGGCTTATTGAAAAATTGAATCCTTCAGGGACAAAAAAAAGCACACGTTATATAGCGACCGATAAAGGGATTTCGTCATTGTCTATAATTATTGAGTTGTATTTATTTTCTATTGATTCAATAGATGAATCTATGTTAGATGAATCTCAAATCAATACTAAATCACAGATTAGCCAAAATCGTAGTTTGTTTGAAGAAAAAAAAAAGTTAGAATATTTTGCTTTTCTTAAAGAGTTATCTGAATTAAAATAAGCGTAAGCGACACAACTTTATTTTCCATTTAAAATTAGTTTACTTCTTTTATTATTTAATTATATGATATTTTTTTTGAACCCCATTTAAAGGTTTTTAAAATATACTGATTGAATTCAAGATAGATTACCTGCACTTTTTTTCAGCTGGAAGTAAAATAAATTCATAATTCATTTATAATTATATACATAACATATTTTTACTGTTTTTTATCTCCGCTATTAATGATATCATATACGTTTGTCAAGGTTTCACCCATTAAACAAGAACCCTTCTCTCTAAATTTTATTTATTTACTTTAATAAAATAAGGTCATAAATATAGAAGGTTTAAACAACTTCATACGTATACAAATTAAAACACAGCGTAAATTAATTGCTTAATACAATTAATAATCCTTATGTTTGTGTTAAATTAATCATAAATATAATTAAAATGAAGAAAATTATTTTCACTCTATTCCTTGTTTTTGCAATTAACACGATTACTGCTCAGGTGATTCAATCAAGGGTATTAGTCGTTGATCAAGCAGACATGAAAAAATTTGTAGACGGTGCGTCTAAAAAAACAAAGTTATATAACAGTAAAAAAGGCCAAGCTAACTACTTAACTTTTAGAGTAATAACGGGAAAGTACGCCCAAAATTTTGTTAGAATGCAAGTAGCAGATTCTATTAAAGAATTTGACAATATAGATACGGAAGGAAATAATTACTGGCAAAATAAAGTGGGTTCACTTCATGAATCTATAGGAAATAGAATATGGTCTATGAGTAATGAGATGTCTTATTTTGTTGAAAACAAAGAAAGGGTTAATCATAGAAGAATAATCTACTATAATTTTAATGATTCGGAAGCAGAAGATTTTTGGAGATTTAGAGAGCGTGTTAAAAAAGCAATGGTAGAGACAAAATACGGACAAAATATGAATGTTTTATATTGTAATTCAGGGTGTGATGGAAATTTAGTGCAGGTAAGATTTCACCACAAGAATTTTGCTGGACAAAGCAAGGATTATGGTTTGTCATATAAAAATTTGGTTGAAAAATACAACGAACTTTATGGAAAAGACGCTTATGAACAAGATTCTCAAAAAGTAGATGAGAGTTTATTGCCTAATGGAAGAATGGTTAGACATCAAGTGCTTGTGCCCGAACTAAGTTCCCCAGCAAATATGAATTAAAATAAATCATTTTTTTAAAGCAATAAAACCTCCTTTGTGGAGGTTTTATTTATTAAGCTGGTTGTTTAAAACGTGGAACTAACTTTACACGTATTCCAAGGTCAAATTTTAATTAAATAATTTTTTTTTTAAGTTACAAATTTTTGTGATTACAAATAAGGAGTTCTTCTTTTTACTACTGCAAATGCTATTGGTAAGATCCTATTTCCAAAATTATTTATAGCAACCATGGTTGGTTTTTTATGCAACCTTTTTATCATAATACTATTTTAGTTCTAGGTCGCATAGTAGGGCACTCAATCCGTTTTGATAAAATATCTTTCGCTTTCTTGTTTTTTCCGAAATAATAAAAAGTCAAAGGGTTTTAATTTTTATTGATATAATTAATAGGTTCATCGCTATCTTCAAAAGTCAATACTGGTAAAATAGGATCAAATATTTCTTCTTGCATTATCTTAAAATTAGGCTTCACATCATCTATAATTGTTGGTAAAATAAATTTTTGTTTCACATCAACTTCATCACCTGTAAGTTCTGTGCCTTGATTTAGTAAAGCACTTCATCGCTCTGTTTTAGTCTCGTTGATATTACTCGGGTAAAAACTACTTTGTTTTAGTTTATGATTGTATATTAATTTGATATTCTCGGCAATCTTGTTCAAAAGTTCATTTTTAAAAGACTGTTGTTCAAAAAAGATAACCTGCAGCGATATTGCGTGCCGACCACTTTTTAAATTTCTTCATATGATGCTCAATTTTATTAAGAATAATACTGATTTCTGTTAAAAACGTTTCTTCTGTTGATTTGTACAAGTCTTCCCCAAAAGGACTTTCTATTTTAACTTGATACTGAAGCACTGCTTTTTTTAATTTGTGTAGTTGAGATATTCTAAAACCAATATTTTTCGTTTTTTGTGTCGAGAAAAAATATGATGATCGGCAATGTATTTAATAATTAAATTTTCTGCGGTATCTATTATTTAGCTTATTCTTATTTTTTATGGCCTGTAAAATGTTCCATTGTCTTGTAAATACCCAATACTTTACCTGTAAACCAATCGAACACATCTATGGACATAAAACCTTGCCCTAGTTTTGTAAGCCTGTATATATAACCTGGAATAGTTACCATTCTTTTCTTTTGTTCTATCGCTTTAACAATCGTTAAGGCGGCGGCTTCTGGATTCAAAATTGGTATTTTCGATTTTACGCCATCAAACATTCCGGTATTAATATAATAAGGCATGATCGTAGTAATATGTACCTCCTTTTTTAACTGTTTCATTTCAATACGCAAGCTATCAGACCAGCCAATTAAAGACCACTTACTTGCTGCATACACCGACATTTTAGGGTTAGAAATTAGACCTCCAGAAGAAGCAATATTGCATATATGCCCATAATTTCGATCAAGCATACCATTCAAAAATTCCTTGGTTATAAACATAGGAGCATTTGCATTAATCTCCATAGTTTTTAAGATATCTAACATGGTATGTTCATGAAAATATTTTCCAGCAACAATGCCTGCATTATTGATAAGAACATCAACAATACCTATTTCTTGTTTTACCTTTTTAGCAGTTTTTTCAATCTGATTGTTATCAGAAACATCAACAATAAATCCTATAACAGTGCCTTTAATGGAAAACTCTGAAATAGTTTCGGTAACTTTTGCTTGATTAATATCCCAAATAATTACTTTCGCTCCTCGTTCTAAAAACAAACGTGCCATAATTTTACCAATACCAGATGCTCCTCCTGTTATTAAAACTGTTTTACCCTTCATTTGTATCATACTAGAAAATTTTGACCGTTCTTATTCAAATTGTAAAAATAGTACAAAAACAAAATTTCAACGATAACAAATGTTATCACTTTTAATCAGCGTTTTTGAGGCGACTTAAATGAACAGAACTAATATTTAGATAAGAAGCAATTAAATGTTGCGGCACTCGTTGAAATATTTCAGGAAAACTAATCGTTAAATCATGGTATCTCTCAAGTGGTGTTTGAGTATAAATGGCTTGAATTTTATCATTGAACATAAAGAAGTAATCTTCCGCGAGTAACCTACCCAATTTTTCGCCATTGTTTAATATTTCGTAACCACTTAACAGCATCTCAAGTGACATTGTTATCACTTGAGTATCTTCTAAAGCCTGAATAGAATAACTTGAGGGTATTCGCTTTAAAAAACTCTTATAATCGGTAGCAAAAGTATTTTCTATTGCAAAATGAAATGTTTTCTCTTCCCCATTATTATCGACAAAATAAAATCTCAACACCCCTTTATTTATAAAAAAAACATCTTTACATATATTTCCTTCATGAAGAATAATCTCTTTTTTGTTAATTTCCTTTGTTTTAAACATGGAAAAATAATTAATCCATTCTTCATCGCTAAGTTCAATAAAACTAGAAATAACTTGGTGTATATTTTTAAATTGCTCCTTCATTTTACAAGTAAAATCTTTGTTGCGATGTCAATTTATACTGATTAAAACCGTTTTCAAAATTATAAATAGTTAGGTACGGACTACTATTTTGTTCTTTTTTTTTATAGTCTTCAATAGCTAAAGTATATTTTTAAGCCTTTAGAAACAAATTAAAGGATAGAAACAAAAAAATCCTGAACACGTGTTCAGGATTTTAATAGCTAAAAAGTCTTGTTTCTTGCCGCTATTTTATTTTTTTAAAAAAGGGAACTACATTTCTAATGCTTTTGCAGGGTCGTTATCCATCAATAATTCTGCAGGATTTTCTAAAGCTTCTTTAACAGCTACTAAAAAACCAACAGATTCTCTACCATCTACAATTCTGTGATCATAAGACAAAGCTACATACATAATTGGCTGAATTACGATTCCACCATTTATCGCCATAGGTCTGTTTACAATGTTGTGCATTCCTAAAATCCCACTTTGTGGAGGGTTTATAATTGGCGTAGATAACATCGAACCAAAAACACCACCGTTGGTAATTGTAAAAGTTCCACCGGTCATTTCATCAATAGTAATTTGCCCATCTCTAGCTCTTAAAGCCAATCGTTTCACTTCAGATTCAACACCTCTAAAAGATAAATTCTCTGCATTTCTAATTACAGGAACCATTAATCCTTTAGGGCCAGAAACTGCAATTGAAATATCTTGGAAATCTTGTTTTATTTGAAAGTCTCCATCAATCATAGAGTTTACATCAGGATACATTATTAAAGCTCTTACAACTGCCAAAGTAAAGAAAGACAAAATGCCTACACCAAGGCCGTGTTGTT
Organism: Polaribacter sp.; assembly: GCA_034110665.1. Lineage (GTDB taxonomy): Bacteria > Bacteroidota > Bacteroidia > Flavobacteriales > Flavobacteriaceae > Polaribacter. The sequence continues at coordinate 8,413 of JAWUYT010000078.1, forward strand.
GATTTAAGTTTTATTTTAACTGCCTCCATAATTCGAAATTTGGATGCATGTTTACCTCATTAAAAGTAGTTAGCATAGCTGTTTCGTTTTTTACAGCCACTAAACGCTCTGCTACTTTTCTGCGCAACATAGACATTTTCTTTCGTTCTGTGTTTCTAGAACCATTTGCTGGTTGTGTTCCCATAGAAGGCACTGCTTTTACAGCATCTTCTTTGGTAATTCTTCCATCTTTTCCGGTTCCTTTTACAGAAGAGGTTTCAATTCCTTTTTATGCCAATACTTTTTTAGCGGCTGGAGAGGGAGTTCCTGTTGCATAGGATACTGCTTTTGGCGCTTCTTTTACAACTTCTTTTTTTTCCTCTTTTGGAGCTTCTTCTTTTTTAGAAGATGAATCACCATCAGGTTTTTTAGCACTTGTATCAATTAAGCAAACTACTGCACCAACCGCCACAGCATCCCCTTCTTCCGCTTTTAAAGTGATAATTCCACTTTCTTCAGCAGGCAATTCTAGTGTTGCTTTGTCGGAATCTACTTCTGCAATCGGTTGATCTTTTTCAACGTAATCTCCATCTTCAACTAACCAAGCTGCAATTTCTACTTCTGTAATCGATTCTCCTGGAGAAGGAACTTTCATTTCTAAAACACTCATGGTTTTTTGTTTTATTGATGCTAAACTTGTTTCAGCACTGTATTTAATTATTTTAATTTTTACTAATTCTTTATAGTTTTCAAAACCTTTTAGATTTTTAATCTTTGGGCGTTTTAACGGGCTTTACACTGTATCTTTTTATGCTGAACCTATTTCGTGTTTTCTAATTAACGATAAGATTAGCCTAAAAAGGATGCCGTTTCAATCCCTAACGCGCTTACTTATTATTAAAAACACTGTCTATAACCGCTCTATGCCTTTTCTTAAATCTTGTGCTAGACCCAGCTGCAGGAACTGCATAATATTTTCTTGAACAAACACTTAAATTTTTCAACTCAAAACGTTGCAACATATAACTCCAAGCACCCATGTTTCTCGGTTCTTCTTGCGCCCAAATATATTCTTCAATATTTGGATATCTATCGATAATTGCTTGAATTTTTTCTTTGTGTAAAGGGAATAATTGCTCAATTCTTATCAAAGCAACGTCTTCTCTTTCTAGTTTTTCTCTTTCCTCTAATAAATCATAATAGAATTTACCCATACAGAATACTAATTTCTTTACATTTTCTGGATTTAGAGTATCATCTATAACTTCTTGGAATTCGCCATTTGCTAAATCTTGAATAGAACTGACCACTTTTGAATGTCGTAATAAACTTTTTGGTGTAAATACAATTAAAGGTTTTCTATAATCACGTTTCATTTGACGACGTAATAAATGATAGAAATTAGCAGGGGTTGTACAATTTGCAACGGTCATATTATCTTCTGCACACAATTGCAAATACCGCTCTATTCTTGCCGATGAGTGCTCAGAACCTTGTCCTTCATAGCCGTGAGGCAATAAAACCACAATACCGTTTTGCGCTTTCCATTTGTCTTCTGCAGCAGAAATATATTGATCGAATATTATTTGTGCTCCGTTAGAAAAATCTCCAAACTGCGCCTCCCAAATTGTTAAGGTGTTCGGATTTGCCATCGCATATCCATAATCAAAACCTAACACCGCGTATTCAGACAATAACGAGTTGTAAATTGTCATTTGTCCTTTCGACTTCGGGTTTATATTTAATAAGTTGATTCTTTCCTCTGTAACTTCGTCACGCAAAATGGCGTGTCTGTGAGAAAAAGTTCCTCTTTCTACATCTTGTCCAGAAATACGAACATTAAACCCTTCTTCCATCAAAGAACCATAGGCTAAATTTTCTGCCATTCCCCAATCTAACTGATGCGTTTCAAAAGCCATTTTAGCTCTTCCTTGCAAAATACGTTCTACCTTTCTCACAAAATTTGACCCTTCAGGAACGGTAGAAACAACTTTTGCAATATTATTTAAACTATCTTCTGAATACTTCGTATCTACTCCTTGCATCATTGCTTTTTGATCTTCCCGATCAAAACCTTCCCAAGTAGATTCCATAAACTCTTCTACTTTAGAATTTTTATCTTTTTTAGAATTGTCAAATTCATTCTCAAGCATTCCTCTAAATTCAGCTGTAATTTCTTTTAAATAAGATGAATTAATTGAATTTTCTTCTAATAATTTTTCAGCATAAATATCTTTTGGATTTTTATGTTTTGAGATTGCCTTGTATAGTTTTGGTTGCGTAAAACGTGGTTCATCGCCTTCATTGTGGCCATATTTACGATAACCTAATAAATCAATAAAGATATCTGATTGAAACTTCATTCTGAACTCTAATGCCATTTGCATTGCATGACAAACAGCTTCTGTATCATCTGCATTCACATGCAAAACAGGTGATAATGTTACTTTTGCAACATCTGTACAATAGGTGCTTGAGCGTGCATCTAAATAATTTGTAGTAAAACCAATTTGATTATTTACCACAATATGAATTGTGCCGCCAGTTTTATAGCCATTTAATTTAGCCATCTGTACTATTTCGTAAGCAATTCCTTGCCCTGCAATTGCCGCATCTCCGTGAATAACAATCGGTAGAATTTTACTAGAATCGCCGGCATATTTTCTATCTATTTTAGCTCTTGTAATCCCTTCTGCAACAGCCGCAACAGTTTCTAAATGTGATGGATTTGGCACTAAATTCATTTTAATTTTATTGCCATCTCTATAGGTTTTACTTAAGGTTAAACCTAAATGATATTTTACATCACCATCGATATCTTCATCTTCAAAATCTTTACCTTCAAACTCACTAAATAAATCTCTAACAGGTTTCTTAAAGATATTTACCAAAGTGTTTAAACGACCTCTGTGCGCCATTCCTAAAACACATTCTTCAACACCATATTTTTCTGCAGCATCTCTTAACATTACACTAATTCCCGGAATTAGTGTTTCTCCTCCTTCTAAAGAAAAACGTTTTTGACCCACATATTTAGTTTGTAAAAAACTCTCAAAAATTACTGCCTGATTTAATTTACCTAAAATATATTTTTTTGCTTCAATTGTATATTTTGGGTGATTCTCATTTTCATTCAAACGAGTTTGCCACCATTTCAATTTTTCTGGATTCCGCATGTACATGTATTCAACTCCGATAGAATCGCAATAAATAGAACGCACGTGCTTAATAATTTGTGACAAAGTTACTTTCCCTAATCCAAGAATTCCTCCTGCAGAAAAATAACTATTTAAATCTCCTTCTGATAAACCAAAAGTTTCAATATCTAACGATGGGTGATATTGTCTTCTTTCTCTAACAGGATTTGTTTCTGTAAATAAATGACCTCTGGTTCTATAGCCATTTATCAAGTCCGCTACTAAAAATTCTTTTTTAACTTCTTGAGGAATTTCTGCAGAGACTTCATCTTCTTTTAAAGAATACTTTTCATTTGCAAGATCATAACCTTGAAAAAAACTTCTCCAGCTTGGTTCTACTGCATCTGGATGTATTAAATATTGGTCGTACAAATCAGCTATAAAACCTGTATGTGCTGCGTTCAAAAACGAAAATTTATCCATATAAATAATTATACTTTATTGATAAGTGTGACAATGGAGCAAAAATACAATTTTTAGTAATAATGCCATTGCTTATTTGAAACATAAGCTTATAAAGTTTTATTAAATTTTTTTAAAAAAAATTTGGCAATATTCTAAAAAGGTATATATTTGCACTCGCTAAACACAAATATTGTGTAGCAAACTCCTCCTTAGCTCAGTTGGTTAGAGCATCTGACTGTTAATCAGAGGGTCCTTGGTTCGAGTCCAAGAGGGGGAGCTAATGAAAAATAGGGGTTACAGCTTTTAAGCTTTTAACCCCTTTTTATTTGCCTAAGACTTAAGGTTTTTGATCCTTTTTTCCTTTCATAAACGTCCTTCTTATATTTATTAGTGAAAGTAAAATTCTTATGCACCCTTAATAGTATTGTTCTAGGGGTATAACTGCAACTGCCAGCAAAAATGAGATTGCAAATGAAAATTATGGTTTAAAGGCGGAATTGCAAGATATAGAGGTATGAAAAAAATGCAGATACAATCAATGTGCTATAATTTATATCGAAGTCCAGGGATATTTGCGTCTAATTGTAAAAATTAAGGGAAAATAAGGCTTAAAAAAGGTATTTATTCACTTAAAAACAGAAAAAAATTGCATAACCGATGTTTTAGCTGAGAAAAAAGGGAAATCTAAAAAGTAAAATTAATTAAGTTCGCTTTTTGCAACGGTTTTGATAAAATTCTTTTTTAAAGTTACACTTCTTACAAAATAAACAGCAAAATAAAAAGCATGAGATACTTTTAAAGCTTTCTTAATGAACCACCTTGGGCCAAGGACAGAAGGTATCAAGTGGAAAAAACCTTGTTTTTAGTTTTATGAAAACCTAGGTTTTCAAACTTTCCTCTTGACCACCAACGAAGAGCAGCTGGGAATTCTATCGAATAAAACTTAAAAAGGTCAAGCTATATCAGCAGCATACAGAAAGCTATTACCCGAAAAAAATGAAGATTATTTAAAATGGTTTAGTGGATTTAGAACTGAATATTTACGTTTAGTAGAAGTATCACAAAAGAAATCTAAAAAAAAAGCCAGCAATGAACAGCAGATAAATGAAATGACAAGAAAAGTACAAAATTGATGTATTTCTTTCGCAAGAAATATTATTTTTATCAGAAAATATGCAGTTACGAAGTTTGCCACTTCGGTTAGCTGCGAAACGTTCGAAACGTTGGGATTTATACGATAAAACGGAACTTTAAATAATCAATTATATTATGACTGCAATCGAACTTATAAGTAAAGTGTTCTTACCATTGTCTCTTGCCATAATTATGCTAGGAATGGGAATGACTTTAATTATTACTGATTTTACTAGAATAATAAAATATCCCAGAGCCATTTTAATTGGTCTTACCAATCAACTTATCTTTTTGCCTATTATTGGATTTTCACTAGCGATAGCTTTTAATCTAAATCCCACAATGGCAGTTGGATTAATGATTTTAGCAAGTTGCCCTGGCGGTCCAACTAGTAATTTGATAACTCAAGTTTGTAAAGGAAATATTGCATTATCGGTCACTTTAACTGCTATTGCCAGCATTGTAAGTATTTTGACAATACCATTTATTCTATCTTATGCTTTAGAGTATTTTGGCAGTAATACTGATGTTACAATTAAATTACCTATAATTGATACGATATTGCAAATAATGGTAATAACAGTTATACCCATTTCGATAGGAATGTTCATTCGTAAGCACAAAACCAGTTTTGCGAAACGAATGGAAAAACCAATGCGTACTGCCTCAACAATAATTTTTATACTAGTTTTTATCGCAGTATTAGCTGCCAATGCTGATAAACTAATAGCGGGAATGAAAGAAGCTGGCTTCGTTACATTAGCACTTAATATCGCAACTATGGGATTAGGGTATCTCACAGCTAGGTTATTTAAATTAAATTTAAAAAATACTATTTCAGTCACAATTGAGAGCGGCATACAAAATGGAACTTTAGCACTTGTAATTGCAACGTCTATATTAAATAATGTTGAAATGGGTATTCCAATAGGAGCTTATGCTATATGGATGTTTCTTACAGCAGGAATTTTAATGTGGCAATTAGGAAAAATACCTAATTTAGATTCTGAATAAAAAAAGTACGAAGTCAAACTTGAGCAATAAAACCTATGATGAAGTATTAAATACAGCTAATTTTCAACTAATTGCAAACGATTTCATAAAAATTAAAGTAAAAAATTATTATTGGGGTTTACAATCAGACACAAAAAATTTAGGAGTTTATATGAGTGATTTTACAAAGTTTATGTCTCAATTACGACCATTTAACTTTTCAAACCCTAAATTCATTTCGAGTTATGACCAAAAAGAAATGATGAAGGTTTAGAAATATTGAGAATTCTTTAAATTAAATAAAAAATAGCGAAAGCACAGCACCTATTATAATTAATTAGTTTGTCAAGTGATTATTTGAAAAATTAGTCCACTTTTCGGTACTACCATGAAGCCAAAAGTTGTGTGTACTAATAAATATATTCAATTAGTTGCTGAATCAACATAAAAAACACAAACCCTTGGTTGCTTTAGAACATTGAACTTAAGAATATGCCTACTTTTTATTTTGTCAAAATTTAGATCAACTTTTTATTTTCTTTTTTAAAGGATTTGGTAATTGATCAAAACCCATATTAAACAAAGTAAATCCAAAAATATCTGCATATTGCTCAATAGTTTTTGCAACAGGTGTTCCTGCTCCGTGACCAGCATTGGTTTCTATTCGGATTAAAGTAGGATTATCTCCTGATTGTTTTTCTTGTAACTCTGCAGCAAATTTAAAACTATGTGCAGGCACAACCCTGTCATCATGGTCTCCTGTTGTGATTAAAGTTGCAGGATATTTAACGCCTTTTTTTATATTATGTACAGGTGAATATCCGTTTAAATAATCAAACATTTCTTTGCTATCATTGGCTGTTCCGTAATCATGTGCCCATCCTGCGCCCGCAGTAAATGTATGATAACGCAACATATCTAAAACACCAACCGCAGGCAGAGCAACTTTGATTAAATGGGGTCTTTGAGTCATGGTTGCACCAACTAATAAGCCACCATTTGAACCACCTCTAATGGCTAAATAATGGGAAGAAGTATAGTTTTCCTTGATCAAATATTCTGCAGCCGCAATAAAATCATCAAAAACATTTTGCTTTTTTAATTGAGTACCGGCATCGTGCCATTTTTTTCCATATTCCCCACCACCTCTTAAATTTGCCACAGCATAAATCCCTCCTTGTTCCATCCAAACTGCGTTTGCGATACTAAAAGAAGGTGTCAAACTGATATTAAAGCCTCCATAACCATATAAAATAGTTGGGTTTTCTCCATTAAGTTCAACACCTTTTTTATGTGTGATCATCATGGGCACTTTCGTTCCGTCTTTTGATGTATAAAAAATTTGTTTGCTGGCATACGCATCTGAATTAAACGCGATAGCAGGTTTCCAATATGATTCATAAGTTCCGTCTTCGGGATTAAATTTATAAGAAGAACCAGGAGTACTGTAATTCGTAAATGAGAAATACAAGGCTGTCGCTTTTGTTTTTCCGTCAAAACCTTCGGCAGAGCCAACTCCAGGTAATATCACCTCTCTAATTAGTTTTCCTTCAAAATCGTATTGTAAAACTTTAGAAACAGCATCAACCATGTATGTTGCAAAGAAATATCCTGCACCAGAATTTAAACTTAATACATTTTCAGTTTCAGGAATAAAATCTTTCCAATTTTCGGGAGTAGGGTTTGCAACATCTACCGTGACAACTTTTTTATTAGGTGCGCCTAAATTGGTGACTAAATACATTTTGCTACCCACATTTTCAATAGGATAGGTGTCACTTTCTGTATGATCTAAAATAGTAATTAAAGAACTATTTGGTTTTGAAAGATTTTTATAAAACAACTTATTTCCTGAAGTTGATATACTTGCTGTGATCATAAGATAGTTATTGTCTTCAGACACACCACCGCCAACATAACGATGCTTTTCTGATGGTTTATCACCAAAAACAATTGTATCCTCTTTTTGTGATGTTCCTAATTTATGATAGTATAATTTGTGTTGATCTGTTTTCGCAGACAACTCACTTCCTTCAGGTTTATCGTAACTAGAGTAGTAGAAACCTTCGTTTTTGAACCAAGAAATTCCAGAGAATTTTACATCTACTAAAGTATCCTCTTTAATGGTTTTAGATTCGGCATCCATGATCATAATTTTTCTCCAATCAGATCCTCCTTCAGAAATTGCATATGCAACTGTTTTTCCGTCTTTAGAGAAACTTAAATCACCTAGAGAACTGGTTGCATCGTCAGAAAAAGTATTAGGATCTAAAAAAATTTCTTCTGCACCATTTCCTTTTTTTCTATAGACCACATATTGATTTTGCAAACCATCATTTTTGTAGAAATACGTATAATCTCCCTCTATAAACGGAGTTCCTATTTTTTCGTAATTCCATAATTCTGATAAACGTTCTTTTAATTGCGCACGGTAAGGAATTTTACTTAAATAATCGAAAGTAACCTCGTTTTCTGCTTTTACCCAATTTTCAGTTTCTTTACTCCGGTCGTCTTCTAGCCATCGGTAATTATCAATTACAGTTGTTTTAAAAAACGTTTCTTTTACTTGTATTTTAGTAGTTATAGGGTATTTCAATATGCTATTTATTTTTAAACGAAATTCAAATTTAAGACATTAATGGGGTGTTACGTTTCTTACAACAGATCATTTAACAATTTTATTAGTAAAACTCAATTTTGGAATATTTCGAAGTTATGAATTCAAAATAGTAAGTTGAACAAATCCCGCTTCCTGTGCTGAACTTTTTTCATTATTTATCGTCATCTTGGGTTTAACACCCCGACTTTATACGTCTAAATATTACAAGGATATTCTTTTTTGATACCTCGGTGGCGCTGCCCTAAAGTTGTTCCTTTTTGGATGATTTTTGATCTGTAAGGACATTCTTTATTAATCGACTAAATTTGCAGGATTCATAAACAATACAAAGATTTCTTTTAAGCTGTAAAAAACAGATTAATAAGAAAAACGAATTAAGAAAGTCTCAAAGAAAATGAGAGAAAACAATATATTATGACAGAAAATTTAACAAAAGAAGCATTTTTAAAAAAAGTATTTAATTTTGAAGAAAATAAAGATTGGAAATTTAAAGGCGACAGACCCGCTGTAATCGATTTTTATGCAGATTGGTGCGGACCCTGTAAAGCACTAGCGCCAGTTTTAGAGCAACTTTCAGAAGAGTACGAAGGCAAAATTGATGTGTATAAAATAGATACAGAAGCAGAGCAAGAATTAGCGACAGCTTTCGGAATTAGAAGTATTCCTGCTATATTGTTATGCCCTGCAGAAGGAGAACCACAGATGGCAAACGGAGCGCTGCCGAAAGCAGAATTAGAGCGTATTATTGCGGATGTTTTAAAGGTGGAGAAAAGCTCATCTTAGTCTTCCTAAAGGGAAGGGGTTCTTAACCTTCTGAAAATTTTTCAATTTATAAAAGTTAATATAGAATGTCTTTGCGAGGCACGAAGCAATCTGTTTCTCTTTTGACGACGACATTTTTAATATTCTTAAATTCCCGAAAATTAAGTTTTCGGGAATTTTTATGTCAAAAAAAAAATACATAAGATTTAGATGCATCAAAAAATTATGTATATTTGATGCATACGTTTTAAAGATAAATTTAGAATGTCAGTAAGAGTGGTTTTAAAATGAAGTGAAAATGAAATTTTAAAACGGTATCGAGAACAGCATGATTTTATATAACAAAACTTCTCGATACAATTTCGTTTAAAAAGAACCGAAATCACTAGAAGTGACGTTGATCAAATAAATATTTAAGGTGACAGGCATACAATTATACCAGTACATATTTACATCATGGGAAATCAAAAATTATACAAAGGTTCTTTACAAACCATCATTTTAAAATTATTAGCAAGTAATGATAAAATGTATGGCTACGAAATTACCCAAAAAGTAAAAGAACTCACCAAAGGCGAATTACAAATTACAGAAGGTGCTTTGTATCCAGCATTGCACAAATTAGAAGCCGATGGTTTGTTAGATGTAGAGGTTGCAAAAGTTGGAAACCGCTTACGTAAATACTACAAATTAACAGAAAACGGAACTAAAGAAACCGCTAGTAAATTAGCCGAAATGCAAGAGTTTTTAAAAACGATGCAACATTTGGTAAACCCTAAATTTAGTTTAGAGTAAATTTTTAGCTATGGAAATTAGAAAAGAACATCTACAGATTATCGATGACCATTTTAAAAATAATGGCATTAAGTACTGGGATTTAAGAATAGAAATGATTGATCATTTAGTTTCTGATATTGAACAAAACAGTATTTCTCAAGATTTTAAATCTGAATTTTCTCAATCTTTAAAAAGAGCAAATTGGCAGGGATATTTATCTGGTGTAAACACGCAAGGCTGGCAAAATGTAAATAGGAAGTATAGAAGTGAATATCATAGAGGGTTTATTGACTTTTTTAAAAATTATAAAAACGTCTCAATATTTGTTATTGGTTTTTTAAGCTTTTATTTTATTTCTAAAGTTATTTCCTTTAAAACTTTTGACACAGTAAGTCTTATTTTGTTCACATCTCCTTTGTTAATTGTCTTTATAGAGTTTGGTAAATCGTTATTTAAAAAATATGGTAGATCCATAAATTTAGATTTCGGCGTAAATTATATGATTATAAGTTTTTTAATTCTAAATATGGTGCCTCTTTTTTTTGATGATCAAAGTGAGTTATTTACGAAGATAATGTGGTTTATTATTTTACCTATCCATTTTGTTGCTTTTTACTCTGGGTATATTTTATACAAAAAAGCGATTGTTAAAGTTGAGTTTATGAAAAAAGAATTGTCAACCTAAAAAAGTTGAATTATGGAATTAACAAAAGATCAAACCCGAAAAATTGAGCGTTTTTTAAACAATAACAACATCACTTATGTTGATATTCGTTTAGAAACGTACGATCATATTGTCACCGATATTGAAGAGAAAATTGAAACCCAGAATATGAGTTTTGACAACGCTTTTAGTACGGTTACAAATTCTTGGAAAAGACATATTAAAGAAACCTCAAGTTTTTATTTCGGAATGCATTATGATGCGCCTAAAATGGTCATAGAAAAAGCTAAAAAATCGTTTAAGAAATTTTACTTTTTATACATGTTAGCTTATTTTTTTCCTTTAGTTTTTATTCAATATTTAAAAGTTCCTATTGTTATTGATGTTGTAAATACGATTTTTCCATTGATACAAATAATAGGTGTTTGTGCCACTTTTTTCTTTATTTTCTTAATGATAAAAAAATGGAAAAGTAAAGAAAAAACTACTTTTAGTTTTATATTAAGAACACAAACTGCAAGCCTAGCTTTTGGTTTAATAATTACGTGTAAATTTTTATTTACAGACATAATTGATGATGTGTCCACGAATGCAATTTGGATCGCTTTTAATTTTGCGTTTTTAACATCAGCATACATATATTATACCTTTTACGAAAAACATATTGAAGCGTTAAAATCCTATAAAATTTCATAACGTATGGAATTATCAAAAGAACAACTTTTACAAATAGACAACTATATTTTTGTTTGTGGCGTTAAATATCATGATGTTCGAGCGGAAATTGTAGATCATTTTGCCAATATTTTAGAGCAAAAACTAGATGAAAATCCAGATTTAAATTTTAAAAAGGAAATTGAAAATAGTCGTAGAAATTTTTCTGTTAGAGGTTTTAGCAAATTACTCGAGGAGAAAACAAAATCGGTTACTAGAATGTTTTACAAGCAATCTTTAAAACATTTAATTACTTTCTTTAAAATACCAAAAATCATTATTATAGGAGGTTTATTTTTTGCTTTATTTCAAATGATGAATTTGTTTGAAGACAAAAAAACCTTCTTTTATATTTTAACAAGTTTAGGGTTTGTTTTAGTGCTATTAAATTTTATTAAAATTTCTATGAATAAAAAACTAAGGAAAGAGCTATTTTTAAAATTAGACATGAATGCAGCTTTTCTTCCAACCTTTAATTTTTTGGTTATCTGTTTTAATTCAATAACAAATTTTAGATCTTCAGAAAGTTTTTTAAACGTGAATTATAATAGTGTTCAATTAACAATTTTTGTACTTCTTGTTTTGTTTTATTGGTCAGCAAACTATGTGTATTATCAAAACAAAAAATTAGTAAAAGAACAATATCCAAATATACTTGTGTAATTATGGAAGCATCTAAAGAACAAATACAATATATAGACAATAGCCTTCATAAAAAAGGTATTAAATACTGGGATTTAAGGATAGAAATGATCGATCACATTGTTTCTGATTTAGAAAAAAATTTAGAAACTAATGATTTTAAAAAAGATTTACAGACCTCACTAAAAAGAATTGGTTGGTCTGGTAACTTAAGTCATATAAATAAAGCAGGTTGGAAGAATGTGAACAGAAAATATAGAAAAATATACTTTAAAGGCTTTGTTTATTTTTTTAAAAAGCCCTTAAACACGGTTTTATTCTTGATCTTCTTTTTATGTTTTTTTCTGCTTTCAATATATTTGGAACACACCGTTTTCTTAAAAATAAGTTATATTTTATTTGCAATACCAATTCTGGGTTGTTTTTATTTATTTTTTAAATCGTGGAGAGAAAAACTAGGTAAATCAGTTCATAAAGAATACGGCATAAGCTATTTATGTTTTTCATTTGTCATGCTTAATGCTGTTCTTAATTTTGTTAGAATGGAGGGTGGTTTCCCAATTGAATACCATAATTTTATCTTACTAATTTTAATTCCTGCTCATTTTGTACTCACTTTTTCTGGTTATCAAGTGTATAAAATGGCAATGTATAGAGTTAAAGAAATGAGAAAAGAATTATTGTCATAAAGCATTGTATGAATATGGAACTCACAAAACAACAAATACAACACATAGACCATCGTTTAGAAAACGAAGTCATAAAATATTGGGACATCAGAATTGAAATGCTAGATCATGTGGTTTCGGATGTAGAGCAAAAATTAAAACTTGAAAATTCAGAATATGAATTTAAAGAAATAGTGCAAGAATCTTTTGAAAAATTAGGCTGGAAAGAAAATTTTAATGGAGGAGGTTTTGAGAGCGTTTTAGCATCTCGATTAAGAATTTATAATAAGAATAAAAACAAAAAATTTAGACAATATTTTAAAGAAACTTTTTTTAAACCGAATTTCATTCTGGGTATTTTCTCTTATGTAACTACAGTTTTTTATTTTCAAGAAAATAAATTGGCTTTAAAAGTAATATTCTTTTCAATGATAGCTGTGTATGTAGCTTTTATGTTGAGATTTGCCTTTAAATACAAGGTGATGAATTCAGCAAGATTGGGTTCAGCTATAGTATTTGCGACTTTTCCAATGGCAATTCTTAATGTAGTAATTCAAATGCCAAAGTTTTTCTTTGATTACGAAATTAGTCTTTTCTCCATATCTATTATAATGATTGTAGTGGCTTCATTTTCGGCTATTGGTATTAGTTATTTGAATGAAGAATTAAAAAAGGCTCAAAAAATATATAATCAGTTAATTTCTTAAACTTTTTATTGATGAAACTCACAGAAACTCAAATAGAAAATCTCTACAAATTCACACGTCAACATTATGTATATCATTATGATGTGCAAACTGAATTGGTAGATCATTTGGCCAATGATATTGAAGAGATTTGGTTAGAAACCCCTAAATTATCTTTTGAACAAGCACGAGACAAATCTTTTAAAAAATTTGGCATTTTTGGTTTTATGGATGTTGTTGAAAAGAAAGAATGGCAAATGACTAAAAAGTACTTGAAATTGGTTTTCAAATTCATCAAAGAGTGGTTTGGTTTGCCAAAAATAGTCCTTACTATGGTTTTGTTTTATGGTTTTTATCAACTACAAAAAATGGAATATGCTTATAACATATATACGGGAATATTTGTTGCACTTATGATTTTACAAATTCTATTTATGATTGTAAAAGGACAAAAGTTGAAACGAAAACAGAAAGAAACAGGCAAAAAATGGATGTTTGAACAGATTATAAGTGTAAACGGAATGGCTAATGTTTTTGTGATGTTATTTTACTTTTTCGATTTTCCATTTACTTCATCAAAAGATTTTTTAATGATGGGTGATTTTAAAAAGTTTTTATCTGCCTTTTTAATTACGTTTGTTCTTATTTTAGGCCATATCACTTTAGTGGTTATTCCCAAAAAAGCAAATCAATTATTATTAGAAACCTATCCAGAATATAAAATGGTTTAAATTTTTATGTTGATGAAACTCACAGAAACTCAAATAGAAAATCTCTACAAATTTACTCGGCAACATTATGTGTATCATTATGATGTACAGTCAGAATTGGTAGATCATTTGGCCAATGATATTGAAGAAGTTTGGGAAGAAAACCCTAAAATTAATTTTGAAGATGCGCGTAATCAATCCTTTAAAAAATTCGGTATTTTTGGTTTTATGGATGTCATAGAAGCCAAACAAAAACAGCTGAATAAACGGTATAGCAAAATATTGTGGCGTTTTTTTAAAGAATGGTTTACGTTGCCTAAAATAGTAATTACAACCACCCTCTTTTTG
>JAWUYT010000079.1:0-67235 GCA_034110665.1 Polaribacter sp.
TACAAAGAGCAGGAACAACATTATCAGATTGTGAAGAAGATGAATCTATAGATTTTTTTTTCAGTTAAAGGACAAATTAATCATAGCACCACTACAGACAAAGTTTTTTATGAATGTACAGAAGATAAAAAAAGATGTTCAATTTGGATCGATGAAAATCACAAACTTTATTTTGCTCAAAAAGTATTAAGTGTAGCAGAAAATATTTCCAAAAAAGCAATTTCTCTATATCCAAATCCTTCCGAAGAAATAATAAATATTGATGTAAAGTTAACTTCCGTAAAATTATCAGATATTTTAATTATTGATTCTCAAGGAAAGGAAATTCTAAAAAACCAAGTATCTTTAATACAATTGATATCTCGAAATTATCTAAAGTAATTTATTTTTAAAGATTAAAAATCAAGATAATGTATCAATAATTAAAAAGTTCATCAAAGAATAACCTACTTTTTCTTTTTTCCTTCATCAGTAAAATTATCATTTAAAGCGCGTTCTGTTTTTATAATGCTAACAACAATAGACAGCATTACTAAAACCATCGGTTCCCAAGACAATTCTTTGGCAGAAAAGGAAGCTAAAAGTAATCCACCTAAAAAGGAAAACCCGCTATACATTAAAAAACTTTGGTTAAAGGTCGTGTTTGCAAAATCCCATATTTGTTGGTTTAGCATTGCCTTTGGAGTTCTATAACCGTACAAACGATTAATTTTTTTCGGTGGAAATTTCCAAAAAATAATACTGATTAAAAATAGCACACCATTTGTGGTTAATACGTATGTAATAGGATTCATAGTGTAAATTTTTTAAATTTGATTATTGCTTACTTTTTATGGGTCTCATTAAGCCTTCTTGCGCAAAAGAAGCCACTAAGGTGCCATTTCTTGTAAAAATATTTCCGCTACACAAACCTCTAGCGCCATAAGTATTTGGAGATTCTGCCGAGAAAAGCATCCAATCATCAAACTCAAAATCTCTAAAAAACCACATAGAATGGTCTAAACTTGCCGTTTGTGTATTTCCAAAATTATGTTCTTTTCCATTCGGATTAAAAGCGGCATTTAGTACATTATAGTCAGAAATATAGGTTAAAATTTGATGTTTTAAAGGCAAGTCCATTTTTTGAATATCCCCTTTTAATTTAAACCAAATTTCTTCCTTTGCAGGCAAGTTTTCCCGTTTTAATGGGTTCGGAACACGCACTGGTTTAAAATCTATTGGCCGTTCAATGCTTAAAAAGGATTTGATAGATTTTGGTAAAAACTCACCAAATTGAACAATCATATCTTCCCAACTCAATAATTCTTCTGGTTGTTTTATATCAAAATTTATTTCTTGTTGATGCTCAAAACCATCCTCTTTTTTATGAAAGGATGCTGCCATAATAAAAATTGTTCTTTCGTTTTGAGACGCTGTAACTCTTCTTGTAGAAAAACTACCACCATTTCTCATTTCTGCAACATTATAAATTATAGGGACTGTTAAATCTCCCGCTTCTAAAAAGTAAGAATGCAAAGAGTGTAAAAAACGGTCTTCAGGAATTGTTCTATACGCTGCATTTACGGCCTGTGCTAAAACCTGACCACCAAAAACGATAGTACTGCCAATCGTAACGCTTTCGCCAGAAAAGTTGGTGTTATCTATTTTTGATAAATTTAAAAGTTCTATTAATTCTTTGCTATTTTTCATGGGAATGGGTTACACTTTTAAAAGGAAATTTTTGTTGAAACGGTGTGGGTTGTACACGTTGCAAAAATAACTTTAAAATTCTGTTTGTAATGCTTTTTTTATGACGAAGATATACCGTTAAGTCTTGTGGAGTTGCGCCAACCGAACTTTTAATTTCACTTGCAGTTCTTCCAAAGTTGATTGTTTTTAAGCTTTTTTCAATCGCAATTTCTATATAATTATACAACATTCTTTGGTAAATAGCGTGTGTTCTATTTAGTTCGTAATCGATCCCAACAAAATGAGCATCCAAAGAATTTTTATTGATGATACCAGACATAAAGCCAACAATCTCATCTTGCAACCAATAGGTTCTTAAGACATAGTTATCACCAAAATTCTCTTTGAAACCTTTATAGGTAGCAAGGTTAAAATCACTTAAATTAAAAGAGGCTTTTGTAGCTACTTTTTTATACAAAGCAGTCATTTTTGGCAATTGAGTTTCAATATTTTCTGCCGTTACATCCTCAATTTTTAAGGCTGAACTTAATTGGATTGCTTTTTTTGATTTTACTCTAAATTTAGTTTTCATGGAAACTAAATAAGCATCAAAATTCTCCCAGTTTTTATCAATATTTAAAACCATATTGGGCTCAATAGAAAAAGGATGATAGTTTAAATCTTTTAATTCATCGGTAATAAATAGTGATTCATTTGCAAAGTCTTTTAATAGAAAAGCATCAATTTTTAATTTTTTATGAGTTTTTGCAAACTGCAAAATTTCTTTTGCAAGTTTTTTAATAATAATTTTTTTGTCTTGATTTTGTTCAATAAAAACACCGTGTTCTCCGCTAACAAAAGTGTTACCACAGATTAATAATTTAAGTGGTTTTTTGTCAGGAAAAAAATTTAACTTATGACCAAAACATTTTAATCTTTCAGTCAAATTTTTTAAATCATTCTGAACGGTTTCAATATAAAAATCTATAATTTGAATAGAGGCGAATGCTTTAGGTTTTTTATTTTTATCGATTAAAACAATATAAAAGAATGTAATTTTCGGATGATTTTTTTCAATAGATTTTAGAAAATTTCTATTAAAATATAGGTTTTTCTCACAATCTAGTGCGCTCCATAAGTCCACTGAAATTTCATCAATAGAAGAAAAAAAAAGTGTGTACTCGTTTTTTTTAGAAAAAGTCAATGAATTGTTTCGCTGTTTTAGTAAGTGCAAAGTTCTTAAAAATAAGTCATATTAAATACATTGATTTCAAATTGTTTAATTATAACGTTTCTTTAACACTCTTAACTTCAACTAAAATAGTTGTTTTCGGTCAAAAAAGTATCTTTGTACTACTTTATTCATAAGGTTCATTTCCTTAAGTAAATTTCAACCAACTAAATATGAGAAAAATAATTCTAGCCATTTTAGGAATTCTATTGATTGCTGGTGCCATTTTTTTAGGCAAATATTTCATTGATAAAAATCTAAAACCAAAACCAAAATATAAAAAAAGTGTGCAAACTGTTTTTGTAAACTCGGTTGAAAACCAGGAAATCCCTGTAATAATTTCTGCAAATGGTAATTTAGTTGCTAAAAACAGAATTGAGATTTTTTCTGAAGTTCAAGGGGTGTTAAATACATCAAACAAAGCATTTAAGCCAGGGGTTAAGTTCAAAGAAGGGCACGTTTTATTAAGTATAAATAGTGACGAGTTTTATGCCAGTTTGCAATCTCAAAAGAGTAATTTATATAATTTGATTACAGCTGTTTTACCAGATTTACGGTTAGATTTTTCATCAGAATTTAAAACATGGGAAAGTTATTTAAAAAGTTTTGACCTTAATAAAAGTATTCCAAAACTTCCTGAATTTTTATCAGACAAGGAAAAGTACTTTATTTCTGGGCGTGGAATTTTAACAGCCTATTACAATGTTAAAAATTTAGAAGTTCGTTTGTCTAAACATGAAATTAGAGCTCCTTTTTCTGGAGTTCTAACAGAGGCTTTAGTTACAAAGGGTTCGTTGGTGCGAGTTGGGCAAAAATTAGGCGAATTTATAGATACAAGTGTTTACGAAATGGAAGTTTCTATCAACGCTGAATTTGCAGATTTAGTAAGAGTGGGGAAAGCAGTAACACTTACAAGCACAAATAAATTAAAAATTTATTTAGGAACAGTGGTCCGTGTAAATGGAAAGATAGATCAAGATTCTCAAACCATGAACGCTTATATAGAAGTAAAACATCCAGATTTAAAAGAGGGTATGTTTTTAGAAGCAAGCTTGCAAGCTAAAACAATTTCGAACGCAATAGAAATATCTAGAAAATTATTGGTAGATAATGAGTCTGTGTATACAGTGAGGCAGGATAGTGTTTTAACATTAGCAAAAATAGAGCCTGTTTATTTTAGTGCAGAAACAGTCGTCATTAAAGGATTGCGGTCAGATGATAAAATTTTAGTACAATCTTTACCTGGTGCTTTTAATGGCATGATCGTGAAAATCGCCAAAACAGAGTAAAGAATGAAAAAAATTATAACGTACTTTATAAAATATCCGGTTGCAGTAAATGTAATGATTTTAGCATTTTTGGTTTTTGGTACTGTGGGTGCTTTAAGTATAAAATCTTCCTATTTTCCTCTAGTCGATTCTCAATTAATCAATATTAACCTAACCTATCCAGGCGCATCTCCAGAAGAAATGGAACAAGGTGTTGTTTTAAAAATTGAAGATAATTTAAAAGGAATTGTTGGTGTAGATAGAGTTACTTCTGTATCTAAAGAAAACGCTGCTGTGGTCACCGTAGAAGTAGAAAAAGGGATAAATGTAGATGTTGTTTTATCGGATGTAAAAAATGCAGTAGACAGAGTTCCGTCTTTTCCTTCGGGCATGGAACCTGCTGTGGTAGCCAAAGTAGAAAACATAAGATCTACAATTAGTTTTACAATAAGTGGCGATAATATTTCTCTAAAATCTTTAAAACAATATGCACGGAATATCGAAAATGACATTCGAGGAATCGACGGAATTTCACAAGTTCAACTTTCAGGTTTTCCAGAAGAAGAAATAGAAATTGCAGTGCGTGAAAACGATTTAAGAGCCTATGATTTATCGTTTACAGAGGTTGCAGATGCAGTTAGAAACTCTAATTTATTAATTACTGGAGGTAATATAAAAACGGCTGAAGAAGATTATTTAATTAGAGCAAATAATCGTTCTTATTACGGAGTTGAACTGCAAAATTTAATTGTAAGAACCCAACTAAATGGTGCTATTATTCGTTTAAAAGATATTGCTACCGTAAAAGATGTTTGGTCAGAAAATCCGGATAGATTGTTTTATAATGGCAATTTAGCCATTAATGTGGTGGTGAGCAATACCAATAATGAAGACTTAATTTCAGCTGCAGATAAAATTAAAGAATACATTTACGAGTACAATCAAAAGCAACAAAACATACAATTAAATGTTTCTAGTGATGCTTCAATCAGCTTAAATGGTAGAACACAATTGTTGATAGAAAACGGAATTGTAGGTATTTTACTTGTACTTTTCTTTTTAGCACTTTTTTTAAATGTGCGTTTGGCAATTTGGGTAGCTTTCGGTTTGCCGATTGCTTTTTTTGGGATGTTTATTTTTGCAGCACAATTTGGTGTTACCATTAATGTACTTTCTCTTTTCGGAATGATTATCGTAATTGGTATTTTGGTAGATGATGGAATTGTGATTGGTGAAAATATTTACCATCATTATTACGATTTAGGAAAATCTAAAGTTCAGGCGGCAATAGACGGCACCATGGAAGTAATTCCGCCAATTATTTCCGCAATTTTAACCACAATTATTGCGTTTTCTACTTTCTTCTTTTTAGATGGTAGAATCGGTAATTTTTTTAGCGAAGTTTCTATCATTGTACTTTTGACACTATCTGTTTCTCTTATAGAAGCATTAATAATTTTACCGGCACATATTGCGCATTCTAAAGCTTTAGACAGAAAAAGACTAGAAGATGGTACGCTTAAAAAGACTAATAAGCTAGATGCTTTTTTTACTAAAATAAACAAAGCTGCTGATAAAGGTTTGTGTAAATTTAGAGATACATACTATGTTCCGTTTTTAGAGTTTTCTTTAAAAAATAAAATTTTTATATTTTGTATTCCGATAGCAATTTTAATTTTTAGCAAGTTAGCCGTGGATGCAGGAATTGTAAGAACTGCATTTTTTCCAAGAATAGCGAGTGATGTTGTTCAGATTAAATTAACAATGCCTCAAGGAACCAATGAAAAAATTACAGATTCAATTATCTCCTCTATAGAAGAAAAAGTTTGGCTTGTAAATAAAGAATACACAGCAAAACAAACCGGTAATGTTCAAGTTGTAGAAAATGTAATTAGAAGAGTTGGACCTGGAATTGCAAATGCATCATTAACAGTAAATTTACTACCTGGTGAAGCGCGTGATTTTTCATCGCCAGAAATCACCAATTCTATTAGTGATAAAGTGGGCAAGATTTACGGCATAGAAAGTCTGTCATTTGGTTCTGGAGGTAATTTTGGAGGCAGTCCTATTGCAATTTCTTTATTAGGAAATAATATTGATGAATTAAAAGCAGTAAAAGAAGCGTTAAAGTTAGAATTAGAAAACAATTTATTATTAAAGGATGTTTTAGACACAGACCCATCAGGAATTAAAGAAGTAAGAATAAAATTAAAGGAAAACGCTTATTTATTGGGACTTACTTTGCAGTCTGTAATGACGCAAGTGCGGTATGGCTTTTTCGGATTTCAAGCGCAACGTTTTCAGCGAGGTCAGGATGAAATTAAAGTTTGGGTGCGCTATGATAAAAAGGACAGATCTTCTATTAAAAATTTAGATGATATGCGAATTATTGCGCCAAATGGTTCTAGAATTCCGTTTTCTGAAATTGCAAACTATACCATAGAAAGAGGAGATATCGCCATTAATCATTTAGAAGGAAAACGGGAAATTCAAATCACAGCAGATTTAAAGGAATTAAAAGGAAGTGCCACCGAAATATTGTCGGATATTAGAACGAGAGTAATGCCAGAAATTCTTTCAAAATATACTACTGTTACCCCAATTTATGAGGGTCAGAATAGAGAACGTAATAAAACTGTAGATTCAGCTCGCTCTGTGGGTTGGATTATTTTAGGGTTAATTTATGTTGTAATTGCATTTACCTTTAGGTCGTATTCACAACCAATTTTATTAATTATTATGATTCCTTTTAGCATGATTGGGGTCGTTTGGGGTCATTTTATTCATGATTTTGCCATTGGTATTTTGTCCTTTTTAGGAATTATCGCCTTAATAGGAATTATGGTGAATGACGGGTTGGTGTTAATCGGCAAATTCAATAATTACTTAAAAGAAGGCATGAAGTATGATGATGCTTTAATTGCTGCTGGAAAATCTAGATTTAGAGCTATATTTTTGACATCATTAACAACTATTGCGGGTTTAGCACCCTTAATTTTTGAAAAGAGTAGGCAAGCACAATTTCTAATACCAATGGCAATTTCAATTGCGTATGGTATTGCTATTGCAACCGTTTTAACCTTAATTATCTTGCCTTTGTTACTATCAACTTCTAACTGGTTTAAAGTACATATTAAGTGGTTAAAAACTGGTCATAAAATAACAAAAGAAGAAGTAGAAAGAGCCGTTATTGAATCTAAATATGACGAAAATGAAATTTAATAGAACAGGTATATTAATCGTCGTTTTTTTATCGGCTTTGCAAGGATTTTCTCAAAGAATTTTAACTAAAAATGAAGCATTACAAATTACGTTAGAAAATAATTTCGGAATTAAAATTGCAAATAATAATTTAGAAGTTGCTAAAAACAACACAAGTATTTTTAACAGGGGTGTTTTGCCAACAGTGGCTTTAAATACTGGAGCAAATTATAGTAGAAATAATCAAAGTTTGACCTTTACGGATAGAGATACAGGAAATGATGCCGAAATATCTGGAAGTGGAATCGTTTCGAAAACATACAATGCATCTTTGGGCGTCAACTATACAATCTTTGACGGCCTAGGCAGAAAATACAATTATCAGCAATTAAAAGAAACTTATAATTTAACAGAATTACAGGTGAAAGAAACTATTGAAAACACTTATTTACAGTTATTTACAACTTATTTTCAAATAGCTCGTTTGTCGGAAAATACAGATAATTTATCAGAAGCGCTTGCAATTTCTAACAGAAGGTTAAAGCGTGCAAAATATCAATATGAATATGGACAATCTACGAAACTAGAATATTTAAACGCGAAGGTAGATGTGAATAACGATAGTATTACAGTAATTAACTCAAAACAGTTATTAAACAATGCAAAACGTGGACTAAACGTTATTTTAGGCTCAAAAGAAGATGTAAATTATCGCGTAGAAACGGCGGTAGATTATAATAAATTGATGAATTACGAAGATTTAAAGACAAAAACTTTAGAAAATAATTCACTCTTACGGCAAAACAAAAAAAATATTGCGATTAGTGAGTTCAACATCAAAATAAACCAAGCAAATTTTTTACCATCTTTAAATTTTAACACTGCTTATGGTTTTAATAGGACAGAAAATGAAAACTTAATAAATCCTTTTGGTGCAAAATTAATTACTTCGGATGGTTTAAATGCAGGGATCAATTTAACTTGGAATATATTTGATGGGGGAGCAACAAAAACAAGAGTAGCCAACTCAAAAATTGCTTTAGACAATCAGCAAATATTGTTAGAACAACAGAAAATTAACATCGAGAATAATTTAAAAAATTCTTGGGAAAATTATAGAAACCAATTATTTATTTTATCGGCCCAAGAGCAAAATGTGCTTACCAATCAAAATAATTTTGATAGATCAGAAGAGCGTTTTAAATTAGGGCAAATTACTTCTTTAGAATTTAGACAAGCGCAAATTAATTTGATCAATTCAAAAACGTCCTTAAACAATGCAAAGTTTGATGCAAAGTTAATAGAGCTTCAGCTATTGCAATTGAGCGGAGATATTATGAATGTAAAGTTTTAGGAAATCTTTATGTGCTGTTTCATGAACCCCAACTTTAATTAGGTTAGGCACTCAAATAGCATATTTTTAGAGGTAAAAAACTCTAAAATTTTTTTAGGAACAATGTGAAAACTTCGATTATAAGAAAAAGATAAAACTATGGTATACTTAATTCTTTACCTTTAATATTCTAAATATTAAAGTATGATTTTTATAGAAAATGAAGGACATACCAACCCAAGGCTAAACTTGGCTCTGGAGGAATATGCACTTCGTAATTTCCCTTCTGAAACTGATTATCTATTGTTCTATATTAATGAACCTTCCATAATTATAGGAAGAAGTCAAAATACAATCGAAGAGATACATCAGGAGTATGTTGAAAAAAACAATATCCAGGTTGTCCGAAGAATCTCAGGAGGAGGTGCTGTTTATCATGATTTTGGAAATCTTAATTTTAGCTTTATCACAAATCATGATGTTAAAAGCTTAAATAATTTCAAAAAATTCACAGCACCTGTTATTAGTGCACTGTCAAAAATAGGAGTGGAAGCAGAGCTAAAAGGGAGAAATGATATTCTTGTAAAGGATAAGAAAATATCTGGAACTGCTCAATTTTCAACAGGAAAGAGAATGATAAGCCACGGTACTTTATTATTTAATACAGATCTTGGAGAACTTGCGAATGCGCTTCAGGTAAAAAGAAGTAAGATTATATCTAAAGGGCATAAATCTGTGCGCAGTCGTGTAGCAAATATCAGTGAATTTATTCATAAACCATTAAGAATAGATGGGTTTAGATCGCTTTTGTTAAGTGGTTTGTATGAAGAAATGGAG
Source organism: Polaribacter sp. (assembly GCA_034110665.1). Taxonomy (GTDB): domain Bacteria; phylum Bacteroidota; class Bacteroidia; order Flavobacteriales; family Flavobacteriaceae; genus Polaribacter. Next base: position 9,539 of record JAWUYT010000079.1, read on the forward strand.
CCTTTCGAAACCTATCATTTAACATCAGCAGAATGGAAGGCTGTGCATTCCTTGAAAGAGGAGAAATATGATTCTTGGGACTGGAATTATGGGCGTTCTCCAAAATTCAATATTCAGCGTAGCAGACGGTTTCCTATTGGAGAAATTGATGTGAGACTGTTTGTGGAGAAAGGCTACCTCACAGGACTTAAAATTTTTGGAGATTTCTTCGGTAAAGAACCTTTAGAAAATTTAGAAAACCTGTTGATTGGTGTTAAGTATGACAAAGAAGAAATTTCAAAAAAACTTAATGGAGTTAAAATAGAGGATTATTTTGGAAATGTGTCTACATCAGAATTTATGGAGTTATTGTATAGCACTGATGAATAATAGCTTTAAATTTAGCCTCGCATTGTTCTAAATATGCTTGATATAATAGATAAACACAAAAATTAAAACTGCGCTAATTGCATCGATTATTCACGCTAACTTCTTGCTGAATTTGGGAAAGTAAACAATAATTTATGGCTACATTTGCAAGAAAAAATTAAAAATTAATTTCTCTATTTATGTCCCAACCGCTTTTTAATCCTTTTCAGGATTTGGTTTTAAACGAACATTTTTGCTTTTTGTCAGGAGACTTGACAACTAAAAATATGAGTGTTTTTCCAGAATGGTTGATGGATCACTTTAAATTTGGTGATGAAAAAATTGAGATGATGGATAAAGCTAAATCGTATAAGTATTCAGATCTTAAATTGCCGTGTACATCCGAAGTAAAAGAAGCTTTTGATGCGTTGGATGTAAAGGTTCAAGCAGCATATAAAAATGGTTTTGAAGGAATGGCAGCACTTGATCAAGAGTTACTTTTTCAATGGACAAGTAGGATGGTTTATGGACTGTTATATTATGAAATGATTTATGAGAAAGACAGAACGCTAGCGAAAGGAGAAGAATTTGAGCTTTCAAATACCCTAAAAAAACGCTTTGGTTATTTCCATTTAATGCTACAATCCGTAATAAAACCCATTTCTTTTGTTGGAAAAAAACCATGGAGTATTGCTGTATTTCCACTTAAGTATACTTCTGATATTTTTAGCTATCGCGATGACCCTATTAATTTAATGTTCTCATTTGGCGTTAATGGCTTTGGCTTTATCGCTTGCTTACAAGATAATGGAGTAATTGGTGAGAAGCAGAAAGAAGTACTCGACAAAATGAAAGGTCATGTTTTACATCCTATTCAGTTTGAAGAGTTGTTCGCAAGATTTCATTATTCAGATTATATCTTACAGTACACTCCTGAATACAAAATTAAAGACGAAAACAATAGAATTACCATAGAAATTGAAACGACTGGGAAGGAACCTATTTTCGGACTCTGGAACAACGATATATTTTCCCAATTGCTCTCTAATTATTGGCAGGTTTACGGTATTGAAAAAGAAGAAATTCTTCGATTTCAAAAACCTCCAATAAGTTTTATTGAGAATCCATATACCAAAGATTTTATCAAACCAGAATCTATTGATTTACCATTTTAATTAAAGTTCGGAAGCTCTCTTTTTACTATTTTAAAGGAGGGATATACGTTCGTTTTTTTTAAAAATATAAGAAAAACAGAGATACAGAATTTGGGTTGAGTTTGTCCGAATTTTAGAAATTTTAAAATTATATGTGGTAACAATATCGAGGTAATTTTCTTTGTTGGTTAGATAAATTCATATTAAAATCGAAGCGTATTTATGCTAAATCGTTTATAAATAGATCTTTCGGTAAATTCGACCTGTTGAGAGAAGTTTGTATTTTGATATTTTCATTGGAAGTCTTCAAAGTAATTATAAAAATCCAATAAGTTTAGTATTATAACTTATTTCAATTGTTCCTTTCAGTTATAATGAACAAAAAAACTAGTAGAATGAAATTTTCAGAAGTAATCAATCAAGAGAAACCAGTTTTAGTCGATTTTTTTGCAGAATGGTGCGGTCCTTGTAAAATGATGAGTCCTATTTTAAAAGAAGTAAAAGATGAATTAAAGGGAAAAATAGCGATCCTAAAAATAGATGTTGATAAAAATCAAGCGTTAGCTTCAAAGTATCAAGTAAGAGGTGTACCCACTTTGGTTTTGTATAAAGAAGGGAAACAAGTTTGGAGACAATCTGGTATGGTACAGAAAAGAGAGTTGATAGCTACTATTAAACGTTTTAGTTAGTTTTTACTGCATTTGTAAATGACTACTTGAATGTATGTTTAAGTATTTTTTTATGAATAAAATGTATAATTTTGTCATATGGATTTATCAGCAGATTTTTGGAATAACAAATATAAAAATAACAAAATAGGATGGGATTTAGGGGAAGTTTCTCCGCCTTTAAAAGCTTATTTTGATCAGTTGAAAAATAAAGAAATCAAAATATTAATTCCTGGAGGAGGCAATTCTCATGAGGCAGAATATTTATTTAAAAGTGGGTTCAAAAATGTTTTTGTGGTTGATGTTTCTCAAATTGCTTTAGAAAATATAAAGAATAGAATTCCAACATTTCCTGATGCGCAATTAATACATGCTAACTTTTTTGATCTCGAAACGTCTTTCGATTTGGTTGTAGAACAAACATTCTTCTGTGCAATAAACCCTGAATTAAGATCACAATACGGCAAAAAAATGCATTCAATTTTAAAACCTGAAGGCAAATTAGTAGGCCTTTTATTTGATGCTATTTTAAACGATGATCATCCGCCTTTTGGAGGGAATAAAAAGGAGTATTTAGAATATTTTAAAGAATACTTTCAAATAAAAAAAATGGAAGCTTGTTATAATTCGTATTCCAATAGACAAGGAATGGAATTGTTCTTAAAACTCTTAAAGGAAGCTTAAGTTAATCTGCTTTTACAAAATGGTGTTTGTTAGGATCTATTTTGATGAAATTAGCTATTAAAAAACAACTTTTCCTCAATAAAAAAACAGGTTTTCTTTGGTTAAGAATTAACTTCTCTTAAATTATAAAGATTTTTATATTTATTTATTCTAAATAACAATTATATTTGTACTTTATTTATAAATTATGATTGTTTTTTACACTCTAGAGAAACCTATAATAACGTTGTCAGACACTTCTGTTTGTGAAAATATTTGTTCATCAAATTGTATGAAACCGAAAAGTAAGTGCTGTAACAAATATAAAAAAAAGGGAATTAATTGCAAAAGATGTCCACATATTTTATTGCAAGAAGCTTCTTAAGTTATCTCCGTTTTAATTTTATTAAGCATTAATTTCGTATTTCATACCTAATAACAGAATAAATATTTATTTTTGTAGCTTATTTTAAGCCATGAAAAACAGCTCATATTTTTTTATCATACTATCTTTCTCGTTTGGACTTATATCTTGTCAAGAAGATGGTATTGTGTTTCCCAGTATTCAAAATGCTGCAGGGAGTTTTCAGGTTACAATTGATGGAGCCCTTTTTTCTACAAAAAATGTAAGCTTTACTTCAGATAATGTAGGTATCTTCATAAATGCAATAAAACTGGAAACAAACGAGACGGTCACTTTAAAGATTGTTGATTTTAATAGTGTTAGGTTTAGTTTTGAAGGTGAAGATAACATTGCTTCGTATATTAAAAATGATCCAGTACCTGCAGATGTTTGGTCTACAATTAACGCGACTTCTAGCAGAGGTACCATAGAATTTACAGATATAGATTTCTCAAAAAACACCGTATCGGGTAGTTTTAGTTTTATTGCAAAACACGCTAGCAATGGCAATATGAAAGCTTTTACAACTGGTGTTTTTGTTAATGTACCTATCTTTTAGTGAGCATTGAGTTCTGGTAAAATTAAAAGGAGTAGCTTACAAAGATATCAGACTTTTGGTCGTTTTATAGTACAATCGTATTCAATGGTAACTTAAGTAGTATTGTTCATAAATTAAGCGATGGAACTTTTGAGTTGAAGGCAAGTCATTTAGCCCAGTTTTTGAAATATTGCAGGAGAATTTAATATTTTTCAAGAATAAGTTGATTTTAAAAATGCGCCTTATTGTTTCAACTTCTCAAGGGATAAAGGCAATAATCTCTCTACAAATTTTGTGTATGCCAATGCGGATGGATGCAGATTATCTGAAGCGACTAGATTAGGGTTTATAAAACCTTCACGAGTTATATCAGTAATATTTAAGAACGTAATTTCATTTCGATTGCAGTAATCTTTTGCGAATTCATTGTAGAGGTCTATTTCTTTGGAAATATTTGTGTTTCCGCCGCCAAAAGGTGTGAACGCATAATCAGGAATTGAAATAACAATTAAATTATTTTTATCATTATTGACCGCTTTTATAGAGGTTGAAACTAGGGCAGGGAATTCTGTCTTATATAACGAAAAATCTTTCCGCTGATATTGATTATTTACACCAATTAATAAAGTTGCCAAATCAAAATCAGGAGCAATGTTTTCGCTGGCGATAGCATCAATTAAATTAGTTGTTGTCCATCCTGTTCTTGCGATTACTTGTAAACTAAAAGTATTGCCCTCCTCAAAATTCTGAAGTAAACTATCTTTTAATTGCTCTGGAAATCTACATGTTTCACAAACACTTTGTCCAATCGTATAACTATCTCCTAAAGATAATAATTTAAAGTTTTCTGGGGTATTATTTGTGTCCTCAGGATTTTCTATTATTGGAGTATCAATTATAGGAAGTTCATCTTCTGTTTGTGCAATTGTTTCATTGATGTTTTCACACGAGAAATTCAATAATAAAAGAAGAACACCAATAAAATAAAAGACTTTTTTCATCCTAATTTATTTTTAAACCATATTTTAAAAAAGTAGTGTAAGACTTTTATTTAAAAGCATTCAAACCAGTAATATCTAAACCTGTGATTAATAAATGAATATCATGAGTGCCTTCATAGGTTACTACGCTTTCTAAATTCATCATGTGACGCATAATAGAATATTCACCAGAAATGCCCATACCACCTAACATTTGTCTTGCATCTCTTGCTATTGTTAAAGCCATATCTACATTATTACGTTTTGCCATAGAGATTTGAGCAGAAGTTGCTTTTCCATTATTTTTTAAAACGCCTAATCTCCAAGCTAGTAATTGAGCTTTGGTGATTTCTGTGATCATTTCTACCAATTTTTTCTGTTGCAATTGAAACTGACCAATAGGTTTACCGAATTGTTCACGTTCTTTTGCATAACGCAAAGCTGTGTCATAACAATCCATTGCAGCGCCAATTGCACCCCATGCGATTCCATATCTAGCAGAATCTAAACATCCTAAAGGAGCTCCCAATCCAGATTTATTTGGTAATAAATTTTCTTTAGGAACTTTTACATTATCAAAAATAAGTTCACCTGTAGCCGAAGCGCGTAAAGACCATTTGTTATGTGTTTCTGGCGTAGAAAAACCCTCCATTCCACGTTCTACGATCAGTCCATGAATTCTTCCAGATTCGTCTTTAGCCCAAACAACGGCAACATTAAAAAAAGGCGCGTTTGAAATCCACATTTTTGCACCATTTAATAAATAAAGATCTACATTGTCCATAAAGTTGGTTTCCATTCCAGAAGGATTTGAGCCATGATTTTGTTCTGTTAAGCCGAAACTTCCCATCCATTCACCAGAAGCTAATTTTGGCAAATATTTTTTACGCTGTGCTTCATTTCCATAGGCATAAATAGGGTACATTACTAATGAAGATTGCACAGATGCTGTAGAACGAACTCCAGAATCTCCGCGTTCTATTTCTTGCATGATTAATCCGTAAGAAATTTGATCCAAACCTGCGCCACCATATTCTTCTGGAATATAAGGTCCGAAAGCACCAATTTCGGCTAAACCACTAATAATTTGTTCTGGGAATTCTGCCTTTTGAGCATATTCTTCAATAATCGGAGAAACATCACGCTTTACCCATTCACGGGCAGATTCACGAATTAATTTGTGTTCTTCGGTAAGTAAATCATCTAAATTATAATAATCTGGTGCTTGAAATAAATCAGGTTTCATCTAGTTTGTTTATTTTAAATTGATGGTTTGTAAAAGTTACAATTTCTATAAATGTGTAATTTTTAACAAATCTATCAAATATTGTTTAATTTTAAGGTGTTATTTATTTAAAAATTCAGCAAGTAATTTATGAAAGTGATGAACGCCTTTTTCTCTTGTTGGAGAAAATCGTCCCGCTTTATAAAAAGAAGATTTTACACCTTTTTGAACATGCTCCACAACAAATTCATCTTCCCTTTGTACTTTATCAATATCTCCACTAGCACCTTTATCTAGCTTCGTTGGGTCTAATACATAAGAAATAAAAGATACTTTTGTTCTGTTTAAATCTATAGGTTTCACGATATTCACAGACAATCCCCAAGGATAAAAATTAAACATCATGTTTGGGAAAACCCAATAATAATAGGCAGCTACATTTTTACCATAATCAATATGATTTTTTGGTAAATCAAAAACTTCTGTTGCTTCATCTGTAAAACCAATTTGTAAGTTACAATAGTCATAAATTTCTGTTTTATAACTTCCATAATCTAAAACGGCATTTAAATCTGGATGCACAAAAGGCACATGAAAACCTTCTAAATAATTGTCGCAATATAAAGCCCAATTCGCCTGAACTAAGTATTCTTTTGATAATGAGGTGTCTAAAGAGAAGTCATCTAAAGGCAAAAATCCAATTCGCTCATTCATAATATCTAGAACTTGCTGAAAATCGAAACTTGGATTTAAGCCAACAAATAAAAATTGACTCCATTTTATTAACGGAAATTTGTGTAGATTATCACAAGGTCTTGGAAAATCTTCAGCCTGTTCAAACTCTGGCATGTGCTCAAATTCACCGTTTAGGTTGAATCTTCTTCCATGATAAAAACACGTTAATCTTTTAGATTTCCCTGGGTTTAAAGCAACCAAATTACCTCTATGCGTGCACACATTGGTTAAACAACTAATTTCCTCTTCTTTGTTTTTCGTTAATACTAATGGTTCTGTTAAATAGCCATCTAACAAAATAAAAGGATGAATAGATTGAGAAAATGGCACTAAATTTTCGTCTCCAATCCATTGCCAAGATTTTAAAAATACACGTTCTTTTAAAGCCGCAAAAACTGCACTGTCTTTATAAAAAGATGCTGGTAATGTTTCTGCTTTTTTAATATCTGGATGAATAAAAAACTTCATATGCTGTTCTTTAATTTAATTGTATATTCGAAAACTGTAGTTAAAAATACATAAAATATGGGTGCTAATCAGAAAAAAATAGGATTAATAACCACAACATCTTTAGTGGTTGGAAATATGATTGGCGCAGGAATTTTTTTATTACCAGCATCACTTGCGGAATTTGGCAGCATTAGCTTGCTAGGCTGGTTATTTACCGCAACAGGGGCCATCGTTCTAGCAAAAATATTTAGTAACCTAAGTAAAATCATTGTCAATAAAAGTGGTGGACCCTATACCTATTCTAAAGAAGGTTTTGGGGATTTTATCGGTTTTTTGGTCGCTTGGGGCTACTGGATTTCTTGTTGGATAAGTAATGCGGCTATTGCCATCGCAATTATCGGAGCCTTTAGTTTTTTCTTTCCCATTTTAGGGACCAATTCTATTTTAGCTGTTTCCGTGGGTTTAAGTATGATCTGGTTTTTTACTTGGGTAAATTCAAAAGGCGTAAAAACCTCTGGAAAAATTCAAGTAGTAACGACAGTTTTAAAATTACTTCCACTCGTTTTTATAATTTTAATTGGTGCCTTCTTTTTTAGTTTAGACAATTTTCCGGATTTTAATTTAACTGTCGAAAGTAATTTTGCTGTTTTTCCGATGGTAGCGGCATTAACCTTGTATGCTTTTTTAGGTATAGAAAGTGCGAGTATTCCTGCAGAAAATGTAGAGAGTCCAGAAAAAAATGTAGCAAAAGCAACGATGTTTGGTACCATGATCACGACCTGCATTTATATTTTTGGAACTGTTGTTTTATTTGGAATTTTACCCACAGATATTTTACAAAATTCGGCAGCTCCATTTGCGGAAGCAGGAAAAATCATTGGCGGAGAATATGCAGGTTATTTTGTTGCCGGTGGAGCAGCGATTTCTGGAATTGGGGCTTTAAATGGCTGGATTTTAATTGTTTCTCAAATCCCCATGGCAGCAGCAAAAGATAAGATGTTTCCAAGGGTTTTTAAAAAAGAAAACAAAAATGGTGCTCCAATTTTAGGCTTAATTATTGGAAGCTTATTAAGTTCAATGGTGATGCTGATGAACTTTACAGAGGGTTTGGTCACGCAATTTACATTTATTGTTAATCTCTCTGTTTTAACCTGTTTGGTTCCCTATTTATTTGTTTCTGCAGCTTACATTATTATTATTATCGAAAGAAAAATGTATCTGAATAGCGTTATAAAAACATTTGTCCTTGGTTTATTAGGGTTTTTATATGCGGTTTGGGCAATTTATGGCTCAGGAGCAGAAGTTGTTTTTTACGGATTTTTATTATTATTACTAGGCATTCCGTTATATGCACTAATGCAATGGAATAAAACAAAAAAAGAATGAGCAAAACACATCACTCAGAGTATTTGAAATTAGAAGAGGTTTATATAAAATCAGCAAAAGAGGCATTTCAATCAGAAGAAATACTTGAAAAGGAATGGAAAGAATTAAATTACTTATCCAAACCAGATTTTAAATCAGCTCTCAAAGAATACGAGAATTTTGAATCGATTTTTAAGCAAAACGATATTGAGGTTTATCATTTTCCATTAAATAAAAATGTAAAAATGGATGCTATTTATTGCAGAGATGCATCCATTGTTACAAATTTTGGTGTTATTATTTGCAATATGGGAAAAGAAGGGCGAATTCACGAACCCAAATCCCAATTAGAAGAATATCAACAAAAAAACCGGGCTATTTTGGGACAAATAAAATCACCTGGAACTCTCGAAGGAGGTGATGTGGCTTGGCTGGATGAAAAAACGTTGGCTGTTGGATATTCGTATAGAACGAATGAAGCAGGAATACAACAATTAAAAGGGTTGCTAGAGCCAAAGGGAATTACAGTGTTAGTGGCTGATTTGCCGCATTATAGAGGTAAAGAGGATGTGTTTCATTTAATGTCTATTTTAAGTCCTGTTGATAAAGATTTAGCGGTTGTATATTCACCATTAATGCCGATAAAATTTAGAAATGAATTACTAAAAAGAGGCTTTCAATTGATAGAAGTTCCGGAAGCAGAATTTGACTCTATGGGATGTAACGTATTGGCAATAGCACCAGGAGAATGTGTGATGGTTGAAGGAAATCCAATCACAAAGGCTCTATTAGAAAAGGCGGGTTGTAAGGTGACCACATATTTAGGAAAAGAGATTAGCGTAAAAGGAGGCGGTGGACCAACATGTTTAACTAGGCCATTGGTAAGAATCGGTTAATTTTATTCTTAAAAAAGCAACTCTTTTATGTAAGTTTGTAACGATGAAGTTTACGTTAGGAAAAAAAGAACGCTTAAAAAGCAGAAAATTGATTGGAAGACTCTATACAGAAGGTAATTCTGTAAAAGCTTTTCCTTTAAGAATGGTGTATTTACAAACGGAGCACAGGTCAGATTTCCCTGCCCAAGTTGGTGTTTCTGTGCCAAAAAGAAACTTTAAAAAAGCACCAGACAGAAATCGGTTAAAAAGATTGATGCGCGAAACCTATAGATTGCAAAAAGGAATCGTTTATGATCATCTTGATAAACCACATATTTTTATGATTTCGTATCTTGGTAAGGAAGAGTGGAAGTATGAAGATTTATATGTAAAGATGGAAAAACTACTAACCTTATTTATGAAGGAAGTAAAAAATATAAAAAATGATGAAATTTAATCTATCCAAACAAACAATTCTTGTTCTTTTAGTGGCAACAATTTTTTTAACGTTTTCATTTAAGTCTAAATTCTTTGAAGTTGCCAAGCAAATAGAAATTTACAATTCTTTATTTAAAGAGTTGAATATGTATTATATTGATGAAATAAACCCTGCTGAATTTACAAATAAAGCGATTAAAAACACCTTAAAAGAATTAGATCCTTATACTAGTTTTTACAACGAACAAGATGTAGAAGATGCGAAAATTAGAAGAGAGGGTGAATATGCAGGTATTGGAGCAGCAGTTTACTACACCCATAGAGGAATTCAAATTAGTGAGATTTTTAAAGGTTTTTCTGGTGATAAAGCCGACTTAAAAGCGGGAGATTTAATTATTTCCATTGATGGTCAATCACTTAAAAATATGGAAAGAGATCAGCTTTCTATGTTTTTAAAAGGAACACCAAATACGAAACTATCTGTTGAAATTGAGCGTCAAGGAGATACAATTACAAAAGAATTAAAAAGAGAAAAAGTAGTTGTAAATCCTGTTCCTTTTTATGAAATGATTGATGAAGAGACAGGTTATATTACCTTAACTCGTTTTAGTAACAAGGCATCATCAGAAATGAAAAAAGCTTTTAAAGCTTTGAAGAAAAAAGGAATGAAAAAGTTGGTTTTTGATTTACGTTCTAATCCTGGCGGCTCACTTATGGAATCTATTAATATCTCTAATTTTTTTATACCAAAAGGAAAAATAATTGTAACGACAAAAGCAAAAATCAAAAAGTGGAGTAATACCTATAAAACTTCAAACGAACCGCTAGATTTAGAAATTCCTATGGTTGTTTTGGTCAACGGACGATCAGCATCAGCGTCAGAAATAGTAAGTGGTTCTTTACAAGATTACGACAGAGCCGTAATTATGGGGCAGCGTTCTTTCGGCAAAGGATTGGTGCAGCGCCAAAAAGAATTGACCTACGGAACACAATTAAAATTAACAATTTCTAAATATTACACGCCAAGCGGCCGATGTATTCAAGAATTAGATTATACCAATAGAGATGCTAAAACGGGAAAAATCCCTAAATTTTCTGATACTGGAATTAATGAATTCAAAACAGAAAATGGAAGAACAGTTTACGATGGCGGAGGGGTGCTGCCAGACGTTGAAATTAAAACATCAACAAGAACAGAAGCAACAAAAAAATTATTAAGTTCTAAAGCTATATTTGATTTTGCTACGGATTACTTTTATCAAAATTCACAAATAGCTATTGCAGAAAATTACGAACTTACACCTGGCGATTTTAAAAATTTTACCAAATTTTTAGAAACAGATACAACTTTTGTAACAGCGCAAGAAAGCTTATTTAAAAAAGCATATATATCTGCAGAGAATAAAAATATTTCGAAAGAATATGAGAAAATAAAAGAGAAATTATTTGAAGATAAAATCAGCGAAATATCAAAAAATCAAGACATAATAAATTATTTATTAGAAGAAGAAATCCTTGAAAAATACTACTATAAAGAAGGTGTTTATAAACATCACTTAAAGAGGGACAAGACAATATTTGAAGCGGTTAAATTGCTAAAAAATCAAGAGAAGTACAAACAAATTTTATTAGGTAAATAATTTTACCTTTACAGCACAAAACTAAAAATGCAACAAACTAAAAATATAGAAAGAACAAGAGCGCAAGAATCAACAAATGCGATAGAAAAGTTATATATTTCTATGCGTCATTTATTCAGTAGAGGTTTTTATAAGCCTATGGGAGTTTCTGGTGAGACGCTGCGCAAATCGTTATTGCTTTTACGTCCAGAAATTTATGGATCTATTGCAGAAGAACGATTAGAATTAGATGGTTTAATCTATGTTATAGAAAGACTTCCCGAAGGAATTGAAGAATGCCAGTTTATTAATTTAACTGCGGATGAAGGCTATAAAAATTCACATTTCGAAACTATAATTCCAGCGAAAAGAAGAAGAAATTGTTATCGAATAGATAAAGATCAAATGAATATTGAGATCACCAGAGGAAGATCTGAAATCTATGATATTCTAACGCATCTTACGTTTTTATTCATAGAATCTCATAAAATTCAAGAGCGTGTTTCTTTAAACGAAGGTGAAGATTATATTAGAGAATGGAAACATTTAGAGAATGTTGTTTTACATCAAAAGAAAATTTCTGAAAAAGAAGTAGAAGTTTTGATCGTCCATTTAGGAAATATTCTTGGAAGAACTTTTGATGAAGTTTCAAGGATTTATAAAGTATTTGGAACAGAAGAAAATCCAAATAAATTCTTTAATTTAATTTATTGGCTAGGCAAACTAGCTATTAATGAAATTGAAGAAAATAAAAAAAGAACGGTTACTTTTAGTTCCGTTTTAATTGAAGAAATTGGGCATCATATTTATGGCGAAATTTGGGCAAATAATATTAAATATATATTAAAAGAATACAATCTTTTACAAAGACCAATTCATATTATAAGTGCAAATATGCACAGTGTTATGAACTCAATTTATGCGGAAGGAGCTTTACCTGAAGAAGCTAACAAACATAAAAATTTTGAATTATTTCAGTTGTTAAGTAATTCAGATAGCAAGCTTTTGCAGAAAAAAGTAAAAGATTACGCTTCTAAAAATGGACTGATTTATGTAAAAGATACTTCAGGAACCAATATTAATGTGCAAATAATTGATACTAATAAAATAAACTTTGATGTATCGACGTTTAAAAAAGAAAGCTCTCTAGAAGAGAATTCAGTAATTATTGTTATGGATTACGCTTTTGGAGAACAAGCTTATGAAACTATGGATGAGTTGCTGAAGCCTTATCATACCGGTAATGAGAAGGTTCATTTAGATGTTAAGTCGGTCTCTATAATGGGGAAAGCAGGTATTTTAGAAGGAGGGAAAGGTGATATTATGATTCCTTCTGCTCATATTTTTGAAGGCACTGCAGATAATTATCCGTTTATAAACGAGCTCACCAAGGAGAATTTAGAAAATTTTGGAGTTAAAGTTTTCGATGGCACTATGATTTCTGTTTTAGGGACGTCTCTTCAAAATAAAGACTTGTTAAAGTTTTTTCATGATTCTACTTGGAATGTAATTGGTTTAGAAATGGAAGGAGCACATTATCAAAAAGCAATTCAATCTGCTTCTAAAATTAGAGGTAATATTTCTGAAGATGTAAAAGTAAGATATGCGTATTATGCTTCGGACAACCCCCTAGAAACCGGAGCAACATTAGCTTCTGGAGGTTTAGGCATGACAGGGGTTACACCAACGTATGCAATTACTCAAAGAATATTGGAACAAATTTTTTAACAGTTTTATACTAAACTGATTTTATAACCAAATTAATACAATGTCAACAAATCAAAAAAATAACGAAGAAGAAGTAGATTTAGGCTCTTTATTTTTAATTATTGGAAGAGGGTTTTCAAAATTATTCTCTTTTACTGGGAGTGTATTTAAAAGAGTCTTTAATTTCTCAATAATAACTTTAATTTTCTTGAAAGAAAATATAGTAAAGATTGCTATTGCAGGATTTATCGGTATGATAGTAGGTTTGTTTATAGAAAATAAAAAGCCTTTAACGTATGGTTCAGATTTATTACTAGAACCAAATTTTAAAAGTGCAAGGCAATTGTATAATAATATAAATTATTACAATGATTTAGTGAAACAAAAAGAGATAGTTGCTTTACAAAATATTTTTAGTTTAGATAGCGCATCAGCAGCATCACTCTTAAAATTCGAGATAGAACCTTTAAGAATTGATACTGATGTAATTAATTCATACAATGATTTAATACTAGAAGTAGATAGTTTAACGATAAAAAGTTATGAATATGATAACTTTCAAGCTTCGTTTACAGACTTTGATTATAAAATACATAAAGTAACTGTTATTGCGGGAAAAAATAATGTTTTCGATAAGTTAGATGATGTAATAATTTCATCACTTGTAAATAATGCATATTTTAATCGCTTAAAAGTATTAACCAACGAAAACTTAAATAGAACAGATTCAATATATCGTCAAAATTTATCTCAAATAGATTCTTTGAGAAAAGTTTATATGCAAGTGATGATGGAAGAGGCTAAAAACCAAACTTCAGGAACGAACATAGATTTAGGAGGAGAAAAAACGACAGCAAAAGAATTGGAGCTTTTTGATACAAACAGAAGAATTAATTATGATTTAAGTGATATTGCAATCGATAAATCAGAAAAGTATGAAGTGCTAAATGTGATCTCTAATTTTCAACCAGTTGGTTATGAAATTACAGGGATTACCAAAAACTACGCTTTTTTACTAACTTTTTTGGGGGTCTCAATAATGATTTTATCTCTGTTACTATTGCAATTGAATAAGTATTTAGGAAACTATAAAAAATAATAAAAGATTAGTTTAGATAATTTTTTTTCAATGAGTTATCAAAAGGAAATAACAAGTAATTGTTTGTTCCGAAGGGATTTTTATTTTTATATAGGGTCAAAATGTTGGATTACTATATAATAATCCCCAATTAAAAACTGATTCGATATCAGAAACTAAAGAAATTACATAATTGGGAAAATATAAATATGTTTACTTATTGAATCAAACTCCATCAAAAATATATATTTAAAGATTACATAGTTGGACCTTTTCAATAATTCAATACGTAAGAAAAAGATATTTACTATTTGATGGAATAAGATTGCAAGCAGTAACAAAGTTATAATTTATGACAAAAGTAGTAGCATTATTGCCGATGAAAGGCACTTCAGAAAGAGTTCCTAATAAAAATTTGAAAATTTTTAATGGAAAACCATTATATCATATTGTAATGAATACGCTTTTAAAATCAAAATTTATTGATTTGGTTATTGTGAATACGGATAGTGAATTTTTAAAATCTGATATAGAAGCAAATTTTAAAAATAAGGTTAAGGTAGTAGATAGAAATCATGAAGTTTGTGGTAATTATGTTTCTATGAATAAAGTTTTGGAACAAGATATTTCTTCGATAAATTCAGAAATTTATATTCAAACTCATAGTACAAATCCTTTGCTAAAATCAGAAACGATAGACAAAGCAATAGATAAAATGATTGCATCTTTAAAAACAAAAGAAAATGATTCTGTTTTTGCAGTTTCTAGAACACAAAAACGGTTTTATAATAAAGATTCTAAACCGATGAATCATGATCCTAAAATGTTAGTAACGCAACATTTAGAACCAATATTTGAAGAAAATTCATGTTTCTATATTTTTACACAAAAAAGCTTCTTGAATAATGAAAGCAGAATAGGTGAAAATCCTTTTATGTATGAAATTGATAAAATTGAATCTACCGATATTGATGAACCAGAAGATTTTATTATTGCAGAAGCCCTTTATAAATTATTAAGATAATTTCTGATCATATCTTAATATTAATAGTTATTTATTAAAAAAAAATATGAAAAATTTTTCACACGGAACGAGCCTTTTAAAACAGAAATTACAAAATAAAGAGTTGTCAATAGGTTCTTGGTTAACAATCCCGCACCAAGCTGTTATTGAAATTTTGAGCACAGCAGGTTTTGAGTGGCTAACAATAGATATGGAGCACTCTCCTATAAGTATCGAAACTATTATGAATTTAATAGGCCACATTCAAGGTAATGGAATGCAAGCATTAGTTCGAGTAAGTAAGAATGAAGAAGTTGCCATAAAAAGAGTTTTAGATGCTGGAGCAGATGGTGTAATCGTGCCGATGATTAGAAATAAAGAAGAAGCTATTCAAGCTGTTAACTTTGTTAAATATCCTCCTTTAGGCAAACGGGGTGTTGGTTTAAATAGAGCTCAAAAATACGGAACGGCCTTTGATACATATCAAGATTGGGTGAAAAATAACGTAGTTGTAATTGCTCAAATAGAGCATATCGATGCCGTTAATAATTTAGAAGATATATTTTCGGTGCCTGGAATAGATGGTATTATTGTTGGTCCCTACGACCTGTCTGCTTCAATGGGCTTTCCGGGTGAGTATGATCGAGAAGATGTTAAGGAAGCGCTTGAAAGAATAGATATTGTTGCTAAAAAATTAAATAAACCCCTGGGTTTTCATATTGTAGAATCTGATCACTCAAAAATTTTGGAGAAGATTAATAAAGGGTACTCATTTTTGGCATTTAGTTTAGATTTCTTCTTTCTAGGGGATAAAGCAAGGCAAGAAATGAATTTGTTAAAGGAAAAATTGTAGTATGAAAAAAGTTTTAGTTTTTGGAGGTTTCGGTTTTTTAGGATATTATCTTTTAAAAGAACTTTTATCTAGAGGGTACAAGCTGGTAGTAGCAGATATTAAGGATGATTCTGAATTTAAAGAGGTAGTTCATTATATACATTGCGATATATCTGATCAAAAACAAGTCGAAGCTGTTTTTAAAAATCAAAATTATGATATCGTATATAATTTGGCAGGCTTTGCGAATTTAGATTTTTCAATAAAAGCACCCTTAAAAACAATGCAACTAAATATTATTGGTAATATGTATGTTTTAGAAGCTTGCATTCATGCTAAGATTAAGAGGTTTGTTTACGCAAGTAGTGCGTACGCTATGAGTAATAAAGGGTCTTTTTATGGAATAAGTAAATTGGCTTCTGAGAAAATAATAGAAGAATATCATGAAAAGTATGATTTAGATTTTACAATTTTAAGGTATGGGTCTGTATATTCAGAAAGAGATTACGATAATAATTACATCTATAATCTTGTGAAAAAAGCAGTTATAGAAAATGTAATTAACCACAAAGGAGATGGTAATGAAATAAGAGAATATATTCATGCAGGAGACGCGGCCAAATTATCTGTGGATGTCATTGAATCTGATAAATTTAATAATGTTCATGTAATATTAACAGGTACAGAAAGAATAAAACGCTCTGAATTATTTAATATGATAAACGAAATTTTAAATAATAAAATTGAAATTAAATATAATAATAAATATAATAACCATTATAAATTCACACCCTATTCTTTTGAACCCTCTTTAAGTAGAAAATTAATGGCAAACCCCCATATTGATATGGGCCAAGGCATATTAGAATGTATTAGATCTGTTTATAAAAATGAAAGAAATATTTAATTTTAAAACATATAATTCTGCTAATTTTGTTGATAAATCAGCTTTGGAATTAAAAAACATTATACAAAAATTACTTCAAGATTCAGATACCATATCGATAGCTATTTCTGGTGGAAGCTCGCCTTTACCAATATATAAAAAGTTAACCGACTATAAAATAGAATGGAATAGGATATTTTTTTTTTTAGTAGATGAAAGATGTGTTTCAATTTCAGAGCCAGAAAGTAACTATGGAAATATAAATAACATATTTTTTAAAAAAATAAATGCGGTTAGTTTTTCAATGATAGAAGCTGGTATATCATTTAAACAATGTGCAGATAATTATGAGAGAAAAATATTAGAGAGCGTACAAAAAGTTAAAAATCTACCTAGTTTTGATTTGGTAATATTAGGGATGGGATTAGATGGTCATATTGCTTCGTTATTTCCGAATACTAAAGCTTTAAATGAAAAAGAAGCTCTAATTGTTTTAAATGATATTCCTCAATTAAATACTCAAAGAATTACAATGACGTATCCGTTATTAATGAATTCGAAAAAGATAGTTATGATTATTAAAGGAAAGGAAAAAAAGAAAGTTTTAATAGATTCATTAACAAATAAGCTCCCAGTATCTGTTTTAATTCCAAAATTAGATATATTGTTAAATTAAATATATTATTAAATTAAAGATGAATAAATATATCAATAGAGCTAGCTATTATTTTAAAAAATATGTAGTATCCAAGTTTAAATCAAATTTTAAAATAAATTATAAAGGAAAAGGTATTATCAATTTTATAGATATAGGGTCGGTTGGTGGCCTTCCAGAACCTTGGTTTTCTCATGCAAATAAAGTTAAATTTTTAGTTAATTTTGAACCTAATGATGCTATCAAAGAAGGACTTAATTACATAACTTTTAATACTGCTGTTTGGGAAAGAGAAGAGCGGAAACCTTTTTATATATACAAAGGTTTTAGAGGAACAGGGTCCTCTTTATTTGAACAGAATTATGAGTATGTCCGACAAAATTATGAAGAATTAAAAAAAAGAGGTCCAAAACATTTAGCGAACACATGGTTTGAAAGATCTAAAACTATAAAAACTTTAGAAATAGATTGCACGACCATCGATTCTGTTGTCTTAAAAAAATTTCCTAAAACAAATTTCGATTTTATAAAGATAGATGCGCAAGGTGCTGAATTAAACATTTTAAAAGGTTCAGAAAAATTGTTAGAAAACTGTATCGGGTTGCATTTAGAGCTTTTTACAATTCCGATGTATAAAGAGATAGCACTTTTAGATGAGGTTGAACTATATCTTTCAAAACTTGGATTTAAATTAGTAAAAAAATTTCCAGCTCATGGAACTTTTAATTCTCAAAATGATTGCGTTTTTTTAAAAACAGATAAAAAAGAAAGTGAGATTTTTTCACTAATTAAAGATATTTATAATATCAAATAAATAAAATATTGAAGCGTTTTTTTAGTTTTTCAAATAATACGATGAATAATGCAAAAAATTAAAAATATATTTTTTGATTTTGACGGAGTTATTGCAGAGTCTGTTAGCGCAAAAACTGATGCTTTTAGAGAAATGTATGCACCTTATGGAGAAGTAATTGCAAATGAAGTAGTAGAATATCATATCAATCACGGAGGCGTTTCTAGATTTGAAAAATTCAAGTATTGGGAGAAAAAGTTCTTCAATAAAGATATTTCTGAGGATAGAGTGGATGAGTTGGCGAAACAATTTTCTAATTTAGTATTAAATAAGGTAATTGTATCTGACGAAGTGCCGGGGGTAAATGCATTTATAAAAAAATATTCTAAAGAATTAAATTTTTGGATTATCACAGGAACACCAACTTCTGAAATTGAGATTATAGTGGACAAAAGAGGCTTAATGAATTATTTTTTAGGAATTCATGGTTCACCAAAAAATAAACGTTATTGGACGGAATATCTACTAAAAAAGCATCATTTAAAAAGAGAAGAAACTTTATTTATTGGAGATGCAACTACAGATTTGGATGCAGCAACATTTTCGAATTTACATTTCGCTTTAAGGGAAAATGAAGAAAATAAAGAAATTTTCAAGAATTATGAAGGAAACAGATTTAAAGACTTCTTTGAATTTGAAGAAAGTTTTAAAAACAATATTTAGTTATTTTAAAAATTATGAAAGTATTATTAACGACCACATCATTTCAAGATACTCCAGGTGTTCATCAAGATTTGTTATATCGTCAAGGTTTCGATATTGATACGCTTAGAGGTCCTATATTAGAAGCTGAATTATTACCAATTATACAAAACTATGATGCTGTAATTTGTGGTGATGATGAATATACAGCCGCTGTAATTAAAAAAGGAGCCCAAGGTAAATTGAGGTACTTATGTAAATATGGAGTTGGTTTAGATAGGATAGATTTAAAAGCGGCAAAACAATACAATGTGCCTGTAACAAATTGTCCTGCAGTAAATCAAGTATCTGTTTCAGAACACGTTTTAGCATTATTATTTACCTTCGAAAAAAATATTCATGTACAACATAATTCAGTTCAATCTGGAAGCTGGAAACGCTGGGTTGGTAATGAAATACAAGGAAAAACAATTGGTATTATAGGTTTAGGTTCAGTAGGGAAGGAGCTTGCGAAAAAATCTAGTGCTTTAGGAATGAAAGTTCTTGGTTTTGATTTATATAAAGATGAAATTTTTTTATCAAAATATGATGAAGTTGCCTTTGTGGATTCTTTAGATATAATATTTGAGCAAGCAGATGTTATTAGTTTACATTTACCGCATACAGCCAAAACAGAAAACCTGATTAGTAGAGAGGTTATCTTTAATAAGTTGAAAAGAAATCCAATTATTATCAATACGGCAAGAGGAATGTTAGTAGATTCAATAGCTTTAATAGAAGGTCTTAAAGAGAAGAAAATAAGAGCATATCTAACAGATGTTCTAGCTCATGAACCAATATTAGATGGTGAAATTTTAAGAGGTGTTGATAATATTGTAATTACACCGCATGTAGGTTCAAGAACATATCAAAGTGTACAAAGACAGGGGTCTATGGCTGTAAATAATTTGTTAAACCTTATTAAGATTGAAAGCTAAACTTTATAATTTACAGATACTTTTTTTAAGTCTTCTTGGGTTTTATCCGTTGTTAAAATTTGATTGGTCTTCAAAAATACTAACTGTGTTTTGTTTGATTTCTATTATTAGTGCAATTTTAAACAAGAATATAAATTTTACAAGAAAGAGTTTTTTTTCTTTTTTGTTGATGACAGGTTATTTTTTAATACTAATTATTTCAATAATTTACGCATCAAATAAAGAAGCATCTATTAAAAGAATCATACAATTTACACCATTATTAATTATTCCTTTTCTTTTATCATTCACAGATTTTAAGATACCAAGAAAAAAGGTGTCTTCTATTTTTATGCTGTTTATTGGTGTGAATATGCTTTATACAGTTTTTATTACGTATCTTTTTTTAAGTAATCCTGATCGATTTGAATTCAATTTATGGCATTATTTACTCGATTATGATAAGTTTCAATTCATAATTAATAAAAATTTACACCACAACTTTTTTTTAGTTCATAAACCCTATTTTTCAATGGGTTTTGTATTGTGTGCAATTTTTTCTTTGGATACCTTTTTTAAAAGTAATTCAAAAAAATATTTTATTCAAATACTGTATTTATTGGTATTTATTTATTTTTCGTTTTGGGTGTTTTATGCCTTTTCTTTTCCTAATGTAATTGCTCTTTTATTAAGTGTTGTATTCATATTTTACCTAAACTTAAAGAAGAAAATATTTTTATCTGCGTCTGTTTTATTTTTAGTTTCTTTTGCTATTTTTTTAACGATAAAGTCAAAAGATGTCGACGTTCAAAGAGGATTTAACTTTGTTAAAACCTTTACAAATGATAAAAAATATGAAGTGAATGATACAAGACAAGAAGTTTATTCGTCGATTGTTAATATTATTAGAAAAAGCGACCTTTCTGAAGTGTTATTTGGTTTTGGTGTAGGAGACGTTCAAGACCAGTTAAATGCGGAATATAAAAATAGATTATCTCTTAATAAAAGTAAAAATCTTCTATATTTCTCAGAAGAATTTAATCATAAATATTGGCATAAAAATAATATTCATATCATTGCAAATGAAGAAATTTCACCGGCAGACAAAAATAATGCTGATTTAATTGTGTTAGATAATTTATTTGAAGAAGTTTCTCACAATATTTGTTCTGAAGTAATAGTTAAGAAAGAAGGAATATATACTTTCTCTGTTTTTGTTAAGAAAAGTAATTCCGATAAGGTAATTTTAAGACTAGGAGAAATAGATCAAAGGGCTGTTTTTGATCTAAAAAAAGGGAAATTATTTCAAAAAGTAAATGTAGAAAAAGCAGAAATCAAAATTTTGAGTAATAATTGGTATCGATGCTCTATAACGGTTACCTTGAAGAAAAATGGTTTGGCTTTAATAGGATTACCAAATGATAAAGGAGATTATGTTTATAGCAGTACATCTAACAAAAGTTTATGTTTTTGGGGAGTTCAACTTGAAAAAGGTGAGTTATCATCCTATAATAAAAATAATAATGAGCAGCTTCAAATAGCACTAGATGAAAATTTAAATACACATAATAATTATTTGTATTTTCTCTTGGCTACAGGGGTAGTTGGTTTAATGTCTTTTTTAATGTTTATATTGTATTTATTCAAAATATCGCTAAAACCAATAAATGTTCTTAAGGTATCATTTTGTATAATTATTGCTTTAAATTTCTTAACAGAAAATATTTTATCTAGACATTGGGGTGTAATGTTTTTTACATTTATGCTAATTCTATTATTTAGTAATAGAGAAAAAACAATACAACACTAATTTGAAAAGACTATTTAATACATACATAAAAAATAATTTAGGAATATTAAATCTTTTTGGTAAAACTTTAGGAAGGTTTTTATTTCTGTTACTAACCTCTTTTTTTGCATATAAATTATCATTTAAAGATTTTGCTGCATTTGCTATTTTTTGGACTACCTTAAGAATGCTTACTTTTTTTTCTGCCAATAATTTGTATATCATATATTTTAATGAAGTAAGAGAAAGTTTAATAAACCATAAAAAATGGCCCGCAAATGTTTCGTCTAATATTGCCTTAACTGTTCTTGTACTCGGTTTATTATCTTCAATTATCTCTTTTTTTATTTTTGATAGTATATGGATTGCGGTTTTAATGTTTCCGTCATTAGTTCTCTTCGTTTTAATTAGAAATATTGCAGAATTTTCAAAATCAGATAATTCTGTTTATCTCTCTATTTTTATAGAAGACATTGTATTTTATTTTCTTTTTTTTGTGATCGGGATTAGTAGTGTTTATATTTTTAATAACCTTATGGGGATTGTAATAGCTTTATTTTTGACAATCTTTATAACCGCAATAACGAGCCTAATTTTATTTAAAAATAAATTTAAATTTAAAATTAACACATTTAAAATCCGTCCTAAAGATTTTTCTTTTAAAGTATTTAGATTGGGAATTAATTATACATTTTTAAGAGGAAACGAATTTTTAGCTAGCTTCGGGGCAAGATATTTAGGACAAATATATTTTGGGGATATTTTTGTTTCATATGCACATATTATGTATCAATTCTATAATTTATCTGCCTTAATTACGATGGCTGTAATTTCTGGTTTGCAATCGAAAATAACGGTAAAAATTGATGCGAATTTTAATAAAATATTTGTGAGAGAGATGTATGTTAAGATCTTGAAAACTATAATTCCTGTTGTTTTTGGAATTATTATTATCATAACTTTATTCAATTCTCAAATTTTAGCTCTGTTTTTCACAAAATATACCCAGTACAACAAGTTGTTAGTAAAAGTGTCTTTCATTGGCTTAATATTTATGATGGTTCAACCATTGGTTTATATTCTTATTTACAATAACAAAATTTCTAATATCAGGTTTTTAAATTTAATGCAATACTTGGGTATTACAATAGTATATGTATTACCTTTTATTTTTCCAAAATTTAATGAACAATATTGGTTACTTATGATGATGACTATCATTATAACGATTCAAGGTGTTTTTGCAATTGTAAGTTATAAAACTATTAGATGATATATTTTTATGTGCTTTTATTAAGGATAGTTGCTTATTTAGAAGGGCCGCAAAAGATTATAGCTTTTGCGTTGCTTTTTGTAATGATGTCGTATTCTACGGTAAAAAGAATACCAACAAAAAGTTTAACCAAAATTTCAAAATATAATTTTTATACGTTGTTATTTTGTTTTGCAATACTTATTCATGGATTAATTTTTGGAAACGTTCTGCTAAGAGATGTGGCTGTATTATTAACCTATTGGATTTGGTTAATCTTCACCTTAACTTATTTTAAAAATAAATCTATAAAGCAATGTCTGAACTATATATTAATAACTTTTTTATTATTTAACATTGCTAATTTGGTTTACTTTAAACTTTATTTCGGAGATCAAAAAGCAGGTATTAATAGCATCATGTCTTTGTTTGGGGTTTTTGGTTATCGGGTTTATTTTCCTTTATCTTCAGGAGCAAATATTTACACCTCACAACTTGCTCTTAACTCTTTAATTGCGCTCTACTTTTTTAAGTTGTCTAAAAATAAAATTTTGTATGCAATAATTTATTTATTTTATTTATACATGTTGATTATTGCTGATTCAAGATTGATATTACTTTTTTCATTTGCTTTTTCTCTAATTTATTGGTTTTCACTAAATACATTACTAACTTTTTTTAAAAGGTTTTGGTGGGTTATTGGAATATTTATTTTTGGTTTTTTATTTGTTTTTTATGGCACTAATCTATTTGATTCCTTCAAAAGACCAGGTGAATTAGATGGCAGAGCTTTATCAAGAATTGAAATTTGGACTTTGGCAAAAGATGTTATTTTTTCGGATTATCATATCATCACAGGTTATGGCTTAAATGGTTTTGAAAATAATTTATTAGAGTCTTCAAGGAAAGTTTTTGACAAGCAACATTTGCAAACTTCTCATAATTTTATTATACAAAATATAATCGATTTTGGTATTCTAGGAATTATAATTATTTTATATTTGATTTTTGAGGTTGTTAAAAAAGTTATAAAATTAAATTCTCAAATTATTTCTATTTTAGTGGTAATGCTTCTATTTATGGGAATAACTGAATCAATTCCATCTTTTTATTCTTTTGAACCAACTTTATTTTTTATTGCAATTTTATCTATTTTATTGACTCAAAATGAAAGAGAAATTAGTTGAAATCTTAAAAGTAGTCACCTATTATCCTAGAAAGATTATTGATGCTATGATGTTTTATTTTTATTTTAAAAATAAAAATGACTGGACTCTTTTAAAAAAGTTTGCAAATAGACCAATATTAATTGTGGGAAATGGTCCTAGCTTAAATAAAACACCTTTAGAAAAAATAAATAAATCTTTTGTTTCTATTGGTATGAATAAAATCAATTTAATTTATGAGAAGAGTTCATGGAGGCCAGATATTATTGCTTGTGTAAACGGTTTTGTAATTCGTCAGAATAAAGACTATTTTAATACAACTAAAAGAATTTTAATATTACCAATTAGAGCTTTTTATTTGGGTGTTAAACCAAGAAAAAATATTTTATTTGTCAACCTAAAAGATCAACATAAAATGGAGAAAAATATAGAAAATGTTTTATCCACTGGTTGCACAGTTACATTTACCGCGCTTCAAATTGCAGCGTATTTAAATCCTAAATTTATAAATATTGTGGGAGTTGATCACAGTTTTGTTGTACAAAAAGTTGGAGTTAGTGCAGCAGAATCTAGTCTTCGATCAACGAATAATGCAGGGGTTCAGAAATTTAAAGGGGATGATGTCAATCATTTTAGTAAAGATTATTTTAAAAATCGATACTGGGGCCTTCCAGATTTAGATGGCAGTGAGCTTTTGTATCAAATAGCCAAAGATTATTTTGATCTTAATCAAATCCCTATTATAGATTATACGGTAGATGGTAAACTTAACATTTTTATAAAAGATGATGTTAATGCTATAATTAAAATGGATAATAACAATCGTAAAGAAGCGCTATCTGTATAAAGTTGTCTTTATTTATCGATATGATCATAACTTTAAAGAAAGTGATATTTCTTTTGTTCTAAGTTAATATTTGATTAAAGTATCATTAGAGTGCTCATAAATGTTAGATAAAAAAAATATTTTAATAATATCACCTTTTTTTTTTCCTGAACCCATTTCAACAGGGAAATTTAATACTGATTTTGCAATTGCTTTAAAAAATAAAGGGCATAAAGTTACAGTGCTATGTTACCATCCTTTTTATCCAGAATGGAAAATAAAACGCAGTCAAAAACAATTAGAAGGAATTAAAATAATTAGGGGTGGAAAGCATTTGTTTTTTACAGAAAATGCAATTTTTAGGAGATTTATTTTAGAGTTTAGCTTTTCGCTCTTTATTTTAATGAAAATAAAAAAATATCAAAAAAATAAAGATATTATCATACCTGTTTTTCCACCAAGTTTTGCTTTTTTTTCAATTTTGCTATTTTTAGATAAAAAGATTAAAAAGGTTGGGATGGTGCACGATTTGCAAGAGATCTATTCAACAGATAAAAAAAGTTTTTTAAATAGTACTGTTCGTTTTTTTATTCATAGAATTGAAAAGAAGTGCTACAACGGTTGTAATAAGCTTATTTTTCTTTCTGAAGAAATGAAAGATTTAGCACAAAAAATGTACAGTTTAAAAGAAAATATTCTAGAAGTACAATATCCTTTTATAACAATAGAAGGGAAGGTTACAAATGATTTAAGCCATATTTTTAATACCAATAAAAAACATGTGGTGTATTCTGGTGCTTTAGGACAAAAACAAAATCCCGAAAAATTATTACATTTTTTTAATCAAGCCTCATTAAGCACAAGTAATATCGTTTTTCATTTTTTTTCAAAAGGAAAAGAATTTAATAAATTAAAAAAAGCAAACACGAACTCAAATATTCATTTTCATGATTTAGTAAAGAAAGAAAATTTAGCAGAGTTATATCAAAAAAGCGATGTTCAGATTATTCCGCAAAAAGAGGGCACTTCAAAGGGATCGCTACCCTCAAAATTACCTAACTTATTGGCTTCAGACTGTAAAATATTTCTCATTACAGACCCTAACAGCGAACTAAAAAAACTGTTTCAAAATAATAATTTAGATTTTGTGGCTACAAGCTGGGATGTAAATAAACTAATTAAAGCTCTTTTAGTTTTAATAGATAAACCTGTAGACTTTCATCATCAAAAATCTGTGGCAAATTTTTTTTTCACATTAGATAAAATGATTCACAAAGTTTTACGTTAAAACAATATATTTGTTTTAAATGACTCCTCTGATTTGAAAAAAAGACACTCCTATTTAATAAGGCCTCTGCAAAGAACCTTAGATTTAATAATCATTAATCTAATATTTTACTTTATTCATTCCTTTGAGTATTTTAATTTTTATTTTCTAGTTTATATTTCTGCCTTTTGGTTAATTTCTTCATATTCTTTGCGCTTTTATGAGGTTTATAGATTTACAAGAGTTTTGGGGGTTTTGAAATTGTTAGCCCGTCAATTTTTTGTTTTTATACTAGGTTATTTTGCATATTTTGGGATTTTTAGAGAAGGTGATGTCGTAAATAATCAATTTATTGTGTTAGTTTTTGTAATAATTAGCATCTCATTTCTAAAATTTTTATGGTTTTTTCTCTTAAAAAGGTATCGGTCCTTGGGTAATAATTCTAGAACAACGGTAGTTTTAGGATTTGATCAATCAGCTAAGAATATTATAAAACTATTTAAGAGCAAATCTAATTTAGGATATAAGTACCTTGGTTTTTTTTCTAATAGAAAACATAAAATTAAAGAATATTTGGGGAATTTAGCAGATGTTTTAAAGTACACAAACGAAAATGAAGTTGATGAAATTTATTGTTCCTTAAAGGAACTTACAAAAGAGGAAATAAAAATTATTAGTAAGTTTGCGACAGATCAAAGCATAACATTGAAGCTAATACCAGATTCAATAGAATTATACAGTAAAAATCAAAGTGTTCAATATTATGATGATGCTTTAATGGTTTTAAATGTAAACAGACTTCCTTTCGAGTTTGCAGAAAACTTTTACATCAAGAGAATATTCGATATCATTTTTTCTTTAGTTGTATGTTTTTTTATTCTTTCTTGGTTAATACCTATTCTTTGGATTGTAGTAAAACTAGAATCAAATGGACCTTTGGTCTTTAAACAAAAAAGAGAAGGCATAAAAGGTGAAGAATTTGTCTGTTATAAATTTAGATCTATGAGAGTTGATGAGTTATCACGTAAAGTACATGTCGCTAAAAATGATGCAAGGGTTACTAGAATAGGCGCTTTTTTAAGGAAAACTAGCATAGATGAATTGCCTCAATTTTTTAATGTTTTACAGGGACATATGAGTGTAGTTGGTCCAAGACCACATATAGAAAGTTTATCTTTAGAATATCAAAAAGAGGTTGATGATTATTTAAAAAGGCACATTGTTAAGCCAGGTATTACTGGTTTGGCTCAAGTAAGCGGGTATAGAGGTGAGGTGAAAAAAATTTCAGATATTAAAAATAGAGTTCGTTTAGATGTTTTTTATATCGAAAATTGGTCTTTTTTATTAGATTTGAAAATAGTCTTTAAAACGGCTTTAAATGTTTTTAAAGGAGATGAAAACGCCTATTAATCCAATGAAAGAAAAGTTAGATATAACAGCATCTATTGTGCTATATAATGAGGATTTAAATGAGTTAACAAATACTGTGAACTGCTTTTTAAATATTTCCTTAACAAAAACTCTTTTTTTAATAGATAACACTCCTGATAAAAAATTTAAAAATATTTTTAAGCAAAAAGAAATAAAATATATTGCTGTTGGAGAAAATATAGGTTTTGGTTGCGGTCATAATACAATTTTAAAAGAACTAGAAAACTTTTCTCGCTACCACTTAATTCTAAATCCAGATGTTTTTTTTCATCAAAATGTAATTCCAAATCTAATTTTAGAGTTAGAAAAGAATAAAGAAATAGCAATGATAGCTCCAAAAGTACGATTTCCAAATGGCCAACATCAGTTTTCTTGTAGAAGATATCCTTCGGTCAAAGAGTTATTTACTAGAAGATTTCCTTTTTTAAAACCAATATTTAAAACGGCCATTTATAATGGTCAGTACAGAGAAAAAGATTTGTCTAAACCATTCTATGCAGAATATTTAGCAGGATGTTTTCAATTGTATAAAACCAGTGATTTTGTGAAGCTAAAGGGTTTTGATGAGCGCTATTTTTTATATATGGAAGATGTCGATATTTGTAGGAAAATAGACTTTTTAGGGAAGAAAAAAATGTATTTCCCCGATGAACAGATAGTTCATGTTTTAAAACAGGGCTCTCTAAAAAATATAAATTTATTTTTTAGACATATTTCTTCTGCGGTTAAATATTTTTTAAAGTGGGGGTTTTAGTGAAAAAATATTTTTAAAGTTAAATTGTCTTTCTAACAAAAGCTAGAATCCAAAGATTTTAAAATATATTTGCGCCTACAATAACACAACTATTATGAATGTACTTATTTTAGGTTCTGGAGGAAGAGAACATGCTTTTGCTTTAAAACTTTCTGAAAGCAAAAAAATCAATCAACTTTTTGTAGCTCCAGGAAATGCTGGGACAGATAAAATTGCAAAAAATATTAATATTAGTCTAGCTGATTTTAATGTTATAAAAAGTACTGTTTTAGAAAATGACATAAAAATGGTGGTTGTAGGTCCAGAAGTTCCATTAGTTGACGGGATTCATGATTTCTTTTTAGCAGACTCAGCCTTAAAAAATATTGCCGTAATTGGTCCTAAAAAGGATGGAGCTTTATTAGAAGGAAGTAAAGATTTTTCGAAGCAGTTTATGCAAAAACATGGAGTTCCCACGGCAAGATATCAATCTTTTACAAAAGAGAGTTTGGAAGAAGGCTATGTTTTTTTAGAAACTTTAGAACCTCCTTTTGTTTTAAAAGCAGATGGCTTGGCAGCAGGAAAAGGAGTGTTAATTATAAATTCTTTGCAAGAGGCTAAAACGGAATTAAAAGAAATGGTTTCAAACCAAAAATTTGGAGAAGCTTCCTCTACAGTGGTAATTGAAGAGTTTTTAAAAGGGATAGAATTGTCTGTTTTTGTGTTAACAGATGGTAAAAGTTATAAAATTTTACCATCAGCAAAAGATTATAAAAGAATTGGTGATGGTGATACAGGCCTAAATACTGGAGGAATGGGGGCGATATCTCCAGTTCCATTTGCAGATGGAGCCTTTTTAAATAGAGTAGAAGAATTGGTGGTAAAGCCTACCATTGCAGGTTTGCAAAAAGATGGCATAGATTACAGAGGTTTTATTTTTATAGGATTGATGAATGATAACGGGAATCCCTCTGTAGTTGAGTATAATGTAAGAATGGGAGATCCAGAAACAGAAGTTGTTTTGCCAAGAATAGCATCAGATTTATTTGATTTGTTAGAGGGTGTTGCAAGTCAAACATTACATAAAAAGTCTTTTTCAGTAGTGGATAAAACGGCAACTACTGTTATGTTAGTTTCTGGTGGTTATCCTGAAGCGTATCAAAAAAATAAAGAGATTATTGGTTTTGATGCAGTAGATGAATCGATAGTTTATCATGCAGGAACTGCTCTTAAAGACAATAAAGTAGTTACAAGCGGCGGCAGAGTTATGGCTATAACTTCTTTAGCAAATAGTATGGAAGAGGCTTTAGAAAAGAGTTATAGAAGTATCAATAAAATTCATTTTGATGGTATGAATTTCAGAAAAGATATAGGTTTTGACTTAATGTAATTTGTGAAGTTACAAAGCTTTTTCCATGGTAAATGAAAATTCAGAACCTTCTCCATACGTACTTTTTAGCAACATATTTTCATCATGAGCTTCCACAATGTGTTTAACGATAGACAACCCTAAACCAGAGCCTCCTTGATCTCTAGATCTGCTTTGGTCTACGCGATAAAAGCGTTCAAATAAACGCGGTAAATGTTCTTTTTTAATACCTTCACCATTATCAATAACTTTGAGTATAAATTTTTTGTCATTATAAATGTCCACTGCAACAAAAGTTGTTCCATTAGGTTTGCCGTATTTAATTGAGTTTACAATTAAATTTATAAGAACTTGCTCTATTTTTTCAATATCTCCTTTTACAAAAACAGGAAATTCATAAATCTTATCAAACTTTAATGAAATGTTTCTTTTTTTAGCTTTCATTTCAAATAAATCGAACACATTTTGAATCAATGCTAATAAATTAAAAACTTCAATATTAAGTTTGGCACCTTCATTCTCTAATTTAGCAATCATATCTAAATCTTTAATCACAGCAACCAGTCTTTCAACACCTTTGTTCGCTCTATCCAAATACTTCATCCGTATTTGTTTATCATTAACGGCGCCTTCCATTAACGTTAATATATAACCTTGTACTGTAAATAATGGTGTTTTAAGTTCGTGAGCAACATTGCCCAAAAAATCTCGTCTAAAGGAATCTCTTTCTGTTAAATTTTTTATTTCTAAACGTTTACCCTCTATAAATTTTTGCATACTTTTAGATAATTCATCAATATCTGTGGTTGCAGAATCTCTTTTTAAATCATTTACGTTTAAAATAGAAACTTGTTTATATAGTTTTTTTAATCTTCTGTATATAAAGTGTTCAGCTCTATATTGAATGATAAAAAATGAAATAACAAAGAGGGTTATGATATAAATTAATATCGTGATAAGGCCAAGATATTTGCCAATAAATAAGTAGGATACCGAAGCGATACAAACAGAAAGCATTGTTAGGTAAACTGCCGACCAAAGCGCAAAAGAATAGGTTTTCTTTAGTTTCAAATTATAACGATATTTTACTTTTAAAATGTTAACTTATTATTTATCAGCATCTAATAAAACAAATTTATACCCAACACCTTTTACGGTTTTAAAATGGTCGTCACCAATTTTTTCTCTTAATTTTCTAATGTGCACATCTATGGTTCTACCGCCAACAACTACCTCATTTCCCCAAACAGTATCTAAAATAACTTCTCTTTTAAATACTTTACCCGGCTTCGATGTTAAAAGAGAAAGCAGTTCGAATTCTTTTCTTGGAAGTGTAATTTTTTTACCAGCTTTATAAACAACGTATTCATCTCTATCGATAACAATATCACCAATTTTAAGAGTCTGTTCACTGTCCTTTTCTGTTTTTAGCCTTCTTAATAAAGACTTTATTTTACTCACTAAAACTTTAGGTTTTATGGGTTTGGTAATATAATCATCAGCACCAGCTTCAAAACCGGCAACTTGTGAGTAATCCTCTCCTCTCGCTGTTAAAAAAGCTATAATTACGTTTTCTAAAGATTTTGTTTTTCTAATTTTTTCACAAGCTTCAATACCATCCATTTCTGGCATCATGATGTCTAATAAAATCAAATGTGGCACGTTTTTTTTTGCCGATTTAATAGCTTCTTGACCATTTTCTGCTTTAAAAACTTGATATCCTTCATTTTTTAAATTATATCCAACAATCTCTAATATATCTGGCTCATCATCAACCAATAAAATTTTAATATCCTTTTTGTTCATAATCTTTAATGCGTATTAAGTACTCAAAAATACGGTTTTAAACTTTAAAATATAATTTAGGGTTGACAGATTTCTTAAGTTTACAATTGTTTAATCATTAATTAACAAATTAATTAAAATTTAACTATTTTAAATCTTATTTGTGAAAAATTAAAAAGTTGGGATAAATTAATTTTTAAATAACTTTGCTCTTGTTTTAATTTCATAATTTGCAAATCAATTCAAACAAATATAACATGAAAAAAAATTACATTTTTACTCTATTATTAGTTTTAATCACTTCTGTGTCTTTTGGACAAGAGATGATGCTTAACGGGGGTTTAGAAAATTGGGATTCAGATACCGATCCAACTGATTGGACAAAAGTAGAGAATACCACCAAAGAAGCTACAGAAGTATATAGCGGCTCTTTTTCTGCTAAACACGTTGGCGGAACTAAAGATTTAGGACAAACTATTGCAGGTGTTGTTCCTGGTGATAGTTATACAATTACAATTTGGTATAAAGTAGTAGAAAACGATGGGTCAGATGCACGTATTTGGTCTTATTGGAAAGACGCTGACAATACCAGCGTTAATGATTCAGCGACTGATGGTTTATTAAGAGGTCCTGATAATAATTATTTAGACAATAATGGCGGTGCTTGGTCAAAGTATGAGGTTACTCTCACAGCACCAGCTGGTGCAACACAACTATATTTTGAATTGAGAACTTATTCTGGAGCAATTACTTATTGGGATGCTTTATCTTTCTTTCACAATACAACTGCTTCTATAAAGAACAACGCTATAGAAGGTTTTGCAACGTATCCAAACCCTGTTACTAACAATATCTTTACAGTCAAAAGTAATAGTGCAGACACAAAACAAGTTTCAATTTTTAATGTCTTAGGTAAAAGAGTACTTTTATCTAGTATTTCAGGTGTTAAGTCTGATATTGATGTTTCATCAATCTCTGCCGGTCTTTACATTTTAAAAGTAACAGAAGGAATGAAAACATCAACTTCAAAATTAGTAATTAGATAATTCTTTATTTTCTATTAAAACTTAAAAGCTCCGAATTAATTTTTGGAGCTTTTTTTTATTATCTTTAGATTGAAAAAGAAAAAAATACGCTATGAATTTGAACTACACATTAAATAATATTTTGTTTTTAGATATTGAAACCGTGCCTCAAGAAGAAAATTGGACTTTACTTTCTAGAGAAACTCAAGCACTTTTTGAGAAAAAAACACACTATCAGCGAAAAGAAGAATTTACAGCAGAAGCTTTTTATGATAGAGCAGGTATTTGGGCAGAATTCGGTAAAATAATTTGTATTTCTGTTGGTTATTTTGTGGATGTAGAAGAAAATAAACAGCTAATAATTACCTCTTTTTTTGGGGATGATGAGCAGAAAGTCTTAACTGATTTTAAAGTTTTTTTAGATACACATTTCTCTAAAAAAGCAAATGTTTTGTGCGCTCATAATGGCAAAGAGTTCGATTTTCCTTTCATAGCAAGAAGAATGATTATCCATCAAATAGAGTTGCCTAAAAAACTAAATTTATTTGGAAAAAAACCTTGGGAAGTGCCACATATAGATACTTTAGAATTGTGGAAATTTGGCGATTATAAACATTACACATCGCTTAAATTATTAACTTCTATTCTAGGAGTTCCATCACCAAAAGACGATATTGACGGCAGTGAGGTTGCCAAGGTGTATTATGAAGAAAAAAATTTACAAAGAATTGTTACCTATTGCGAAAAAGATACTATTGCGGTGGCACAAATTTTATTGCGCTTTAATAATGAAAAGTTAATAGAAGATAAAGATATTTTAAGTATCGATTAATTTAATTTTTATACTTTTCAAAGCACAATTACAATATACAGGATTCAAGCCTTGAATTCACGAATTGTTCTGTTTTGGAAAATAGTTTTATAATATTTTACAGATAAAAATGGTTTATATTTCTTGGTATTCGCGAATTAGCGGAAATTATACATTAGTGAGAAAAATTATCTTAAATACTATTTTGCGTATCTCTGTCTCTTCTCTGTGAAATAATCACTAACCTTCTAATTTCATGGAGAGTTCTAGCCAACGTTCTTCTTTTTGTTCTAGTTCATTTACAATTTCTTGTAATTCTTTAGATTTTTTAGGAATATCATCTGTAGCAATTTCTACATTTAAAAACTGATTTTCTATTCTTAATTTTCTTTTTTGAAGTCTTTCGATAGCGGTTTCTAAAGAACCAAATTCTCTCTTTTCATCAAAACTTAAGGTGTTTTTTGATTTCTTTTTCACAACCTTTTTCTCTGCCAATTTTTCGAGAGGTTTTTCTTTTACTTCCTTATCATCAGAATTTTCATAAGCTCTAAAATCTGAATAGTTTCCCGGAAAATTCTCGACAACCCCTTCTCCTCTAAAAACAAAAAGGGCATCTACAATTTTATCCATAAAATAACGATCATGAGATACTACGAGTAAGTTTCCAGGGAAATCTAACAAGAAGCTTTCTAACACATTTAAGGTTACAACATCTAAATCATTTGTAGGTTCATCTAAAATTAAAAAATTAGGATTTTGTATTAAAACAGCACATAAATACAAACGTTTTTGTTCTCCACCAGATAGTTTCTCAACGAAATCATATTGTTTCTTTTTATCAAACAGAAAACGCTCTAATAGTTGAGAGGCAGAAATTTTTCTTCCCTTTGTAAGTGGAATAAATTCTCCAAATTCTTTGACAACTTCAATTACTTTTTGACCTTCTTTTATGTGGATTCCGGCTTGTGTATAATAGCCAAACTTTATGGTTTCTCCAATGATAACTTTACCACCATCTACAGGAGCTTTTTCTGTAATAATATTTAAAAAAGAAGATTTTCCTGTTCCGTTTTTGCCAATAATTCCTATGCGTTCTCCGCGTTTAAAGACATAGTCAAATCCATCTAAAATAACTTTGTCTCCAAAAGATTTTTGCAGCTTATAAAGCTCTAAAATCTTACTACCCAAACGTTCCATATTAATTTCTAACTGAACTGTATGGTCTTTTCTGCGTTGATGCGCTTTATCTTTAATTTGATGAAAATCATCAATTCTAGACTTCGATTTTGTAGTTCTAGCTTTTGGTTGCTTTCGCATCCACTCTAATTCTTTTTTAAATAAACTTTTAGCCTTGCCTAAATTGGTAGCTTCTAAGGCTAAACGTTCTTCTTTATTTTGTAAATAGTAAGAATAATTTCCTTTGTATTTATATATTTTACCTTCATCTAACTCTAAAATTTCATCACATACACGTTCTAAAAAATAACGATCATGTGTCACCATAAAAAGTGTAATCTTTTCTTTTGCGAAAAAAGCTTCCAACCATTCTATCATTTCTAAATCTAAATGATTCGTTGGCTCATCAAGTATTAATAAGTCAGGTTTATTGATAAGCACAATTGCTAAGGACAGGCGTTTTTTTTGCCCACCAGATAGCGAACCAACTTTTAACGTTAAATCTTCTAGTTTTAATTTTGATAAAATTTGTCTGTATTGTGTTTCAAAATCCCAGGCATTATGTTGATCCATTAAGTCAAATGCAGCCTGGTATGCGTCACCATTATCAAGATTTAGTAAGGCTTTTTCATATTGATTTACAATAGAAAGAATCTTATTATCTGTTGCGAAAATGGTTTCTTCAATCGTTAAATCAGGATTTATATCGTCTTTTTGAGCTAAATAAGCAATACTAATTCATTTTCTACTTACAACTTGTCCAGAATCAGGCACATCTAAATCAGCAATAATATTTAAAATAGAAGTTTTTCCACTACCGTTTTTAGCAACAAAAGCAACCTTTTGATCTTTATTAATTCCAAATGAGATGTCTTCAAAAAGGACTCTCTCTCCGTAAGATTTAGAAATATTTTCTACAGATAAATAATTCACACGTTTTATTTTTTGCAAAGAAACAAAAAACCCAAGTGTTAACTTGGGTTTTTAGAATCATTTATGTGTTAATTATAAATTGGGGGGGTAATAAATCTTATCATCAGAATACACTACAAAAATAGCCTAAATAAGAATACGTGTCAATAGCTGTTTACCATGATATTTGCTTCTCCCTGAAAACAGGGAGACGCCTCCCTGTTTTCAGGGAGACGTATAATTTTGAAACTACTTTTAAGCTTGCCTTTTTAGCGAAAACAATTTTTAGAGTACCTTAATTAATGTTACCTTGCAACCATATTTTAAACTTAAATGTTTTATGAAAATTATTGTCCCTATGGCTGGTGTAGGATCTCGTTTAAGGCCTCATACACTAACCGTTCCTAAACCTTTAACCGTTATTGCGGGCAAACCTATAGTGCAGCGTTTGGTAGAAGATATCGCCTCTGTAATTGATGAAGAAATAGAAGAAATAGCTTTTGTAATAGGGTCTTCCGCTAAAGGCTTTCCGAGTGACACTAAAGAAAAATTATTAAATATTGCTGATAAACTTGGCGCTAAAGGTTCTGTATATATTCAACACGAAGCTTTGGGAACTGCTCACGCAATTTATTGTGCAAAAGAATCGTTGAGTGGTCCCTGTGTAGTTGCGTATGCGGATACTTTGTTTAAAGCAGATTTCACCTTAGATGTTCATGCAGATGGTGCTATTTGGGTAAAAGAAGTTGAAAATCCAAGTGCTTTTGGAGTGGTAAAATTAGAGAATGGAATAATTACTGACTTTATAGAAAAGCCAAAGAATTTTGTTTCTGATTTAGCAATTATTGGTATTTATTATTTTAAAAGTGGTGAAAA
Organism: Polaribacter sp.; assembly: GCA_034110665.1. Taxonomy (GTDB): domain Bacteria; phylum Bacteroidota; class Bacteroidia; order Flavobacteriales; family Flavobacteriaceae; genus Polaribacter. The sequence continues at coordinate 46,030 of JAWUYT010000079.1, forward strand.
ATTATTGGAAGAAATTCAGTATTTAATTGATAATAATTTAAAGGAAAATAACGAGTATCAGTTAACAAATGTACTAGAATCTTTAAGGCAACAAGGTGCGAAATTTATTCCAGGTAAAGTAATTTCTTGGATGGATTGTGGTAAGAAAGACCCAACTGTAGATACGAATAAGCAAACATTAGAATTTGAACAGCTTGCTGGTAATAATTTAGTTTCTGATGATGTGGTTTTAGAAAATTCAGAAATTATTCAGCCTTGTTACATTGGTGAAAACGTTGTTTTAAAAGACAGTAAAATTGGGCCCTATGTATCTATTGGTAAAAATAGTACCGTTACAAATTCTACGATTACCAACTCTCTAATTCAAAAAAACGTAACGATATCTAACGCTAATTTAGAGAATGCTATGATTGGTAATCATGCAAAATATAATGGAGAATTTACATCTGTAAGTATTGGTGATTATACGGAAATAACTTAATGAATTGGAAAGTAAAGAATATAAAGATTAGTACAGAGAGACAATTTGATTATATCAAATTAGCTCTTTTCTCTTTTTTCTTTTCTCAATGAGTATTTTTGCTCAAGATAGTATTCCTGCAAAGGAAGATTTAACAGAGGAAGCCGAATTAAAATTTCAACAATTCTTTTTTAAAGCTTTGTCTCTAAAATCAATAGGTAATTATCAAAAAGCCATTGAAAATTTAGAAAATTGCAATCAACTTTTAATAAATGACGTTGCAGTGTTTTTTGAGTTTTCAAAAAACTATTTGTTTTTAAACAATGTTTTATTAGCTAAAGAATATGTAAACAGAGCGCTAGAGAAAGATGCTGGTAATATTTGGATGTTAAAACATCTTGTAAAAATTCATCAAAAAGATGTAAATTACAAAGAAGCTATTAAAATTCAACAGAAAATAATAGCAGAAAAACCCAAAGAAAGAGAATTCTTGGTCAGACTGTATATCTATGACAGACAATATCAAGAGGCCATTTCATTGATGAATATTTTGGAAAGCGAAAATACATTGCCTTTAGATTTAAAACGACTTAAAAAAAGTTTAGACACCATAAAAGCAAAACTAGTTAAAGAAGTGAAATTATCAGATATTAGTTCTTTAACTGATCAATTTACTAAAGATAAATCTTATCAAGTTTTAGAGCAAATTTTAAAGATATCTGATGGTAAACCCGCTATTCTATTAAAATATAGTGATGAGGGACTTCGTCTTTTTCCTGCACAGCCTTTTGTCTATTTAATGAAAGGAAAGGCGCTAAATGATTACAAAAGCCATGAAAAAGCTTTGCAAACTTTACAAAATGGTATTGATTTTGTCATAGAAGATAAAATGGAAGCTGATTTTTACCAAGAAATTGCAAAAGCGTATAGAGGACTAGGAAATGATAAAGAAGAAGATATCTATAAACAAAAAGTTAAAAAATTGAAAAGTTAATTCATGAAATTTTTAAAATACTTGCTCCTTTTTACAATGATATTCACTTCTTGTAAAGCTAAAAAAAATATGATTGATGTTACAGCGATAGCTAAAGATATGTCTGCAAGAAAAGTAGCAAGAAAACACATAGCTGCTAATTTTGATAGAAAAACTGTAGATGCGAAACTAAAAGTTAATTTTGATAATGAAAAAACAAATCAAAATTTATCGGTGAGCATGAAAATTAAAAAGGATGAAGTTATTTGGTTAAAAGGAACCAAGTTTATTACAATTTTTAAAGCAGAAATTACACCAACTTCTGTGCGGTATTACTCCTCGTTTTTTAAGAATTATTTTGAAGGAGATTTTTCGATGATAGAGCAATTATTAGGAGTAAAGATTAATTTTGAGCAGTTGCAAAATTTGTTTTTAGGACAATCATTACTCAATGTAAAAAAAGAAGATCAAGATGTTGAAATTGTAAATAATGCCTATATTTTATCGCCAGAAAAACAAACGGAATTGTTTGATATTTTTTTTACGATCAATCCAGCTCATTTTAAATTAAACCAACAAGCTATTATAAATTCAGATAAAAAATTAAGTCTAGAGATCAAATACCCTTCTTATAATTTAATTGATAATGAAGTTTTTCCATCACAAATAAAGATCAAAGCAAAAAATTCAAAAAGAGTTACAGCAATCGATTTAATCTATAAAACGGTCGTTTTTGATGGGGAAGTTGAGACGTCTTTTAACATACCAAGTGGTTACAAACAGCTGGAATTTTAATGGGAACTTTAAAATTTCATATACTTTTTTCGTTAGTTCTTTTGATGAGTTTTTCTGCTTTTAGTCAAACAAAAGAGCAATTAGAAAACCAGCGTAAAAAATATAGAGTAGAGATTGCGAAGTTGAATAAGTTGCTTTTTACCGAACTAAAGAAAGAAAAAAATGCTTTAGAAGATTTAAAAGACATCAATCAAAAAATTGATGTAAGAAATAAATTGATCCATACGATTAATTTAGAAGCACAGATTTTATCAAAAGGAATAAAAACCAATCAACGAAAACTCCAAAATTTTAATAAGAGTTTAATCGCTTTAAAGACAGATTATGCAGCGATGATTTATAAATCATACAAAAGCAAATCGCAACAGAGTAGAACCATGTTTTTGTTGTCTTCACAAAATTTTTATCAAGCTTATAAACGATTAGAGTATATGAAACAATATACTTCCTTTAGAAAAAAACAAGGAGAAGGAATTCTTGTACAAGCAGATTTTATTAAAAAATTAAATGATTCTTTAGGATATCAGAAGCGGGTAAAGGATACCTTAATTTTGGTAGAAAAAGATCAAAAAGTAGCAATAGAAGCAGATAAAAAGAAACAGGAAGGTCTAATCACAAAGATCAAAAAGAAGGAAGGCAAATACAAAAGAGATATTCAACAGAAGGTTAAGGAAGAAAAGCGAATTGCAGCAAGAATAGATAAAATAGTAAAAGAAGAAATTGCTAACGCTAACAGATTGGCGCTCTCTAAATTAAAAGATAAACCTGCAGTCGCCAAGAAGAATGAGTTTATTTTAAGTCCGGAAGCAAAAGCTTTAGCCGCAAAATTTGAATTAAATAAGGGACTGTTGCCTTGGCCAATTAGAGAAGGAGTTGTTGTTAGAAAGTTTGGTAAGCAATCGCACCCTTCATTTCCTGGAATTATAATTAATGGTACAGGTTTGCATATTGTTACCAGTAAAGGCAGTGTGGCTAAAGCTATTTTTAATGGTGAAGTTTTAAATATTTTAGTGGGTTCTGGCGGAACCAAAAACGTAATGATTAGACACGGAAATTATATTACATCTTACAATAATTTAGAAAACTCTTATGTTCAAAAAGGGGATAAGATAAGTACAGGTCAAAAAATAGGTAAAATATTTACCGATAAAATCACGGGTAAAACAACCTTGGTTTTTGTGTTGTTAAAAAACACAAATAAATTGAATCCTGCCTCTTGGATGTTAAAAAGATAGTTAACCTTTCATTACTTTTTTTATAATATTCTTTCCTGTTATTGCAGACGTTGTAATGACACCTGAAAACAGAGCTGCTGCAACACCTGCGGTTACCACATCTTGTCCGGTTAAATAAAAGTTTTTTATGGGTGTTCTTGGTTGTAGAAATCGCTGTCTAAAACGTTTTGGAGTATGATCTAAACCATATATTTCACCTTCATCATAATTGATAAAATGTTGAGTCGTTAATGGCGTAGAAAGTTCATGGTGTTCTATTTTTCCTTTGGTTTGTGGCAGGTGTTTATATAAAACTTCTAACAAACGTTTAGCTATTTTTTCTTTCAATTCATCATATTCTGCGCCACGTTTCATCCATCTTGTTCCGTCCCAATTTTTAAAACCATCATAAGGCAATAACGTAATAATATCGATGGTGCTTTTTCCTGGGTATCTGTTGGACCAATCAGGGTCTTTTGCAGATGGAAAAGAAATATAAACCACAGGGAAATCAGCATCTAAATCATTTACATAATTATCAATAGCGGTGTCATGGTCTATTTTATCAGGATAGATCCAATAATTGGTTTTTGGTAAGTTTAAGTCTTCTGGAGAGCCATCAAGCCCAATGTATAAGCAGGCATGAGAAACCGATCTTTTTACAGTTTGTAGTTGTAATATCAGTTGATGTTTCTCTGCAATTTTTTCTGGAATCAATTTGTTATAAGTTGTCATAACGCCTGCTCCAGAAATAATGTTTTTGGATAAAAATGTTTTACCATCTTTCATTTTTACTCCAATAGCTTTGTTATTTTCAATGACAACGGTATCAACTTCTGCACTAATTAAAATAGTACCGCCAGCTTTTTCTATCACCTTATCAATCGTTTTTACAATTTCAGAAGACCCTCCAATAGGAAAACTTCCACCTGCAAAATAATGCCTTGCAACAGCTGCATGCATAACAAAACTGCTTTGTTTAGGCGGTAAACCATAATCGCCATATTGTCCAGAAAGGACTTTAATCAATTCTTCATTGTCTGTAATAGATTTTAAAACACTAAAAGTGGTTTTATCAGAAAAATGATAAAAAGGTTTGCGCATTCTAGCTCCAAAAAGTTTGCTCATTATAGGAGGCAGCGCTTTATCCATATAAAATTTTCGACTTGTTTTTATGGCTTTAAATACTAAATCTACATATTGGTCAATTGCTTTTTTCTCATCAGGAAAATAACCTAACATTTTATCTTTAAAATTTTGTACACCTTTTACAAAATCGTATTCTTTATTGCCAATGATAATTTTATCATAAACATCTCCCATATCTGCCCATTTTAATTGGGCATCAGAAATGTAATCAAAGAGCTTTTTAATAACGGCGTTTTCTCTTTGCACTTCGCCAATATAATGAATGCCAACATCCCATTCAAAACCTTTGCGTTTAAAAATATGTGTAAATCCACCCGCGGTATAGTGGCGTTCAAGAAGCAAAACTTTTTGACCTTCTTTAGCAAGAATGGCAGCAGTTGTTAGGCTTCCCATTCCAGAACCTATAAGTATAGAATCGTAACTTTCTGCTAAAGCAGGATTTTTCTTGTAAGATTGTATCATAAAATTAGGTGTATTTAGCGCACTTGCTAATATACAATCTATATTTTATGGAAGCTTATATTTGAGATTGATGAGAATATTTTAGTTTTTTGAAAAATAACAGCATTAGGCATAGTAATTAATTCTTCTGTTGGTATTTTAAGGTGATAAAAAAAGGGTCAATATCACTAATTTCTCCAGTTATATTGTTGCTTTTTCTAATATTGTAATACTATCACCTATTTTAACAGGATAATTTACGCATAAAATAATACCTGCAGTGATGTTCGATGGTAAAGACCATTGTGCAAAAAAAGCAATTCTTAAAATAGTTAAAAATGACGAAGTATAATTGAATAACTGTTTTTCATGGATACCTCAAATAAAGGCAACAAAAAACAAGGACAGACAATTAAATTAAGATGGAAGTTAATTTATTGGTTACTAGAACTATAGATTCTTAAAAATCGAATTTTACGCAATTATTTTGTAATTATAATCCGCAAAAAGAATGCTAGGACAAAAACAATAATAGACGCTAAAATCTTGAAATGATTTAAAAATTCCAAACGCTAATTTTTAACTAAACAAAGCTTTTAGTTCTGTAGCTTCATTAGGTTTCATTTTTCCTGCCAACACCAAGCTTAATTGCTTTCGTCTTAAAGCACCTTCAAAACGTTCTTTTTCTAAAGCTGTTTCTGGTATTATTTGCGGTATTAAAATAGGCTTCCCTGTTTCATCAACAGCAACAAAAGTATAAATGCCCTCATTTACTTTTGTTTTTTGTCCAGATTGTCTGTCTTCAATCCAAACATCCACATAAATTTCCATAGAAGATTTAAAGGCTCTAGAAACTTTCGCCTCAATAGTAACTACACTTCCAACAGGAACCGATTTATTAAAAGCAACATGATTAACCGAAGCTGTAACCACAATTCTCGTAGAATGACGTCTTGCAGAAATACTACAAGCTCTATCCATTCTTGCCAATAATTCTCCTCCAAAAAGATTGTCTAGATAATTAGTATCTCCTGGTAAGACTAAATCTGTAAGTACGGTTAAAGATTCTTTGGATGTTTTTGCTTCCATTTTTAAAATTTTGGCAAAGATAAGAATCGCTTATAAATAAATGTTACTTTTTAACCAATAACCAAGCATCTGCAGAAACAGTATCTTGAATTTTATATAAGTTATTAATCGCGTCATTTCTATCAGAAAAACTACTAAAGGCAACTTCTGTTAAACCCCACTTATTTAAGCCCAAAATACTGGCATTATAGCCTTGTTCTTTAAGTTGCTTTACTTTTTTACTAGCATTTTCAGGAAATTGAAAAGCACCAGCCACTACATGAAAATGTTTTGTTGATATTTTAACAGCATTTAACTGTATGGTAGGTAAAGGATTAGAGATGACAAACGTTGCAGCTTGTATTTTTTTCTCTAGGGCTATCTCTTGAGTTGCTAAAATTTCTTTTTGTTCAACTTGCTTATATATATTGTTGCCAACAAAACTCAATGTTAATAAAATTGCCGCTGTTGCCGCATATTTTATAAAAGTAGGAATTCCTTTTTCATCTTGTTTTTTAACAATAGGAATTAAAGGTATTACTACTTTTTTGTAGCTGTTTATTGATGAAGATGCTAGCCTTGATAAACCAAACGATTCGGCTAAATAGTTCACTTTATTGTTGGGTTCAAAAATAATTTGACTCTTTTCATTTAATGTTAAAACTCCTATAGATCCAATCTCTACTGGTTTGGTTTGTAATTTATGTTGCCATGTAATCACGGCCAAAGTGATAGCTTTAGAAGCCTCATCAAAAGAAATATTTTCTAAAGACGCAATATAGTTCGCTAATAAGCCATCATTAATATTTAAATGACTGTTAAACGTAATTTGTTTTGAGGGTGGGTAAAATGTATCGTTAGATTCATTAATTTTTGCACCTATTTTATTGGTGACAAAACCACCAAATTCAGGCACAATTACACATTCATATCTGTAAAGTAAATCGCTAATGTAGTTGGCTAGTATCATATTAACAAATATAAAATATTTGTGTTTTAAATGAAGCTTTATCTTTTAAATTTATCAACAAAAAGTTATATATTGGTAATAAAACTGTTATAAGATGAAAGAGGAAGAGTTACTAGCCATTTTACGCCTGCAAAAAAGTAAGGCAATCGGAGATATTTTAGCAAAGAAATTGATTGTAAACGTAGGGAATGTTGAAGAGATTTTCAAGGAAAAAGTTGCTACTTTGCAGAAAATTAATGGAATTGGTAATCATGTTTTAAAACATTTATTTGATAAAAAAAACAGCAAGCTTGCTGAACAAGAATTAAATTACATAAAACAGAATAATATTGGATATTCTTATTTTTTAAACAATGATTATCCAGTAAACCTGCAAAATTGTATCGATAGTCCTATTTTATTATTCGAAGACGGTAATATTAACTTTAAAAATAACAAAATAATCTCTGTTGTTGGTACAAGAAATATGACTTCTTACGGGCGCGATTTTTGCAATAAAATTATAGAGGATTTAGCGCAATACAATCCTATTATCGTAAGTGGTTTTGCTTACGGAGTTGATATTTGCGCTCACAAAGCGGCGATTAAAAATAATTTACAAACTATTGCTGTTTTGGCGCATGGTTTTGAACAAATTTATCCTAAAGTACATAAAAAATACATCAAACAAGTAAATGAAAATGGTGGTTTTTTAACTGAATTTTGGAGCGAAGAGCAGCCTTTGCGTGAGAACTTTTTAAAGAGAAATAGAATTGTGGCGGGTATTTCTAAAGCCACAATTATTATAGAAAGTGCAGAAAAAGGAGGTTCTTTAGTTACAGCAGATATTGCAAATTCTTATGATAGAGATGTGTTCGCATTGCCCGGCAGAACCACTGATATTTATTGCAAAGGTTGTAATAGTTTGATTAAAAATAACAGAGCAACTTTATTAACATCTGCTGAAGATATTGTAAAAATGCTAAACTGGGATCTTAAGGAAAAACCAAAGAAAATAATTCAGAAACAATTATTTGTAGAATTGAATAAAAATGAACAGAAAATTCATGATTTATTAAGTTTAAAAGGGCAACAATTATTAGATATCATAGCGTTAGAATGTAATATTCCTATGTATCAATTATCGTCTATTTTATTACAAATGGAATTAAAAGGAGTTACCAAGCCTTTACCTGGTAAAATATTCGAATTGGCTTGAAATAATTATCCAATAGTACGAACTTCGAAAAACTTGCATTTATAACTTGAATTTATGCAAGTATAATTTTAAATAATTTTTAATTTAGAATAATTGGTTTCAATGAATTCTTTTATTTATTCTTATTTTTGAGCAAATCAACTGAAAAGATGGCGATAGAAAAAAAATTAATGTCTAAAAAAAAACCAGCATTTCCAATAAATGAAATGTTAGATGGGTATTTAAAGAGATATAATAGGAATATTGAAATCCCTTTTTTTTATGATGATTTATTGCGCTTTCAAGGATCAATTACAGTGTATGATAAGAATGATGAAGATTCACTTTGGGTGCGAACGTATTATTCTGAATTCGATAGAGAAGAAATTGATAATAGCTTAAAAAAAATCTATACAATGTTGCATTCAGACGGAAATTATGAAGCTATTCCGTTTTTAAATGTAGACGCCATTGATTATTGCACCTTTGGCAATTCTAAACCCTTTAGAGTAAAAGTCAGAAATGTTTTAAACGATAATTACACTTATTTTTATGTAAAAAAGGCCGATGCCTCTCGTGTTTATGGTTTAGAGCTAGAGCATATTTTGTCTCCTCACAATATCAATTTTTTGGTTTATAAGGACACGCTAATAGAAGAGCATATTGTAGGAATTCCAGGAGATGATTTTATAAATGATTTTTTACCCAAATGTACGGAGCTAGAAAAAGCACAAATAGCAAAGGAGTTTGTGAAATTTAAAGAACGATGCTTAGTGCGTTTACTGGGAGATATGCGCTCGTATAATTACGTAATTACCCCAACACACGATTTTGATAGTATTGTGTATAAAATTAGAGCGATTGATTTTGATCAGCAATCTTTTGAAGGAAATTTAAAAGTCTACAATTTACAGTTTATGAAAGAAAACTTTAAAATGATAGAAATGGTTGGCAAAAAATTGCAAAATAGTTCTATTCGACAGTATAAAGTCGAAGAACGGTCTTATATGGCCAAAAGAATGATTACAGCCCCAAGAAGAACTACTCGTTTGATAAAATGTATGAAAAATGATACGATTTCTTTTCCAGAAAATATTGAGCTTTTAAAACAACAACTAATGCAATATGTAGGAGACGTAAAGTTTAAGGATTGTGAAAATATGGGCGAGATTCTAGAAACTATTTTAGCCTTTGTAAAACGTAATTATTTAGATATTAACAAGAAATAAATGTCATAGAAAATATTGATTTTTAATTTTTAGAGGCTATTTCCTGCTTTCCATTATATTTTTTTGTGAAAGACAAAAAGGATGCCATTTCAATCAGGGCTAAGCTTTTTTGCTAGTATATTGAATGAAGAGAAATAGCAATCAGTTTGCTTAACGCGATGAGGTATTTGTTGAGTTTGGTTAAACTTTCAACTTTTTTACGATTCAAAAAATATCAAATTTTGTTACAGCCAGTATTTTACTTTTCGGCAAGGCCGTTTTAGAGATTTTTGAAGTTTTTTTTAGATACCTGAAAAAGACACTTTCAGCTAAGGTAATTCAGTCTTCAATACTATTTTAGCGAAAAATTAAGGAGATGAAAAAATGCCTCTTTATATTTTTAGTATTATCTATTATATTTAGCACTAATTTTTCCCAGAAGAAATTTATTTCTGGAAAAATCATTGATATTGAGACAAAAAAAGGAATTCCAAATGTGCATATTTACTCAGCTACATTAAGCGAAGGAACAACTACAGATGCAGACGGTAACTTTTATTTAATTGTTACGAAAAATGATAAATTGCATATTTCTTGTTTTGGTTATGAAAATAAAATCATTAAATTATTAGCAAATGATCCTGAAAAATTAACAGTAAAAATGAACCTCAAAATGGAGTATTTAAATGAAATTGTGATCAATTCAAAAGCTTTAACTGTAAACGAAATAATGACAAAAGTTTTTTTTTAAGAAAAATCATTTTGTAGAACCTGTTTACAATAAGTTTTATAATAGAGTTGTAAATTATACAGATAAAGATAGTACACTAATTTCTTTAGAAGAATATGCCGGCGCAATTAAGCAAGGTAAACTGCATTTTACTAAATAAAATAGAGAAAAAGGACGCACTAAATTTTTTGGAAAAGAGGCTAAACAATTAGCGAGAGAACATCGTTTAATTTCTATGACTAAAATGTACGTTAATAATATTTATAAATATAGAGAAGATTCTACGAAGAAAAAAGGCAAAAGAATTTACGAATATAAGTTGATTAAAAGATCAACTATTTTAGGAAGAAACTGCTACGTAATATCTTTTGATACAGACAAAGATAATTATGACAGAAAAGGAGACTTGTTTATTGAAATGGATGATTTTGCAGTTGTAAGAAAAGTAAATAGAAGTAAATAGAAGTAAAGAAGATAATAGAATTTTAAAAGACATTACTTTTAAAAAACAAAACGATAAATATTATTTAAAAAAACAGAAGATTTTCACATAAGTTATAACGCTCCAGAAGTAATAAATTACCGAATAACTGTATATAATTATCTTGATATTAAAGAGTCTAATTTAGATTTTATTAATTTAAATGTTCATTGTAGCACTTAAATAACTAGTAATTTTAGTGATGAATTTTGGGAGAATAACAATTTTATTCCATTGCCAAATTGGGTGAAGAAGCAGATGAAATAAAGGACTTCTATTACTTCATCTTTATGCAGTCCGAACACTTCTAGGAATACTATTAGTGCATGTTTTTAATGAGTACCGTAACATTAAGTTTATATTGTCTCATTCATTAAAAACAAACTGTGTCCTTTGTGTTGTTCTTTGAAGACACTCGTTCCAAACGAACGCTAGCGAATATAAAATCACTTTCTACTCCGAAAACTCTCTATCACAACCGTCAATAAAATTAAACTTCCTCCCCAAAAAGTATTCCAAGTCGGAACTTCATTCACAACGAAAAAAGCAATAATAATTCCAAAAATCGGCTGAATACTGCTAATAATCGTTGCGGTAGAAGCAGAAAAATGTTTTAAAGATTTCACCAACATGGTATGGCCAATGGCAGTAGTTAAAACCGCAAGTAAAATTAAATATGGAAACTGACTTTGGAATCCAGAAATATCAACAAAGAATAAAACAGGAACTAAAATAATAGTAATGATTGCTGTTTGATACAACATTAGCATACTTCCGTTGTAATTTATAACATGTTGTTTTAATATTAAAATTCGCAATGAAAAACAAACTGCAGAAATTAAACCTAGTAAAACACCTTTTAATTCGTCACTTTCTAAAGTAAATTCTGGCGCTAAAATATAGAGTCCTGTTAATACTAAAATCCCAAGAAATATATAAACAGGATCAAACTTTGATTTAGAAAAAAACGGCTCTAAAAAAGCCGTAATGATAGGAAAGGTAAATAACGACAACATTCCAATGGCAACATTAGAGAGTTTTAAAGCGTAGAAATATGTAAGCCAATGGGCTGCCATAAACAATGCGCTTAACAAAAAAGGAATCCAATCTTTTTTTGCTTTAATTTTTAAATCTACTTTGGTAAACTTACAAAACCCATAAATAAAAACAACGGCAAATGCAGATCGAAACCAAACGATAGCTTCTACTGGCATTGCAATATATTTGCCTAAAACCCCAGATGTACTAATAAATAGTGTGGCAAATAATAAACTGGAAATATTTTTAAAGTTGGAATTTTTCATTATATACTCTATCTTTTTTGGTTTGTTATTCAAAGGGAAGCATGACCGAAGAATCTTTCAGTTACATTCAAGAATGATTAAAAATTAGATGCTTCACTTCGCACCTACTTCTGAATGATCATTACATTCTTTACCTTGTATCTTATTCAAAACGAGAAATAAATTATATTTTTTGTAAAATTTTCAAAGCTGTTTTTACGGTATCAATTCTGATAAAAGTAATTAATAAACGCAAACCATTTTTGGTTTCTTTTTCTTTCATGACGCAGCTTTTTCCGTTTTGCTTCACATATTGCAGCATTTTTGCAAATGCTTCGGTTTGGTAAAATTCACTTTGTTGGTTGGATACAAAATAGCCAATCATTCTTTTTTGTTTTAAAATAATTTTTTCTAAACCAAGTTCTTTTGCTAACCATTTTATTCTTACAGAATCGAATAAATCAACAACTTGTGTAGGGATTTCTCCAAATCTATCAATAATTTCAGTTTCAAAAACTTGCAAATCAGCTTCGTTTATAAGTCCACCTAATTTGCCATACAAAGCTAATCTTTCAGTAATAGAATTGATATAATCATCTGGAAATAAAATCTCAAAATCAGTATCAATCGTAACTTCTTTTACAAACTCTTTTGGTTTAGAATTGTCAGTAGGGTAGAGCTCTTTAAACTCATTTTCTTTAAGCTCTTCAATGGCTTCTTGTAGTATTTTTTGGTAGGTATCAAAACCAATATCGTTTATAAACCCGCTTTGTTCACCACCTAATAAATCTCCAGCACCACGAATTTCTAAATCTTTCATAGCAATGTTAATGCCGCTTCCTAAATCAGAAAATAAGATCAAGGCTTCAATACGCTTTCTTGCATCGTCTGTCATCATATGGTAAGCCGGAGTTATAAAATAACAGAATGCTTTTTTATTAGAACGACCAACCCTACCTCGCATTTGGTGTAAATCTGATAGTCCAAAATTGTTCGCATTATTAATGAAAATTGTGTTTGCATTTGGCACATCTAAACCACTTTCTACAATGGTGGTAGACACTAAAACATCAAATTCATTACTCATAAAACCAAGCATTAATCCTTCTAGTTTTTTACCTTCCATTTGTCCATGACCAATTCCGATTTTTGCAGAGGGAACTAATCGTTGTATCAAACCAGCAACTTCTTTGATGTTTTCAATTCTATTGTGAATGAAAAAAACTTGTCCTCCTCTAGAAATTTCATAAGAAATTGCATCACGAATTGTTTCTTCAGAAAAACGAATGATATTACTTTCTATGGGATGTCTGTTGGGTGGTGGCGTTTTTATAACGGATAAATCTCTTGCCGCCATTAAACTAAATTGTAACGTTCTAGGAATCGGAGTTGCCGTTAACGTTAATGTATCAACATTTTCTTTTAAAGTTTTTAACTTGTCTTTTACGGCAACACCAAATTTTTGCTCTTCATCAATAATTAAGAGCCCTAAATCCTTAAATTTTAAACGTTGATTTGTCAATTGATGTGTTCCAATAATAATATCTACAGAACCATCATTTACGCCGTTAATTGCGGTCGTTTTTTGTTTTGCTGTTCTAAAGCGATTTAAATAATCAATTCTAACTGGGAAATCTTTTAAACGCTCTGTAAATGTTTTATAGTGCTGAAAAGCCAGAATCGTAGTTGGAACTAAAATTGCGACTTGTTTGCCATTATCAACCGCTTTAAAAGCAGCCCTTACGGCAACTTCTGTTTTTCCAAAACCAACATCACCACAAACCAATCGATCCATAGGTTGTTCTTTTTCCATATCATTTTTAACATCTTGCGTAGACGTAAACTGATCTGGTGTATCTTCATACATAAAACTTCCTTCTAACTCGTGCTGAATCTGTGTATCAGGGCCAAAAGCAAAGCCTTTTTGTAACTTTCTTTTTGCATATAATTGAATTAAGTTAAAGGCAATATGTTTAACTCTTGCTTTTGTTTTTTGTTTTATTTTTTTCCATGCACCCGACCCTAATTTATAAATTTTAGGTGCTTTACCGTCTTTTCCACTGAATTTAGAAATCTTATGAAGTGAATGAATGCTTACATATAAAATATCTCTTTCTCCATACATTAATTTAATGGCCTCTTGTTTTCTTCCTTGAACATCAATTTTTTGTAAACCACCAAATTTTCCAATTCCATGATCCATGTGCGTTACATAATCGCCAATTTCCAGCTTATTTAAATCTTGAATTGTGATTGCTTGCTTTTTTGCGTAACCATTTTTTAAACGGAATTTATGATAACGCTCAAAAATTTGATGATCTGTATAACAAACGAGCATTTGTTCAACATCTACAAAACCTTGATAGAGCGGAAAAACGACTGTTTCATAGTGCACTTCTTGTTCCGCATCATCAAAAATATCATGAAATCGTTTAGCTTGTTGGTCGTTTGCGCAGAAAATATAGTTGGTAAAACCTGCTTTATGATGTTCATTTAAATCATCAATTAATAAATTAAATTGTTTATTAAAAGAGGGTTGAGGTTTTGTATTGAAATTTATGATTTCATCAGGCTCAATTTGATTTAGTTTCTCATCATGAGATTCTTCAACAAGTTTAGTATGGGGCTTTGCATCAAAATTCACCAATGTAAACTCTCTTAATTGGTTTTTGATAAAGTTTCCATCGCAAAATAATTCTGATGGTTTTGCATGCTTTAGTTCTTTCGATAAATCAGTAAATGCTTCTTCTGCTTTTGTGTAGAATTTATCTAGTTTTCCAGAAATTAAATCAATATTTTTTACAAAAATTATCGTTTTTGATGAAATATATTTCAGAAAACTCTCTCTGCTTTCTTGCAAAGTTTTGTTTTCTACATTGGGCATTATAGAAACTTTTTTTAGTTTCTCTTTAGACAGTTGGGTCTCTACATCAAAAGACCTAATACTCTCTATTTCATCACCAAAAAATTCAATTCGATAAGGTTCATCATTAGAAAAAGAAAAGACATCTATAATTCCTCCACGCACAGAAAAATCTCCAGGTTCTGTAACAAAATCTACACGTTTAAATTTATATTCAAATAAAACTTCGTTTACAAAATCAAGAGATAAGTTATCGGCAAGAGCAATTTTTAATGTGTTTTTGTCAATCTCTTTTTTGGTAACTACCTTTTCAAATAAAGCTGTCGGATACGTAACGATTACCGCAGGTTTTTTTCTTGAATTTATTCGGTTTAAAACTTCAGAACGCAGTAAAACGCTCGCATTATCCGTTTCTTCGATTTGGTAAGGTCTCCTATAAGAGCCCGGGTAAAAAAGTACATTTCTATTACCTAACAAGTGTTCTAAATCGTTTAAATAGTAGGCGGCTTCCTCTTTGTCATTAAAGATTAAAAGGTAAGGTTTGTCTGCTTTTTTAAAAGTTTCAGAAATAACAAAAGAAAATGAAGAACCAACCAAATGCGTGATTTGAAAATGGTTTTTGTCTTGTTGAAAGGCCTTAATTATCTGCGAAACATTCGCAGATTTTTGATATTGATTTACAATATTCTGGGTACTCAATGTAAAATATTTACTGCAAATGTACCATCTTATGAGATAAAAACTAGTAAACAATATTCTTTTATCAGTTAATATGACATATTTGTCCTAAAATCTGTTGTAATCTTCCACCTCTCGTAAATGATAGCTCGAAATTTAGTCTAATCATAACATCTGTTTTCATCCTTTTATGATCCTTTAAAGTAGAATATTATGATAGGGAATGAACGATACGTATTTAGGCCTCATTAGTAATTATTGAGGAAAAAGCTACTTAAAAGGTTCGGAACTTTTATATGCACAATAAACTGTCATTCAGATAGGTAGGGTATTAGTAGAAAATATTTCTGTTGATCTGAATAGAGTTTTGACGTTTTGTTGCTAATTGTTTCAACTATAGCAAATTAATTTAAATTTTTTTCTTTGAATATGTGTTTAAAGAGTGATCTTTCCTATTTTTTTTGTAAATATTGTTTTTGTAGGTTTTGGTGATTTTAGTAATGTTATAACCACAGAAAATTAATGAGAGGTTTAAAGTTTATTTATGACTGTGGGAGGTGCTTTTTGATAACAATAAAATTGATTAATTTACAAGATAGTTTCTTTTAAAATGGAATCAATGTAATTTACAATTCGGTACTTGCAGCTATTTTTTGTTAGTTTGAAATGAATTTGATATTCAGAGAAAACTTTAAGCATTTTGGGGGTAGAAGACATTAGTTTTCTTGAAGGAGTGCTTTTTTTAACACTAAATACATGTTTTTACTATTGATATAATTGTTTAGTTGCAACCCTATTTCCATTTTTGAATTTAAAATAGTAGTGGTAGGATAACTAATTTTATTATCTATAAAACCTAATTCTTTTGCCAATTCATGAGTTCCTGTTTTACTTCCCGAAGGTTTAAAAACGAATTTTTTACCTAAAAAAGAGATGTCTTTTTTTTCTTCTCCATTTAACTTTATAAAATAAAAATCATCATTTAAAACACGGATAACCTCTTCATTTTTAAAGGTATTTTGTTTCATTCCAAAGCAAATCTTACACCAATCTGTGTAAAGAAAAACGAGTATTGGTTTTGGCTCTTGTTGATGTAACCTCTCAACTTCCTCAAAAGTAAAAACCCTTAATTCGCTTTTTTCAGATTGAGAAAATAGGGCTAATTTTCCCAAAAAAACAGCAAGAATTAAGAGTTTTTTCATCAATAAAAAATATGTTTATTTTTATAAAAGTACTAAAAAAGTGTGTAACGAAAACCTATAAAAGCTCTAATTCCTTGGTTAGAAGCAAACATGTAGGCTGGGTCAAAAGCTAACTCTGGATTTTGTTCGGTATCAATACCAACATCAAAAGGATTATTTGCACCGTTAATGCTATTTGCTGGTGGCGTGAAGTTTAGTAGGTTTTTTACACCTCCATAAACTTCCCAACTATCGCCAATTTTTTTTGTTAATTGAATGTTTTGAATGCTAAACCAAGGTGAGTTTGGATCTCTTGGATCTCTATCTCCTAATACTGGCAATCGCATTGGGCCGTATACATTTCCAGTGTAATCTATAGATAAGTCGTTGTTAAACGTATATGAAATCGACCAAACGCCGCTAAAACTTTCGGTTAATATCTGTCTTGTTTCTATGTTATCTTCTGTAATAGAAACATCCATCAGAGTTGCACCTGCATTTAAAGTAAGTCCGTTTGTAAATGTAATATCTGTGTTTAGAGAAATTCCTTTAGAAACAGAAAATCCTTCTAAATTTGCATAAATAATTTTATTAGGATCTGTTTCGTAATCTGGTAAAATTCTATTGCTAAAATAGGTGTAAAAAGTACTTGCATCTATTGTGATAAAAGAGTTTTCTGTGTTTATTTTTTTAACATAATTTATGTTTGCGTTCCAAGAAGTTTCTGGTTCTAATTCTCCATTAAACTCTACTGTTCTTGCGCCTGTTAAAGCTGCATGATCTTCAGTAAAAACATTAGCAACTCTAAACCCATTTCCAAGACTAAGTCTAAAAATATTTGAATTATCTTTAGAATTCCATTTATAGTTTACTCTTGGTGTAAAAATATTTCCGTGCAAACTATTATGATCCCATCTAACGCCTAACAATAGTTTTTTTCTTTCACTCAAACTAATTTCATCTTGAGCAAAAACTCCGGGTAAATGAATAATTGATGGGTTATTTTCAAGGCCACTTTCATTTAAAGTAGCAAAAGTATTATCATCATAATAGGTATATCTATATGCTGCACCCAATAATAAATTGTGTTTTTCGCCTACTTGTTTGCTGTAAACTAATTGACCAAAACCAATTAACTGTTCTGCATCATAAGAAGTATCCCCGTAAAAAGAATCTTGATAATGTCCATTTGCACTAAACTGAAAACTAATATCTTCTGATGTTGGCAATTCATACGTTCCAAAAGTTTCCCATCTATTGGTGTAAATACTTTCTCCGTAAATTTGATTTCCTCCTCTAAATTCTCTTTCCCAATTCATTTCTCCACCCCATCGATCTTCATACATATATCTACCAGCAATGGTAAAAACCTTATTACTTTTTCTTTCGATATTAATTTTATTGAAAATTGATATTCTATTTTGAAGCGTTAAATCTGTAAAATTATCATTGTTTTTATCAATTCTATTTTGAAAATTAAAATAATTTACACCTAATAAACCTTGTACCTTTTCAGATATTTTGTAGCTCATGCTCATGTCGGTATTCACTTCTCCCCAAGAAGTACTCAGAACATCCGTAGATAAAATAGGGGCATTTGTAGCCTTTTTAGTAATTATATTTATAATACCACCCACAGCTTCAGAACCGTACAAGGTAGACGCAGGTCCTTTTACAATTTCAACTCTTTCTATTAAGGCTTGGGGAATTCCGGTTAATCCATAAACAGTAGAAAGTCCGCTAACAATTGGCATTCCGTCAATTAAAACAAATGTATAGGGGCCTTCTAAACCATTAATATGAATATCACCTGTATTACACACATTACAATTTAGTTGCGGTCGAACGCCGTTTACATTTTGTAAAGATTCGAAAACAGAAGGTGTTGGGTTTCTTTTGAAGAATGCTTCACTATAAACTTCTACAGGCACCGGACTGTTTGTTTTTGATACAGGACGTAAAGTTCCAGAAACTACAATTTCATCTAAAGAATTATCTTCTAATAAAGTAATATTTCTAGTGATTTTTTGATCATTTGTAATAGTAAGTTTGATAGATTTTGTTTTGTAGCCAATATTACTAATGATCAAAGTATAACTGTCTTTAGGTATCTTGTTTAATTCGTAAAAACCATTTTCGTCAGAGGAGGTTCCTATTTTAGTTTTCTTTAAATATACATTGGCATACGGAATTTCATCACCATTTTCTGTGGTTATTGTTCCGCTAATTGTCTGGCCCATCATAAAGGCTGAACTCAATAATAAATAAATAAATACAATATGTTTCATTTTAAAATAATTAATTTTTGGTAAAGGTAATATTATTTTTAGACTTGTCTAAAAATTAATTCTAATAAAAATAAAAAGTATACCTTTGCATCACTAAATACTTATAATGTTTACACTTTCTGAAGAGAACTATTTAAAAGCAATTTATCATTTAGAGTCAGGTTCTAAAAAAGGAATAAGTACGAATGCAATTGCTAAAAGTTTAGAAACAAAAGCTTCTTCTGTAACAGATATGATTAAAAAATTATCTGAAAAAGAAGTTGTTCTTTATATAAAATACCAAGGAGTAACGTTAACAGAATTCGGAAGAAAGACCGCCGCTAATATTGTGAGAAAACATCGTTTATGGGAAGTCTTTTTGGTAGAGAAATTAAATTTTTCTTGGGATGAAGTGCATGATGTTGCAGAACAATTAGAGCATATAAAATCGCCAAAATTAATTAATCAATTAGATGCGCTTTTAGGTTTCCCGACACATGATCCACATGGAGATCCAATTCCTGATAAAGAGGGCAATGTAAACACAATTGATAAAATTCTTTTATCAACCTTGCATAAAGATGAAAGTGGTTTTTGTGTTGGAGTGAATGATTCTTCATCAGAATTTTTACGGTTTTTAGATAAGAAGAAAATCACGCTAGGAAAAAAAATTACCGTTTTAGAAAAAGAAGATTTTGATGACTCATTATCCATAGAGATTGATGGAGAAAAATTATCAATATCAAAGAAAATCGCAAATAACTTATACATAAAGAAGTAAAATAAAGATGAAAAAATATATAATTTTAATGTTCTTAATAACTGTTTTTTCTTGTAAAAAAGAGGTTAAAAAGAACGGAAAATTACAAGTAGTTACGACAACAACAATGATTACCGATTTGGTGAAAAATATAGGTGGCGATAAAATAGACATACAAGGTTTGATGGGCGCAGGCGTAGATCCGCATTTATACAAAGCAAGTGAAGGAGATGTAAGTAAACTATTTAATGCAGATGTAATTGTGTATAATGGATTGCATTTAGAGGGAAAGTTAGAGGATGTGTTTGAGAAAATGCGTCATCAAAATAAAAAAACGATTGCAGCTTCTGATGCTATTGATACAGCTACGTTAATTGGTTCAGAATATTTTGCGTCTAATTACGATCCGCATATTTGGTTTGATATTAGCAATTGGGAAATTATTACGCAATATATTACAGATAAATTTTGTGAGCTAGATGCTAAAAATGCACCAACTTATAAACAAAACGGAGCGAACTATTTAAAAACATTGGCATCTTTGAAAATAGTTATAACCGAACAAATAAATTCTTTACCAATAGAAAAGAGAATTTTAGTAACAGCGCATGATGCTTTTAATTATTTCGGAAAAGAATTTCAATTTAATGTAGTTGGTTTACAGGGCTTATCTACAGCAACAGAGGCAGGCGTAAAAGACGTTCAGAGACTAGCAAGTTTTATTGAAGAAAAAAATGTAAAAGCGATTTTTGTAGAAAGTTCCGTGCCAAAAAGAACTGTAGAAGCTTTGCAAGAAGCCGTAAAAGCAAAAGGTAAAGAAGTAGTGATTGGAGGAACCTTATATTCTGACGCTTTAGGAAGTTTAGGAACAGCCGAGGCTACGTATGTTGGAATGTATAAACACAATGTGAAAATTATTGTTAGCTCTTTAAAATAAAACGAATGGAACCACAAAAAATAGCGATTGCTGTAGATGATTTAACGGTTGCATATAATTATAAACCTGTTTTGTGGGATATTGATTTAGCGATTCCTGAAGGTGTTTTAATGGCAATTGTCGGTCCGAATGGCGCAGGAAAATCAACCTTGATTAAATCTATTTTAGGAATTATTGACCCAATCGCAGGAAGTGTTTCTATTTATGGGAAACCTTATGACAAACAACGAAAATTGGTAGGGTATGTTCCGCAAAACGGAAGTGTAGATTGGGATTTTCCAACCACAGCTTTTGATGTGGTACTAATGGGAACTTACGGAAGTTTAGGTTGGATTAAAAGACCGGGCAAAAAAGAACGAAAAACAGCATTGGAGTCTTTAGAAAAAGTAGGAATGCTTTCTTTTAAAGACCGTCAAATAAATCAATTATCCGGAGGGCAACAGCAACGTGTATTTTTAGCGAGAGCTTTAGCGCAAGATGCCTCCATTTATTTTATGGATGAGCCTTTTCAAGGGGTAGATGCAACGACAGAAATCACGATTATCAACATTTTAAAGGAATTAAGAAAAGC
>JAWUYT010000080.1:0-27344 GCA_034110665.1 Polaribacter sp.
CATATTTACCACTCATTATTGCAGCACGTGTTGGTGAACATTGAGGAGCTGCCCAACAGTTGGTAAAAGAAAGTCCTTTTTCTCTTAAAGAATCTAATGTTGGCGTAATAGGTAAATCTTCATTTATTCCAAAACCAGGAGTAGAATCAATCCCCATATCATCTGCAATTATTAGCAATATATTTGGTGATTGTTGTTGACTAAAACATGTGGATGTAAAGAAAAATACTACTAAAATTATTTTTAAAATTTTCATTTATTTATTTATTTTTGTTGTTGAAATATATTTAAGCCAACTAAAGAAGAGTAAGATATTTTAAAATTAGACCTTATAAAATAAAAATAGTTTAATTTTAAAACTGTTTAATTTTTAATTTTAAATATTTTGTTACTTATTTTTTAATCATAATAAACAAAAAACAGGAAATAATTTTGTAATCATTTAATTACATTTGTAGTCTTATTAAAAAATTATCTAATAATTAAATATTAATTTGTTAAAAATTTGATGATGAAAAAATTAACTGAATTCGAAATATCAAAAAAATTAGAAAATCTTATCGATTGGGAGTTTTATGATGATGCTTTGCATACAGATTTTGAGTTTGATAGCTTTAAAGACTGTATATCTGCTATGAATAGAATAGCTTTTGAGTGTGAGGCTTTAAATCATCACCCAGAATGGACTAATATTTACAATACATTAGATATTACTTTAAGAACACATGACGCACAAGGTGTTACTGAATTAGATTTTAAACTAGCGGAAGCAATTAATAAAATTGTAGAAGTTGAAGAGGAAGAGTAGTCGTATGAAAAAAATTGTGCTGTTTATTTTATTAATTGTGCTCATTTTTTCAGCATGTGAAAAAGATGACTTTTGTATTAAAAATCCAATAACTGCAAAACTAGTGATAGACTTTTATGACGATGCGAATAGAGAAACTTTAAAAAATGTAACCTCTTTTTATGTTTGGGCAGAAGGAAAAGATAGTATTTATAGTAATGAAAGAATAAGTTCTATAAGTTTACCCCTTAATAGTTTGGCTACAGAAACTGTCTACAATTTCTCAAAAGAAAATATTATAAATCAATTTACGATTAGATACACCGCACAAGATGAGTACGTTTCTCGGTCCTGTGGGTATAAAATAATTTTTAATGAAGTAACATTTTTATCAGATAACACTTGGATTAATGATTTTACACCAGAAACATTAACAAATTTAGACAATCAAAATGAAGCTCATGTGCAAATATTTCATTAGTATTTTCTTGTTTTTTATGGTCGTTGATGGATTTTGTCAAAAGCAAAAAAAAGATTCATTAGCGATACCTAAAGACTCTATTACCTATAAATCTCCTTACGGAATTCGTATCGGAATTGATATTAGCAAACCCATATTGACAAGCACATCCAATTCTTATAGTGGTCTTGAAATTGTTGCTGACTATAGAATTTCTAAAAGTATTTTTCTTGCAGCAGAATTTGGTTATGAAGAAAAAACATCTGAAGAAGATTATACAAATTCAGTTTCAAAAGGAAATTACATTAGAGTAGGGTTCAACTACAATGCTTATGAAAATTGGTTAGATATGAATAACGAAGTTTTTACGGGTTACAGATATGGATTTAGTATTTTTGATCAAACATTAAATAATTATACACCGAATGTAAATACTAATTATTTTCCTGCAAATTTAATTTCAACACCAGCAACATCAAGCCTAAATGCTCATTGGTCAGAATTTATAGTGGGTCTTAAAGTAGAAACTTTCAATAATTTATTTGCGAGTATTAGTGTTTCTTACAAAATTTTAATGAGCGTAAAAGAGCCTGAAAACTTTAAAAATTTATACTCACCTGGTTTTAATAGAATTTTTGAAAGTGGTACTGGGTTTGGTTTTAACTACACAATAAGTTATTTAATTCCGTTTACAAAAAAATAATATTTTAGAAAATTTTACTATTTCTAATATATAAAACCAACGTAAAAAATAGTCCTCTAATTTTTATTAACTTTAAGAGCCTTTTTTTTGTAACTTTAAACCTTCTATTAAGAAAAATTAAGAAATCAGAATGAACAAAATACCTAGTATTAATTTGGCTGACTTTTTATCTGACGATAAATGCAAAAAACAAAATTTTATAGATGCAATTGGTCATGCTTACGAAAACATTGGATTTGTTGCCTTAAAAGGTCATTTTTTAGATGATAAATTGGTTGAAAATTTATATTCAGAAATCAAGAACTTTTTTGATTTACCAACAGCAATAAAAGAAAAATATGAAATCCCTGGAATTGGTGGTCAAAGAGGATACGTTTCTTTTGGTAAAGAATCTGCGAAAGGAAAAAAAGAAGGAGACTTAAAAGAGTTTTGGCATTTTGGTCAATATATAGATGCTGCCTCTAAATATGCAGAAGAATATCCGGATAATGTGCAAGTTAAGGAATTGGCTAAATTTAATTCAGTAGGCAAAAAAACCTATGAAATGTTAGAAAAAACAGCCAAGTTTGTGCTGCGTTCTTTAGCGTTGCATTTAGGTTTAGAAGAAATTTATTTTGACAATTATATTAAAAACGGAAACAGCATTTTACGTCCTATTCATTATCCGCCTATAAAAACAGAGCCCAAAGGAGCCGAGAGAGCCGCCGCTCATGGAGATATTAATTTAATTACGTTGTTAATGGGTGCTCAAGGGAAAGGATTGCAAGTCAAAAACCACACAGGAGATTGGATTGATGCCATGGCAGAACCAGACGAATTAATGATTAATGTAGGCGATATGTTGTCTAGACATAGTAATAACAAGCTAAAATCTACGATTCATAGAGTAGTCAATCCGCCAAAAGAAATGTGGGGAAACTCTCGTTACTCAATTCCATTTTTTATGCATCCTGTGTCTGACATGAAACTAGATGTTTTAGAAAATTGTATCGATGAAAAAAACCCAAAACAATTTGACGATATTACTGCTGGTGATTTTTTAGATGAACGCTTAAAAGAATTAGGACTTAAAAAATAGTCTATAGATTTTCAGTGTTCAGTTAGCAGTAAGAAGCTAACTGAAAAATGGATACTGATTACTGAAAACTGAAAAATGAATTTTAAAGATCAATTAAAAAAATTATTTCCAGAACATCAGGAAACAATTGCACCAAAAGTTAAGAAATCAACTATTTGGTTACAAGATTCCCCTATTATTTGTAAGTATGAAAAGCGTAAAGGAAAACCTATAACTATTTTAGAAGGTTACACAGGTGCGACTTCAGACTTTAAAATATTAGCAAAAGAAATTAAAACCAAACTTTCTGTCGGGGGAAGCTATAAAGATGATAAAATCATTATTCAAGGTGATTTTAGAGATCAAATAATGACAATGTTGAAAGAAAAAGGATTTAGAGTAAAACGTGTTGGTGGCTGATTATTAGCAATACACATGAAAATAATAGTACAATCAATGTTTTTAAATTATGGAGGGCTCAATTTTACACATTACAAACGGAGATGTTACGACGAATTATCTTAAGGAATTAAAATTTTCAGGAGAGTTTATTACTTGGAGAGAAATGCTTTGCGAGGGAAAAACCACTTCAGATGTGGGTAGTGAAGATTTTTGGAAAAACAGGTTCGAATTTTTCAAGACAACCTACAAAGTAAGCAAACAGAAATTTATAGATTATACGGTTAAAGAATATAGAAACCTTTGTAATAAAAAGAATCAAAAAGAAATTGTTTTATGGTTTGAGCATGATTTGTTTTGTCAAATAAATATGCTTGCACTAATTAGCTGGTTAAAACGCTACAGAAAAGGTTATCATATTTCTTTGGTTTGTAGTGGCAAAGTTGGGAATTCAAAAAAAATGTTTAGCATACCTGAACTCAATGCAAAACAAGTAAACAGTCATTTTAAGAATAGAATTGAACTGACACAAGACGATATTGAATATGCAGATTATATTTGGCAATTGTATTGTTCAGATTCTCCTTTACGTTTAGAAACTGTTTATAAATTTAATCCAATGTCGCCTTTTCAATATTTAGTATCGGCTATAGAAGCTCATTTACAGCGTTTTCCATCTATTGAAAACGGATTGAACGGTATTGAAAATACCATTTTGAAAATATCGAATAATGAAAAAATCACTTCTAAAAAACAATTAATTTCTATCTTAACTAAAGATAAAGAAGTTTATGGTTTTGGTGATATACAATATGAGCATAATATTGATACTTTAGACCAACTTTTTTCTTCATTTAATCCTGTAAAACTCTCAAAAAAAGGAAAAGAAGTATTAGAAAATCAAGTCAATTTTTATGGCCAAATAAGAAATGATAATTCTTATCTTGGAGGTTCAAAAAAATATAGCTTTTTGTATCAAAACGAAACTAAAAAACTGTTACAAATTACTTCCTAAATGCCTATAAAACAATCTGAATTAATCTTAAATCCTGACGGAAGTATCTATCATTTAAATATAAGACCAGAGCATATTGCCTCTACTATTATTTTTGTGGGTGATCAAGATCGAGTTGATAAAATTACACAACATTTCGATTTGATTGAGTTTACAACCAAAAAAAGAGAGTTTAAAACTTCCACGGGTATGTATAAAGGAGAAAGGCTCTCTGTAATTTCTACAGGTATTGGTCCGGATAATATTGATATTGTTTTAAACGAATTAGACGCTCTAGTAAATATTGATTTAAAAACTAGAAAAATTAAAAAAAGTCATACAAAACTAAATATTGTTAGAATCGGAACTTCTGGTTCTCTTCAAAAAGATATTCCTGTTAATTCTATTCTTTTAAGTTCTCATGCAATTGACTTAAATGGAATGCTCCACTCTTATCAAGTTGATAAAATTTCTCATCCAGAAATTGAAAATGCTTTTGTGAAACATACAAACTGGAGTACTAAAAAAAGTTATCCTTTAGTAATTTCGAATTCTGATACTTTAGCAAATAAAATTACTTCTGATAAAGTTTATCAAGGAATTACAGCGACTGCTGGAGGCTTTTATGGCCCACAAGGAAGAGTTTTAAGATTGGGCTTACAAGATGCTAATTTAAATCATAAAATTGATAGTTTTAATTTTAAAGGGAATAGAATTACAAATCTAGAGATGGAAACTTCAGCCATTTATGGGCTGTGTAAATTATTAGGACACAATGCAGTTTCTATGAACGCCATTATTGCAAACAGAGCAAATGGTACTTTTAGTGATAATCCGAATAAAATTGTAACTGATTTAATTGAATATA
Source organism: Polaribacter sp. (assembly GCA_034110665.1). Classification (GTDB taxonomy): domain Bacteria; phylum Bacteroidota; class Bacteroidia; order Flavobacteriales; family Flavobacteriaceae; genus Polaribacter. Next base: position 5,269 of record JAWUYT010000080.1, read on the forward strand.
CTTTACAAAAATTAGTTGAGTAAATGACTAACCTAAAAGTTGGTGGAGTTCCAGAACATTTTAATTATCCTTGGTACATCACTTTAAAAAAAAAAGAATACAGTAAACATAATATTAACCTTCGTTGGCAAGATTATCCAGGAGGAACAGGGCAAATGTCTAAAGCTTTAAGAGATGGTTCTGTTGATATTGCTATTGTTTTAACAGAAGGAATTATCAAAGATATTGCAGATGGGAATCCGTCTAAAATTGTTCAAACCTTTGTGAAAACTCCATTAATTTGGGGAATTCATGTAAGTGAAAAATCATCTTTCAAAAAAATTGATGATTTAGAACACGCAATCATTGCAATTAGTAGATTTGGTTCTGGTTCTCATTTAATGGCAATAGTAAATGCATATAGCCAAGGTTGGGATGTACAAAATTTAAAATTTAAAGTCATTGGTAATTTACAGGGAGGAATTGATGCCTTAACAAATGGTGAAGCAGATTATTTTATGTGGGAACATTTTACTACAAAACCATTAGTAGATAATGGTACTTTTAGAAGAATTGATGATTGCCCATCTCCTTGGCCATGTTTTGTGATTGCTGTTAGAAATGAAGTGTTAGAAAATAACTTTGATGAAGTTAAAAAAGTTTTAGATATTATAAATACTGAAACAAAAAAATTTAAACAGATTGATAAAATTGATGAAACTTTAGCGATAAGATATGAGCAGAAGTTAGAAGACATTCAAAAGTGGTTAAAAATTACGGAATGGAATGCTGGAAAACCCTTCACTAAAAATTTAATTACTCGCATTCAAAATAAAATGATTAGGTTTAATGTTCTTCAAAAAAAGAAAAAATCTGGCGATTTTATTAAAAACATGAATATTTAAAAAGTAAAGTTCAAATAATAATGAAAATAATAATTTTATCAATCAGTTTCTTATTCTTTACTTGTTTTTTTATAAACACTAGTTTATCTGCTCAAACTTCTATTAAAGGAAAAGATAGTGTTGGTATTTGGAAAACTGTAGATGATGAGACTGGAGTTACTAAATCTCTTGTTGAGATTTATAAGAAAGAAACTAAATACAATGCAAAAATATTAAAGCTTCTAGACAAACAGACCTTAATAAATGCTGGAGAAAAGCATTTTGAAGATATTTTATGTAAAAAATGTCCTTCTGAACATGGTAAAAATAAAAAATTATTAGGTCTAGAAATAATTTGGAATATGGAAAAAACAACAAAAAAATATAAAGGTGGTAAAATTATGGATCCAGCAGATGGTAAAACATATTCTTGCACAATGTGGATGGAAGATGAAAACACCCTAAAAGTACGTGGTTGGTTAACTATATTGTATCGCACGCAAACCTGGTACAGAGTTCAATAATATTTAATTACTCGCATCAAAAATAAAATGATATAATTTAACGTTATCGTAAAGAAGATAAACTCGGATAATTTCATAAAAAATATGTACATTTAGCCCGTAAACAAAATAAAATGAAAAAAGTAGTATTTATTATCGCTTGTGTTTTAGGAATTATTTGTTTTTCTTCTTGCAGAAGCAGCTCTCAATCATGCGGTTTGGCTGACAATATAACCACACCACAAACAACATTGCAACAAGTTGATGTAACTTAACATTAAATTGTTTGTTATTTTTAAATTTTGTGAATCTGTTTTTTAACGGATTTTTTTATTTACAAAAATACCCGCTATTTTTAGCAGTAGTACTATTTTTATAAAGTTGAAGTATTTGGCACATAAACATATATTCTAACCTTTTCTGGATTTCATAGTACCCAATGAACTTTCACAATTTTTTTTTCGAAATTAGAATTACTACTACCATTCAATTGGTTCCTCTCCTCTTCCTTTCAAAAATAAATTGGTTTTAGAAAAATGTTTATTCCCAAACCAGTAACCTCTATTTGCACTTAAAGGTGATGGATGGCCAGATTCTAAAATATAATGTTTCTTTTTATCAATCAACTTCACTTTTTTCTTTGCGAAACCTCCCCAAAGTAAAAACACAACATTTTCTGCAGTATCAGAAATTTGTTTGATAACAGTATCCGTAAAAGTTTCCCAACCTTGTTTTTGATGACTTCCCGCCTCATGAGCTCTTACCGTTAAGGTTGCATTCAATAATAGAACTCCTTGTTTTGCCCATCTTTCTAAATTCCCACTTTTGGGATATTCATTGCCTAAATCTGTCGCTATTTCTTTAAAAATATTTCTCAAAGAAGGTGGATGTGAAACTCCGTCTTTTACGGAGAAACACAATCCGTTTGCTTGATTTTCTCCATGATACGGATCTTGGCCAATAATAACCACTTTTAAATCATCAAAAGAACAAAAATCGAAAGCAGCGAATATGTTTTCTTCTTTTGGATAACAACTATGGTTTTCATATTCTAATTTCACAAAACTTGTGAGTTCTTTGAAATAAAGTTTTTCAAATTCTGTTTGTAAAATTGTTGCCCAAGATTCTAAGAGGTTTTTATGCATTTCTAGGATAATTTAATAATTGCTTCAAAGATATTCATTTAATCAAAAATACCTTTCCTTAAATGAAACAATCAATTCCTTAAATGAACCAAGTATTACCTATAATGGACTCTTATTGAAACTCTAAACATTATTACTTTTATGTGTGTTATTCTTTATAAAGGGCATTTTTTTTAATAACGCACTGCTAAATTTATTGTTAACTCTTAATTAAGTTTTAAAATAAAAATTAATTAAGAAGAGGGTCTAACACTATTATTACATATCATTATTTCCATTATAATAAAAACTATGATTATGAAAAAAAGTATCTATTTTTTTACATTATTTTTATTTCTGTTTATTATTTACTCACAATCAAAAAAAGAAAATCTAATGTTAATATAAATGGATCTATTGATTTGCACTATGATGTCTATAGCTATTCGGAAGAAAATTTTTCAACTTTCAGACCTAGATATCCTGAAAGTTTATTCAGATTTAACGCAAATTTAAATATTCAGTTAGAAGAACACTTCTCTTTTTCTATAAGGTTAAACATTACAAATCATTCAACAATAACAAATAAAACACAAAGAATATTAAATTATTACAATTTATTTTAGAAAATAATTCTATTGGTAAGAAATTAATTATACCAAGAATTAAGGTAGTTTCTTTTATAGCCGAAAAAGAAGTTATCCATATAGAAGGATTTGATGGTTATACCAAGATACATTTAATAGATAACTCAAAAATAGTTAGCTCTTATAATATTGAGAAATATGAAAAAATGACAAGTAATATATTCTATAAATGTCATAAATCTCATATTGTAAACCTAGAAAAAGTACGTAATTTTGAAAATGATGGTTTTATTGTTCTAGAAAACAAAAAAAAGAGTCCAAGTTTCTAAAACTAAACGAAAAGAATTTATAAATTTGTATTCTACATAAAATCTATTTTTTTGAACAAAAATATCTCAGATAAAACATTACAAGATTTAGAATTTTCAACAGTTTTACAACATATCTCAGAATTCTGTATTTCTGGATTAGGAAAAGAAAAAGTTTTTGAAATTGAGCCAATTAAAAACAAAAGAACGTTATTTAAAGAACTTCATTTAGTGGATGAATACCTTTCTTCTTTTCAAAGTGAAAACAGAGTTCCTAATCACGGTTTTGATAATATTATAACGAGCGTAAAACGTTTAGCAATTGAAAATAGTTTTATAGAAACGGATGCTTTTTTAAAAATTGCTTCAACATCACTAACCGTAAATGAATTGCTTAAATTTTTTAAAAAGTTTCAAATTCAGTTCCCAACTTTTTTTGAACTTTCACAAAAAATTGAATTTATAACGTATATAGATGACGAAATTAAAAAGATCATTGATATTTCTGGCGAAGTTAAAAACAATGCTTCTTCCGTTTTAAAACAAATTAGAAGAGATATTAACAATGTTCGTGGTAAAATTGGAGCGAGTTTTTCAAGTGCTTTATCGAAAGCAATCGCAGCTGGACATTTAGATGACATTAAAGAAACTGTTGTTGATAATCAGCGTGTTTTAGCAGTGTCTGCTATGCATAGAAGAAAAATCACAGGTAGTTTATTAGGATCTTCCAAATCTGGTAATATCGTATACATTGCGCCACAAGCAACGCTTGCTTACAGCAGAGAATATCAAAATTTAATTTACGAAGAAAAGCAAGAAGTTGTAAAAATATTAAGAGATTTAGCAACAACAATACGTCCGTTAGTTTCTTTAATAGAAGATTATATTGCGTTTTTAATTCACATGGATACGATTGGTGCAAAAGCAAAATATGCCAAAGAAATAACTGCCGTTTTACCAAAAATATCAAAAGAAAAAAGAATCTTTTTCAAGAACGCATATCATCCTGTTTTATGGCGAAAAAATACTAAACAAGATATTCATACAGTTCCACAATCTATTGAATTAAATGAAAAACAACAAATAATTGTTATTTCTGGTCCCAATGCTGGTGGAAAAAGTATCACTTTAAAAACAATTGGTTTGCTTCAAATCATGTTACAAAGTGGTGTTTTAATACCAGTTGATGAACGGAGTCAAACCTACATTTTTGACACTATTTTAACCGATATTGGAGACAATCAATCTATTGAAAATCAATTGAGTACTTATAGTTATCGCTTGAAAAATATGCGTTATTTTTTACGAAAATGCGATGAAAATACATTGTTTTTAATTGATGAATTTGGTACAGGTTCAGATCCTGAATTAGGAGGTGCTTTAGCAGAAATTTTCTTGGAAGAATTTTATCGTAAAAAGGCTTTCGGAATTATTACAACCCACTACTCTAACTTAAAAGTACTCGCAAACGAATTAGAAAATGTTACCAACGCAAACATGCAATTTGATGAGCGTACTTTAGAACCCTTATATCGTTTATTTGTTGGACAAGCAGGAAGCTCTTTTACTTTTGAAGTAGCTCAAAAAAACGGAATTCCTTATAGTATTATCAACCAAGCTAAAAAGCGTGTAGAAACTGAAAAAGTTCGGTTAGATAAAACCATTTCAAAGCTTCAAAAAGAAAGAAATAGACTTCAAAAAAATTCTGACAATTTAGAAAAACAAAAAATTAAAGGTCAAGAGCATTTAGACAGTTTGCAAGAAAAAGAGCAGCGAATTCAAGATAAACTGTCTGGCTTCCAGGAGTTGTATGATAAAAATCAAAAAATGCTTTCATTAGGGAGGAAAACCAATGAATTCCTGAATAAATACTTTCAAACAAATAACAAGAAAGAGCTAAATACCAATTTTAACAAATGGGTGTCTGATGAAAAAGTGAAACATTTAAAGAAAAGTCCTACCGAACCCGCGACTAAATCACAAAAACTAAAAGCAAAAATTGTTGAAAAGCAAATGCAAGAAGTAATTAAAGAAGTAGAAAAAGAGGTTTTAGAAAAAGTGGTTGAAGTTAGGAAAGAGAAAAAAATAGAAGCTGTAAAAATTGCTAAAGAAAAATCGCTATATGTCTATAAGATTAATGACCAAGTAAGAATTATTGATTCTAATTCTGTTGGTACTATTGATAAGATAGATAGAAAAAGTGTTACCATTAATTATGGCTTTTTTACCACCAAAACATCTGTAGAGAAATTAGAATTGGTAAAAAAAGCAAAAAAATAAAATTAAGACAAGCTAAAAAGCCTATCAAAATTTGATAGGCTTTTCAATAAAAATTTAACTACTAGTAATAGATATATATTATAATACTCTAACGTTTACTGCGTTTAATCCTTTTTTTCCATCTTGTAAGTCAAATTCAACTTCGTCATTCTCACGAATTTCATCGATTAATCCTGACACATGCACAAAATGTTCTTTGTTTGATCCTTCTTCAGTGATAAACCCAAATCCTTTAGATTCATTGAAAAATTTTACGGTACCTTTATTCATTATAAAAAATTATTGTGTTGTCAATTTAATTATTAACAACGTTAATTAGGTTACAAATATAATAACAATAATTTAAAAATAATACAAAAACTTTATTTAATTTCTTTCGGGTGAATTATAAATAATATTTTAAAAAATAAAAAAGCCTATCAAATTTTGATAGACTTTTAGATAAAAAGTTAACTAGTAATAGATATATGTTATAATACTCTAACGTTTACTGCGTTTAATCCTTTTTTTCCGTCTTGTAAGTCAAATTCAACTTCGTCGTTTTCACGAACTTCGTCGATTAATCCTGACACATGTACAAAATGTTCTTTGTTGTTTCCTTCTTCTGTGATAAATCCAAATCCTTTAGACTCATTGAAAAATTTTACGGTACCTTTATTCATTATAAAAAATTATTGAATTGCTAATTTAATTATTAGCAAAGTTTATTAGTAGGCAAATATAGTGCTATTAAAATTATTCTCGTAAAAAATAAAAATATTTTTACTTTCATCTATAAAAGCTTATGAATAGTAGCTTTTATAGAATTAAACTCCTCTAAAACTTCCTCTAAAACCTCTTTTGCAGGTTTTATATGATGAATTAAACCTGCTATTTGACCAATTTCCAACTCGCCTTTGTCTAAATCACCTTCAAACATTCCTTTTTTAGCTCTTGCTCTTCCTACTAATTTTTTTAATTTATCTTTCGTTGGATTTTGAAGATAAAGTTCTTGAATTTCATGATAAAACTTATTCTTAACCAAACGCACAGGCGCCAATTCCTTCAAAGTTAAATGAGTATCACCATCTTTAACATCAACAATTGTTTGTTTAAAATTTTGATGTGCCGAAGATTCTTCGGTTGCTGCAAATCTACTTCCTATTTGAACACCATCTGCCCCTAGAACCATCGCTGCTAGCATTCCTTTGCCAGATCCAATTCCGCCCGCAGCGATTACAGGAATTTTAATCTGTTCTTTTACCATGGGTATTAAAGTAAACGTTGTGGTTTCTTCGCGACCGTTATGACCACCAGCTTCAAAACCCTCACAAACAACAGCATCAACGCCAGCAGCTTCTGCTTTTAAAGCAAATTTTACTGAACTCACCACATGCACAACAGTAATTTCTTTTTCTTTTAAAAAAGTAGTCCAAGTTTTAGGGTTTCCTGCGGACGTAAAAACAATCTTTACGCCTTCTTCTATAATTATATCCATAATTTTCTCAATGTCTGGGTACAACATGGGAACATTTACGCCAAAAGGTTTATCGGTTGCTTTTTTACATTTCTGAATGTGTTCTCGCAAAATATCAGGATACATTGAACCTGCACCAATCAAACCTAAACCACCTGCATGAGAAACTGCTGAAGCCAACTTATAGCCCGAAACCCATATCATTCCTCCCTGGATTACTGGATATTTTATCCCGAATAATTCTGTGATTTTATTGGTCATTATTGTTTGATCAACTTTATTGTTTTTTGCTGATTTCCTTTTTGGATTTTTAGCAGATAAATACCTTTCTCCAAATTAAAAACATCAATTTTATTGGAAGTTAATTCTTTTTTCTCCAAAACTTTCTTTCCTAGTATATTGTATATTTTTATAGAAACTTCTTTCAAATTATTCCCATTACTTAAAACCGTAAAAAACTGCTTCACAGGATTAGGGTAAACTCTAAAGTTCATTAAATCAAAATTACTTAATGATAAAACAGTGTTGTAAGCTATTTCAAAATTAGGAACTCCATAACCTTCTTGCTCTGTAGGATTTGAAAACCGATCTGCGGCAGCTCTAATCAAATTCATAATTTCAAAATTTGTTTTGTCAGGAAAAGCTTGCCAAAAACAAGCAATTACTCCCGCTATTACTGGAGACGAAAAAGAAGTTCCGTTGGAAGTCGTCGAATTTCCCGAAGAAAAATTAATAATTGCAGTGCCTTGTCCTTGGGCTAAAACATCAGGTTTTACTCGGTTATCTGCCGTAGGCCCAAAAGAACTAAAAGAAGCAATATTCTGAACAGCATTTACGGCTCCAATAGAAAATACAGATTCGGCATCTGCGGGAGCTCCAATATATTTCCATGATTGATTACCACTATTTCCTGCGGCATTCACTAAAATCATTCCACGAGAAACACCTATTTCTGCGCCTCTTGATATAAATGTAGTTTTACCATCCATATCTGAATACGTATAATCATGATCTGAATTATCAAAATCTGTATACCCTAAAGATGTATTAATAATATCAACACCTAAACTATCTGCTCGTTCTGCGGCTTCCACCCAAAGTGTTTCTTCTAAAACCGTTTCTGTTTCAGTAATTTCAGAAATAAATAAATAAAATTTCGCATTGGGCGCTGTGCCAAGAAACTCGTTCTCAAGATTCCCTGCAATTGTTGATAAAACATGAGTTCCGTGGCTATGTCTTGTGTAATAATTTGAATTTCTGTCCGCAAAATTATAACCGCCTAGAATTTGATTGTTATTTCTTATTTTTTGAAAAGCCGGCAATGTGTTTACATTCGGAAAACCTGCATCAATAATTGCAATTTGCATTTCGTCACCTGTAAAACCTTCTTTGTGTAAAAAATCTGCTTTTAACATTTTTACCTGATTTTCAGTATCTCCGTAAATAAAATCTGTATTTGACTTTAAAAATTTATTTTGATGGTTTCTTTTCGTTCTTTTTCTAATTGATTTTGCTCCTGAGTTTAAATTCTTATTTGCATATTCTACTTTATCAACAAAAGGTAAATTTGGTAAACTTCCATCGATCACATTTTTAGTAGCTTGCACGTGAACTGCATTTAACCATTTTGATTTTCCTAAAATAATTAAATTTGTAGTCGCTTTTATATCCTTTAAATAATCAGCGTCTACAGGAACATCTTTTTCGTCTAAACTAATACTCTGCTGGGTTCTTCTATCTAAAGAACGTTGAGACAATATGGAAGTCGGATTTGCTAAAAAAACATCGGCTTTGGGTTTATCCTTAAGAAAAAGCCAGGCATCTTCTGTTTGAGAAAAAGAATAAAAAGAAAGAAATACAAATAAGAGGAGGATATTATTTTTCATAAATTTAAATGAACCATAAAAATAACGATTTTAAATCCTTTAAAAAAATATCTTCAATGAATTAAATATAAATGGTAGTTCTAAAAGATATTTAAATTTCATATTTTCTGCAATTCCGGGCTGTTTTCCTCCAAAACTCTTAAAATAAATAATTTACAATAGAATCTTTTTGCGAAAAAACGGCAAACGAAATAAAAAAACTGAATGCCAATAAAAATTTCTTCTTTCTATAATTTTAATTTAAGAAATTACACCAGAACCTAAAAGTTCTTCATCTTTATACCAAGCAACGAATTGACCTTCCTGAATTGCAGATTGTTTATTCTCAAATTTCACATACAATCCAGTTTTTACTTTGTACAAAGTTGCTTTTCCTAAAGCTTGTCGGTATCTAATTCTTGCCTCCACTTGCATAGTTTCGCCAATATTTAAAGCTAAATCTTCACGAATCCAATGGACCTCTTCATTAGAAACAAAAAGTACATTTCTATATAAACCCGTATGATTTTTTCCTTCTCCAGTATAAATAACATTTTCCGTAACATCAGTCTCAATTACATACAATGCTTCTTTTGTGCCACCAACATTTAATCCTTTTCGTTGTCCTTTTGTAAAATAATGAGCTCCTTGATGGTTTCCAACCGTTTTTCCATCTTCTTTATGATACGAAAACTTGGTTGCGTTATATGCAAGTTCAGCCTCTTTGTTTTCGAACTTTGGAACTGATTTTATGTATTCAGAAAAATCATTTGGAATCTTTACAATAACACCCTCTTTAGGCTGCAATTTTTGTTGCAAAAATTCTGGCAAACGTACTTTACCGATAAAACATAAACCTTGAGAATCTTTCTTTTCTGCCGTTATTAAATCTGCTTTTTTAGCAATTTCTCTAACTTCAGGTTTTGTCAATTCACCAATAGGAAACAATGCTTTTACCAATTGCTGTTGAGAAAGTTGACATAAAAAGTAGGATTGATCTTTATTGATGTCTTTTCCTGCCAATAATTTATAAACAAATTTTCCGTCAATAATTTCTTCATCTTTTCTACAATAATGACCCGTTGCAACATAATCGGCGCCTAACTTTAAAGCGATGTCCATAAAAACATCAAACTTTCTATCTCGATTGCAAAGAATATCTGGCTTTGGTGTTCTTCCTTTTGAGTATTCATCAAACATATAATCAACAATACGTTCTTTATATTGGTCGCTTAAATCAACCACTTGAAAAGGAATTCCTATTTTTTCAGCAACAATCATCGCATCATTGCTATCCTCTAACCAAGGACATTCGTTAGAAATCGTTACAGAATCATCATGCCAATTTTTCATAAAAAGGCCAATTACTTCGTAGCCCTGTTCTTTTAATAAATGTGCTGTAACACTAGAATCTACTCCGCCGGAAAGCCCCACAACTACTCTTTTCATTTTTTAATTTTGATATTGCAAAGTTACGGATTTGAATATTAAAAAGTAGACACGGATTTCACAGATTTCACGGATTATTATGGAGCGTATTATGCGATATTTCACATAAATTTACGGAGGAAAATAAAAGCATTTTATAGAAGATTTTGTTTTAAAAAGAAATCTGAAATATTCAGACTTAAGAGATTTTTTATAGGTTATTTTACAAAAATTTTGTCTAAGAAAGACCTATTTATTTTATTTAAAGTTTAATTACCATTCTTGCTAAATTTACCCTTCAGAGAATTTAAAGGAGCTTTTTCACCATCTAAATAATACTCCCACTTCCCTGCTCTTTTTCCGTTTTTATAAACTCCAGTTTCTTTTAAATTACCATTTAATTCAAAATATTTTGCAACACCATTTGGTGTTCCATTCTGAAACGTAATTAATTCAATTAAAACACCTTTACTAGAATATTTTTGTGATGCACCGTTTTTTAATCCATTTTTATAGATTGAAATTTCTGCAGGTTTTCCATTAGGATAATAATTAATAAGTTTTCCTTCTAACTTTCCATCAACATAATATTCTTCAGACATGATTTTTCCATCAAGAAAATAATAGTTCCATTTCCCAGCTCTTTTTCTCTCTATAACAAAACCTTTGCTTTGCAAGATTCCCTTTAACGAATAAAATGCAACAGAGACTTGATTACTAGTATTCGAAAAAGTTTTAATAGTCGTTGGATTTTGAGAGTCTGTGATATCATAAAATTTAAAAACACCGATTTCTTTTCCGTTTATAAATTGACCTTGATATCGTATTCTTTTATTGGGATAATATTTTTTCCAAAGTCCGGTTCTTTTTTTATTAGTATCAAATTGATTATTTTTTTGCGCATTTGAGAACTCACTTGTAAAAAAACAAACAAAAAACACAAAAAACACAAAAATAAAACTTAGTCTCTTTATTTTTAGCATTGAAAAAATCTTTAGCGTAAAGATACAGTAAAGAACCTTTATTATTACTTTGATTAAATTCCTGTCTTTATTGAATCATTTTAAGCACAGGCAATTGAATGACAATTTCAAGAGAAACCTTGAAGACAATTTCAAGGAATAATTCTTAATTATTACTATTAAAAGTGGCTCTGCTATTTTTAAAAGAACAATTGAACAAGATAGAAAATCCTAAAAATGATAATCGTCAAAAAGTTGTAAATATTGTGTTGGAAAACTAAAAATCATTTAAACTTTAGACACTATTCCTTTGGATGTTGAAGACAAAGTATCTCTAATAGCATTTTTAATTTTAGTAAAAATTTGTGTTAATTCCTAAAACACGGGTCTAAAAACATCAAAAATTTACTTTATAAAACTGTTGAAATGCTTATTTTTGCAATTAACAACAGCAATAATAAATGAACTTAAATCAACTCAACGCCATCTCTCCTATTGACGGGCGTTATAGAAATAAAATTACAAAATTAGCGAACTATTTTTCTGAAGAAGCATTGATAAAATATCGAGTACGTGTAGAGGTTGAATATTTTATTGCACTTTGCGAAATTCCTTTGCCACAATTAGCTGACTTTAAAGCAGATTTATTTAAAGACTTGCGCAAAATTTATACCGATTTTTCTACAGAAGATGCTCAAAAAATAAAAGATATCGAAAGTATTACAAATCATGATGTAAAAGCTGTTGAGTATTTTATTAAAGAAAAATTTGATGCTCTAGGTTTACAAAAACATAAGGAATTTATTCACTTCGGATTAACTTCTCAAGACATCAATAATACTGCCATTCCACTTTCTATTAAAGAAGCGGTGAATGAGGTCTTTGTACCACATTATTATGAACTTTTAGAAAGATTACAAGAGCTTGTTATCGATTGGAAAGATATTTCTATGCTTGCAAGAACGCATGGTCAGCCCGCATCTCCAACCAGACTAGGTAAAGAGATTGATGTTTTTGTGGTTCGATTAAAAGAACAATTTAAGTTATTAAATGACATACCAAGTGCGGCTAAATTTGGTGGTGCAACAGGTAATTTTAATGCACATAAAGTGGCTTATAACAATATAGATTGGAAACAATTTGGAAGCTCTTTCGTGCAAGAAAAATTAGGTTTACAACATTCTTTTCCAACAACTCAGATAGAACATTACGACCATCTTGCAGCTTTGTTTGATACTTTAAAACGTATCAATACCATTATCATAGACTTAAACAGAGATTTCTGGACTTATGTTTCTATGGATTATTTTAAACAAAAAATTAAAGCTGGTGAAGTGGGTAGTTCAGCAATGCCCCATAAAGTAAATCCAATTGATTTTGAAAATTCTGAAGGAAATTTAGGCATTGCAAATGCAATTTTCGAGCATCTTTCGGCAAAATTACCAATATCTAGATTACAACGTGATTTAACAGATAGTACGGTTTTACGGAATGTTGGTGTTCCTTTTGGACACACCATTATTGGTTTTACATCCACTTTAAAAGGTTTGAATAAGTTGCTTTTAAACAAACCAAAATTTGAGCAAGATTTAGAAAATAATTGGGCGGTTGTTGCCGAAGCAATTCAAACAATTTTAAGACGTGAAGCCTACCCTAACCCTTATGAAGCTCTAAAAGGATTGACGAGAACGAATGAAAAAATCAATCAAAAATCAATTGCAGATTTTATTGATACATTAGAAGTTTCATCAGAAATAAAAGAAGAATTGAAAGCGATTACACCCAGTAATTATACGGGAATATAATTAGTTGTTAGCGTAAAATTTTTAAAAAATAAACACATATATGACCATATATCAGAAAAATAAAAAAATCATTTCCTCTCTTACTTTGTGCTATGTACTTTGCACTTTTTTCATTTTATTGTCTTCTTGTAGTTCAGAAATTAAAGACAATTCCGACAAATTTAAAATAGGTGTTTTCGAAATTCCGGCAGGAAAAGGTTTTGTTAAGGAAACTATCATTAGAAAAGATAGTATTCAAATTAGTCAGCACGGCGATGATGTAGATACTTTATCTATCAAATGGAAAAATAATTTCTTTTACACTTTAAAATACATCAATCCTAAAACAGAATTACAGAAAGATCCAATGTACATTCAAATTAATAAGATTGAGGAGAATTCTTATGATTTTACAGTGAAAATTGGTTTTTCTAAATTCACAAAAAAAGCTACTATTTTCAAAGTAAAATAATTTTAATTGATATTGTTTTTTATTTTGACAGTATTTTAACAGCTGTTGGTAAGACAAATGGGATCGATGCTTTAATTATTATGATCATAATTTTCGCGAAGTCTCTGGGTTGTTTTGTTAATAGAAACCTAGCCAATAATAGCTAGCTTTGTCTTTTTTAATTTTAATTGGCTCTATGATAATCATAGAAGGTGCACACTTATCGCTCACTACATTTTTAACAAAACAGTTGGGGTATTCCTTTAGGATATTTGTACTTTGCGGTCGCATTCTCGTAAAGAGTTTAAAATTTTGAATTTAAGCATAAGAAAAAAGAAATAATATCAAATTATTTAAAAAACATATCGCCTTTTTATTATTGATCGTATTTTTTATACCTTCAACAATTCAGGCTATGCACGCTTTAGAAGACCATACACATACTGTATGTATTTCTAAAATAGATCAGCATGTGCATGAAAAGTTAATTGATTGCGACTTTCACTACTTTAAAATCAACCAAGGATACTTAACAAATAACACTTATATATCAATAATACCTTTTGTAAAAACTGCTATTATTGATGTTCCTTATTACTTCTTACTAGAATATCAACCATTACCTTATCAACTTAGAGGGCCACCTGCTTTAGCATAATTACGTATTTATTATTCATGTTAAAGCATTACAATGACGCTAAAAATCTTTTTATGTGTATTATTTTGTGGTGTAGTTTTCACGAGTTATACTCAAGAAAACTCCCTCAAAACTGCGCGAGATTGTGAATTTACTTTTAAAGGAAGAGTAACTGATTTCCACGATAGTACACCTATTATTGGTGCATCTTTATATATTAAAAATTTGAATACATATACCACATCAGATTTAGATGGGAATTTTGAATTTAAAAACCTTTGCAAAGATAAATACATCGTTGAAATTAAACATATTTCTTGCGACACCAAAAGAGTTACCATCAATCTTAATGAAAATTTATATAAAGATTTTTTTTTAGAACATCATTTAAATGAATTGAATGAAATTATTGTTAAAACAACTTCAAAATCTGAAAAGACCAGTATAGAACAAGCCGTTAAAAAAGCAACTATTGAGAATTTTACAGATAAATCTTTAGGAGATGCTCTAAATACTCTGAGTGGCGTATCTTCTTTGAATACTGGAAATGTTATTGTAAAGCCAATGATTCATGGTTTGCATAGTAGCAGATTGTTAATTATAAATAATAATGTAAGAATGTTTGACCAAGAATGGGGAGATGAACATGCACCCAATATTGATATAAATTCTAGTGAGAGAATTGATGTTATAAAGGGTGCAAATACATTAAAATACGGAAGTGACGCAATTGGTGGTTTAATTTTAATTAGACCTAAAAAATATGCTGTTATCGATAGTATTTTTGGCAGTACCATAACCTCTTTTAACTCAAATGGTTTGGGTGGCAACATTAATTCTGAAATTGTAAAAACATACAAATCAGGTTTATATGCTAAAGCTCAAGCAAATTATAAACAATTTGGCGATTTTAATACACCAGATTATACGCTTACCAATAGTGGCTTAAGAAACATAAACACTTCTTTTAGAATTGGTTCCAATAGTTATGAAAAAGGTTTTAATGCCTATTATAGTTATGTAAGCAATGAGATTGCTATTTTGCAATCTTCGCACATTGGTAATGTGAACGATTTGGTACATGCAATAAATAGCAAAGAACCAAGAGTTATTGAAGATTTTTCTTACAATATCGATTTCCCAAAGCAGTCTATTTTACATCATTTAGGTAAAATTGAAGCGTACAAACGTTTTCAAAATCTTGGTAAGGTATCGGTTCAATATGATTTGCAAATTAATCGCCGAAGAGAGTTTGATTTAAGAAGAGGAGATTTAAAAGATACGCCTGTTATTGATTTACGTTTATTTACAAACTCAATCCAAACAGATTTAGAAATTGATGCTTTTGACAACCTTAAAATTAATAGTGGAATTCTAGCGCGCTATCAACAAAATGATGCAGTTTCTGGAACGGGTACAAGTCCATTAATTCCTGATTTTAATAAATATGATGCTGCTATCTATTCGGTAATACATTATAATTTGAATGAAACTAGTGAGTTAAGTGCTGGCATTCGTTATGATTTTTCTAAAATAGATGCAAGAAAACGGTACAATATCTCAGATTGGGAAGAAACCTTTAATTATGATGAAATTTTCCCAGAATTTGAGAGTGGTAGCGTTGATGGAACTCGAATTTCAACAAATCCTGAATTTACGTTTCATAACATTTCAGCAAGTTTAGGATATGCTAAACGGTTTAAAAATGATGTGACACTTTTAATTAATTATGGATTAGCGACAAGAGTACCAAATCCGTCAGAATTATTTAGTGATGGTTTGCATCATTCTGCTGCTAGGATTGAAACGGGTTTGTTAACAATGAACAAAGAAGTTGCCAATAAATTTATTGTTTCTTTAGCGCGGAATAATGATAATTTCGGCTTCATAATTAGTCCGTATTTTAAACAAATAGACGGTTTTATTCAATTAGTTCCTGTTGGTATTACAACTACAATTAGAGGTGCTTTTCCTGTTTGGGAATACAAACAAATTAATGCTCAAATTTTTGGAGTTGATGATGATTTAACTAAGAAGATCGCAGATAAATTTAATTATCAATGCAGTATAAGCTTGTTAAAAGGAACTAATTTAACAGATGACATTCCTTTGATTCATATGCCCGCTGCAAATTTTAGAAATAGTATTACCTATCAGAATGAAAGTTTAAACCAATTATCAATTCGTTTACAACACAGAACAGTTGTACAACAAAATCAGTTTCCAGATTACAATTTTTACACATTTAATGCGATACTACAAGAAGACGTTTTTGTAGATATTAGCGCAACACCACCTACTTATTCTTTATTTAACCTTTCTACCTCTGCTATTTTTAAAGCATTTAAAAAAGGAAATTTAAAGTTAGAGTTTAATGTAGAAAACTTGTTTAATGTTGCTTATCGAGAAAACTTAAACAGACTTCGATATTTTGCTGATGAATTAGGTAGAAATTTCAATTTAAAAGTTAAAATAAATTATTAAAAAATACAAATTATTAAAAAACACAAATTATGAAAACATTACATACAATTAAATTAATTGCAATACTTTTTATTTCAAGCCTTTTACTTTCTAGCTGTTCTGATGATCATGACGAGGAAGGCCATGACCATGAAGAAGAGTTAATTACAACAGTTGCCTACACTTTAACCAATGGTAGTGATATCGTTACGTTAACATTTCAAGATTTAGATGGTGAAGGTGGTAGTGATGGCACAACAACTGTTTCTAAACCATTAACTGCAAACACAACCTATACAGGTTCAATTCAGTTATTAAATGAAACTGAATCTCCGGCAGAAAATATTACTACTGAAGTTCAGGAAGAAGGAGATGAGCATGAGTTTTTCTATTCATCTACATTTGCTGATGTATTAATTACTAAAACTGATACGGATATGAATGGAAATCCAATAGGAATTGAGACCTCATTAACTGCAGGAAATGCAGGTTCAGGAACGTTAACAATTGTTTTAAAACACGAACCAACAAAACCGAACAATGGTACATCAACAGAAGCTGGCGGAAGTACGGATGTTGAAGTAACTTTTTCAATTGAAATTCAGTAAATTGTCTACTATATAAGTGATAAAGTGCTGAACGATCTGCACTTTTATCATAAATTCTTATATAATAACTTTTAAAGAATTAAAGCATTGTATGAAAATACAATGCTTTTTTATTGTTTATGTTTGATAACAACAACAGATGTAAACAAGAGTTTGTAGACCTTATTGCACATGTTTAGTCTTTTTTAAAGTACTTAAAACGATGAACGAAGCTAAAAAGAATATTGCCAAACATAAAACACTCCATTGCATAGAGTCTGTAATTGCAAATAATAATCCGTATACAAATGTTCCGAGTACAATTGCTATTTTTTCAGTGACATCATAAAAACTAAAATACGTTGCATGATCTTCTGTTACAGGTAATAATTTAGAATAGGTAGATCTTGTTAAAGATTGAATTGCTCCTTGCACAAAACCTAACATAATTCCTAATCCGTAGAAATAATAATCTACATTTTCTTGATTTTTATCTAATAAAAATGCTGTAAAACAAACTAACATCCAAATACAAATAGTAACTTTTAAAGCCTTGATATTTCCCCATTTTTCTGACAATCTAGAAAAGACAAAAGCGCCTAAAATTGCCACAATTTGAACTAATAAAATGGTTAAAATTAAATTCATAGCTGGCAAACCTAATTCACTTGAACCAAATATTGCCGCCATCAAAATAATAGTTTGTACACCGACACTCAATAAGAAAAAAGAAATTAAAAAACGTTTTAAAGTAGGATAATTCATGAGTTCTTTTGCCACCACTTTTAATTCTTTAAAACCCCTCCAAATATAATCTTCCTTTGGTTTTTTATTATAAACATCATTTGGTAGTCTTTTAAAGGTAATTTGTGCAAAACTAATCCACCAAACACCAACTAATATAAACGAAATTCTTGAAGCCATCGAAGAAGCTGCACTCTCTGATGCTTTTAAAGCTTCAGCAATTTCTAATTCAGTTCCATTTGTTCTTATCGCTTGATCTATACTAATATCAAACCCAAACATTCCAGGAAACATTATCATTCCTAAATTAATTAATAACAAAATAACAGAACCTGCATAACCATAAATAAAACCTTTTGCACTGGTCCTATCTTGTTGCTCAGGATGCGCAACTTCTGGTAAATAAGCGTTATAAAAAACCAAACTTGCCCAAAACCCGATGCTTGCTAATATGGTGAAAATAATACCAATCCAAATAGTATCTATACCATCAAAAAAATATAAACTTGCAACAGATAATCCACCTAACCAACAGAAAAATTTCATAAACTTTTTCTTGCTTCCTGTATAATCTGCAATTCCTGATAAAATTGGAGAAATAAATGCCACCACTAAAAATGAAAATGATAAGGAGTAACTATACAAACTATCTGGATGATCCCATTCAAAACCAAGAAAAGAAACAATTTTACCATCTGTCATTGCACTATAATACAAAGGAAAAACAGCTGTACTAATCACTAAAGAATAAACAGAATTAGCCCAATCATAAAATGCCCAACCACTAATTAATTTTTTATCTCCAATTTTTAACATATCTCTATTTTATAAAAAAAAAGCTCAAAACTATTTTTTGAACGGCTAAATATAAGAAATCTTATACTGATTCTAGTTTTTCATTTGCATGTTCCCTTTTATATTATAGATCGCTGCGTATTTTCTTGCAGTTGGTAAATACGTTTTTAAATCTTGAATTCTAGATTCATTAGAAGGGTGCGTACTTAAAATTTGTGGCTGAGAACCACCTTTAGATAACTGACTCATTCGCACCCAAACTTCAGACGCTTCGGTACCGTCATAACCTGCCATAATCATAAAAACCAACCCTAATCTGTCTGCTTCTTGTTCATGAACTCTGCTAAATTTTAAAACTCCTAAACCAGAAGTAACACCAAATGCTGCATTCCAGATTTCTTGGGTTTGTGTAGTTTCTCCAGAAGTGCCAAGTGCAACAGCCAACCCGCCTATTTGTTGCATTTGCCCTTGAGACATTCTTTCTTGACCATGTTTCGCAAAAGCATGTGCAACTTCATGTCCCATAACCGCTGCAACTCCGTTTTCATTCGCACAAATTGGCATGATTCCGGTATAAAAAATAACCTTACCTCCCGGCATACACCAAGCATTTACGGTTTTATCATCGACTAAATTAAACTCCCATTGATACGCGTCTGCTTCTGTTTGCATATCATTTGCTCGCATAAAACGATCTACAGCTGCAGATATGTTTTTACCGATATTTTTAATTTGGTTTGTCATTTCTCTATTTGTAGAAAGCTTATTTTCTTCTAGAAAGCCTTTATACTGCGCAAAACTTGTTGGTAAAACTTGAGCATCACTTACAAAATTAACACGCTTTCTGCCTGTAATGGGCACAGTACTGCATGCAGAAAAAAGAAGCACTACTACCAATACTAATACTAAAATTACATTTTTTTTCATTTTTTTTGCTTTTTGATTCTTATAATTAGACACTAAACATGTAATTTAGTCACTTGTTAAGCCAGTATAAAATTACATATTCCATTTGTACCAAAAAAATATTTTTCGTTGATACCATTTTACTCAAAAACTAATGTTTTACCCCCAAGTTTACGAATTCCAAATACAGTTCAATGGTTCTTCAAAATAATCTATTTTATTTCTGATAGGTTTACAATATATCTTGCCTCAAAACTATTTACAACGCCAATTAGCTTTAAAACTCCTTCACGCGAATTAGAAATGGCAGAAGCTTCTCAAAAAAAAATGTTACATGTTAAAACAATCAACAAAGACATTCATCTTTTAGCTTATGGCTTTTCTGATAAAAAAGTTTTAATAGCACATGGATGGGCAGGTAGAAGCACACAACTTTTTATGATTGCCCATGCACTTTTAGAAAAAGGATTTATGGTCATTTCTTTTGACGCTCCTGCTCACGGAAAATCTGCAGGGAAAAAAACAAATTTAATAGAGTATATAGAAACTATTAAGGCGATTCATCAAGAATTTGGTCTTTTTGACGCCGCGATTGGGCATTCTTTTGGTGCTATGGCGCTTATGAATGCGCAAGTAAATAGTCCAATTTTTAAATGTTTAGTAACTGTTGGCGCTGCTGATAAAGTTGATGATATCTTACTTAATTTTGCAACTAATTTAGGGTTAGATTCTAATTTCGGAATAAAATTAATTCATTATTTTGGGAAGAAATGGAAGATCAATCTTTGTGATTATGACACGAGTGCAGCTGCTAAAAAAGTAAAAACACCTGCTTTTGTAATTCATGACGCAATTGATGGAGATGTTTCTGTAAGTTGTGCTATAAATATTCGTCAAAATTTAGAAAAAGGAACTTTATTTATTACAAATGGATTAGGACACACAAAAATTCTTCGTGACAAAAATACAACCCAAAGCATCGTAAATTTTATAACACAAAACACATGAAAAAAATAGCAAGTATTTTAATTTTAGTATTGATGATTAGCTGCGTAGGAAACGCACAAGATACATCTAAAGAAAAAAAAACTTATAAAGTTGTAAAGACAGCATCTGAATGGAAAAAATTACTTTCTCCAATAGCATACAATGTTTTGAGAGAAGCTGGGACAGAAAGACCTTTTACAAATGAATTTAAAGCGATTAAAGGAAACGGAATTTTTGTTTGTGCTGCTTGTAAAACTGAATTGTATAAACCTGAACATAAATTTGATTCAGGCACTGGATGGCCATCTTTTGACAGAGCTGTGGAAGGTAATGTGGAATTAGATGTAGATTATAAAATAGGGTATGCAAGAACGGAGCTAAAATGCAATACTTGTGGTGGTCATTTAGGACATTCTTTTGATGATGGTCCCAAAACTACTGGAAAACGTCATTGTATCAATGGAGCTGCTTTGGAATTTGTTGCTAAAAAATAAGATTCCTTCAGATAAAATTATTTCTAGGGTAACTAAAAAACCTATAAACATCCCTTTGATTCATCGAAACGAGCAACAAAACCTTTTCTTTCAACAGCTTGCTTAAGCTTTTAAAGAAAAGGTTTTTACAAGTTGTTGACATCCTTAATTTAGTGTTTTCTCCACATATCGTTTTAGAAATTGTTATCAGAAAAAGGCTAAATTTTTAGTTCCTTTATTGGTTATTTTAACGTTTGTATCCATATTATTCTTAACGATTTCGGTGTATGTTTAACTAAAAAGTAACAAAACAAGCTTTATTTCGTCGTTTAGATAGGTAAACTAATTCTTATTTCGATGAAGCAAAAAACTCTACCACAACTATTTATTATTTATTTACGATACTTAATTGGTTTTGCTTTCATTTTTTCTAGCATTGTAAAAACTCAAGGATTACGCTTTACAACGGATAATGGCGCAGAAAATCCTATAAATTCTGCGTGGCATTTTTTTGAAACCTTCTATCAGTCAAGAATCTATTGGCGCTTTCTAACGATTGCTCAATTTATTACCGGTACTCTTTTAAGTATACAACGTTTTGCAAATTAGGTGCAATTTTATTTCTACCGATTATTACAAATATTTTTATCATTACCATTTCTTATGATTTTAAAGGAACACCAATAATTACAGGTTTAATGTTGCTTTCTACAATGTTTTTAATTTATTGGGATTGGGATTCTCTAAAAGTTTTATTCAATATGAAACCAACAAATTCAGACCAAAAAAGATTGGAAAATGATACTATTTGGATGTATTTAGGATGTATATTTATTGCATTAACAATAGTAGCGAAACTAATTTTAAATGACG
>JAWUYT010000081.1:0-12478 GCA_034110665.1 Polaribacter sp.
AAAAAACATTATAATTATTTACTTCTAAAAATGAAAAGCTAACCCTATTCCCCATCCCAATAAAGGAAACCAAAACCATTGAAATCCTGGTGAAACTTTTAAATTTATAAATATTAAAAAAGGAATTACTAGGCAATACGAAGCTAAATTTTGATAAAACTCTTTTAACTTTTCTACTTTTTCAACTGCTTTTACATATTTGCTATTTTCTAAATTATCTGTGTGCATAATGTCATTCATTTTATATAAGAGCGGTAAACTCACCTTAAAAGTTTTGTTATTATTTTCTACTTTCACTCCTTTTTGAGTGATTAATCCATATCTATCAGCAATGTTTTGCAAGCCTACTTTGGTGCTTTTTCCTATTGCCTCTTTAGGGTTGATGTTATTTTCGATGATTAAATACCTTTCTTCCTGGTAAATATTTATGGTTAACGGTTTAGAAGGTGAAACAACATTGTGCTTTACGGAGTTCTCTAATAATAATTGCAGAGAAAGTGGTACAATCTTTAATTCAGCATCTCCTATTTCATCTGGAATATTAAATTTTACAGCATCTTCAAAACGCATTCCTAACAATTGCATATAAGTTTTTGCAAATTTTAATTCTTCCGAAACGGGCACTAAATCTTTGTTTCTTTGTTCTAAAACATATCTGTAAACTTTAGATAGCTTCGTGGTAAACTTTTCTGCTTGCGCAGGATTTTCTCCTATTAAACTCGTTAACACATTTAAACTATTAAATAAAAAATGTGGGTCTAATTGATTTTTTAAGGACTCAAATTTTGCGGTTTCTGTTTTCGCTACAATTTCTTGTTTTGTACTTTCTTGCTTTACAGAGTTTTTCCACTGGAGCATAAAACCTCTAGCATGCAAAAATGCAGATATTCCGAAAGAAAGAATGATGTAAAAAACGTGTTGCCACAGATATCTTCCCGAAAAAAAACGATCTATATTAAGACCAGAAATTACAATAAAATTCACATAATCAATAAGTAAAACCGCAGGAACTGTATATAAGACTGTAGTGACAATACCTGCCCAAATCCTTGTGTTTGTATGCTCGATCCAATCCCATTTTTCACTCAAATAATCGTTAATCATACCTTGAAAAATACCCAATCCAAAAGCATACATGGCAGATATTAAAAAAGTATACCCAATAGACTTTAAAGAAAAATCTTGATTAATTAGTGTGAATATTAGTGCAAAGATTAGCGTAATTTTTAGACTAACTATTAATCCTTCTTTATAAGTTCTTTTAAATACACTGCTACTAGAGTTCATATTCAATATTATTTTTTACTAAAATTTGATTTCTAAAGATACATCTTTATCAGAAACTGTGAACTTTGCTTGGTCAAAATTTGGAGGTCCAAAAGACATATTATTATTCGACGCTCCATAATCTTCTAAAGGCATTCCATTTGCAGCAAAATCCATTTTATCGTTACTGTTTTTATCATGATAACAGGTAATTGCATAGACACCAGCTTTTACATTTTTAAAAATCACCACACTTTTACCATCTACAACTTCTACTTTATCACCTAAAACAGGTATTCCCATAAAATTGTCTTTATTGTAGAGCGCAAAACCAACTTTACCAACATTAGAAGTTACATTTACTACCGTTGCAGTAATGGTTACATTTTCTTGAGCCATTATTGAGTTTGAAATAAAAAACATTGTTGCTACTAAAAGAGTTAAGATAAATTTCATAATTTTAAATTTTAATGATTAGTATTTAATTATGGTACAAATATGCAATTGAAATGGACTTTTAAAAATTAAAGAATACTGAATTGTATTTTTTTTAGGATGAATCGTATTTTTAATTGCTTCTGTACTTTAAATCAAAAAAAAGGGGTTAAAACAAAGAATACAATTCGAACTATTGGCATATCATTAAATTATAAGTCATTTATTATTAAATTATTAACTAAAACACGGAATCCGTTAATTTTTAACAAAAGTTATTAAAAAGTAGTCCTCTTTCATCTGTGAAAAACAAAAAACAGCTACATTTACCAGAATGAATACTGCAAGAATAAATAAAATATGTACTACAATAGATCCCAGTTTGCGCTTGCGCAGTCGCCGTCGCTAAAATTCTTCATTAGCAACAAGTCTATTTATTATAGTAATCAACCTTTATTTTTTTTATTGTGAATATTTCTAACAAAACTTACTTTCAATTTTTAGTTATTTTTAAAAATAACATTCAGAACGTCCGCCGTTTCTTTTTAATTCGCCCTTTGGGTGTTTAAAAATCATGGAATTTAGGTGAGTCCAATTCTACAATCAAGCAAAAAAAAATAACTTTATAACATAAAAAAATACAATTCAATGGAAATTGTAATTGCTAATAAATCGCATATCGTGTACGCAGGAATTATCTGCGATACTATTTCTGACGCTGCACAAGTTAGAGGAACAGGTATTGCCAAACGTAAACCCGAATATATTGCTACTAAAATGGAAAACGGCAATGCAGTTATTGCTTTAGAGAAGGGTAAATTCGCTGGATTCTGTTACATAGAGCAATGGGGCCATGGGAAGTTTGTTGCCAATTCAGGATTAATTGTGCATCCAGATTTCAGAAATATAGGGCTTGCAAAACGAATTAAAGAGGTTATATTTAAGCATTCTAGAACAAAGTTTCCAGATGCCAAGATATTTAGTATTACGACTGGTTTAGCGGTGATGAAACTAAATAGCGATCTAGGTTACAAGCCTGTTACTTTTTCTGAATTAACGAATGACTCAACCTTTTGGGATGGTTGTAAAACCTGCAGAAACTATGATATTTTAACCAGAACAGAACGTAAAATGTGTATGTGCACAGGCATGTTATTTGATCCTAAAAATCAAAATAAAGTAGCACCCAAAGAAGTAAAAGAAAACGTTTTTAAAAGATTAAAAAATATAAAACAGCATCTGTTTTTAAAAAAAGAAAAAAAATGAAAAAATTAGTAATTGCGTATAGTGGTGGTTTAGATACTTCTTATTGTGCTGTAAGTTTATCAAAAAAATATGAGGTACATGCAGTAAGTGTCAACACCGGTGGATTTACAAAAGATGAAATTAAAAAAATTGAAAGTAATGCTTATAAAATGGGTGTTTCTGCTTACAAAAACATTGACGCAGTAGCTACTTTTTACAATAAAGTTGTAAAATATTTAATCTTTGGAAATGTTTTAAAAAACAATACGTACCCGCTTTCTGTGAGTGCTGAAAGAATTATACAAGCCATCGAAATTGTTGAATATGCCAAAAATATTGGCGCTGAATATATTGCGCATGGCAGCACTGGTGCTGGAAATGATCAGGTTCGTTTTGATATGATATTTCAAACATTGGCACCAAATATTAAAATTATAACGCCCATAAGGGATCAAAAATTAACAAGACAAGAAGAGATTGATTATTTAAAATCTGAAGGAATCAATATGACTTGGGAGCAAGCGCAGTATTCTGTAAATAAAGGTTTATGGGGAACGAGTGTTGGTGGTTCTGAAACCCTAACCTCTACAATGCCTCTGCCTGAAAGTGCCTATCCATCTCAAATAGAAAAAGAAGGAATTCAAAAATTAATTTTAACTTTCAATAAAGGTGAATTAGCTGCTGTGAATGGTAAAATAGATTCCTCAGAAAAATGTATTGAACTTTTAAATAGTATTGCTTCTAAATATGGAATTGGAAGAGATATTCATGTTGGCGATACCATCATTGGAATTAAAGGAAGGGTTGGCTTTGAAGCAGCAGCGGCCTTAATTACCATAAAAGCTCACCATTTATTAGAAAAACATACACTCACAAAATGGCAAATGCAGCACAAAGATTATTTGTCTAGTTTCTACGGAATGCATTTACATGAAGGACAATATTTAGATCCTGTAATGAGAGACATGGAAGCGTTTTTAGAAAGTAGTCAACATAAAGTTACAGGGAGTGTTTTTGTAACCTTAAGACCCTATTCTTTTGCCTTGGATGGAGCTTCATCTCAAAATGATTTAATGAATGCAAAATTTGGAAGTTATGGGGAAGAAAATAAGGGATGGACAGCAGAAGAAGCGAAAGGATTTATCAAAATTCTAGGAAATCAGAATAAAATTTATCGACAGGTAAATCATAAGGAATAATTATTCCTATCAGGTTTCTTGTGCTGACCTTGATTCAGCATAACAACCATGTAGGTCCTTAAACACATTCTTAAAATGAAAAAATTAGAAATAGGAATTATTGGTGGTGCAGGTTATACGGCTGGCGAATTAATACGATTGTTATTAAATCACTCTGAAACCAATATCAATTTTGTTTACAGTACCTCGAATGCTGGCAATAAACTGTATCAGGTTCATCAAGATTTAATTGGTACTACAGAAATTAGGTTTACTAGTGAAATTAATGAAGAAGTTGATGTCTTATTTTTATGTTTAGGTCACGGAAATTCAAAAGCTTTTTTAGAAAAAAACACCTTTTCAGCGGACACCAAAATTATTGATTTAAGCAATGATTTTAGATTGCTTGCTGATAAAAATTTTGAAGGAAAAGAGTTTATATATGGTTTACCTGAATTGCAAAAAGAAACGATAAAAGAAGCAAAATATATTGCAAATCCTGGGTGTTTTGCAACAGCTTTACAATTGGCAATTTTACCTTTGGCTGCAAACGGATTGTTAAACAATGATGTTCATATCAACGCGGTTACTGGCGCAACTGGAGCAGGGACCTCACTATCTGCAACCACACATTTTACATACAGAGATAATAATTTTTCACATTATAAAGCATTTTCGCACCAACATTTAGGAGAAATCAATCAAACTGTAAATTTGTTACAAGCTGATTTTAAGTCAGAGATTAATTTTATGCCAAATAGAGGGAATTTCTCAAGAGGAATTTTTGCAACGAGCTACACAAAATTTGAGGGGAGTATTGAAAAAGCAAAAAAAATGTATCAAGCCTATTATAAAGCTGCCGCTTTTACGTTTGTTTCTGATACGGACATCCATTTAAAACAAGTCGTAAACACGAATAAATGTGTCTTGCATTTGGTAAAACACGAAAACAAATTATTAATAACTAGCGTCATCGATAATCTTTTAAAAGGAGCTTCTGGACAAGCAATTCAGAATATGAATTTAATGTGCGGCTTTGAAGAAACTTTAGGGTTGAATTTAAAAGCGAATTATTTTTAACCCATTCTGTTTTCCTGAAGGTTTCAAAAACCTTTTAGGTATAAATTAAATTATCAGTTTAGAATCTAATACCTACAAGGTCAAAAAAAAGCTTGTAAGACAAATGATAAATTATGAAAGTAGCAATAATTGGAGCAGGAAGTTTAGGACAATCGATCGCAAAAGGATTGTTGAAAAATAAAGTTGTAAGTTCTTTATATCTTACCAGAAGAAATGTCGATTCTATAAAAGAATTTAATAGGTATAAAGCAGTAACCTTAACTACGGAGAATGAAGAAGCTGTTAAAAATTCTGACATTATACTATTTGCAGTCCAACCGAGACATTTAAAAGATATTTTAGAAAATTTAAAATATAAATTGAATAAAGAGCAAGTATTAATTTCGGTGATTACTGGTTTTTCGTTGGAGAAAATCGAAAATATAATTGGTGGAAAGCACTTTATAATTAGAGCAATGCCAAATACAGCGGCCTCTGTAGGACAATCTATGACCTGTCTTTCTACAAATATAAAAGGGAAAGAAAAAGTGGAATTAGCCAAAACTATTTTTGATAGTTTAGGGCGTTCTATGGTAATTCCTGAAGACCAACTCCAAGCCGCCACTGTTATTTGTGCCAGCGGAATTGCTTTTTGGATGCGCTTAATAAGAGCAACCACACAGGGCGCAATTCAATTAGGGTTTGAAGCGCATGAAGCACATGAATTAGCAATGCAAACTTGTTTTGGAGCTGCTACTTTGTTGAAAGATTCTGGCAATCATCCTGAAGTAGAAATAGACCGAGTAACCACTCCTGGAGGTTGCACTATTGAAGGTTTAAACGAAATGGAGCATCAAGGTTTAAGCTCTTCTTTAATTAAAGGAATTAACGTTTCTTTTGAAAAAATAAATCAAATAAAAAACTAAAAAAAATGCCATTATTTAACGTGTATCCTTTATATAATGTAACTCCAGTTTCCGCCGAAGGAGTTTACGTATATGATCAGAATAATACTAAATATTTAGATTTATATGGTGGTCATGCAGTTATCTCTATTGGGCATGGGCATCCAAAATACGTCGAGGCAATAACCAGTCAGGTTTCAAAATTGGGGTTTTATTCGAATGCAATTCAGAATCCGTTACAAATACAATTGGCTGATAAAATCGAAATACTTTCAGGCTGTAAAGACTACGAACTGTTTTTATGCAGTTCTGGTGCAGAGGCAAATGAAAATGCATTAAAGTTAGCTTCTTTTAAAACTCAAAAATCACGGGTTATTGCCTTTAAAAATGGGTTTCATGGACGTACTTCTGCTGCTGTTGCAGTGACGGATAATAAAAATATTATTGCGCCAATAAATGCGCAGCAAAAAGTTACTATTTTAGATTTAAATGATATTGAATCAGTTAAAACAGAACTTGAAAAAGGAGATGTTTGTGCTGTAATTGTTGAATTTATTCAAGGTGTTGGAGGTTTAGATCAGGCAACAGCAGATTTTTTTGAACAACTTGATTTACTTTGTAAATCTAATAACACGCTTTTTATTGCTGACGAAGTGCAGTCGGGTTACGGTCGCTCAGGGAAATTCTTTGCGTTTCAATATTATAAGGTAACTCCAGATATAATCTCTATTGCCAAAGGAATGGGAAATGGTTTTCCTATTGGCGGCATTTTAATTCATCCAAATATAGAAGCAAAATTAGGAATGTTAGGTACTACTTTTGGTGGGAATCATTTGGCTTGTGCTGCTGGTCTATCCGTATTAAATGTAATTGAAAATGAAAATTTGATGGTCAATGTAAAAACCATTTCTGACTATTTTATCAAAATTGCAAAAACGATTCCGCAGATAAAAAATATTAAAGGAAGAGGTTTAATGCTTGGTTTAGAATTTGATTTTGAAGTAAGCGATTTACGTAAAAAATTAATTTATGATTATCATATTTTTACGGGAGGTGCAGCAAATAAGAAATTGTTGCGAATATTACCTCCATTAAATGTAAAGAAGGAACATATAGATTTGTTTTTTGAAGCTTTGATTGCTGCTTTATCGAATAATGAACAACGAGGCGGCCAGGATTTTTAAAAGATCCTCAAAGAGTTTCTAAAAACAAAGAACCAACAAACATGAACACTTTATTATCCATAGCAACTAGAAATAATGTTTTGCTTACCATGGCAGAACTTTTGGATATTGAAAGAGAAGCTATTATCAGCATCAATAAAAAAGATTTAGACGCCTATAAAGGAGATGATATTTCTATGCTTGATCGTTTAAAAGTTGATGATGCGAAAGTTGCTGAAATGATTGTAGCTGCTAAACATTTAGCCTCTCAAGAAGATCCTATTGGTGTCGAGCGTTTTAATTTTAAACATGCTAATGGCATGCAAGTGTATAATAAAACGGCATCGTTTGGAACGGTTCTTATCATTTATGAATCTAGACCTGATGTTACAGTTGAAGCTGCAGGAATTGCATTTAAATCCGGGAATAAAATTTTATTAAAAGGCGGAAAAGAATCGTTAAAATCTAACTTGAAGATTGTGGAATTGTGGCATGCAGCCTTGCAGCAACATAATGCGGATACAAATTGGGTTGAGTATTTGCAATTTAATAGAACAGAAACGCAGGCCTTTTTGGAAAAACCAACTCAAAAAGTAGATTTAATTGTACCGAGAGGCGGAGAAAGATTAATTGCTTTTGTGAAAGAACATGCTACGTGTCCGGTTATTATTAGCGGACGTGGAAATAATTTTGTTTTTGTCCATAAAGATGCAGATATAGCCATTGCAATTAAGATTATTATCAACGGGAAATCAAAAATATCTGCATGTAATGCTGTTGATAAAGTTCTGATTGATGAAAGTCTTGCGAATGACAAGGGGTTTATCAACCAACTAATATCAAAATTAACAGCGGCTAAAATTAAGGTTTTGGGCGATGAAAAAATAGCAGTGAATCATCAACTTGACCCAATTTCATCAAATGATGTTTGGTTTGAAGAATTTTTAGATTATAAAATTGTGATTGGAGAAATTGCTTCAAATGAAGCAGCTATTGCGATGATCAACAAGTATGCTGGAGGGCATTCATCAGTAATCATCACAAAAAACGATCAAGAAGCGAAGTTTTTTATGGAAAATGTAGATACTGCTGCTGTGTATCATAATGCCTCCACTCGTTTTACAGACGGAGGTCAATTAGGTTTGGGAGGAGAGTTGGCCATCAGTACAGATAAGTTGCATCAACGCGGACCGATTGGTTTGCAGCATTTGGTGACAAATAAATGGTATGTTCATGGAAACGGACAGATAAGATAAGCCATAATGGGCATTATACAAAAATAAATAAGTACGAATTGAAAACAATGAATGACTATATGATCGTTTTTGAAGTATTAAATAGATGAAGAAGAAACGCATTTTACTTAAAGTAGGTTCTAATACACTAACCAAAGAAACCAATAATATTTCGAGAGGAAAAATTGAGGATATTGCAAATCAGATTGCAAAACTCAAAGATACTTGCGAGTTTATTATTGTTAGTTCTGGTGCAATTGCAGTGGCAAAACAGTTTGTAAAATTAGAAAGTAAGCAATCGTCCATTTTTGTAAAACAAGCTTTGGCTTCGATTGGACAGCCTCATTTAATCCGTATATATCAAGAAATTTTTAGAGAATATGGGTTATTAAGTTCTCAATGTCTCTTGTCTTATTCAGATTTTGAAAGACAGCAAAGTAAAACCAATATTGTAAATACGATTAATGTTTTGGTGCAGAATAGTTATATTCCGATTATTAACGAAAATGATACAGTTGCTACAGATGAAATTCAGTTTGGAGACAATGATAAATTAGCCGCGTTAACAGCGGTTTTATTAGAGGTCGATTTGTTGATTATTGCGACTAATACCTTTGGAATTTATACGAAAGAGTCCATCAAAAAGAATGCTCCAAAAACCATTGAAGAAGTTGCTGATTTTAAAAACTTATTAAAAGAAGTTGTCAATTCGAAATCTACCCATGGGAGTGGAGGAATGCAGTCTAAAATTGAAGCAGCATCTTTAAGTAAAAATGCCAACATAGAAACATGGATTGTAAATGGTTTAGAAGATAATTTTATTACAAATGCTTTTGAAAATAAAGTATTGTTCACAAAAATAAAATAAGTTTCCTGCAAGGTTTTAACAGCTTTGTAATTATAATTAAATAATAAAAATGAAGAACTACACCTCTATAAACGACATCGATAACCTTAATTCTTGGATTGAAGAAGCCAAAGAAATTAAATTAAATCCTTTAAAGAACATCGAATTAGGGAAAAATAAAACAATAGGCTTGTTGTTTTTTAATTCAAGTTTACGAACTCGTTTAAGTACTCAAAAAGCAGCTTTAAATTTAGGTATGAATCCTATTGTGATGAATGTTTCTGGTGATGCTTGGGGGATTGAATTTGGCGATGGAACGATCATGGATGGAAACACAGCAGAACATATTAAAGAAGCTGCTGCCGTAGTTTCTCAATATTGCGATGTCATTGCAGTAAGAGCTTTTCCAACATTAACAGACAAAGAAAAAGATGAGTCTGAACATGTTTTAAAATCGTTTGTACAATTTGCTTCTGTGCCAATTGTAAGCATGGAAAGTGCTACTGGGCATCCTTTACAGGGTTTGACAGATGCAATTACGATTTCTGAAAATACTACAAAAAAGAAACCAAAGGTAGTCTTAAGTTGGGCGCCACATATAAAGGCTTTGCCACATGCAGTTGCAAACAGCTTTACACAAGCGATGCAAAAAATGGATGTAGAGTTTGTAATCGTAAATCCTGAAGGCTATAATTTAAGTTCAGAAATCACAAAGGATACGCCTATTTTTCATACTCAAAAAGAAGCTTTTAAAGATGCTGATTTTGTGTATACAAAAAACTGGAGTTCTTATGATGACTATGGAAAAACGTTAAAGACAAATCCAGATTGGATGATTACTAAAGAGAAATTAGGATCTGCTAAATTTATGCATTGTTTGCCGGTAAGAAGAAATGTTGTCGTTGAAGATGCTGTTTTAGATAGCGATAGTTCTTTGGTTATTGAACAAGCGAATAATAGAACTTTTGCAGCACAATTGGTTTTGAAAAAGATATTAGAAGATAACTAACGTTATTGCGAGGCACGAAGCAATCCCATAATTTAAAAACAGATTACTTCGACATTCTTCCTCGTAATGACAAATACAATAAAATGGAAAAACTATCAATCATAAAAATTGGAGGGAATATTATTGAAGATGGAACTTCTTTAAATGATTTTCTAAAATTATTTTCTAATCTTAAAGGAAAGAAAATTTTGGTGCACGGAGGAGGTAAACGCGCAACTAATATTGCCTCTAAATTGGGGATTAAATCTAAAATGATTGATGGTAGAAGAATCACAGATGCTTCAACATTAGAAGTAATTACGATGGTTTATGGTGGTTTGGTTAATAAAAATATTGTGGCAAAATTACAAACTTTAGACACTGATGCCATTGGTTTAACGGGTGCAGATATCAACAGTATTAAATCAGAAAAAAGACCTGTAAAAGAAATTGATTTTGGCTTTGTAGGTGATGTAAAAGAAGTGGCATCAAATTCTATTAATAAATTAATTCAAGCTGATTTTACGCCTGTGTTTTGTGCAATTACACATGATGGCAATGGTCAATTATTAAACACAAATGCTGACACCATTGCAAGTACAATTGCAGTTGGTATGAGTAAACTTTACGAGACATCCATTTATTATTGTTTTGAATTAAATGGTGTTTTACAAGATTTTAATGATAAAAAATCTGTGATTAAAAACATCAATTCAGAAACCTACGAAGAATTATTAGCGAACGATATTATTACTGACGGCATGATTCCTAAATTAGATAATTGCTTTGATGCTTTACATAATGGCGTATCTAAAGTACATATTGGAAATTCATCAATGTTAACAAAAGAAAACGAGTTTTTTACAACGATTACAATATAACAATGAGCATTAAAAAATTAACAGCAAATACAATTTTACTTTTAAAAAAGTTGATTGAAACGCAATCATTTTCAAAAGAAGAAGAAAACACAGCGATCTTAATTGAAGGCTGGTTTGTAGAAAATGAAATTCCGTTTAAACGAACAAAAAATAATATTTGGGCAATGAACAAATGTTTTGACGAGCGCAAACCAACGTTATTATTAAACTCTCATCATGATACTGTTAAGCCAAATTCGGCCTATACAAACGATCCTTTTAAAGCGATTGTAAAAGATGGAAAGTTATATGGTTTAGGTTCTAACGATGCTGGCGGATGTTTAGTTTCATTAATGACAACTTTCACATATTTTTACGCACAAGAGAATCTAAAATATAACTTGGTGATTGTGGCTTCGGCAGAAGAGGAAAATAGCGGTAAAAATGGATTGAATAGCATGTTACCAATAATTCCGCATATTGATGTGGCCATTGTTGGCGAACCTACTTTAATGAATTTAGCCGTTGCAGAAAAAGGTTTAGTCGTTTTTGATGCAGTTGTGGCAGGAACTCCGAGTCATGCAGCGCATCCAAATAACAACAATTCAATTTATAATTCCATTGAAGGTTTGGAATGGTTGCAAGATTTTAAATTCGAAAAAACTTCTGAAGCTTTAGGTGATGTAAAAATGACGGTTACTCAAATGAATGCGGGTTCTCAGCACAACGTTGTTCCTGCACATGTAGATTTGGTGATTGATGTTCGGGTAAACGATGCGTATTCTAATCAAGAAATTGCTGACATTTTGCAGGAAGAATCACCTTGTACAAAAATTACCCCAAGAAGTTTACGATTAAATTCCTCTGCTATTTCTATAGAACACGATTTAGTGAAAGCAGGAGTTGCAATGGGAAGAGAAACCTATGGTTCGCCTACTTTATCTGATCAAGCATGTCTAACTTGCCAATCTTTAAAATTAGGCCCTGGAGATAGCACCCGTTCTCATTCTGCTGATGAATTTATTTATTTGGCTGAAATTGAAGAAGGAATTAAGATTTATATTGAATTGTTGAATAGAGTAATTGTTTAAAAAATTAAAATAACAAAACGTCATAACGAGGAAGATATGACGAAGTTATCTCACTTTAGATAAAAGGGATTGCTTCCTTCCTCACAATGACAATAAAATATAAAATATGAAACTTTGGGATAAAGGATTTTCAATAGACAAACAAATCGAAAAATTTACTGTTGGTAACGATAGAGAAATTGACATGCATATTGCAAAATATGATG
>JAWUYT010000082.1:0-24507 GCA_034110665.1 Polaribacter sp.
CTTAATTATATTTGTAATTCCTTTTTGATACGAAGTAATCATAAAATCAGGAAATTTATGCTTAAATTTTGAGGAATCAAATATATTATCAATGAGATATCGAGGAAGTAATTCTTGAGTTTCTTTCGCATTGCTGTTGAAGAATGAGGCTATTTTTAAAGTAAATGAATTTAATATGTCATACTTTATAGTTCTGCCTAATTGCTTCGAGATTTTTTCCATCAATCCTTTGTAAGTTAGTCGGTTGTCATCACAAGGAAGATGCCATGTTTGTCCATAAGCCTCTGATGTATTTCCTATTAAAGCCATCGCCTTACTGGCATCAGGTGTATAAATCAAGGTTCTTAAAACAGTATCTTTTAAAAATACTTTTGGTTTTTTACTCATTTTTAGTTTTTCAAATATGAGCATGTTTGTAACTCCTTTTGTTTTGCCAGGGCCATAAAATTCAGGAGCTCTGCATATTACAGCATTGATCTGCTTTTCTTTCATAGCAAGCAGTAAGGCTTCAGCTGCCATTTTTTTAGCGATTCCTTTCTTTCCTTCTGATTTTAAAGGAGTATTTTCTTTTTGAATTTTGATGTCTTGAGGGTATGCATATGTATTGTCAAAGTAAACAAGCTTACAATTATTGTCAATACATCCTGCGATTACATTTTGCATGATTTTTGGCCAATCTCTTAACCAAATCTCCGATTTATAGGGAAGTCCAACCGTTAAATATGCTATTTTACAGTTTTCTAAAGCTTTATGAACATCTTCAAATTTAAGTAAATCACCTTTACATAGGATATCATCAGTATTTACTTTTTTGGGATTTCGCCCCACTAATTTTATTTTATTCGTATAATTGGTTCGTAACTCTTTTGCCAATTCTTCTCCAATTATTCCGTTTGCTCCTAAAATTACATGCATAATATTTTTATAATTGATGATTTTTCCAAATTATTAACTGGATTTCAAGGTATACATAATTCTTGTTCTTTTAGAAGATTGTGCGCTGTTTTAAACAAATCATTGAAATCATGTGTGAAACTAAAAAAGATTTAAATGATTTTTACTCATGATGATACGGCTCATTCTTTAAAATTGTAAATCCTCTATAAAGTTGTTCCACAATAAACAAACGAATCATTTGATGGGAAAATGTCATTTTTGACAAGGATATTTTTCCAATAGACTTTTTATAAACCGCATCAGAAAAACCATAGGGTCCGCCAATCACTAAAACTAATTGTTTAATGCCAGCATTCATTTTCTTTTGTAAATATTGGCTAAACTCAATGGAGGTAAAGTGCTTTCCTTTGTCATCTAACAGGACCAATTGATCCGTATTTTGTAGTTTAGATAAGATCAAATCACCTTCCTTTTCTTTTTGCTGAACTTCACTTAAATTCTTTACATTTTTGATGTCAGGAATAATTTCTAACTCAAACTTTATATAATGTTGTAGACGATTTTGATATTCATCAATCAATTGAATCAAGTTTTTGTTGTCTGTTTTACCGACTGTTAATAATTTAATTTTCATAGTTTTTAAGATTGTCACTTCGAGTTATCCTGCTTTTTGCAGGATTGTATCGAGAAGTTTTTAATTAGAACCACCACAAATTTATTCGTTTTAAAACATAAATTCAATAGAACTTAAAGAAAGTTGAAAATCATTGTTATTTTTACATCAGAATTTAGAGAAATATGATATCCCAAGAACAATTTGAAAAAGAATTAGAGTTAATAATCATAAATGCCATTAGAGAAGATATTGGTGGTGGCGATCATACGTCGCTTTCTTGCATTCCTGCGAATGCACAAGGAAAGGCAAAATTGTTAGTTAAAGATGAAGGGATTATTGCTGGTGTAGCATTTGCCAACCAAATTTTTAAATATATTGATAAAGATTTAGAAGTTGAAACTTTTATAAATGATGGCGAAAAAGTAAAATATGGAGATATTGTTTTTCATGTTTCAGGAAAATCTCAATCTATTTTAATGGCAGAACGCTTGGTTTTAAATGCGATGCAAAGAATGAGCGCAATTGCTACAAAAACTGCTTTTTTTGCTGATTTACTAAAAGGAACAAAAACAAAAATTTTAGATACTAGAAAAACAACGCCAGGAATTAGAGCGTTAGAAAAATGGGCTGTAAAAATCGGAGGAGGAGAAAATCATAGATTTGCTCTATACGACATGGTGATGATTAAAGACAATCATATCGATTTTGCTGGCGGAATTACGCAGGCAATTACAAAAACAAGAAAATATTTGGCAGAAAAAAAGTTAGATATTAAGATCATTGTAGAAGCTAGAAGTTTAGAAGAAATTAAACAAATTCTTTTTAATAAAGGGGTGTACAGAATTTTAATTGACAACTTTAATTATGAAGATACTAAAAAAGCAGTTCAATTAATTGGAGATACTTGTTTAACAGAATCTTCTGGTGGAATTAACGAAAAAACTATCAGAAAATATGCAGAATGTGGTGTAGATTTTATTTCTTCAGGCGCATTAACACATTCCGTTTATAATTTAGATTTGAGTTTGAAAGCGTTGTAAAGTTTCGTGTGTAAGGTTTAGAGTTCTCGTTTGAATTGCGATCAAAAAACAACTTTGCATGTTAAATTTAAAATATTGAACAAAATAAATATGGAAGATTTTTTCGACAGTAAAGAATATTCAAAAATTGATTTTACCAAAAGGAATATTAAAAAAGGTGAATATGATAATTGCATTTTTTCAAATTGTAATTTCGAGAATATACATGCCTCAAATATTCAGTTTGTAGAATGTGAGTTTATCAATTGTAATTTTAGCAACGCCATTGTAAAAGAGACCGCTTTTAAGGATGTAAGTTTTATCAATTGTAAAATGATCGGAGTGAAGTTCAATGAGGTTAATCAGTTTTTATTACAGATGAGTTTTACAGATTGTCAATTAAGTTTTTCGTCTTTTTATTTATTAAAAATATCAAATACAAAATTTAAAAGCTGTAATTTAGAAGCAGTAGATTTTACAGAAACGATTTTATCAAATGCTGTTTTTGACAAATGCGATTTAAAAGAAGCTATCTTTGATCAAACTAATTTAGAAAAATCAGACTTTAGAACTGCTTTTAATTTTAACATCAACCCAGAAAATAATCGTTTAAAAAACGCAAAATTTAGCAGGAACACTATAGACGGACTTTTATCAAATTACAAAATTATTATTGAATGAAAAATATGATGTATTGCTTATGTTTTATGATTTTCCTTTTAATTTCTTGCGGAGGAAATGAAAATAACATTCCGATGTTTGGGTACGAATTGGGAAATAGGAAAATTCAAAAATTGAAATTAAACATCAACAAAACAGATGCTATAGTTAATTTTGAGTATCTACATAAAAGTGATTCTTTAAAAAATATACATTTAAAACATCAGCGTAAAGAAGATATTATAATTGTTACTTTAGATACTTTTAATAAAATTACATTTCGCTATAAATCAAGTAATTTAGTGTTTAAAATGTATCAAAATAAAGAAGTTGAAAATCTTAATAAAACATTTGTGTTTCATGAGGATTATGGACTTTTAGCCAGTTTAGGTTTTGGTGTAGATCGTGTTTTTTTAACAGATTCTATTTCTCCAAACGTCAAAGAATTTATCTTTAAGGATTTATTTATAAATTTAAACAAAATTAATATCGAATAAATTTTCTTCGGAGCTTTTGTTGAGCGAAGACGAAACAGTAAAATTTTTGAAAGACAAAGGTCTAATGAGTAAAGAAGTAGAAGACAAATTAGAAAATATACCAATTTTAAATATTTTGGTAAGATTCGGGAAGAAAATTAAAATTCCTGGATTAGAAGGGATGTCTTTATACGATGCTGTAGAAATGTATATTATTGGTATTATAGAAGGCGCTTTAACAACCAGAGCAGGCGGAATTGCCTACAGCTTTTTTATGGCGATTTTTCCTTTTTTATTATTCATACTTACTTTAATTCCTTTTGTACCAATTGAAGGTGCACAAGAAGGTTTATTGTCAATAATATCGGATGTTTTACCACCAAAAACTTTTGATGCAGTAGATTCTGTTTTGTTAGATATTATTAAAAATCAATATGGAGGCTTATTATCCTTTGGTTTTATTGGGTCTATTTTTCTAATGACGAATGGCGTAAATGCCATTTTTGGAGGATTTGAATATTCGTATCACATCAAAGAAGTTAGAAACGTTTTTAGGTCTTATTTTATAGCTATGTTAGTTTCTATAGTGATCGTCGTTTTCTTGCTGATCACTATTGTTTTAATTATTTTCTTTGAATTAATTTTGCAAGAAGTTGTAAGTTTTGGATGGTTAGAGGATAATTTAATTTGGATTCAATTAGGTCGTGGTCTCATTTTTTTATTGATGATTTTTATTACAGTTTCAATGTTGTATCATTACGGAACAAAAGAAGGAAAGCATTCTAGATTCTTTTCGGCAGGAGCAATTTTTACGACTATTTTATCAATTTTAACGTTCTATTTATTCGGTTATTATGTTACCGAATTCGCTAAATATAATGAGTTGTATGGCTCTATTGGTACCCTTTTAATTTTGATGTTATTTATTTGGTTAAATGCAATTATTCTCTTATTAGGTTTCGAATTAAATGCATCCATTCACTCCTTAAGAAAACAAAATAAAAGCTTTAAAACGGCTAAAAAATTATAACTTTTAACGATATTTGCGCTCGCAATTTGCAAATATTAAATTTTAAGAGGTTAGTTTTTAGTGGAAATACTAAAAACTAAAGACCAAAAACTAAAAACTATTTAATGAAACCAAGCATCCCAAAAGGAACCAGAGATTTTTCGCCAACAGAAGTAGCAAATCGCACCTATATTATGAATGCTATTAAAACTTCTTTTGAAACCTTTGGATTTCAACCTATAGAAACACCAAGTTTTGAAAATTCATCAACTTTAATGGGTAAATATGGTGAAGAAGGGGATCGATTGATTTTTAAAATTTTAAATTCTGGAGATTACTTGAAGGATTTAAAAACCAAAATTCTAGAATCGGTTATAAATACAGTTGCTTTTTTTAAAATCTTTGATGCCATAACATTAAGCGATATTAATAAATTTGGATATGAAGGAATTTTAAATCAAATAATTAGCAAATATGATTTAATTGAGCCAAAATTAATCATAGAATTTTTTATAAAAAATAAACCTCAAATTATTAATGTATTAGATATAGAGTTTGAAGACGAAGTAGAGGGAGGTATTTTCAAAGATGACTTTAGGGTCAATAAATTTTCTGAATATTATCAAGGTTTTACAAATGAAAAAGAAATTTTGAATTCGAATAAGAATATTTCTCTCCTATCGGAAAAAGCACTCCGTTATGATTTAACAGTGCCTTTTGCAAGATATGTAGTACAGCATCAAAACGAAATAACCTTTCCGTTTAAAAGGTATCAAATTCAACCTGTTTGGAGAGCTGATAGACCACAAAAAGGCCGTTTTAGAGAATTCTTTCAGTGTGATGCAGATGTTGTTGGGAGCAAATCTTTATGGCAAGAAGTTGAGTTTATTCAGTTATACGATACCGTTTTTACTAATTTAGGTTTGGTTGAAACTACCATTAAAATTAACAACAGAAAAATACTTTCTGGAATTGCAGAAGTGATTGGTGCACAAGATAAATTAATCGATTTTACAGTGGCTTTAGACAAGTTAGATAAAATTGGTCAAGAAAAAGTAGAAGCAGAAATGATTTTGAAAGGAATCACAGAAGAAGCTATTCAAAAAGTACAGCCCTTGTTTTCTTTTACAGGCTCTAATGTAGATAAGTTAGCTTCATTAGAGACGATGTTACAAACATCGGAAGATGGAAAAAAAGGAGTAGAAGAGTTACGGTTCGTAATAAATTCGGTAAAAGAATTAGGTTTAAAATCTGCTAATTTAGAAGTTGATGTAACATTAGCAAGGGGTTTAAATTATTATACAGGCGCTATTTTTGAGGTTTCTGCACCAAAAGGTGTGAAAATGGGCTCTATTGGAGGTGGCGGAAGATATGATGATTTAACAGGAATCTTTGGTTTAAAAGATGTTTCTGGAGTTGGAATTTCTTTCGGATTAGATAGAATTTATTTAGTTTTAGAGGAAAAAGGTTTGTTTAAAACGGTCGATTTACCAAAGCCAAAAGTATTGTTTGTTAATTTTGGTGAGGCTGAAGCGTTGTATTCTATGAAAGCGATATCCGAACTAAGAACATACAATATCAAATCAGAATTATTTCCGGATAATGCTAAAATGAAGAAACAAATGAACTACGCTAACAAACGCGAAATTGAATTTGTTGTCATTGTTGGCTCTCAAGAAATTGAAAAACAAGAATTCACCTTAAAAAATATGATTTCTGGAGAGCAATTAAAATGTTCTTTATCAGAATTGGTAGATAAATTGAAGTAATTCGTTGACAACAGATTCAAACTGACAAATATTACTTTAATAAATATTCCAAATGTAAATTCTAAATATTAAATTGAGCTTGTCGAAGTTTTAGAATTGAGTTTATCATAACTTTATTAAAACATAGTTATAATTTATACAAAAGCTAAAATAATACGTTGTAAACACGTAAATTTGCACTTTAATTTTTATTGAAATGTTTGAATTGACCAGCAAAATGAATGAAGAAAGAATAGAAGAAATAGGAGAAAATCATGTAGGGACTTCTGCAAAAACTCCATTAAGAGCGGATGCTTTTGACATTTCTGATGAGGAAAAAATTGAGAGAATCCAAGAAAGTGTTAAAGATATTTTAACCACTTTAGGAATGGATTTAACAGATGACAGTTTAAAAGGCACTCCGAAAAGAGTTGCCAAATCATTTGTGAACGAAATATTTATGGGATTAAATCCTAAAAACATGCCAAAAGCTTCTACGATTGACAATAATTACAATTATGGTGAAATGTTGGTAGAAAAAAATATTGTTGTGTATTCGACCTGTGAGCATCATTTGTTGCCAATTATTGGTAGAGCGCATGTTGCCTATATTTCTGGTGGTAAGGTAATTGGTTTATCTAAAATGAACAGAATTGTAGAATATTTTGCAAAAAGACCCCAGGTTCAAGAACGTTTAACTATGCAAGTTGTACAAGCAATGCAAGAAGCTTTAGGTGTGCAAGATGTTGCTTGTGTTATTGATGC
Source organism: Polaribacter sp. (assembly GCA_034110665.1). Lineage (GTDB taxonomy): Bacteria > Bacteroidota > Bacteroidia > Flavobacteriales > Flavobacteriaceae > Polaribacter. The sequence continues at coordinate 7,191 of JAWUYT010000082.1, forward strand.
AAAACATTTGTGTGTCAATTCCAGAGGGATAAAAGACATAGAAAGTTCTACTGTTACCGCAGAATTTGGTGGTAAATTCAAAGAAAAAGATACCAAAAGAGAGTTTTTAGATTATTTAAAAATGGATACAGACTTTGATTAAGTCTTAATTAGTTTGAGCCGAATTCATTTCAGCTTTTAAGTTTATTTGTACGAAATAATATAAAATTAACAACCGTTTAGAAATTCTCTAAAGAGTTAAACATAGTCTTTTATCTCAATCGGTAAAATTATTTTCAAACTCAGCAAGAAATATATTGAATTCAAGTTTACCAATTAAAACAGTTACAAAGGCTGAAATTTATTCAGTTATTTGAAAAAAGTCATGGAATTCAATAGAAATTTAAAAAAGTAAAGTGTAGAAGAATCATCTATGGGTGTATATTGATTAAAGTTTATTCTGATCAAGCCAGTTATGCCCTCAAATTTATAAAATTTTAAAATTAAAAAGCATTAAGCGACAACAGCAAATAGTTTGTCATGCCATGGGAATTTTAAATGCGCGTTTAGCGCACACAACAAAATCCGTTTAGAAATAATTTCTAAACGGATTTTTGTGCATAACAAGTTGTCAGTACGAGTGATTTTTTTTTTGAAAATTGTATCGAGAACTTTTTATGACAATTACTTTATTTGTGTACCAAAACACATTCACCTTTTTCAATTAAAGGAATTGCTTGTTTGTATTTTACTTCTTTTTCTTCACCACTCATTACATTTTTAATAGTAACACGTTCATTTCTACCAATTTTTGGTTGTTCCCTTACAACAGTTTCAACAGGTTCAGATTGTGGTTGACGCGAATTTTTAATAGCTTGTTCACTCGAATTCTGAACATCAGCTTTACTCGCGTTTAAACGTTCTTTTTTATGGTCTCTAGCTTCAGAGATTTGAGATCTATTTTGAACAGGTAACTCTCCTTTAAATAAGAAAGATAAAACCTCTTTATTAATTTCATCAACCGTTTTCTTGAACAGTTCAAAAGCTTCAAACTTATAGATTAATAAAGGATCTTTTTGTTCATAAGATGCATTTTGTACAGACTGTTTTAGCTCATCCATTTTACGTAAATGCTCTTTCCAGTTTTCATCAATAATTGCTAAAGTGATGTTCTTCTCAAAATCTGTAACCAAACTTTTACCTTCACTTTCATATGCTTCCTTTAAATTGGTAACCACCTGTAACGATTTACTACCATCCGTAAAAGGAACTACAATTCTTTCGTAGCGATCACCTTCATTTTCAAAAACATCTTTAATCACAGGAAAAGCTAAAACAGCATTTCTTTCAATTTTGTTTTTGTAATGTTCAGTAACAATATCATATAATTTATCAGCTAACTCTTTTTCAGACATTTTTTCAAATTCGTCTTTAGAAAAAGGAGATGTCATTGATGAGAATTTAATCAGCTCAAATTCAAAATTCTGAAAATCTTTTGCACCTTTATTCGCGTTGATGATAGATTCGCAAGTGTCATAAATCATGTTTGCAATATCTACCTGTAAACGTTTTCCGTCTAAAGCATTTCGTCTTCTTTTGTAAACAAACTCACGTTGAGAGTTCATAATATCATCATACTCCAACAAACGCTTTCTGATTCCGAAGTTATTTTCCTCAACTTTCTTTTGAGCTCTTTCAATAGATTTGGAAATCATAGAATGCTGTATAACTTCACCTTCTTTTAAGCCCATTCTATCCATCATTTTGGCAATTCTGTCAGAACCAAACAAACGCATTAAGTTATCATCTAAAGCCACGTAAAATTGGGTGGAACCAACATCACCTTGTCTACCAGCACGGCCTCTTAATTGTCTATCAACTCTTCTAGAATCATGTCTTTCTGTACCGATAATTGCTAAACCACCAGCTTCTTTTACTGCTGGAGATAATTTAATATCAGTTCCACGACCAGCCATGTTTGTAGCAATCGTTACAATTCCAGATTTACCCGCTTCCGCAACTACATCTGCTTCTCGCTTGTGTAATTTTGCGTTCAAAATATTATGAGGAATCTTGCGCATTTGTAACATTCTGCCTAATAATTCTGATATTTCGACAGAAGTTGTTCCTACTAAAACTGGACGCTCTTCTGCAACTAATTTTACAATATCATCGATCACTGCATTATACTTTTCACGAGCAGTTTTATAAACTAAATCTTCTTTATCATCTCTTTGAATAGGTTTATTCGTAGGGATTTCTACAACATCTAATTTGTAGATTTCCCATAATTCACCTGCTTCTGTAATCGCAGTTCCTGTCATTCCAGAAAGTTTACGATACATTCTAAAGTAATTCTGTAATGTTACGGTTGCAAAAGTTTGTGTTGCATCTTCAATTTTACAATTTTCTTTTGCTTCAATTGCTTGATGTAAGCCATCAGAATAACGACGACCATCCATGATACGTCCGGTTTGTTCATCAACAATCATTACTTTGTTTTCCATCACCACGTATTCAACATCTTTTTCAAAAACAGTGTATGCTTTTAAAAGTTGATTCATAGTATGAATGCGTTCACTTTTGATGCTGAAATCTTTGTATAATTCATCTTTTTGTGACGCTTTTTCTTCTTTTGAAGATTCAGCAGCATCTATTTGACCAATTTTTACACCAATATCTGGTAAAACAAAGAAACTATCATTATTAGTTTTGTCTGATAAATGTGCAATTCCTTTATCTGTTAAATCAATTTGATTGTTTTTTTCTTCAACAACAAACCATAAATCCTCATCGACCTCTGGCATCAACTTGTTGTTGTCTGCCATATAAGTATTTTCTGTTTTTTGAAGAATTTGTTTTGTGCCTTCTAGCGATAAAAATTTGATTAAAGCTTTGTTTTTAGGTAAACCCCTATACACTCTTAACAACAAGAAACCACCATCTTTCGTGTTTCCATTTGCCAATAATTTTTTGGCTTCTGCTAAAACGCTTACCAAATGTAGTTTTTGTAAAGAAACTAGATCTGCCACTAAAGGTTTTAATTCAGTAAATTCGTGTCTATCTCCTTGTGGAACAGGGCCAGAAATGATTAACGGCGTTCTTGCGTCATCGATTAAAACAGAATCTACTTCATCTATAATGGCATAATTTGGAGGTCTTTGCACCAAATCATCTTTAGAACTGGCCATATTATCACGCAAATAATCGAAACCAAATTCGTTATTTGTGCCGTATGTGATATCTGCATTGTAAGCTTTTCTACGTGCATCAGAATTTGGTTGATGGTAATCGATACAATCTGTAGATAAACCATGAAACTCAAAAATAGGTCCCATCCAAGCTTTATCACGTTTTGCTAAATAATCATTTACTGTCACTAAATGCACCCCATTTCCTGTCAATGCATTTAAGTAAACGGGTAAAGTAGAAACCAATGTTTTTCCTTCACCTGTCATCATTTCTGCAATTTTACCCTGATGTAAAACAGAACCCCCAATTAATTGAACATCATAATGCACCATGTCCCAAATAACTGCTTTACCAGAAGCATCCCAGGAATTAGCCCAATATGCTTTGTTATCCTCTAAAGTAACATTATCTCTGTCAGCAGATAATTCTCTATCAAAAGGAGATGCTGTAACTTCAATTTTTTCGTTCTCTACAAAACGTTTTGCAGTTTCTTTAACAACGGCAAAAGCTTCTGGCATAATTTTTAATAAAGTTTCTTCAGAAATTGTATAGGATTCATCTTTTAAAGAATCAATTTCCGCATAAATATCTTCTTGCCTATCAATATCAGCCCCTTTAGCTTCTATTTCTAGCGCATCAATTTTATCATTAAACTCTTTTAAAGCAGTATTAATGATATCTTTGAATTCTTGCGTTTTAGCTCTTAATTCATCATGTGAAAGTTTTGAAATTGCTAATTCATACTTTCTAACATCTTCTACAACAGGTTGTAAGATTTTTAAATCTTTTTGCTGTTTATCACCCACAAAAAGTTTAATCACGGAATTTAAAATATTCATTCTATATAAGTTTTAATCAGCTAAAAATTAGCTGTATTATTTGGTTGTAAATCAGTTTATTATCAACTGGTAAAAGCAATTTTATTTGATAAACAAAAACAAAAAAAAAGCCTCTTCAGAGACTTTTCATATTTAATTATTTTGTTTAATATTCATCCTCATTCCAAAGATAATCATCTTCTGTAGGATAATCAGGCCAAATTTCAACAATTGAGTCATACGCATCACCTTCATCTTCGATATCTTGTAGATTTTCCACTACTTCTAGCGGAGACCCGGTTCTAATAGCGTAATCGATTAATTCGTCTTTGGTTGCTGGCCAAGGTGCATCTGCTAAATAAGATGCTAATTCTAATGTCCAATACATTTCTTAATATTTAATTTTGTGCAAAAATAATTTTTTTACGCAATTATGCAAGTCTTTTTTAAGAAATTTACAATGAAGATGTTATATTTTTTTTTAAAGCAATATAAATCAATATTTTAGCTTCAATAAAATTTTCATGTTTTCTTCAAAATCGATAAAAAAAGAACTTAACTATTTTTTTTAGGAATCCATTTGATTTCCTCAATCTGTAAGTCAAGGGACAATTTTCGTGCCAACACAAAAAGATAGTCAGAAAGTCTGTTCAAGTATTTTAAAATGATTTCATTTAAAGGTTCTTCGTCATTTAATTCTACAGATAAACGTTCTGCGCGTCTGCAAACGCACCTTGCTATGTGACAGAATGACACAGCTTGATGTCCTCCAGGTAATACAAAATGAGTCATTTGTGGAAGTACAGCATCCATTTTATCAATTTCATTTTCTAAAAAAAGAATAGAAGTATCATCAATTTTAGGAATGTTTAAACGTTCTTCTCCGTTTTTCAATGTTTCTTTTTCTGGAGGCGTTGCTAACATAGCTCCTAAAGTGAATAATTCATTCTGAATTTTTAATAAAGATGCTTTTGCTTCATCACTAATTTCTTGATCCTTAATCAAACCAAGATAAGAGTTTAATTCATCTACAGTGCCGTAACTTTCTATGCGCGAATTGTATTTTTTTACTCTAGTGCCACCAAATAAGGCTGTTGTGCCGTTATCGCCAGTTTTTGTATATATTTTCATGTTATAATTTAGTTGTAAAATTGAAAGTTGCAAAGTTACAAAGTTTGAAGGTTGTTTAGATTAAGGTTAGCATAATTTAACATTCAATAATTAAATGAATAAACAAACAAAGTTTTTATACTCTTATCTTAAAATGCTCTTTTGCTTGTTCTTTTCTGAAAAAAATTAACCCGAAATGAAACAGATCTAATGTCACAGTTGCCTCTTGTAATTGAGTGATTTCTAACCAGTTTTTTACTGCTAGTTTATTTTGATGGATGTCTTTAATAATGATAAAACTATTAGGATAAATCCTTTTAATTTTTAGTATTTCATTTCTTGATAAATAATTAAAATACAATAAATTAAAGGTTTTATCTAAAGTAATACTTTTATTTTTTAAATTTATAATTATTGATGTTGGTTTGAAGTAATTAATGATTTTTTTTAAAATTTTTTCTTCTTTTTTAGAGAACCTATGATCTAAAGTAAAGTCTACTAATTTAATGTTTGAACTCCCTTTTGTGTACAAACCTTTGGTTACGAAATCATACATAAAAGGCGAATGAACTCCATGTTGATTTGTAGCTTGTAGCAAGAATTTGAAATATGAGAATTGTCTAAAAAGCATTAAAATTTATTTCCACGAATATACACTTCATCAATTAAATTAGAGCCAAAACTGTAAGGTAAAAAACCATAAGAAGGTATTTCTTTTGTAATAATAAAGTTGGCTAATTTTCCTTTTGTAATAGAGCCTACTTTTTTTTCTAAGTTCATAGCAAAAGCTCCATTAATTGTTGCTGCATTTATAGCTTCTTCGGGAGTCATTTTCATTTTTATACAAGCAGTAGCAACCACAAAATTCATGTTTCCAGAAGGTGTAGATCCAGGGTTATAATCTGTAGCCAGTGCTAAAGGTAAGTTTGCATCAATAATTTTTCTGGCTGGTGTATAAGGAATCCCTAAAAAATAAGAACAGGAGGGAAGCGCTACTGGCATGGTTTCAGAAGCTTTTAAACTTGTAATGTCTTCTTCACTTAAAACTTCTAAATGGTCTACAGAAAGCGCTTTGTGTTTTGTTGAAACTTGAATTCCGCCAATGATATTAAATTGATTTACATGCACTTTCGGAATTAAGCCATGTTTTTTTCCAGCATCTAAAATTTTGTTTGTTTCATCCACAGAGAAATAACCAACTTCACAAAAAACATCTATAAAATCAGCTAAATTTTCCTTGGCTATTTGAGGCAACATTTCTTCAATAATTAAATTAATGTACCCTTGTTTATTATTCTTAAATTCTTTTGGAATGGCATGTGCTCCTAAAAAAGTGGCTTTGATAGGAATGTTATAATTCTCTTTGAGTTTTTTGATAACTCGAAGCATTTTTAATTCAGCTTCAACCGTTAAACCATAACCCGATTTTATTTCGATAGCACCGGTTCCTAAAGCAATTACCTCTATTAATCTTTTTGCAGATTGATGATATAAATTTTCTTCTGAAGTTTCTTGTAGTTTCTTCGCTGAGTTTAAAATTCCACCACCATTATTGGCAATTTCTTCATAAGACAAACCTTTGATTCTATCTACAAATTCTTGTTCTCTATTGCCAGCGAATACGATATGTGTATGAGAATCGCACCAAGATGGAAGAATCATTTTACCTGCACAATCTTTAGTATTGTTCACTGATAGATTTGGCAATTGGTTCATCTTACCAAAATCTATGATCCTATCATTTTCAATCAATAAAAAAGCATTTTTAATAGTTGGTAAACTATTCATGGCTTTACCCGATACTTTTTTTACACTAGTATCCCTAACTTGAATGAGTTCTTTTATATTTACAAAAAGTGTTTTCATATAAGTGTAAAGATAATACAATATATAAATGTTAATAAAAAAACCGACGCAATTTACATTGGTTCAATATCGTATGTAATTATTCAGGAATTCAATCACAGCCTGCAGGCATTCGTGGTAAGTATATAGAATTTAAACCAGAATTCGTTGGAATCTCTAATTCTTCCAAAAATACTTTGTAATTTGTTACTGTGCCTAATATTTTAATTTGATTGTCTTCTGAACCTCCGAGGTTATCGATTTTTCAAATGGTAATAAAAGCACCCGGACTGTTGCCATACAAATCTCCATTTGAAGGGATGTCATCTTTGTTACAAGCACTAAAACAAAGAATGCATGTTAACGTTAGTAATATTTTTTTTTATTTTTAGTGTTTAATTGCAGCCCGCTGAAAAATTAGGTAAGTTAATTGTATCAAGATTAGAACCAGTTGCGAAGAATCTACATTGGCTAACATTGCTAACATTCCAATTAGTAATATCTTGATTAAAACTACCTGTAGACCTAAACATATAAACCATATCAGTTACGTTACTCACATCCCAATTCGAAATATCGTGGCTAAAAGAAATTGCATGGGAAAACATGAAACTCATCTTAGTTACATTACTCACATCCCAACTAGAAATATCTTGATTAAATTTCGAAAAGCCAGAAAACATACCTCTCATATCAGTTACGTTACTCACATCCCAATTAGAAATATCTTGATTAAAACTAAATGCATGACTAAAAATACTAGACATATCAATTACATTACTCACATTCCAATTTGAAATATCTTGATTAAAATTATCACAACCCCAAAACATACTAGACATATCAGTTACATTGCTTACATCCCAATTAGAAATATCTTGATTAAAGTAATCACAGCTAGAAAACGAATAACTCATGTCGGTAACATTACTTACGTCCCAATCAGAAATATCTTGATTAAAATTATAACAATGAAAAAACATAGCACTCATATCGGTTACATTACTTACATCCCAATTAGAAATAGATTCGTTTACATTTTTTATTCTAAAAAACGTAGAATTCATATTTTCTACATTTTTTAAATTAGGGGCGTCTGTGGCATTAATTTCTAGGTTTTCACAATTCTTAAAAGCATTTTCAAATGATACCCATTCTATGTTGCCCCATTGTTCAATAGAAATTAATTTTTTATTATCTCTTTTGCTTTCAGGGTCAAAGAGACTGATTCTATTGAAGGGATAATTACTTGTATTAAATATAGAAACTTTATACATTCCTTCTTTAGGAAACGTAACTGTATGAATATCTGTAGCTATTTCTCTTCTATTATTTTCAGGGTTTCCTATTTCTTCCCAAAATACAGTATACTGGTGTCCGGAACCTGGTATTTCAATTTGATTGTCTTCAGATATTCCTTCGTTGTCGCTTTTCCAAATGGTTACAAATGCATCAGGATTGTTTCCATACAAATCTCCATTTGAAGGGATGTTCTCTTTTTCACAAGCACTAAAACAAAGAATGCATGTTAACGTTAGTAATAAAATCTTTTTCATATTTGGATAGCAGTTTAAATTGGTCGTAAATATGCGAATGAAATATTAATATTTGATTAATTAATCGCTTTATTATTAAAAATAGTTCTTTTGTAATGCAATAATTATAAATTTTTTATTGAAATAAAAGAGATCATTTGATCATTAAATTTGATTAAATTCGCTGCAAACAACATACATAAAACTATTATAATGATTCCAAAAAACGAATACGCTCCTTATTTTAAAAATTACATGCAGCTTGTTTCTAAAGACGATAAATCAATTATAGAATATTTAGCAGCTTCTCAAAAAGAATTTGAAAGTCTTTTACGAAACCTGCCAAAGGAAAAGCACGAATTCTCGTATTCAGAGGGCAAATGGACAATGAAAGAGTTAATTCAGCATATTATAGATACAGAACGTGTTTTTTGTCACAGAGCATTATGTTTTGCACGAAATGATAAAACTTCTTTACCAGGGTTTGATCAAGATATTTTTGTTGATTATGCAAATTCTAATGATCGTAATTATTACGATTTATTAGACGAAATGGCCATTGTACGAAAAGGATCTATTTTACTGTTTAAAAGTTTTTCTAAAGAAGCTTTGTTACGAATTGGCATAGGATCAGGAAATGAGATGTCTGTGAGAGCTTTAGGATATTTATTTTCTGGGCATCAAATTCATCATTTAAACATTGTTAAGGAAAGATATTTGTAAATTTGCAGTAAATTAATTTTAGATGATGACTTTACCTAAATTTTTATTGGCAGATAATAGTAAATATCCTGAAGATATTTTTGTTTTGCATACTGAATTTCCGCGTTTTATGATTAACCTTAAAGATGATGAAATAGAATGGTTTGAGGACTTAACGGGAGAAAATGAAGAAGATATTGCAACAGAATTAGCAGATTTAATGGATAAAGCTGGGGCGTTTTATGACGAGGAAATGAAGCAATACGAAGATTAGTTAAAAAAAAGGCCCAAATTAGTCATTAAACTAATCTTGGGCACCAACTAACCAGCCAGTTGTTTAATTTATTTTACGTTTAATTTTAATGGCATTTTATAAATTTCGCCTTTTAACATTCCTCGTACTTTTACTTTCTTATAGTTCAATTTGCTTTTTACAAAATTTCTTAACTCAATTACTTTAGAGTTCACAGAAAGTATTACAATTTCGTTCTCATTATTAATCATAAAAGAAATTTCTGCAGAGCTTGTTTCTGTTAATTCGATCGGAATTTTATCCCCCAACATAGAAACGATTTCTATTCTTAAATTTTTAGTGATTTTTGATGGTTCTTTTTCAGCAGCTGTTGTGGAAAAAGTTGTCGCTAAACTAATTGCAATAATGGTAATGATTGATGCTAATTTTATCATAATATATGTTTTATGTTATTTGTTATATATAGAAAAGACGCTTGATAATTAAAAACGTTTCAATAGAAAAAACATTTTAATACATTATTAACACTATTTAGCTGAAATTAAGAAAATATTGAATAATTAGGAAGTGTTTTTTGATTTTTAAGTCAATAAAAAAATAAACATTCTATAGTTTTAAGGTGTTTTGGCAACAAGCTTAAAAGGTTTAGGATGAAATCAAAACTCCATTATCCTAAACTTTCTGTTTTAGCTGACTATGTCTGTCACATTATAAATTATGAACATATATAAAATTGAAACGAATATTTTTTTCATAGAATTAATATGTATTTATTATTTTATATAAAGAAAATTATAGACACTTTTGAAATCTGGACGTATTTACTATTCAGGTATTGCTTGCAAGGACCAAACTACTGTGTTTAAAAGTAAGTGTTTGTTAGTTTCGAGAGATCTTCCAAATCCAAGCCAGGCGTGTTTGTTAAAATTTTGTGAGTATTTTGATGTAAAACTCTCTTTGGTTCATTCTAATGAAATTTAATTATAGGTTTTATAAAACCCTATCAATAAAGAGAAAAACAGGAGAAAAAAAATCAACAATTCAGTAAATAATTGTAGTATTGTTCTGTAAATTTAATGTAAGGTTGGAAAATTCAGCAAATAAACCCTCTTGGAAAGAAAGACTTCATGAAATTATTTATGAAGCAGATACGAAAGAAGGCAAACTTTTTGATGTAATATTATTAATAGCCATTATTGCTAGTATCTTACTAGTAATGTTAGAAAGTGTAAAAAGTTTTGATACTAAATATCATAATTTACTAAACATTTCTGAATGGATAATTACAATCCTTTTTTCTATTGAATATATTTTAAGGATTATTACTATAAAAAAGCCATTTAAATATATTTTTAGTTTTTTCGGTATTATAGATCTGCTATCAACGATACCAAAATATTTATCATTTATCATAATTGGCTCTCATAATTTGGCCGCTTTAAGAGCTTTACGCTTATTAAGAATTTTTAGAATTTTGAAAATAGCAAGATATATAGGTGCTTCAAATAGATTGCTAGTTGCCTTAAAAGCAAGTAAAGCTAAAATTTTTGTTTTTTTGTTTTTTATAGTGATATTGTGTGTGATTCTTGGTACAATTATGTATATGATAGAAGGTGAAGAAAATGGCTTTACAAGCATACCAAGAAGTATTTACTGGGCAGTGGTAACATTAACCACTGTTGGTTATGGAGATATTGCACCACATACGCCATTTGGCCAATTTATTGCAAGTATTATTATGATATTAGGGTATGGTATTATAGCGATTCCTACAGGAATAGTTACTTCAGAAATGACAAAACAGCAAGGAAGTGATATTGATTTTAACACACAAGCTTGTCCCACTTGTTTAAAAGAGAACCACAAATACAAAGCAATTTTTTGTTATAATTGTGGCGGCACTTTAAATCCATGATAAAAGAAAAAAACAATACCTTAATAACCATTGTTGGCCCTACAGCTATTGGTAAAACTGCTTTAAGTATACAGTTAGCAAATTATTTTAAGGCCGATATTATTTCATGTGACTCAAGACAGTTTTATAAAGAAATGTCTATTGGAACGGCGGTTCCTTATGCTGATGAGTTAGTAGCAGCAAAACATCATTTTATACAAAATAGAAGTATTTTTGAAACTTATAATGTTGGGCAATTTGAAAGAGATGCACTGAAGAAATTAGATACTTTATTTGAAAAAAATCCAATTCAGATCATGGTTGGTGGAAGTGGTTTATATGTAGATGCCGTTTTAAAAGGATTAGATTATTTTCCAGAAGTCGATAAACAAATTCGCATAGCGCTAACCAAAGTGTTAGAGGAGGAAGGGATTGAAGTTTTGCAACATCAATTAAAAGAATTAGATATCGAGACCTACAATACCATTGCTATTGATAATCCGCATCGGTTAATGAGAGCATTAGAAATTTGTATCGGTTCGGGAACTCCTTATTCAACATTTAAAAATAAACCCAAAACAGCAAGAAATTTTAAGATCATAAAAATAGGTTTAAATGCTGATAGAGAAATTATTTACAGTAGAATTAACCAAAGAGTAGATATTATGATGGAAAATGGTTTGTTAGAAGAAGCTAAAAATTTATATCAGTATAAAAACTTAAATGCACTACAAACAGTTGGTTATAGAGAGTTGTTTTCTTTTTTTGATGAAAATTTCACAAAGGAATTTGCCATATCAGAAATCAAAAAAAATACCAGACGTTTTGCAAAAAGACAATTAACTTGGTTTAAAAGAGATGCAGAAACAATATGGTTTGATTATCAAACAGACATAAAAAAAATAATTACAACAATTTCAGATAAAATTATTGATTTTTAACGCAAGTAGATTTTTGTAAATCAAACTCTTTTTTATCTTTGCAAAACTAAAATAATATCATGAAAGTAAAAATTACAATTCTTTTTATTGCTTTTTTAAGCAGTTTTTCTATTGCTCAAACAAAATTTGGTACTATTGATAGTGATTATATCATTAATATCATGCCTGAATCTAAAATTGTTGTAGAAAGATCACAAGCTTACGGACTTAAATTAGATTCTTCTTTTTCCATTAAAATGAAGGACTATCAAGATAGGGTTAAAGACTTTAGAGAGAAAGAAAAGGAAATGGGCGAATTGATGAAGAAAGTGCTAATTGAGGAATTAACTGCTTTAGAAAAAGATGTAAAACTATATCAAGAAAATGGCAATAAGCTAATGCAATTAAAGCAGAGCGAATTAATGCGACCATTGTATAATAAATTAAACGCTGCAATTAGCGAAATAGCAAAACAAAACGGTTATTCTCATGTATTTACAAAAGCAGGAAATCAGTTTGCTTATATTGATGATGCTTTTGATATTACTAAATTAGTCACGGAAAAGCTGGGGATTAAAGAACCCGAAATAAAAGAATAATTTTTATAGAGTATTTTTTTTAAAAAAAACTTCGCTTTGCGAGGTTTTTTTGTTGTAGAAAAGGTGGTTTTTTTGATTGATTCTTTGCTTAAAAAACTACGACAACAGGGCATATAATCAATTGCTCGTTCTGTATGTAATCAGAAAACGCTAAAGATTTTCCTATAGTTTTTTTTCTTTTACTAATTGAGATATAGAAAACGCAACTAATTACTGCATAATTAATAGCAAATAGAAGAGCTTTATTTTATAAAACAGGAGTGTAATTAAAACTATGAATCAAAAATTTTCTTCAAAATACTAAACACTTTTTTTTCAATGACATCTACAGTACCATCTGCAAAAAAAACATTTTTTATTTCTTTTAATAGCATTTCTTTTTCTGACTGATTAAACTTATTTTCAGATACATATTGCTGAATTTTATTCAAATTATTTTCATCAGAATCGGCCACAACTTCTGTATGAATGCTATGATAAGTTTCTATATCTACTTTAGATAAAATATAGTTTTGTTCCTCAATATCTTCAAAATGATTGCAGTGTGCCGCGTACAAAAGAACATAAGCTTTAAATTCTTTTCTGGACCAAGTTTGTTTTTCCATCTATTTTTCTATTGGTAAATTATCTGTAGATCCCCATTCTGTCCAAGATCCATCATATATTGCGAAATTTCTAATACCTACTAATTCGGCTCCAAAAGCTAAAATAGATGCTGTAATTCCTGTTCCACAAGTAAAAATAAAATCCTTTTTTGTCGGGTTTACAGTATTATAAATTACTTGTAATTCGTCTTTCGTTTTTATAAAACCATTCTTAATAATATCTGAATAAGGTAAACTTATAGAAGCAGGTATATGTCCATTTCTTATTTCTTTCCTTGGTTCAAGTACTCTTGCATAAAACCGATCTTTTGAGCGAGCATCAGCAATTAAAAATTGGTTATTTTCTAAAGATGCTAAAACATCTTGCGTGAATTTTAATTTTTCAGGATGATAATTTACAGTAAAATCTCCTTTAGGTAAAGAATAATTTGCAGGAACTTCAACCGGATGATTTTTAGAATTCCATGCGGGCAATCCTCCATCTAAAACTGCAATATTTGTAAAGCCCATTAAGCTAAACATCCACCAAACTCTTGGTGAGGAGTAGATACCTAAATCATCATAAACAATAAGACAACTATCTTTTTTAATTCCTAAATTTTGTGCTTTTTCTTCAAATTCTTTTGGTGCTAAAACCGTATTCGGAAAAGCCACTTTTGTATCGGAAAAAGTATTTTTAATATCAAAAAATAAAGCTCCCTTTATTCGCTTTTTAGTTTCACTTTCTGCCGATGCTGCCGCCGTAACTTTCGGAATTGTACAATCTAAAATAATAAGGTTCTGATCGTTTAAATGATTGTAAAGCCAATCTACAGAAACTAAAGGATTTGAAATTTGTTTAGACATTTTATTAAAAATAACGCGTTATAATTTTAGTTCACTTGGTCATAATTATCATCCCATTCTCTCGGTTTAGGATCATGTAATTTACCTAAAGATTTTGCAATAATCATAGAGACTGTGGCGTCTCCTGTAACATTAACAGCACTTGGAACAGCAGCAGAACCAATGTAAGCTAACAATGCCGTTTCCACAATGATTAATTGATTAGAAAACGTTAAACCTTCTGGCCAAACTACCTGCATAATAAATACGGCCGCAATGGCTTGGTATAAACTGGTTCCATCCATATTTATAGTCGCACCAACCGGCAAAACAAAACCAGAAACTTCTTTATCTACACCTAAATGTTCTTCAACTCTTTCCATTGTTACCGGCAAAGTTGCTGCACTAGAACTTGTTGAAAACGCCAATAACTGTGCAGGGCTAATTTGTTTTAAAAACCATAAAGATGATTTTTTTGTATTCACACTTACCAACATTAGGTAAAAAGCAATCATCAATAATAAACCTCCAACAACACAAAGTGCATAGACCAAAAGTTTCATTAGAATTTCGGTGTCGTCAAAAGCGATGATAACATTTGCTAATAATGCAAAAACAGCATATGGGGCAAATAACATAATTAAATCGACCATTTTCATGACCACTTCATTTAGCGAATCAAAGAAATCCATTAAAGGTTTTGCTTTTTTCTCTGGTATTAACAGTAAAGAAATCCCGACAAACATTGCAAAAAATATGATTTTTAATATACTAGCATCCCCTAAAGAAGTAAAAATATTACTTGGAAAAATATCGAATAATGCTTGTAATGGAACTGCATCATTTTGTGTGGAAGCTTTCGTTATTTTATCAACAACATCAGAAGATGTTTCATATTTGGATTTTATTTTTTCTATGGTACCAGCAGACATTCCTGCTCCAGGTTTTATGACATTTACAATTCCTAAACCAATAATAATGGTTACTAAAGTGGTTAACATATAAATAAGCATGGTTTTTAAACCCATTTTTTTAATTTTAGAAATATCTTTTAAATCAGAGATTCCTTTAATTAAAGAAGCTAATATTAGGGGAACAGCAATTAATTTTAAAAGATTGATAAAAATAGTTCCAAAAGGCTTTATCCAATCTGTTACAAAGTCTTTGCCTCCATCAACAGCGTTCATTATAAAACCAAAAACGATTCCAATAACCATTCCTATTAAAATTTTCCAATGTAATGCTACTTTTTTCATTCCGTTGTTTAAAATTTAAAATAAGAATTTGTAAGATAAAAAAAAATAAAATTAGCGCAACTTTATTGTCTTATTATATCATAATTTTAAGAAGAATATATTTTAATTATTAAAAAAATAGAATGGCAGGGATTTTTGATTTATTAGGGAGCGATTTAGGAAAATCAATTATATCTGGCGTAGCAGGTTTTACTAGAAATAATTCCAGTAAAACAAATAGTTTATGAAGGATGGCTTTACCTGTGCTCATGAAAGCTATGGAGAAAAATACAAAAACAACGGAAGGAGCTGAAGGCTTAATGGGTTAATTATCGGGAAAGCAATACGTTAGTTCTTTAGGTAATCTTGGAGGATTGTTTGTCGGCTGTGCAGGTGATACTGTAAAACAAAATGGCGCAGGGGTTTTAAGGCATATTTTAGGAAGTAAGCAAAAAGGAGTAGAGGGAGTTATCGGTCATAAAGCTGTTTTAGACTCTGGTTTTACTGTAAATATTTTAAAAGTTACAGCACCTATTTTAATCGATTTTTTAGTAAAAACAGGAGTAAAATTTAGGGAACCCTAGAGTTTTAAAGAGTCTTTTGGAGGTTTATTAGATGGAAATAGCACAACCGTTGGACAAATTTTTTTTGAGAAGATTTTAGATGCAGATGGATACAGTAGTATTGTTCATGATGTTGCAGGTATGTTTTTAGGTAGTGATAAAAAAGAATTAAGAAAGTTCTTTTAGAATAAAATATAAACGCTCAAACTATTAAAGTTTCTATTTAATACATTTTCAAATATTGGAAAACTATGTTTTGAATCGGTTGTTACTACAAATTTCCTATTTATTATACTTTTAACCCCAATTCTTTAATTAGTATTCCAATGTATGAAAGAGAATAATTCAAGTGCTCTATATCTAACATTTTTTGAATGCGGTAACTCCCATAGATTTCTCTACTTTCTTTAAAAAGCACTTTCACCCGCTCTTTAAGAACTGTTTTAGACGTTTTGATTCTTACCTTATCTTTGCTTTTAAGCCAGTTATAGAAAGCGTTTTTACTAACATACATGTACACTTCTTCTCAACAGAATAAATATTTACATTCTCTAAAGTGAATGTATATTTTATTTTTCGCTCTTGGAAAAGATGCTCACCGCCTTTTTTAAGATGTCTCGTTCCATTTTAACATTTCTGACTTCGTTCTTTAATGCTTTAAGCTCATGCTCTTCTTGGGACAATTCCCTTCTTTATGAAAAATTACTCATTTTAGATTTAT
Organism: Polaribacter sp.; assembly: GCA_034110665.1. Taxonomy (GTDB): domain Bacteria; phylum Bacteroidota; class Bacteroidia; order Flavobacteriales; family Flavobacteriaceae; genus Polaribacter. The sequence continues at coordinate 23,987 of JAWUYT010000082.1, forward strand.
ACTCTCTTCTCCAAAGATTGATCATATTGATGTCTAAACTGCATTCATCACTAATTTGACGTGTCTTAATACCCAGTTTTAATAGTTCAACTATTATTACTTTAAAATGATTGTCATACTTTTGCTATAATTCAAATATAGAATATTCTAGGCGTAAAAAATCGACGCAATAAAGGTAGACACTCCAGAATGTCTGTTTTGAATGATGGTAAACTTAAAAAAATTATAATGGATATTTCCTCTCAATTAAAAGTCTTTTCTTAAGTTATTTTTTTTTTGGAATTTTTACCATAAAAGTTGTTCCATTCTCTAAAGTACTATTAACAATTATTTTTCCTCCCATTGCAACTAACGCTTCTTTTACAATCGATAGACCAAGCCCTGTTCCTTGAATTGAATCAACATTTTCTCCTCGTGTAAAAGGCATAAATATTTCTTCAATTTCTGACTCGGGAATTCCAAGTCCAAAATCTATAACCGAAATAATTGTATAGTCTTTTTCTGATGACAACTCAACGATT
>JAWUYT010000083.1:0-13713 GCA_034110665.1 Polaribacter sp.
GCAACATTACGCTTCATTTACAATCCAAATTACTAACGGTTATTCAGAATAGAAAAATTACACGTTTAGGAGAAGGAAAAGAACGCGTTTTAGATGTTCGTATTATTTGTGCCACCAATGCGCCAATTCATGAAATGGTAGAAGAACAATCGTTTAGACAAGATTTATTGTTTAGAATTAATACCATTGAATTGAACTTGCCTCCGCTTCGAAACCGGAGAGAAGACATCCAATTGTTAGCCAACCATTTCTTAAGAAAACTGAATCAAAAATATAGAAAAAAGATTGAAGGTTTTAGCAAAGAAGCGATCACAGGATTAAAAAATTATAGTTGGCCTGGAAATATTAGGGAAATCGAACATATTGTTGAACGTGCAGTAATTATTACTGATAACGATACAATTATGCCGGAAGATTTGCATTTTTCTGCAAAGAAAATAAACGTGCATACAGAAAATAGCTTAAATTTAGAAGAAACTGAAAAATTACTAATACAGCAAGCAATAAAAAAACATAAAGGTAATATTTCTAGAGCTGCAAAAGATTTAGGCCTCACAAGAGCCGCTTTGTACAGAAGATTAGAAAAACATCAATTATAAATGGGAAAACCACAATACATACAAATTATTGTTCGAGTTTTATTAATTGCTCTTAATGGAATTATTGTCTTTTACAGTTTCTCAAATTCCTATATCGTAAATACCTTTGGCTTTTTATTATTAGCTATTTTTCAATTATTTCTATTGATAGATTTTCTTAATAAATTATTCAACGATATAGAAAAATCGATGGACTGTTTGTTATATGACGATTATTCAAACACCATTTCATCAGAAAAAAGAAAAAATCCATTACATAATAAAACGGCACTATTATTAGAGAAACATAGAAAATTAAGTCTCCAGAAAACATCCGAAAAATTGATTTTTACCAATATTATAGAAAGTTTAGGCATCGGAATTTTAATTCTTAAAAGAAATAATAGTGGAAAAATTACTGTTTTTCAAATTAATAAAGCATTTACTGATTTTTTAAAAATTCCGAAGTTTTATAACTGGAATTTACTCAACAAAAAAATCGGAAAACTCACAGATTTTATCAAAGAATGGGAAGAAAACAAACTCACAATTTCTTTAACCATTAATAACGAAAAAGAAGAGTTTTTCCTAAAAACAGCGGTCACCCAAACCAACGAATTTGAATATTTAGTAGTTTCATTAGAAACCATTCAACAATTGATAGATAAAAAAGAAAAAGAAGCCTGGTATAAATTAATGAATGTAATGTCTCATGAGATTATTAATACCATCACTCCGATTAGTAGTTTGGCAGAAAATTTAGATTCTTTATTGCAAGAAGAAAATACCGATGAAGATACGATTGAAGAATTATCCCAAGGATTAAAAATCATCAAACGGCGCTCACATCATTTAACCGCATTTGTTGATACCTATAGAAAATTAGCAGAATTACCTTTGCCACAAAAAAAGGGAGTTGAACTCACCGAAATTATTAAAAACACCTTGCTGCTTTTTGAACAAGAATTTTTAGCTAAAAATATTGAAGTCGATTTTAAAACAACCGATTATCATATAGTTAACGCAGATAAACAGCAAATTGAACAAGTACTTATAAACCTTATTTCAAACTCCTTACATGCTTTTAAAGAAATTGTGAATGCAACCATTAAAATTAATATTTCATCGAATAATAAACGGACGCATGTATCTATTACAGATAACGGAATTGGTATTTCTGATGAAATTAAAGACAATGTTTTTATTCCATATTTTACGACTCGTAAAAATGGCTCTGGTATTGGCTTGACGCTCTCTAAAAGTATTATGGAGGCTCATAATGGCACAATTCAGTTTACGTCCTTAGAAGAAAAAACAACATTTATACTGACTTTTATTTCTTAAACTGTCACAAATCAACTTTAAATCTGTCCTTAAAATAGCACATAAAACCTACATAATGAAAAATAAAATTAGTTCGCTCGCTTTAAGTTTATTTTTAATATCGACAATTTCTTTTGCTCAAAAAACAGTAGAAGCATCCGATATTATGACAGCGATAAAAACAGGTAAAACGATATCTTATCAGAATGCAACTATTGTTGGAGTTCTCGATTTCACTTATATGGATGAAACATTAAGTAAATTACAAAAAAATAAAAAAAATAGCTGGTGGAATAATGGTGGATCTGATAATAACGTTAAAAACTTAATTGACGTAAAAATCTCTTTCGTAAACTGTACCTTTAAAGATGATGTTTTAGCCTATATTCCTGATGAAGATTCTGGTTATACTTTTACAGCAGATTTTGAAGATGAAGTGCTTTTTAAGAACTGTAATTTTAAAAGAAAAGCAATGTTTAAATATTCTCGTTTTGAGAGAAACACAGACTTCTCCGGTACAAATTTTGACGATGATAGCACCTTTAAATATGCTAAATTTGATGGAGGCATTAGTTTTTCGAGCACAAATTTTTCTGAAATATCAACTTTTAAAAACGCTACTTTTGATAAAAATGTAAGTTTTGCCAATTCAATTTTTAAAGATTCGGCAGTTTTTAAATACACAAAATTTAATAATGGTGTTTCTTTTAAAAACACAAATTTCAAAGAAGATTTAAACATTAAATATATGCAAGTTTCTGGTGATTTTAATATTACAGGTATGAAAGTTGGTTATGATATAGACTCAAAATACACCAAAATAAATGGTAAAAGTTTTAATAAATTATTATTAAATAGTAATGAATAAAACTGTAAATACTTGGTTTAAAAAAGGTTGACGTAAAGTCAGCCTTTTTTTCTTTAAAACAATTTAGTAACTTGTCAAAAAATAAGATACTATGTTTGATAAGATTACTCGCATTTTTGACTTTGCTTACTATCAATTAGAAAACCTTCCTCAAAAAAAATGTTTCAATTATAAAAAAGAAAATCAATGGCAATCTATTTCTACCAAAGAATATATTTCTGACATCAACAAAGTTAGCAGCTCTTTATTATCTTTAGGCGTAAAACCAAATGATAAAATTGCAATAATTACCACAAATAACAATCCTAATTGGCATTCTTTAGATATTGGTATTTTACAAATTGGCGCTCAAAACGTACCTCTATATGCGACACTTTCAGAAAAAGATTACGCTTATATTTTAAATCATTCAGATGCAAAATATTGTTTTGTTTCTGATGATGATTTGTATCAAAAAGTAAAATGTATAGAAAGTAAGACCCAACTCGAACATGTTTTTTCTTTAGAAGATTTAGAAACGGATTATGGCTGGAACTCTTTTCTTGAAATAGGCAAGAAAGAGGATTATCAATCTAAAATAAAGAGTTTAAAAGAAGCTATAAAACCAACAGATTTAGCAACAATTATTTATACTTCTGGCACAACAGGAACTCCAAAAGGTGTCATGTTATCACACAAAAATATTATTTTTACAGTTTTTAAAACTGCAAAAAGATTGGATTTATCCCAAGGTAATAAAAGAATTATTAGCTACTTACCTATTTGTCACATATTTGAAAGAACAGCTTCTTACTACAATCTATTAATGGGTTTTGAGGTCTATTTTGCAGAAAGTATAGAAAAAATTGGGGATACTATAAGAGAAGTTAAACCCCATTATTTAGCCGTTGTACCAAGATTATTAGAAAAGATTTTTGATAAAATTGTTGATAAAGGGGAGCATTTAACTGGTCTCAAAAAAAGTTTATTCTTTTGGGCTTTGGCTTTGGGAGAAAAATATGAAGCCTACAATAAAAACAGTTCTTTTTATTATTTTAAATTAAACATTGCTAGAAAACTTATTTTCTCTAAATGGCAAGAAGCTTTAGGAGGAAGTTTACAATTTATGGTTTCTGGCAGCGCACCTTTGCAACAAAGATTAGTAAGAGTTTTTACAGCAGCCGGCATCCATGTTTTTGAAGGTTATGGTATGACAGAATCTTCTCCTGGAGGAACCTTAAATGATTTAAGAAATAATGGATTAAAAATTGGCTCTGTGGGTAAACCTCTGGAAGGTATAGAAATTAAAATTGCTGCTGATGGAGAAATTTTAATTAAAGGCGACAATGTAATGCTAGGCTATTACAAAAATGAAGAAATGACCGACAAAACAATTATAAATGGATATTTACATACTGGTGATATTGGCGAAATTGACACGAATGGATTTTTATCAATTACGGACAGAAAAAAAGAAATGTTTAAAACTTCTGGAGGAAAATATATTGCTCCTGCAGTTTTAGAAAGCGAGCTAAAACAATCGCGTTTTATAGAACAAATATTGGTGATTGGTGAAGGTGAAAAAATGCCAGCAGCTCTTATTCAGCCAAATTTTGATTTTATAAAAGAATGGGCTGCACGCCACGATTATAAAATTACAAATGTAACTACTGATGAAAAACTCATCAATAGCATTCAAAAAGAAATAGACTTTTATAATCAAAATTTCGGCAAATGGGAACGCATAAAAAGATTCGAAATTACACCAAATGAATGGTCGATAGAAGCTGGTCTTTTAACACCAACAATGAAAATGAAAAGAAGGGTAATCATAGAAAAATACAAAAATTTATATCAAAAAATATATAATTCGTAAAATATAAAGTCTATTAATAAGTATTTGTAAACTTAAAGGATTTTCACTATTTTGCAATACATAAAAACAGAAAATATGCCAACAGAAATTACTAGGTTATTCGATTTTCCATATTATCAATTAGAAAAATACAACCTTAAAAAAGCTTTTACAACGAAATATAATGGTGAATGGAAATCTATTTCTTCTCAAGACTATGTGGATAAATCCAATCAATTGAGTAGAGGTTTACTAAAACTAGGTATTCAACCGAATGATAAAATCGCCATAATTTCTACCACAAATAGAACAGAATGGAATGTTTGTGACATTGGTGTTCTGCAAACAGGCGCGCAAACCGTGCCCATTTACCCAACAATTTCTAAAGAAGATTATGAATATGTTTTAAATCATTCTGAAGCTATTTACTGCTTCGTTTCAGATATTACCATCATAGAAAAGTTAAACCAAATTAAAGGAAATACAAAGCTTAAAGGAGTCTTTACTTTTGATGATATTGATGGTGAAAAAAGTTGGAAAGAAGTTTTAGAATTAGGAATAGATATAGCCAATCAAGACGAAGTTGAAGCTAGAAAAAATGCCGTAAAATCAGAAGATTTAGCTACTTTAATTTATACTTCTGGTACCACTGGAAGACCCAAAGGTGTCATGTTATCGCATGGAAATATTGTGTCTAACGTTATTACAAGTGAAGAGAGTGTTCCTCTAGAAAAAGGGAAAGATAGAGCGTTAAGCTTCTTACCTGTTTGTCATATTTTTGAACGCATGATTTTGTATTTATATCAATATTGTGGAACAGAAATTTACTTTGCTGAAGGATTAGAAAAACTAACCGAAAACGCCCAAGATATTAAACCAAATGTAATGACGGCTGTCCCGCGTTTGTATGAAAAAATATATGATAAGATCATTCTTAAAGGTGAGGATTTATCAGGAATAAAAAAGAAACTATTTTTCTGGGCTGTAAACTTGGGTTTAAGATATGAACCTTATGGGGCAAATGGTTGGTGGTATGAGAAGCAACTAGGCGTCGCACGCAAACTTATTTTCTCTAAATGGCAAGCTGCCTTGGGAGGAGAATTGAAACTAATGGTCTCTGGAGCTTCTGCTCTGCAGCAGAGGTTAACACGAATTTTTGCTGCTGCAGGAATGCCAATTATGGAAGGTTATGGTTTATCTGAAACATCGCCAGTAACCTCTGTAAATTTTTTGGAACAAAATGGTGAAAGAGGTTTTAGAGTAGGAACTGTAGGCAGAGTAATCAATAATGTAGAGGTTGTAATTGCAGAAAATGGCGAAATTTTGGTAAAAGGCCCCAATGTAATGCAAGGATATTATAAAGATGCTGAAAAAACAGCAGAAGTTATAAAAGATGGTTATTTTCATACCGGCGACATAGGAGAATTGGATAAAGATGGCTTTTTAAAAATTACGGGTAGAACCAAAGAAATGTTTAAAACTTCTGGCGGAAAATATGTAGTTCCACCATTATTAGAAGGAGAGTTAAAACAGTCTTTATTTATAGAACAAGTTATGGTTGTTGGTGAAAATGAAAAAATGCCGGCAGCAATTATTCAACCTAATTTCGAGTATTTAAAAGATTGGGCGACAAATAATGGTATTTCTTTTACTTCTAACAAAGAATTAATTGCAAACGAAAAGGTAATAGCAGAAATAGCAAAAGCGGTGAAATTTTGCAATACCAACTTTGCTAAATGGGAACAAATTAAAGCCTTTGAATTAACCCCAGATGAGTGGACTATTGATGATGGTCATTTAACACCAACTATGAAAATGAAACGGGTCATCATTCAAAAGATTTACCAAGATTTACATGATAAAATATATAGATAACCTTTTAAAAGTAAAAAATACATCAATTTATGTACACGACATGATAAAATAAAGTTGATATTAGAAGTTTTTAAAAAAGATAAATCCCAAGTAAAACTTGGGATTATTTTTTTTACAAAAGGAAATAACTACATCACTTTAATAGAACAACCAATTGCCCTAGTTCCAGTTTTCTTTATCTTTGTTCCATCCAATAAGGCATCAACAGCATGTTCTACATATTTTTCTGTAACAGCATTAGCATCTCTTGAACTATTGTCAATAGCCCCAATATATTCAACTTTCATATTTAGCTTACTCACAATATAAACATGTGGTGTTTTGGTAGCACCAAATTTTGGATACACTTTTTGACCATCATCAAATAAATAAGGAAAGTTAAACCCTTTTTCTTCTGCTCTTACTTTCATTTTTTCAAAACTATCATCAGCCATTGCCAAAGGATCATTTGGATTTATAGCAATTACAGGATATCCTTTTTTCTCGTATTTATTATTTAATGCAATTATTCTGTCTTCGTAAGCAATAGAATAAGGACACGTATTACAAGTAAAAATAATGACAAAGCCCTGGGCAGTTTTATAATCTGATAAAGAAACCATCTTATCATCTATATTTTTTAATGAAAAATCTTCAATAGTATCTCCTATTAAATAACCAGAATTTGTTTTTAAAGTAAAAGCAGCTGTTGCAAGAAAAGCTGCTACTAAAAATAAAATTGTTTTAATTTTTTTCATAATTTATATTTTTAAAAAAGTTTGAAGTTCATTTTCTAAAGTTTCATAATCAAAAGATTGTTCATAAAACTTTCTATCATTTTTATTATAAATGAGTGTTGCTGGTATTGCCCCACTCCAAGATTTATCAATTGCTTGTATCCAAACATCTTCATTCATATCGTTTAATAAAACAACTTTAGCTTGTAACTTGTTCTTATTAATAAATGGAATCAGTTTTTTATCAATTTGTTTCGGAAAATCTAAACTTACCAATATCACCTCTACATTATGAATAGCATATTCTTTGTTTATTTTCTCAAAATAAGGTAATTCTTTTACACAAGGTGCGCACCAAGTTGCCCAAAAATTTACGATATAAGTTTTATCATCCTTCTTTTCTAATAAGGATTTCAATTGCTCGTAGGTATACATTTTTACCAAATTAACTTGTTGAACCTCGCCAACTGTTGCTGTTTTCTGACTTTCTTTTTTACAGGATAAAAAACTTAAGAAGATTGATAATATAAAAAATATTTTTTTCATTGAGATAAAATTACATTTATTTAAAAGACAACAAGAATAATTAACGCATTATTAACTAAAAAACCCGCATAAATAGATTCTATGAGAGTTTTACTGCTTGATTATCAAAAAGTTAATGGTAAATTTCATTTAACACTTTTGCTAAACGAATTCCTCCTCTTTGCAATTGCGTTCTTACCGTTCCAAAATGATCGTAAGAATATTGGTACCGTAAATTTTCACCTTTTTCTACAGATTTATATACTTCCCTTGTAATTTTATGTACTTCATTTGCCCAATCTACAACAGTGCCTTTTTCTATGGCCTCTATTTGTTTTTTAGATAATTCAGCGGTATTATTAGCCAATTCTATATAACTCATTTGCCAGTCATCGATCATTTTTGAATCCCAAACACTGTGCAAATTAGTCCCTTTTCCAAACCATTCTACTTGAATCGTATTCCCCCCTTTATCTTCTTTTTGACCAATATGCATTGGCTGATGCAAATCACCAATAAAATGAACCAATAACTTTAAATGAAATGCCTTGTCTTCTTCAGAACTATTTTCATCCTTTAAAATATTAATACATGCATCAATTCCTGTTACCAAATCTCCTTTAGGATTTTTCTCAGCTTCTTCATACGTCTGATCTAAATCCATATTTACATAATGCCAAGGATAATATTTACTATATTTCCTATCTGATTTTATTTCATCTGCAAACGTAGAAACAAAGGCCAAACTTTGTCCTTTTAGTAATTTATCAATTTGCTTTTTAGCTTTTCTTGTTAAATGCTTTTCAGCAATTTTACCTGTAACTCTATGTCCGTTTTTGCCCCAAAAAACAGCTTCTTCAGAATTGGAATTCATCATTAAAAAAAACGGTAACAATAAAAGTAATTTAATCTTCATGGAAATGATATTGAATTTAATAGTTCGCTAAATTATAAAATTAATCAATCAATTGTTTGTTAAATCATAAAAAAAAAGTATATCTTTGTGATATCATTTTAATATCAATATAAAACAAAAATCAAATGAAAGTAGAGAAAATCATCAAACCAGCAAATGGTTATTTAATGTTATTAGTTGTTTTATTATTATTCTTCGGCGGAATTACAATGTCCATAATTCAACAAACACCCATGTATATACCTGTCATATTTTTAGGTTTTATAGGGTTTTTTGGGTTTATTTTAGTGAATCCAAACACCTCTAAAGTTATTCTACTTTTCGGTAAATATGTGGGAACTATTAAAGATAATGGTTTGTATTGGGCAAATCCTTTTTTTACAAAAAAGAAAATTTCTTTAAGGGCTAGTAACTTTGATAGTGAACGTTTAAAAGTTAATGATAAATTAGGTAACCCAATTATGATCTCAACAATTTTGGTTTGGAGAGTTACCGATACGTACAAGGCGGCTTTTGATGTCGATAATTATGAAAATTTTGTGCGTGTACAAACGGATGCAGCGGTTAGAAAGTTAGCAAGTATGTAGCCTTATGATAATTTTGCGGATGAAGGTAGCGATGAAGACATTACCTTACGCTCTAGTGTAAACGAAGTTTCCGAAGCATTAGAAAAGGAAATTGAAGAGCGTTTATCAATTGCAGGTATTGAGGTTTTAGAAGCAAGAATTGGTTATTTAGCATACGCACAAGAAATAGCCTCTGCCATGTTAAAAAGACAGCAAGCAACTGCAATTGTTGCAGCAAGGCATAAAATTGTACAAGGTGCTGTTGAAATGGTGGAAATGGCTTTGTTTGAATTAAATAAAAGACAAATTGTTGAACTAGATGATGAGCGAAAGGCAGCAATGGTTAGTAATTTATTGGTTATTTTATGTGGTGATAAAGAAGCTTCACCGGTCGTAAACACAGGTACTTTAAGTCATTAAAAATCACCTTATTCTAACAGAAACTAAATATAAAAAAATACTTAATAATGAAAAATAAAAGTGCATTTATAGGAATGATTTTTGGCGCTGGAATTGGAATTATTTTTAATAGTACAGGTTTAGGTTTACCTATAGGAGCAGCTGTAGGATTTGTTTTAGGTTTAGTCATTAATCAACAGAAAAAATAAATTATGAAAGAATATAAAGTAGTTCCGCCAAAAGCAAGTTTAAGAAATTGGAATCAGAAATATGAAGATCTTTTAAACCAACATGCAAGAGACGGTTGGGTTGTAAATACAATATTACAATCTGGTACCATTGTTTTCGAAAGAGATAAAAATAGATAAAATGAAAGAATATAAATTTTTAAAGCAAAAAATGACTTGGTCTAATAGCCAAAATAATTTTGAAGATGAAATCAATGCCCATGCAAAACAAGGTTGGCGCGTAATTAATGTGTATCCAAATCCCAACGGAGGAGTTTATGCGCTTTTAGAAAAAGACAAAAACAGGTAAAATGAAAGTTTTTAAAGAAGAACAACGTTTTAAAGAAACTTGGCTAATTATTATACTAATATTAGCAATTGGCGTTCCATTCTTGTTTGGTGTTTATGGAATTATTCAACAGATAATTTATAAAATACCTTTGGGACAGAAACCAATGTCAGATGTAGGATTGATAATTTTTACAGTCAGTATGTTCTTGTTAACACTTCTTATTTTCTTTATGAAACTTTCCACCAGAATTGATGAAGAAGGTATTCAGTATCAATTTTATCCGTTTCATTTTTCCATGAAAAAAATCTCTTGGGATAAAATTGAAAAAGTAGCTGTTAGAACTTATTTACCTATGAGCGAATTTGGTGGCTGGGGATTAAGAGGCGGCTTTTTTTTTAATAAAGGCAAAGAAAAAGCAGTAAATATTTCTGGAAATATTGGTATTCAATTAATTCTTAAAAGTGGAAAGAAATTATTAATTGGTACTCAAAAAGAAAGTGAAGCAAAAAGTGTTTTAGAAACCTATAAATCAAAAATTAAATAAAATGATACGTATTTTAACTTATTTAATTATCTCAATTTTTACAATCACAATTTCTTTAGCTCAAGTAAAATCCGAAGAAATTAATATAAATAATCAAGCAATTCAATTGCCTGGAACCCTAACCTACCCTGCAGAAAACATACCTTTACTTATTTGGGTGCACGGTTCTGGCCCAGTTAACCGAAACGGAAATCAACCTGCACAAAATGTAAAATCGAATTACATTAAACAATTTAGAGATGCAGTAAATAAAGAAAATATTGCTTTTTTTAGTTATGATAAAAGAACCGCAAATAGTAAGAATAGAGAATTCTTAAAAGATACCCAAGCAAAAGATTTTGCTTTTGATGTAGAAGAAGTTGTGAATCATTTTAAAAAAGACAAACGATTTTCTGAAATCATTTTAGTCGGGCACAGTCAAGGTTCTTTAATTGCTATGTTGGCTTTAGATAAAGTTGATAAATATATCTCTATTGCGGGTGCAGGTGAAACTGTAGATAAAACAATTGTGAAACAACTTACTGCGCAAAGCGCTGATTTTGGTAAGATAGCAGCAGGCCATTTTAAAGAGCTAAAGGAAACAGGTAAAGTTGAAGATGTAAACCCTAATTTACTTTCTATTTTTGCAAAACCTAATCAATCTTTTTGGAATTCTTGGATGCAATTAGATCCTGTTAAAGAAATAAAAAAGGTAAAAATACCTGTTTTAATAATAAATGGGGATAAAGATATTCAGGTAAAAATTGAAAATGCAAATGCCTTACATTCTGCAAATAAGGCTTCAGAATTGGTTATTATTAAAAACATGAACCATGTTTTAAAAGATATTCAGAAAGAAGAAGATAATATAAAATCTTATTATTCAGCTGAATACCCGATATCAAAAGAACTAATCAAAACGATACTTGAATTTGTAAAACAATAAAATGGCGAAGAAAAAAGCTTTCGCGTTGCGAGTTAATGAAGACATGATAAAAGCCATTGAAAAATGGGCTTCTGACGAATTCCGTTCCACAAACGGACAAATAGAGTGGATGTTAATGCAGGTTTTAAAAGATGCAAAAAGAGACGTACCTAAGAAAGAGAATTAAGGAATTAAAAATGATGTTAAACTTTAACAAGATCTAAACTCTTGAGTATTAATTTTAGCCGAAATTACCAATAAGACAAACACAAAACTTAGTAAACGTAACTTTTGAACAAAAAAAACACCTTTTTAAAGGTGTTTTTTTTATAATAAAGAATATTTGAATTAATACCTTTTAACAATTTCTGCTGTATAATTTCTAACATGTTCAACATTACCACGGTTTTCATAATACTCTTTCCAAGGTTTTGTGATTTTCTTCATTTCTCTTCGAGTTAAAATCAAGTCACTCCAACTTTCTGCCGTAACCGCAACCCAATGAGTAGCACCTTGAAAACCAGCGATTTCATAGCTACCAAAACCAACTTCTCCTTTTCTATAAGGAGTCATTTTGCTAACGATTTCATCATGAGCAGCTTTAAAAGCTGCCGGATCACTCGCTTTAAATTCAAAAATCTGAACATAATTATGAGCATCATTTTCACCAACCCAACTAATCACATTCCCAGAAGAACTATGTTTCCAATCTTCAATATGATTGTTTAATTCTTGTCTAAAAAGTCCAAATTTAGCTTTCGCTGAAATCGAGTCAATTCTTCCCCAATTTGCAGGATCTCCGAATACAACAATTCTATGTGTAGATTCATTATTCCCAATATGAAAAGACTCTATATTTAACCCACCTGATTTAAATTTTGCATCTCCCCACATATCATCTGCCAATGCCAGAATTGCACTTTCTGTTCCTCTTTTAGCAGTAAATTGATACTCCGAAAAGGCATTTTGCGAATATGAAATTGTACTCACTAATAATAACAAATAAACTATTTTTTTCATAAAAATACTATTTTAAATTAAAAGCTAACTTACAAGAAATCAAATTATAATAAGAGTTTAAATCTTTTATTTCTAAACTTTAAAAGACAATAAAATCATCTTTTTTGTATCTTGTTGCTTTTAATTATAAATTGACAAAACTAGTATTATGAAAAAACTACTAACCATTTTATTTTTATGTACTACTACCCTATCCTTTTCACAAGAATTTTCCATGGGTTTGGTAAAAAACATGAAACCAAGAAATATTGGTCCTGGCGGAATGTCTGGCCGTGTAACTTCTATTGATGTCGTAGAAAATAATCCAGAAATTATGTACGTCGGAACCGCTTCTGGTGGAATTTGGAAATCAACTTCTGGCGGTGTTAAATGGGAACCAATTTTCGAAAAAGAATTGACAGCTTCTATTGGAGCAGTTGCCATTCAGCAGTCCAACCCGAGTGTAATTTGGGCAGGAACTGGAGAAGGAAATCCAAGAAATAGTTTAAATGGTGGTTTTGGTATTTACAAATCTTTAGATGCTGGAAAAACATGGAAAGCCATGGGCCTAGAAAAAACGCGTCATATACATAGAGTGCTCATCGATCCAACAAATCCTGATGTTGTGTACGTTGGTGCCATTGGTTCACCTTGGGGAGAACATAAAGAGCGCGGTGTTTATAAAACAATTGACGGTGGAAAAAGTTGGAAACAAATCTTATTTACAAACATAAGATCTGGAGCTGCAGACTTAATTATGGATCCTAAAAACCCGAATAAGATAATTGCCTCTATGTGGGAACACAAAAGGGATCCTTGGTTTTTTAAATCTGGTGGAGCAGGAAGTGGCGTTTATATGACACATGATGGTGGAGATAATTGGAAACAAATTACGGAAAAAGAAGGCTTTCCTAAAGGTGAATTAGGTAGAATTGGCGTTGCAATAGCACCAAGTAATCCTGATATCATTTATGCTTTGGTAGAAGCAAAGAAAAATGCTTTGTATAAGAGTGAAGATGGTGGCTTTAAATGGAAAAAAATAAATGACAAACCAGGTATTGGAAATCGTCCTTTTTATTACTCAGAAATTTATGTAGATCCTCAGAATGAAAATAGATTATATACTGTTTTTACGTATATCAATGTT
>JAWUYT010000084.1:0-27581 GCA_034110665.1 Polaribacter sp.
CTTGATAACGAACTCTTCAGAATTGGAGGAGCAAACTCAATTAGAGGTTTTGATGAGCAGAGTATTTTTACAAATAATTACACCTTTTTTAATATTGAATATCGATTTTTAACTTCTCAAAAATCCTATATATATTCGATAACTGACTTTGGATTCCTAGAATCTAGATCAAAAAAGGAAAATATTCTTGGACTAGGAATAGGCTACCTTTTTACAACTGATAGTTCTCAAATAAAATTAAGCACTGTTGTTGGCAAAAATTCTTCGCAAAGTTTCAACCTTAATAACAGTAAACTTATAATAAGCTGGGTAAGTTTTTTTTAACCAAAAGAGGTCATAAAATGTTCTTATTGGTTGCGAAACACTATTAAACAACTCTAGTTTTTCGCTACTCTAAAAAGGAACTTTTTGAAATTAGAGGAAGACACTCTTTCTAAATACTTTTTGACTGATGCCATGGCTAATTCTTAAAACTCAAAGATTAATATCAATATTACTTTAGAAAGAAAAATAATAACTCAGTTTTTTCAAAAAGCAAAGAGCGCGAATAAACGAACAAAATTGTTTGTAAAAAAATTAATATACCACCACAACGCAGCGCATCGGAGAATCCTACTGATTTAATAATTTATAATAAATTGGGTATTTTTAATTATGTTATACAATAAATTGGGTATATTTAACTTATTGTGTAAAAATATTAACAATTAGTTAACACATTTTTACAGATTTAATTGTGGGTTCAAAATTATTTCATAACCTTTGGCGTAATTAATTCAAAACTAATAAACAATGAAAACAAAGTTTAAGGGCGTTTTAACGCTACTATTAGCGTTTGCTGTGCAAATTACCTTTGCACAAGAGAAAACAGTTTCTGGTACTGTATCAGAATCATCTGGAGTATTACCAGGCGTTAGTGTATCTATAAAAGATACAGCTAAAGGAACAGAAACTGATTTCGATGGTAAATATTCTATAAAAGCCAAGTCAGGAGATGTTCTGATTTTCAGCTATTTAGGATACAAAACCATTGAAAAGACAGTTGGCAGTTCAAATACTATTGACGCAACAATGGCGGAAGATGCTAATGTTTTAGATGAAATTATTATAACTGGTTTAGGTATTTCTAAAAAGGAGAAAGCAATTGGTTATGCAGTCCAGAAAGTTTCAGGAGAAAGCATTGAACAAGCAAAAGAACCAAACATTGTAAACTCTTTACAGGGTAGAATTGCAGGTGTACAAATTCAGGGAAGTCCTTCTACTTTAGGTGGATCTTCTAGAATTACCATTCGTGGTTCAAACTCTTTTCTTGGAAACAACCAACCTTTATTTGTGGTTGATGGTGTTCCAATTAACAACTCAAGCTATTCAGGATCTAGCCAACAATCTGGTTTTGGTGGTGGATCTTATGATTATGGTAATTCTGCTTCAGAAATTGATCCGTCAAGTGTTGCATCTATGTCTGTTCTTAAAGGAGCTGCAGCAACAGCTATATATGGTTCTAGAGGTGCAAATGGTGTAATTCTTATTACGACCAAAAAAGGAAAAAGTGCTAAAGGAGTTGGAGTAAGCTTTGATACAAGTGTTACTTTTGATGAGGTAAGAAATTTGATACCAATACAATCAATGTATGGTGGAGGTTCTACATATCCAACTGCAAGTGGCTTTAATGAATTTACACAGGATGGAACAAGTTATTTAGCTCCAAACTACGCGAAGGATGGTTCTTGGGGACCTAAATTTAATTCAAGCACAATGGTTAGGCATTGGGATTCTTGGGATCCTGGAGCTGCTAATTATAAAGAAACTAGACCTTGGGTTGCACCTGAAAACTCTTATGAGTCTTTCTTTGACACAGGAGTAACACTGATGAATACAATAGCTTTCACAGGAAATAATGAAAAGGGTGGATTTAGAGTTTCCTACAGCAATTTAGATCAAAAAGGTGTAATGCCAGAAGGTCAATTAGTGAGAAATACTATAACTGTAAATAGCAATTACAACTTAAGCGATAAACTTAAGTCTAATGTTTCTTTTTCTTACATCAACACAGAGGCAAAAAACAGAAACGTTACTGGTTATGCAAATGCTAATCCACTTCAAGGATTTACACAATGGTGGCAATCACAGTTGGATGTAGATAGATTAAAAAATCAACAAACAACTACGGAAGGAAATCAGTATACTTGGAATACAAAAGGAATAAGTACCGATGCTAATGGAGTGTTACAATCTTACAATCCTACTATTAATTACTTTGACAATCCTTCTTGGGTTCGAAATAACCATTTACAAAATGATGTAAAAAATAGACTTTTTGGAAATGCAAATCTTTCTTATGAGTTAAATGAAAATTTTACTATTGCAACGCAATTTGGTACTGACTTATTTCAGTTTAGTATTGTAGAGGGTATTCCTTTAGGTTCTGTTGATGGTTCTAGATACGAAGAGACGGAAAGAAGATTCCAAGAAACTAATATGGAAGCTCGCTTACAGTACAACAAAGAAATTAATGAAGATTTCGCTGTAAATGGTTTTATTGGTATAAACAGAATGAGACAGAGTTCTAAAAGATTGACTGCTCAAACAATAGGTGGATTAGTTAGTGATGGATTTTTTAACATTAGCAACTCCGCAGATTCTCCACTTGTCGATACATATGAATCACAAAGAGGAATTAACAGTTTATTTGGATCTGCTTCTGTTGCATGGAAAGACATGTTATTTTTAGATATGTCTGCAAGAAATGACGTTTCTTCTACACTTCCAGAAGACAATAATAGCTACTTCTATCCAGCGGCATCTTTAAGTTTTGCAATTTCAGAACTAGAATCTGTGAAAGAAAGTGGTGTTATTAATTTTGCAAAAGTAAGAGCAAGTATTGCTCAAGCTGGAAACGACTCTGCACCATATAGACTTTCAGACGTATACAACCCAAGTACACCAAACTTTGGAAATAATCCAATGTATTCTGTACCAAACTCTCAACAAAATCCAAACTTAGTAAACGAATTAACAACTGAAGTTGAATTCGGATTTTTAGTGAAGTTATTTGGCAATAGGTTAAGTATTGATGCTGCATATTATGATAGGAGCACAAAAGATCAAATCTTTAACGTACCTGTTTCTTCAACTACAGGATATACTAGTAGATTGTTGAATGCAGGAGAAATGAGAAATTATGGTTTTGAATTTGAAATAAATGCAACGCCTATAGAAACAGAAGATTTCAGATGGGACATTGGACTAAACCTAACGAGAATAAATAATGAAGTGGTTGAACTTCTAAAAGATGAAAATGGTGAAAGTATCGTAAACAGTATTGCTCAAGGTAGTACTTGGGCTGCAGATGTTAGAATTGAAGAAGGATTGCCATATATGGCTTTATTTGGACAAGATCACATCTATGATGACAGCGGTAATAAAGTTGTGGGTGCTGATGGAATCTATGAGTTTACCGACGAAAGAGTTTATCTAGGATCAGCAATCGCAGATTGGACTGGTGGATTTAACACTAGCTTCAAATACAAGAACTTTACATTATCCGCATTATTTGATTTTCAAGTTGGTGGAATACTGCATTCAACTTCATTACAGTGGTCTAAATACTCTGGAATGCATCCTGAAACTGTTGCATTTAATGGAGAAAGTGATACAAGAGCAAACGGTATGATTTTACCCGGCGTGACTGCAAGCGGAGCACCGAATACAGTAAGAGTTGATCCTCAAACATATTTTCAAACTAAATGGAGAGTTGCAGCACCAAATACGTATGATGCTGGCTACCTAAAGTTTAGAGATGTTAGGTTAAGCTATGCTGTAAGCCAAAACACTTTGGAAAAAACTCCTTTCACCAGTCTTAACTTAAGTCTTTTCGGTAGAAACTTAGCTATTCTTAGCTCTGACGTTCCTTACATAGATCCTCAAGTAATTACTGGATCTGGAAATATTCAAGGATTAGAGAATGCTCAAGTACCTCCAACTAGATCATTTGGTATTAACTTATCTGCTAAATTTTAAACATGAAAAAAATGAAAAAATTAAAAATATTTACGCTCATAACATTATCAGTAATGTTATTTGCGCAGTGTAATGACAATTTTGACGAATTGAACATAGATCCAAATGCTGCAGTCAGTGTAGATCCTTCTACACTTCTTACTAATGCACAATATAATTTTTATAATACGCTACAAGGTGCTGGTATAAATGCAGGTTGGGGTTTATTAATGGTTCAACAGTGGTCTGAAACTGAATATACTGAAGATAGCAGATACAATCAGGATATCACTTCTTTTAACGGAACGTGGTCTGCAATGTATGCTAATGTATTGAAAGAATTAGATGCTGCTAAAGGCTTAGTTGCAAACCAAGAGGTTTCTGCTGGTATTAAAGCAAACAGGACTGCAATTTTAGATGTAATGTCTACGCAAGCATACTGTTTTTTAACAGATGCTTTTGGTGCAGTACCATATACTGAAGCAGTAGATGGCGTAACTAATTTACCCAAATATGATGACCAAGAGGTAATTTATAAAGGAATTTTAGAAACTTTAAAGAATGCTTCTGCTTCATTTAACACTGCAGCGCCTTCATTTGCTTCAGGAGAAATAATTTATGGAGGTGATATAGCGCATTGGATTAAATTTACAAATTCATTAATGTTGCGTTATGCTATGCGTATTGCTGATGCTGATGCTTCAACTGCACAGCAATATATTGATTTAGCTGCTACCAATTTAATTTCAAGTAATGGTGAAAATGCATTATTTAATTTTCCTGAAAGCTTGGCAAGAGCAAATCCTTTATTCCAAAACGTTTCTCCATTAAGTGGAAATAGAGATGATTATGCCGTTTCTGAATATTTAGTAACGACATTAACAGATCTAGGAGACCCAAGGTTAGATGCTTTTGCAAAGAAGTACAATGGAGAATATGTTGGAATGCCTTACGGAATCTCTGATAACGATGCAACCGTTTTAAAACCTACTACCTCAAGACCAAATGATAATGTAAGATCAGCTACAACTCCTCACGTAATTATTTCTTTTGCGGAAGTTCAATTTCTTTTAGCTGAAGCATACCAGCGTGGTATGTTAAGTGGAGACGCTGCTGCTGCATATGGAGTAGCTGTAAAAGCTTCTATGAATTACTGGGGAATATCAGATGATACTGCAATTGATTCTTATGTGGCATCTAATGCATATAATTCTGCAAATTGGAAAATGTCAATAGGTAATCAGAAATGGATTGCACTTTACATGAATGGTTTTGAAGGATGGAATGAGTGGAGAAGATTAGATTATCCTATATTGGCAGTGCCAGCGGCAGCTCAATTGAGCTCTATTCCAGTGCGCATGCCTTATGTTTTATCTGAAACACAATCAAATTCAGATCAACTAACGTTGATAACTTCATCACCCGCAGATATGACTACTAAAGTATGGTGGGATAAAAATTAATTTTTACAACCAATAACTACTATAAAGGCTGCCTGTTAGGCAGTCTTTTTTTGTTTATGTATTAAAACCTTTTACACTTTAAAGTTATATTCAATATTTATCTACCAAATAAATTCAAATAATTATCTCTTCATCAAGATTATTAATTTTTGCCACAAGTTCCAATTTTTAATAGGCTCTTGGCACTCCACTTATGACTTATAGTTGCCATCATAAAAATATGTAGGGACAACTTTTGCCCAAAGAGGTATAGACCAATATGCCTTTCCAAACTTTATGCTCTTCATTAAGTTTAAATATAAAATAAAAACAACATTTAATTAGATTTTAAAGCTTTTGTTGGCTTTTCCGTGCATTTTGACTTTGCATAGAAAAACTGTTTCATATTCTTCAAAAATTGAAAGTGATCTAGCTCTTATAGACGTTGTAAGAGCTCATCAACAAGCAGGTTTACCTACTGCTAATCTCAAGGTTTAACACGGACTCAAACATTAGAAGAATTAAGAAAAGAAAGAAGAATAGGCTTATTTTTAAGAGGTGTTTCTTTTTATAATGATAGACGATGGGATGTTACTAGAACTCCAAAACCTGGCTTAACTGTTTTGGATGGGGCAATAAATGTGAATGCTAACGCTACTTTTAACTACAATTATTTAGATTACTGGAGTGTACCATACCAATAATTGCTATTTAATCAACCAAATTTTGGATCTGCTGGAGTAGTTTCTTAAAACAAAATAAAATAATTAAAATTTTTCATAACTCACAAGATATATAAATCGTTAAATACTTATTTAGTAGTTTATCTATTTTATATGCTAAGTCAAATTTGTAATGTCCGTAACTTAAGAACCATCACAAGAACTTCAGAATTTATAAAAATCGCTGAAGTTATCGTTAAAAAGTGGAAAAATTTTGGCGCTAGAAGTTATTCAATTATAGAAAACTTCAGAGCAGCTATTTCTGCAAAAAATAAGTCTATTAACAACCAATTCAAGTTTGTTAAAAAAAACTATAAAATCAGTAAGAAATGATTGGTTTATTTAATTTAAATAAAAATTATCTATCTTTGTTTAACTCTCACGGAAACACCTTAAACAGAGGATTTTACTTGATTTGAATCTTTTAAAAAATTTTTTTTAGGCGAATTAGTGTTAAAAAATTGTTTTTTTAAGTTTAATTTAAGACTTTTGGGAGATATTAATTCAAATAATTATACAATGAAAACTAAGTTTAATGTGATTTTAACGCTTTTACTGGCGTTTGTAGTGCAGATTACCTTCGCACAAGAGAAGACTATTACTGGTATTGTCTCCGATAGTTCGGGCAGTTTACCAGGGGTAAGTATTACAGTTAAAGGAAGTACTACAGGTACAGAAACAGATTTTGATGGTAAATATTCTATTAAAGCAAAAACAGGAGATGTTTTAGTCTTTAGATATTTAGGCTATAAAGCTGTTGAGAAAGCTTTAGGTTCTTCTAATATTATTAATGTTACATTAGTAGAAGATGCTAATATTTTAGATGAAATTGTTGTTGTAGGTTATGGTACAACTACAAAAGAAGCTTTTGTTGGTTCAGCAGCCGTTGTAACACAAGAACAGCTAGAAGTTAAGAACTTTTCAAACGTTTCTCAAGCATTAGCTGGTGAAGTTGCTGGGGTTACTGTAATTAACGGTTCTGGTCAACCAGGTTCTGTAGGTACTATTAGAATTAGAGGCTTTGGATCTGTAAACGGAAACAGAGACCCACTATATGTAGTAGATGGTGTTCCTTTTAATGGAAGTTTAAACTCCATTAACCCATCAGATATTGCTAGTACAACAGTTTTAAAAGATGCAACCGCTACCGCCATTTATGGTTCTAGAGGAGCAAATGGTGTAGTTTTAATTACGACCAAACAGGGTAAAAATGGTAATTCTTACATAGAAGTCGATTTTAAAACAGGGATCAATGATCAAATTTTAGATAGATATGATGTTGTCACTTCTCCAGAAGAATATATTGGTTATGTATGGGAAGGAATTAAAAATAGAGGAATAATAGAAGGAAACCCTGATCCTGCAGGCTTTGCAAACGACAGATTATTTACAGGAAACTATGTAGCTCCGGGCTATAATATGTGGAATGCTGCTACCGCTGCAGAATTAATAGACCCAGCAACTGGTTTAGTTCGTGCAGGTATTGGAAGAAAATACACACCATTAAGATATGCAGATGTTGCTCTAGATGCAGCATTTAGAACAGAAACCAGTATCAGAATGGGTGGTGGTAATGATGATACTAAATACTTTGCGTCTTTTGGTTATTTAGATGATAACGGTGTTTCTATCAATACAGGATTTAAAAGATATACTACGCGTTTAAATTTAACAAGCAATATTAAACCTTGGTTAACAATAAATTCTAATATTGGATATGCGTATTCTGAATCTATTCAAAACGGTCAAATAGCGGGTTCTGAAAATGTTTTTGAATTTGCAGATAAAATGGCTCCTATTTTCCCTGTATTTTTAAGAGACGATAATGGTGACTTGGTACCTGATCTTAATTATGGTGGTAACCAATATGACTACGGTTCTTTATCAGGATTTAGAGATAGACCAAATGCTAACGGTTTAAACCCTATGGGATCTGCTAATTATGATTTTAATGGAACCAACCGTCATGAGGTAAATGGTAACTTTTCTGCTACTTTTAAACTTTCTGATAACTTAACTGCAGAATTCCGTTATGGAGCGCAATATTTGACGCAAAGAAATAGAGATTATACCAACAAATTTTATGGAGGTGGCGTGTCTACTGGTGGAGATTTATCGGTCAATGATTTTTCTAGACTAACGCAAAACATTTTACAAATTGTAAGGTATAATAAATCTTGGGGTAACCACTCTATTGAAGCTTTAGTTGCACACGAGAGTAACGACCAATTAGATCAAACATCTTCTGTTTCAAAAGGATTACAAATAAGTCCATTCTTATATGATCTAGATAATTTTCAGTCTGCTTTAGGTTTGGCTTCAGGTTCTTCAAGTGGTTTTACTATTGAATCTTATTTTAGTCAACTTAACTATAACTATGACCGTAAATATTACTTCTCTGCTTCTGTTAGAACAGATGGATCTTCTAGATTTGTAAATGAAAAATGGGGAACCTTCGGCTCAATAGGTGCCGGTTGGATCGCTTCAAAGGAAGCTTTTTTACAGGATAACAAAATTTTAACTTATTTAAAGCTTAACACTTCTTATGGTATTGTAGGAGATCAAGCAGGAGTTGGTTTATTCTCTGGTTTTAACCGTTATAATGGTGGTAACTTAGGGGGTAGTATTTCTTTAGCTCCAGGATTAAATGGTAACCCAGATCTTACTTGGGAAACTTCGAATATGTTCAATTTTGGTACAGAAATGCGTTTTGGAAAATTCGTAGACGTAAATTTAAACTATTACAATAAACTTACGAACAATCTAATCTTTAATCGTTTTGTAGGACCTTCTCAAGGTATCTCTTCTGTTACGGTAAATGATGGAGAATTGATCAATGCTGGTTTAGAATTTGACATTACAGGGCATATCATTAACAAGCAAGGTTTTAGATTAGACTTAGCTGTAAACGGAGCTATGGAAAATAATGAAATTAAAACAATGCCAATAGATCCTGCAACTGGATTACCACAAGTGTTAACACCTGATGGAAACTATGGATGGTCTGCAGGTAGATCTATATTTGACTTCTACATGCGTGAATGGGCTGGTGTAGATCCAACTGATGGAGCGCCAATGTGGTATCAATACTATGATGATGAAAACAACAACGGTATTTTGGATACTGGTGAACCAACTTCTGGTAGTTCACCATGGGTTCCTACCGATGAAACAATAAATAATAATACTGGCTCTATTGTAGAATACCAAACAAGAGTACCAGGAGCAAACATTCAAAAGACTGTTACCAAAACGTATTCTGATGCTTCAGATGTTTATAATGAGCTATCTGCCATTCCAACCGTAAGTGGAGCATTCCGTTTATCAGGAGAGGTCGGTGACTTTAATTTTGGCACTCAATTTACATATAGTTTGGGAGGTCATGCATATGACGGTCAATATGCTGAATTAATGTCAGATCGTTTCGGTGCCGTGGGTAATAACTTTCATAGAGATATCGCAAATAGATGGCAAAATCCCGGAGACATTACAAATGTTCCTGTATTATCCGATAATGCGATTGTAAATGGTACTTCTGGTTCAACAAGATTTATTACTTCTACAGATTTCTTAGCTTTAAATAACGTAAACATTGGTTATACGGTACCTAAGAAATATACAGATAAAATATCTATGCAAACTTTAAATATATGGTTTTCAGCAGATAATTTGTTTCAAGCTACTGCACGAAGTGGATATTTTCCAGGAACTAGTGAAGCTGGAAATTCAGGTCGAAGATTATACGCACCAATGACTACAATGACATTAGGTGTACGCGTAAAATTTTAATAACAAAAATTAAAAACATAAAAAAATGAAAAAATTAATTAAACTCGGATTATTTTCTGCATTGGTAATTACAATGATAAGCTGTGGAGATGATTTTTTAGAAGATCCAGCTCTTGAGGGCTCGGCGTCACTTACATCTGCACAATTAGAAGCAGCTTCGGCAGTAGACCCTGAAGTTGGGGGTGCCTTAATGGGCGGAGTATATTCACTTACATTTACAACAGGAACTGGTGGTACAAGTGGCCATGATGATTTTGGACATAAATCTTATGACGTTTTTAGTGATATGTTATCGAGTGATTTAGCCTTAAGCCAAAGTGTGTACGGTTGGTATAGAGCTTCAATTACAGAATACCAAGCAACACAAGATTTTACATTTGGTGATAACAGACAAGTATGGAGATATTACTATAGAATTGTAAGGGGTTGTAATGAGGTTATAGATGGTTTAGGAGGTGATGAGTTTACACCAGAAACTGCGGCTAATAAAGCAGTAATGGGGCAAGCAAAAGCTTTACGTGCCCACTCATACTTCTATTTGACTCAATTTTATCAAAAGTCTTATGACGCATCAGAACCTATACTTCCAATGTACAGAACTTCTATAGAGGTTAATGGACCCAAGGTTACTGCCGCTGAAATATATGACTTAATAGAATCTGATTTAACAGCTGCTATTGCACTATTAGATGGTTTCTCAAGAGATAACAAAACACAGATTAATCAATCTGTTGCTCAAGGAATCTATGCTTATGTTCTAGGCGCTAGAGGTACCGATTACGCAAAAGCTTACGACATGGCAAAAGCTGCCATTACTGGTGGTTATGCATTGATGTCTAGTACTGAAATTACAGGTGGTTTTAACGAGGTAAGCACACCAGGATGGATGTGGGGCGTTGACTTAAATGATGAAATTGGCTTAGGTTTAGTTTCATGGAGGGGTCAAATGGATTACTTTAGTTACGCTTACCCAGCATTTGGTGATTCAAAATCTATTGATCAAGGTCTTTTCGATGCAATACCTGCAAATGACTTTAGAAAAGAACAGTTTAATGTGAATCCTGGATCTGCAACGCACTTAATGCCTTTAAACAAGTTTTACGATAGTGATAGAACTAGATACGGTTCATCTAGAATTGTAAAAGCAGATTACGTATACATGAGAGTTGCAGAAATGCACCTTTTGGCAGCTGAATATGCAGCATTTAATAATAATGATGCGCAGGCAAGAACTGAATTAAAAGCGTTAGTGAGTCAAAGAGTGCCAGACGCATCTTACATTGATGGTTTATCTGGACAACAGTTAAAGAATGAAATTTACTTACAAACTAGAATGGAATTATGGGGAGAAGGTAAAAGTTACTTAGCTATGAAACGTAATAAAGCAACCACAGTTAGAGGTTCTAATCACTTAACTTTTGTTGGGGATCTAATTCCTTACAATGATGAGCGTATGACTTTTGAAATTCCAGAGGGTGAAATTCAGTTTAATTCTTTTATTTCTACTCAAAACAACTAATAAAAACTGTTTGCATAGGAGATTTTAAATCTCCTATGCAAACTTAATAAAATATAAAGATGAAAAAATTAAAATTATACTCATTACTTTTTATCGCCGTTGCTGCATTCAGTAGTTGTGAAGAAGAAGTAGAAGCTCCTGGAACCGCATATGCTTCTTTTGAAGCATATTTAGGAAAAGATATTACGGTTTCACCGAATACAGATTTTCCACAAGCAGTAAAAGTGTATTCAGCGAATATTACGGGTTCAGATAGAACAATCGATTTAACGTTATCAGGAAATTTAGATGCTTCGTCTTACGAAGTCCCTACCTCTGTAGTCATTCCTGCTAATTCTAATGAAGGTACTTTAAACGTTGTCTTTAAGGATCAAAATTTAGACATTATCACCGACAAAACGTTAACGATTTCAATGAATGAATCAGCAAAATTATCCGTTGGTGAGGACATTACGTTTAATGTAGCTAAAGGTTGTAATGCAGGTTCTAGCAAATTTAAAATTGCTGTATCTTTAGATGACTGGCCAGAAGAAGTATACTGGAGAGTTGTTGATACAGATGCAGGAGCAATTGTTATAGCCAATAACGCTACACCTGGTTATGGTGGTTATGCAGGTTTAACTGGAACACAAAGAGATGCTACCTGTTTGCCAACAGGTAACTATGTATTTGAGATATTTGATGGCTATGAAGACGGTGCTGGCGCTTTAAGCTTTACACTGGATGGTGTTCAAGTATTTAGTTCTAACGGTGGTTACGGCGCAGGAACAAGCTTTGAATTTAGTATTTAACGAAAATATTAAAAATAATTAAATAAAAATCGTAATCTTTTGATTGCGATTTTTTTTTTTCAAAAAGAAAAACATTGACAGAAACTACAAATATATTTGGTATTAGAGCAATTATTGAAGCTATAGAAAGTGGCTCTACAATAAATAAAGTATACTTACAAAAAGGATTAAGGGGAGAATTATTTTACGAACTTAATAGACTCATCAAAACTGAAAACCTTACCACGAGTATAGTACCTATTGAAAAGTTGGATAGATTATCTAAAAACAGTAATCATCAAGGTGCTGTTGCCCAAATATCTCCTATCGAGTTCTATGATTTAGAAGAGTTGATCGAGAAAACCATAGAGAGTGAAAAAACACCTCTTTTCATTTTATTAGACCAACTTTCTGATGTTCGGAATTTTGGAGCTATTATTAGAACTGCAGAATGTTCTGGTGTAAACGGTATCATTATTCAGAATAATGGTAGTGCCCCTGTGAATGCAGAAACGATAAAGACCTCAGCCGGAGCAGCATTTAAAATACCTATTTGCAAAGTAGATCACTTAAAAGATGCTTTATTTTTATTGCAAGCATCAGATATTAAAATAGTGGCCGCAACTGAAAAAACAGAAAATTCTATTTACGATATCAACTTTACGCAACCCATAGCAATCATCATGGGATCTGAACACCGAGGAATAAATCCCTCCATTCTTAAAATGGTTGATTATAAAGCCAAATTACCTTTGTTAGGCGAAATAGCTTCCTTAAATGTCTCTGTAGCGTGTGGTATTTTTTTATATGAAACTGTGCGACAAAGAATATCGACTAATAGCTAGACAAGCTAAATTCTTATTTGTTATTGGGCTCCTTTTCATCGCTAATATCTATTTTCTCCGCTTCTTCTATTTTTGGTGGAGAGAAATTACCATTTTCATCAAAAAGTAAATCAAATTCTGTTACTTTAAATTGATGCTCTTCTTTTACCGTTCCTCTTTTTCTGTAAATACCTGCAAAAAACAATCCTATTAAAAATCCAGATAAATGTCCTTCCCAAGAAATCCCTTCTTTTATGGGTAAAACATACCAAATCATACTTCCATACAAGAAAATAACAATTAACGACAAAGCGACTAATCTAAAATGTTTTCTAATAATACCGCTAAAAAAAACAAAACTAAAGAGTAAATAAACAATTCCACTTGCGCCAATATGATAAGATTCTCTAGCAATAATCCAAGTTAAAACCCCTGTGAGAAAACCACCAAGAAGTAAAACCTTGTATGCAACTTCTTTGTAAAAATAGAAAAGACCGCTTAAAAGCACGAATAACGGAATCGAATTATTAAAAATATGACCAGTGTTGCTATGTATAAAATGCGTAAAAAACACACCTCTAAATCCTTTTAATGTTCTTGGATATACTCCGTACTTGTTAAAATTAAAACTGAATTGTATTTCAATCCAATAAATAATCCAAATACTTAAAATATATAGTATTG
Source organism: Polaribacter sp. (assembly GCA_034110665.1). GTDB lineage: Bacteria > Bacteroidota > Bacteroidia > Flavobacteriales > Flavobacteriaceae > Polaribacter. The sequence continues at coordinate 13,750 of JAWUYT010000084.1, forward strand.
GTATTAAAAATATTGACCTCTTTAATTTTAATTTTTGCGCTTCCTTCATTCACACAAAAATAACAAAAACAGAACCAAAAGGATTTTTTACAATATCTGTCAGAAATCTTTATTATTTTTACTGCATGAATGAACCTTTGGCAGAGAGAATTAGACCTAAAACCCTTGATGATTATATAAGTCAACAACATTTGGTTGGCAAGCATGGTATTTTAACTAACTTAATACAAAAAGGAATTATTCCTTCTTTAATTTTATGGGGACCTCCAGGAATTGGAAAAACAACTCTGGCTAATATTATTGCTACCACATCTAAAAGACCGTTTTATACTTTAAGTGCTATTAGTTCTGGCGTAAAAGATGTGAGAGAAGTTATAGAGAAAGCTAAAAACAGTGGAGGCTTGTTCACTGCGAAAAACCCCATTTTATTCATTGACGAAATTCATCGCTTTAGTAAATCTCAACAAGATTCATTATTAGGAGCAGTAGAAAAAGGCTGGGTTACTTTAATTGGCGCTACGACAGAGAACCCTAGTTTTGAGGTGATACCTGCCCTACTTTCTCGCTGTCAGGTATATATTTTAAATTCTTTTGATAAAAATGATTTAGTGGCCCTCTTGCACAGAGCAATGGAAAAAGACGCAATCTTATCGACCAAAAAAATAACTTTAAAAGAAACAGATGCTCTTTTACAAGTTTCTAGCGGTGATGCCAGAAAATTGTTAAATATTTTTGAATTGCTCGTTTCTGCGGATGATGAAATTGAAATTACAAATGATTTAGTTTTAGAAAAAATTCAAAAAAATACAGTTCGATACGATAAAACTGGAGAGCAACATTATGATATTGTTTCTGCATTTATAAAATCGATTAGAGGTAGTGACCCGAATGGAGCTGTTTATTGGTTGGCAAGAATGATTGAGGGCGGTGAAGATGTTAAGTTTATTGCTCGAAGATTACTTATTGCAGCTTCAGAAGATATTGGCAACGCAAATCCAACTGCTTTAATATTGGCAACCAACACGTTTCAAGCAGTTTCAGTAATTGGTTATCCAGAATCTAGAATTATATTAAGTCAGTGTGCTATCTATTTGGCCAATTCACCTAAAAGTAATGCTTCTTATCTGGCTATTAAAAATGCACAAAATTTAGTGCAAAAAACTGGCGATTTATCGGTTCCACTTCATTTAAGAAATGCTCCAACTACATTAATGAAAGATTTAGATTATGGTAAAAATTATAAATATTCGCACGATTATGCGAACAGTTTTGTAAATCAAGAATTTTTACCCGATGAAATATCTGGAACAAAATTGTATAAACCAGGCAAGAACACAAGAGAAAATCAATTTAAAGAAACCTTAAAAAATAAATGGAAAGATAAGTACAAGTACTAAAATTTTACTTGATACTCTTTCTTAACCAATCTATCTCCTTCATAGAACTCTGCCAGCCAGTTATCTCCGTTTTTATAAAAATTTCCGTTTTTATTTTTGATCATAAATACATCTTTTCTAGAAGTTCTCAAAATTAAAAACACAACTTCTGGCTTCTTATTTACTAATTGAAAACCACTTTGTATGGCTTGGGCATATAAAACAGGAAGGGCACTCGAAATTATATTTTCTAGTTTTACTGCGTTTACTTTTAATTCGGGAATCAATAAGGAATTTGAAATCGGTTTTACCAGAATTTCTGCCATATCCTCACTCCTATTATCAGTATAGGCTTCTTGTTTACTTTCTAAATTTACCAATAAAGATGAATCATAATTGTACTCAAAATCATCCATAGATACAAAAGCATTTCTTATCGCCTCCTGATATCCTTTCTTATAATCTTTTGACTTACTTTTTCCTTTTTTTGATTTATATAGAACCTTACCAAAACAATCTTTGATCTCTATTGAAGTTCTAATAGTTAAGATAGAAGATTCATCAACTACCGATGCGCTCAGCGCCAAACATCGATCATCATTTAGCGCAGTTGGTAATTTTTCATTGCTCAAAAAAACTTTAAAACCCTTTTTCTTAAATAAGAATTTAGTTAATGAACTTGTTTGATATTTATCAGTGTCTTTAAAAAAATCAAATTTTACTGGTACAAGTATATATTGATATTTATGAGAGCTATTTTTTTGACTATAAATAGAAATACTCATTAAAAGAGTCAGAAAATAAACTGCTTTTTTTATCATTTTAGTTAAATATTAAATTTACTCCTATTTGTAAAGATAAGTTATTTGCCTTTGAAAGATTTCTGTAAGACAAAATATTGTCTATCAAACCATAAACATTAACCTTATTAAATTGAGCTGATATGCCTGCACCAATATTAGAATAGGATAAGTCGTCAATAGTGTAAGTTACTTTTGTTTGAAGATTATTTGTAAATGCTTTCTGATAAAAAGCGGTTAGTGCTACTTGCGGACTTAAAGGCCTAAAGACACTATGCAATTGAACACCTGCAGCATCTGTATAGAAGTCTTTGATAAAATATTTATCAATTCTTTTTCGAACTATTTCTCCAAAACTGTATTTGAGAGCCGCATTCACTTTTATCGGTCTTAAAGATATATAGGATCTTTCATTTTCAGAAATCAAAGTTGCTCTATCAAACCTCGTTTCGAGATCATTGATATAATTCCCATTATTATCAAACTGAAATTGAATTCCCTCAAAAGTAAAATTTCCTTCGGCTGTATTATTTAATATATCTGCAGTGTGATGGATAAAACCCATATCTAAAATGCTGCCAGAAAACTCTAAATTTTCACTAATTTGATACGTAATTCCCAAATCAAATCCAGCTCCTAAATTACTTACTAAAAAAACATTCTGAAGATAATCTTCAGCAGTATCTAACAATTCATCATCTCTTATTAAACCAGAACTATTCGATGTAAAGTTTATATCACTCAAAATTTGTTTATAATAATCATCATTGCCAGCGACAGTTACAAAACTTCCTGTATTATTTTTAGATTGTATATTTATGGCAGAGGAATACACTTTAAATCTAGCCCCAAGCGTTAATTTTTCTGTAAATTGATGAGATGCACCGAAGTGAAGCACTCCTAAAACATCTAGTTTATACGAAATCGCTGAAAATAAAAAATTTTTGTTCAAATATGCTGAATTACCCTCATTCAGTATCGTAAAAACATCTTTCGGGTAGTATACGAAAGCATCTATTTCTGTGTAGAAACCAACACTAAAATACGTTCTATTATCTAATCTAAAACCCCCGTTTAAAACCTCTACTTGAGAATTAACTTTTATGTAATCTCTAGCAGTCAATCTATTTGAAACATTAATTATTTTGTCATTTATATCAATACCATCATTCGCAAAAAGATCTGATAATACAAATCCTGAAAATCCTCCTTCAAAGGATAAAGCTGATAAAAAAGGAACTCCTATATGTCCATTATAATTGGTTTTTGAAGCTGGATTGAGCAGAAGTGTTTGTGGTAACTCTGCAAAGTTATACAATACTTGTTTATTTTGTGTTGTAGCTTTGTTGAAGAATAAAATCAATAAAAAAAACAAGAGATTCTTCATTTCTATAAATTTGATTCTAAAAATAATGTAATTACTGATTTGAACTCAAATTCACTAATATCATTTGGATTCATTTGAATACCGATATTTTCTAACGTTACAGTTACTCTAATTTGGGTAGTATTTAAAACATTAGAATTTGAAGCTATTATAATTTCTTCTTCAAAAGGCAAGAATTTTCTATGATTGTTTGCAACAATTATTGGTCTAAATGAATAAATTACTGCGTTTTCATCTAAAAACTCTATTTGAACAATGACGTCTCTATCAAATGCGTTTCTTAATTCTGCATTAAGAACTATTTTGACAATCCTACCCCTAATCAAATTACCTTGAAAATCATCAAAATCTGAAATAATTGCACTATCTGAAATACTATTTTGCTGTATCGTTCTTGTTGAGTCAAAAAATTGTGCAGGAAAGGCTGTAAAATAAATTAATGGAGTCGTGTATTTAGATTTAGGAACATAATCTTCTAATTGATTAAAATCTAAGCTGCCTGAACAAGAAACAATAAGAAACAAGCTGATGAAAAAACTTATTTTTTTAGGGGATTTCATAGGCAATAAATTATTTAATAAAAAGATTTTATTCCTAAAGATATTGCTTTAAATCTAAAAGAGATGTTATCGTATTAAAATTAACATTATTCACTTTTTCTTTTTCAAAATTTACATGAATAGCTTTCATTCCTACACTCAAGGCACCTTCTATATCTGCTTCAATACTATCTCCAATCATTATGGAATTATTACTTTGAGCATTGGCTTTTTCAATAGCATAATTGAAAACTTTTGGATTTGGTTTCTTAACACCAACGGATTCAGAAGTAACAATGATCTTAAAGTAATCTAAAATCCTTGAGGATTCCATTTTTTTTGTTTGTATTTCTTCAAAACCATTGGTAATAATATGTAATTCATACTTACCCTTTAGATACTCCAATATTTCAAAAGTCCCTTCAAATAAATGATTATAATCTGGTAAACATTCAATATAATCAATTGCCAAAATATCAATTAAATCGTCTGATATTTCATAATTTATGGCATCAAAAGCTGTTTTTAATCTTTGATATCTTAACTCTTCCTTGTTTATTTTTTCTTCTCTATATAATTTCCAATATTCTATATTTAAAGGTTTATAAATTTTCAGAAAACTTGATAGATCCGTTTTAATTGTATGTTTAAAAAATATTTTTTCGAAGGTTAAATCAGAGTTTTTTTCAAAATCCCAAAGGGTGTGATCTAAGTCAAAAAATACGTGTTTTATTCCTTCCATTTAAGTTATATTTGAATCATATTTTTAAATTTGTAAGATGCAACTATTTTCTTTTTTAAAAAAGGAGTTTGTAAAAAATGTATTAACATTAATTACAGGTTCTGCTTTAAGCCAAATTATCATATACGGCTCTATTTTGTTGCTTACAAGACTTTTTTCTACAGAACTTTTTGGTATTTATATGTTGTTTACATCGGCTACTTTAATCTTAAAACCTTTAGCAACCATGCAATATGAATTTGCAATAGTTTTACCAAAAAAAGATGAAGACGCTGCTAATTTATTAAGTTTTTCAGTGTTAGTTTTATGCCTTTACTGTGTATTACTGCTTATAATTATCTTTTTCTTTAAAGATAGCATCTCAAGTTTCTTTTCGATTAAAGAACTTTCAGGTTTCATATATTTAATCCCTGTAAGTGTGTTTCTGTTTGGGGGAGTCTCAATTTTAGATTATTGGAATAACAGAAAAAGTGAGTTTAGAAACATAAGTAAAGGCTTATTGGTTAAAGCATCTGTAATGAGTTCTTCTCAAATTGCAGTTGGTTTTAGCTCTTTTAATTCTTTGGGTTTAATCCCCGGAATGCTTCTAGGAAATTTATTTCAGTTACTCTTTTTAATTAAAACTTCTTTAAAATCAGTAAAAGATTTATTCCAAGAAATATCTTTTAAAAAAATGTTTTTTTTAGCTAAAAAATACAAAGACATCCCTGTTTTTAATACCATTATTAATGTAACAAATAATCTTTCGAATGAATTACCCGTACTATTAATTACCAAGTATTTTGGTTTAGCAAATTCAGGGATTTACGGTCTTGCAATAAAATTTACTAGAGCTCCTATTGGTATTATGCAAAACTCTGTGAATCAAGTGTTTTTTAATAGAGCTAGTAAGGTTTATAATGAGCATGGTAACCTATACGATTTAGTTTTAAAAACTACCAAAAATTTATTAAAAATTAGCGCTTTTATATTTACTCCGCTAATCATTAGTTCCTTTCATTTAGATCTTCTTTTTGGTGAAGATTGGGTAGATGTTGGTTTGTACTCCAGAATTTTACTTCCTTGGTTATTCTTCGCTTTTTTAAGCAATCCAATAACTTCATTAATTATCATTTTGAACAAACAAAAAACCATTGTCATTTATGATATATTTTTATTAATCTTTAGATTTCTTGCCTTATTTTTAGGATACTATTTTTATAAAAGCCTCGTTATTTCTTTGATGCTTTTTTCTGGAGTAGGAATGTTATTTAATATTCTTATTTTTATCTTCCTTTTAAAAACAGCTAAAGAGAATAAAATAGCTTACACCTAATATGAATATTACTCTAAAAAATAATAGCAGCTTTAAATGGTTTAAAAATGATACACTGTTTTTTAAAGGATATTTTTATGTAGATACTCTTTTTTATGAAAAAGAAAATGCGCTCAATTTCCTTCATAAACCTGAAACAAAAGCAGCTTTTTTTAAAACAATCAATCAGTTAAATGGTGTTTATACAATAATCGTTTCTTTTGAGAACACTACTTTTATTATCACAGACACTACAAGGGCTTTTCCTCTATTTTATACTTCTTTTAAAGATCAGTTCTATGTAAGTGATGATATTACACATCTTAAAAAAACTTTACCCTTATATGAATTTGACGCACTTTCTGAAATAGAGTTAAAATCTTCTTTACACACCTATGGCAAAAGAACATTGCTCAAAAATGTTTATCAAGTGCAATCTGATGAATGTTTATGTATTGAAAATAATACAATTATAAACAACCATTTTTTATTTTCTTATGCTATTAAAACTGAAAACAGTTTAACCTATAAGAAGTTAACCACCAAAGCAATTACTGTTTTTGACAATAGTTTTAAAAGACTTGTAACTTCTTTACAAAATAGAACCGCAGTTATTCCTCTAAGCGCTGGGTTTGATTCTAGATTAATTGCAACTCAATTAAAGAAACTCAACTATAAAAATGTAATCTGCTATACCTACGGAAAAAAAGATAGTTTTGAAATAGAAAACTCAAAGAGGGTTGCGAAAACACTTGGTTTTAAATGGTACTTTATTGAATACACAAAAGACTTAATTGCTGATTTTATCAATCAAGAAGAATTTAAAAACTATGCACATTTTGCCGGAAAATTATCTTCCACGCCAAATATGCAAGAGTTCTTTGCCGTTAAATACCTAAAAGAAAACAAATTAATTCCTGAAGACTCAATTTTCATACCTGGTTATGCAGGCGATGTATTAGGTGGAAGTCAATTTTTAAAAGTAATTCCTGAAAACTTAAAACATAAAAATCTTATCGATTTAATTATTACCAAAAAATTTACTAATTATTCTATTTCGACATCAGAAAGAAAAATAATAGCTAAAGAGGTTGAAAGCTGTTTGCTAAATTTTGATGCAAATTATATAAATAAAATTCCATCTTCTGTTTTTGAAGATTTTGATTTGAAAGAAAAATTTGCCAAGTATATTTTTAATTCCGCTAACTTTTATACTTTTTTCGGCTTTGAACACCGTTTTCCTTTTTGGGATAAAGAAACTTTAAACTTCTTTAAAAGTGTTCCTGTACAATATAAAAAAATGAAAATTCTGTTTGATGATGTTTTAATCAGTCAGTATTTTAAACCTGAAAATGTATATTTTAAAAGTGAAATGCAACCATCAAAAGAAGAAGTTTTTACTCAAAAAATAAAAAATACGATAAAACCAATTTTACCTACTTTTATAAAACAAAAATTCTTAAAAAAGAATGACTGGAATAACTATGAAATTATCACCAATAAAATGCTGAATTCGCTAGAAAAAAATAATATTAAAAGCGTTTTTAAGTCTAAAAGTTATAATGAAATTATAGTAGCATGGTATTTACAGTATTCAAAAAACAAGATAAATTAAATGATTAAAAAAATAGATTTTCTTTTCTTTGGATGGATTGTTCATTTGTTTTATCCTGAATATTACAGACCTAAATATGGCTATCAACGTTATTATATTTTATTTTTCCACTATTTAATTCCGCAAAAATTATGTAGATTGAATCCTAGAGTGCGATGGCCTGTTCATTTTACATCCAAAGTTTTAGCACCAGAGAGGATTCAAAAAGGTGTTTTGTGTGATCCAGGTGATAATCACAATAATTACATTCAGGCTAATAACGGAATTATTTTCGGTTCCAATATAGAACTCGGCCCAGGGGTTTCTATTATTTCATCGAATCATAAAAGCGATAATTTAAGAGCACACACAAAAGGAAAACCCATTGTTATTGGCAACCATGTTTGGATTGGCGCAAACAGCACTATTTTGCCCGAAGTTTCTATTGGTAATAATGTAATCATCGGTGCAAATTCTTTGGTGAATAAAGATATACCGAGTAATTCTGTTGCGGTTGGTAATCCCTGTAAAGTAATTAAACAAAAAGAGGCGTACACAGAAGATTTATCACAAATAATCTTTAGTAAAAAAATTCCTAAAAAGTTTTCTGATTTCCTGAATTTTAACGTTTAAATAACTTTACTAAAAATGATAAATTGTTGCATTTTATCTGCTTGTAATCATTGGTTATAGCGCCAAAACTTGAGAAGTAACTTGCAATAGATTTCATGGAGGAACCCCCAAAATTAAAAACTTCATAATTTTTCTGAAACTTAAAAATAGCACGATCAATTAAGAAGGTGTTTTCGCCATTTTTTCTGTAATTAAAATCTGTTGATGACATTAAAATTGTAATACTAGTTTTATGCTTTAAGAAAAAACCAGAAGCCACTAATTTATGGTCTTTGTTATAAATTGAAAGAATCTCCCCTACCCTTTTTTCAATACAAATTTGCATCAAACTTCTTAAAACATCGTAATCTTTTTCTACAATAAATGGCGTTCTTTTGCCGACGTTATCTCTAAATAATTGAATTAATATATCCGGATTATCATCCCATTTCTCACTTAAATCTGCTTTATTCGCTTTCCGTAAATCTTTTCTTCTGTCTTTTCTGTAGCTATTAAAAACCGCTTGGTATTCTTCTTTTATCGATATAAGTTGCATTCTTTTATCGACCAAAAAAGAAGTTGATTTTTGAATAAGATTATCTGTATTTAATCTCGTTTCAACAGATTTAAAATGAGTAAACAGTATTTTAAAAAAAGAGGTATAATCCACCTTTTCATCCAAAGAAAAAACACCCAATTCTAGCAACCAAAAAGGAGGATACACGTATTTAATTCCAAATTTTTTACGCCAAGGAATTGGCATAACAGCTTTATAATCATCTAAAACCAGCACATCCCAATTGTCTGCAACAATATCTAAATACCAAGAAAAAGCATAGATTCTGCTTTGTATTGAATTTTCAATACAAGCATCATATTTTTGCAGGTCTAAATGGGTTCGTTTTATATGCTGAATCATTTTAAGAAGTCGCAATTTTTAGCATCGATTCATACAAACGTTTCCAACCTTTCCAGCGCAAATAATCGCTCAAACTTTCATTATGAAATAATGTGATAAATGTTCCGTTTACAGCTTTTACTTGATATTTTAAATCTCTAATTCTGCCTAAAGATTGTTTAGGGGTTAACTGCATATAATCATTCAAAGTAGTATCCATTAAAGCAAAAGGAAATATTTTTAAAGGAGTTTGAATTTCAAAATCTAAATCATAAAAATAGAAAGGAGTGCAAGTACTCGCCCTAAAACCAACATTACTAGCATAGCCCATAGAATAATCTTCTTCTATTTCTAAATCTATTAAATGTTGATAGGTATCTGGTAAACTAAAACGCAGATAATGTTGTCTAGATCGTTTTACTGGCGTATTGGTAATACTTTCTAAGCGCTCTTTCTCTTTCTTTAAAAGTAGTGCATTTTGCATGGAAAAGTAAGAAGGATGCAAACCAACTCTTGCATAATCTACCATTTCTTTAATAAGCAATCTATATTTGTTTTTTGAAGCCGAAACGTTGGTATCAAAAGTGGTGTAGTCTCCTATTAAAAAGAAGAAAATAATTTTAACATTATACTCCTTTTTTAATCTCAAAATCTTCTTAAAAGTATCAAAAGGATCCTTCTTAATATTAAAAGTTACTGCAAAACGATTCCAAACATCAAAGATTCTAAATTTAACTAAATCCTTAAAAAAACCGCCGATATTTCTAATTAAACTCTTGTATTTGTAGGCAAAAGCATTGTCTATGTCTATTGTAGAAATATATTCATACGATCTTGACTTGTATTCATAATCAGGGAATTTCTCTTGTAAAAGTTTTAAAAATTTATAAGCCCAAATATCTACAACTGGTATTTCTAAAAATCCTTTTTTAAATGCCAAACTTTGTTCTGCTGTATACCGTCCATGAAGGTCTTTTACGTGAGGTAAATACTCTTCATAACGTGTAATAAGGTAAAAACTGGCGGCAAAAATATCAAAAGGAATCGCAGATTTTAAATTGGTTGCAAAAAAACAAGGCACTTCTTCCCAATTATTGAGTGTAAGTTCTAAATCATTCACTCCTTGTTCAAACAATAAATCATTGCTCTTTATAAAAAACTCACTTCCTAAAACTGTATTTGTATACGATAATTTAGGACCGTTATACGCAACAAATTCTTCTATTTTCGATGTAAAATCAACAGGAATTAATAAGATTCTAGTAACTATATGCTTAAAAATATAGCGAACTCTTGGTGTAATTTTATGTGTGTAAACTAGTATCATTTTATTGTTTAGTTGGCAGTTTTCAGCAAACTACATAATTCCCTCATCAGCAAAGCTAAAATAAGACTTTTCAGTTACTATTAAATGATCTAGCAGTTTAATATCTAGAGTTACGCCTGCTAGTTTTATTTTTTGTGTAATTTGTTTATCGGCAGTACTCGGTTGTAATTTTCCTGAAGGATGATTATGACAAACAATTATCCCTAAAGAGGCCAACTCTAAAGCTCTTTTAAACAGCAACCTAACATCAACAACAGTCGCTGTTAAACCACCTTTACTAATTTGAGTTTTCCCCAATACTTTATTCGAATTGTTTAAGAAAAGCACCCAAAATTCCTCGTGTTCCAAATCGCCAATTACGGGTTGCATCAAATTAAAAACTTCTTTACTGCTTGTTATTTTAGGCTTTTCTAAAGCAATTTCTAATTGTCGTCTCTTTCCCAATTCTAAAGCCGTTATGATGGTAACTGCTTTGGCTTCTCCAATGCCTTTAAATTCAATTAATTTTTCTACGGATAATTTTGCTAGCCTATTAATATTACCGTCTACAGATTTTAAGATTCTTTTAGATAAACCCACAGCACTTTCTTCTCTATTACCAGAGCCAATAAGAATTGCAATCAATTCGGCATCAGATAATGTTGATTTCCCTTTAGCTACCAATTTTTCTCTAGGCCTATCATCTAAAGCCCAAGATTTAATCGTCAGTTTTTCCATACTTCAATTTTTATAAAAGTACAAAAAACAGCTAAAAAGATTGAAAAAACAGTTTTATTTATTTTACCTCCTTAAGTCTTTATATCTTTGCACTTTATTCTATTTTTAAAAATATGAAAATAATAATCGCAGGTGCGGGAGATGTTGGTTTTCATTTAGCAAAACTACTTTCTTACGAATCACAAGACACTTATATCATTGACTTTGACGGTGAAAAATTAGAATACCTTAATAATCACCTGGATGTTATTACTAAAAAGGGTGATGCAACTTCCATAAAATTATTAAAGGAAATTGGTATTGATTCTGCAGATTTATTAATAGCGGTTACAGATAGTCAAAACACAAATTTTACAATTTCTGTAATTGGTAAATCTTTAGGAGCAAAGAAGACAATTGCAAGAATAGACAATCCTGAATTTTTAAACGACTGTGAAGTTGATTTTAAAAAATTTGGAGTCGATTTTATGATTTCTCCGCAAGAATTAGCAGCGAATGAAATAAAAATGCTTTTGCATCAATCTTCCTTTAATGATACGGTTGCCTTTGAAAGTGGTTTATTTAATGTTATGGGAACTGAACTTACCTACAAATCGCCTTTGGTAGATTTAACGGTAAAAGAAGCAAAGCAGAAATTTGCTAACGTAGATTTCATAACGATTGCCATCAAAAGAGAAAACGTTTCTCAAACGATTATCCCTAGAGGAAACACCACTTATAAATTGCACGACCAAGTTTATTTTTCAGTGCCAAATTATAGTATTGAAGACTTGTACCCGATCATAGGTAAAGAACAATTTAATATTAAAAATGTAATGATTCTTGGCGGAAGTAGTATCGGCCAAAAAACAGCAAGACATCTTTGTGAGGATAATTTCAAAGTAAAACTGATTGAAAAAGATAGAGAAAAAGCGGAAATGCTTGCCGAAACTTTATGCGATACTTTAATCATTAATGGCGACGGAAGAGATTTAGAACTTTTAGAAGAGGAAATTATTAGAGAAACTGATGCTTTTATTGCGGTTACAGGAAATTCTGAAACCAACATTATGTCTTGTTTGGTGGCAAAATCTAAAGGTGTTAAAAAGACGATTGCCTTGGTGGAGAATATGGATTATATTGATATATCTCAAACGATCGGAATACAATCTTTAATTAATAAAAAACTAATTGCAGCCAGTAATATTTTTAAACATATAAGACAAGGTGAAATTTTAGAACTTGCCAATCTTCATAATATTGATGCTGAAGTCTTTGAATTTGAAGTACAACCAAATGCAAGAGTTACAAAAAAACCAATTAAAGAGTTAAGAGTGCCAAAAGAAGCTGTTTTTGGTGGAATTATTAGGGACGGGAAAGCACTAATGACTTTTGGTGATATGCAAATGCAAAGTGGAGATAAAGTAATTGTGTTCTGTTTACCAGAAGCCATTTCTTTAGTAGAGAGTTTATTTAAATAAAATGGGATTTTTAAACTTAAAAATAATTTATCGGTTTTTGGGCATCACAGCAATCTTAAACAGTTGTTTTATGTTTATTGCTTTTCCTTTTAGTTTTTTTAACGATGAACCTGAAGCTTCAGGTATTTTAAATGCCGGTGTTATTACTGCTTTTATAGGGATATTACTCTTTTTACTGAACAAACCTACCAACACGAATATTCAGAAAAAAGAAGGTTACTTAATTGTTACTCTAGGATGGTTAACACTCTCTATTACAGGAATGTTGCCCTATTTATTATCTGGTGCAATACCCAATATTTCTAATGCTTTTTTTGAAACTATATCTGGGTATTCTACAACAGGTTCGTCTATTTTAACTGACATCGAATCCATGCCTAAAGGAATTCTTTTCTGGAGAAGTGCCACACATTGGATTGGCGGGATGGGAATTATTGTTTTAACAATAGCAATTTTACCCTTATTAGGAATTGGTGGCATGCAACTTTTTATGGCAGAAGCTCCAGGACCCTCGGCAGATAAATTACATCCAAGAATTACAGACACTGCAAAACGATTGTATTTAATTTATGTACTCTTAACTTTTGCGGAATTCTTCTTATTAAAAGTTGCAGGTATGACATGGTTTGATGCCATAAACCATGCAATGGCAACCGTCAGTACAGGTGGTTTTTCTACAAAAAACAGTAATATTGCTTTTTACAACAATCTACCATTTGTACAATATATCATTATCTTTTTTATGCTGATCGCAGGTACGAACTTTGTATTAACTTATTTTGCATTAAAAGGAAAAATTCAGAAAGTATTTCAAAGTGAAGAGTTTAAATATTATTTATTCGGAATTATTGGCATTTCATCAATTATAACGTTCTTAATTTACTTTTATCAAGATCCAAATTTACACACTACCATTGCGCATCCCAAAGTTTTTGGTGAAGCAGAAAGTGCCATAAGACATGGGTTATTTATGGTAACCTCGGTAATTACGACAACAGGTTTTGTAACTGCCGATTTTACCATGTGGAGCTTTTTTGCCACTGGTATTTTCTTTGCACTTTTCTTTACAGGGGGTTCGGCAGGTTC
>JAWUYT010000085.1:0-29071 GCA_034110665.1 Polaribacter sp.
TTTCAAAGACGGTCAAACGTTCGATTTAAGTAATGTCGATACTACCGCTAATAATTTTACGGTTACCGAATCAGAGTTTATTTTAGAAAGGAAAAACGGAAAAGAAATAGCGATCAAATTATTCAAAAATACCACCGGCTCTCAAAGAATACTTACTGTTGGACTTCAAGCAGGAAATTATTTTGACGGAATAACAATTATCCAATCGACAGACTAAAAAATTACTGCCAACCAATAGCGAACACCAAACAAAGAACATCGAACAACAAACAACGAACAACGAACAAAATTAATTGCTTTGTTTTAGCCTATTTACTAAAGTTCTCACGGAATTTCTATCTGTGATTTATTAACTTAAGTGCTTAAACACAGCAACTAGTCTTTTACAGGAACGGGACTCGCGTGGAGCTTTATTAAATATCAAAGCCTTTTAGGTATCTAAAAACAGTGTATTGAATCTAGATATATACTCAAGGAAAGAAAGTAAATTAAGCGTCATAAAGTTTTGTAATCTCTTGTTGATGGATAAAAAAATGGTTCCTTTTTTTGAATAAATTTTTGAATAAAATCAGTTGGAACATCATGAGAAATTAGTACAGATTTTTGAAATGATATTTTGTTTATTAGCAACCGTTACCAAAATAATGGGATGCAAAAGCACCTGTATAAAAATACTTTTGTCGCTTTTTAAAAAGAGGATTTTACCATTTGGATATCGTATTTTTGCACAACAATTGAAACTTTTTTTAAAGGAGTAAATTGTGCAAGAATGAGCGCTATGGCCCAATCTATTGCCACAATTATGCAGCTAAAAATTAATTTACATCAAAAATAAACCAACATATAGTGTTTTTTGAGTTTCGTTTTTATCACCTTTTTAAAAATCCTTTTTCAAATTATTAATTGTATTTTTAAAAAAATCAATAGAATAAAACATTGGAAATGATCTCATCAAAAATTACAGGTACAGGAACTTTTATTCCCTCTTTAATAAAAGATAATGCTGCGTTTTTAGAAGAAGAATTGTTAAACTCTGACGGTTCTACTTTTTCTTCGACGAATGATGTAATTATTGAAAAATTCAAAGCAATTACAGGAATACAAGAAAGACGATATGCAATCGCAGAATATACTGCATCAGATTTAGCGTTTTTTGCATCAGAAAGAGCAATTGAAGATGCTAAAATTGATAAGGAAAAAATTGATTACATCATTCTTGCACATAATTTTGGAGATATCAAACAGGGTACAATTCAAGGAGATATGTTGCCTAGTTTAGCTACAAGGGTTAAATATAGGTTGGGAATTGAAAACCCTAATTGTGTAGCGTATGATATTTTATTTGGATGCCCAGGTTGGATTCAAGGTGTGATACAAGCACAAGCTTTTATAAAGGCAGGAATCGCAAATAAATGTTTAATTATTGGGGCAGAAACACTCTCAAGAGTCGTCGATAAGCACGATCGTGATTCCATGATTTATAGCGATGGTGCAGGCGCTTGTATTGTAGAAAAAACTGATCAACAAGATTCAGGGATTTTAAGTCACGCATCTCAAACGTTTGTAAAAGAAGAAGCATATTACTTGTATTATGGAGCTTCATTTAATAAAGATAAAGATCAAAATATACGTTATATAAAAATGTTTGGACGCAAAATTTATGAGTTTGCAATTACAAATGTTCCGACAGCTATGAAGTTGGCATTGGATAAAAGTGGACTTCAGGTTGAGGATGTAAAGAAAATTTTTATTCACCAAGCAAATGAAAAAATGGATGAAGCCATTATTAAACGGTTTTATAGATTGTTTAAAAAACCAGTTCCCGAAGGAATTATGCCGATGAGTATTCATAAATTAGGAAATAGTTCTGTAGCCACAGTGCCGACTCTATTAGATTTGGTTTTAAAAGGAAAAATTGAAAATCAAGAAGTACACAAAGGAGATGTTATCATTTTGGCCTCTGTTGGTGCAGGAATGAATATCAATGCAATTGTATACAGGTTTTAGGTTCAGGGCTTAAAGCTTAACTATTCAGCTTAATTTAACTAATTTAAAGACCAATTTAAATTAATAATTTTTGTTTGAGTTGGTTGACGATATTTTAATTTTTTTTGAGTAAACAGTGTACATGTGAAGATATACTTGGATTATTAAGGTACTAGTTTCTGAATTTTTAAACGATACACTCTAAACGAATTCTCTTTTATTTCTACGAATTCTAATTTATCAAAAAAATATAAATTTCAGGGTTAAAAATTTAATCTGAAATACTATTTTTGCGTATGCAACAACACAATGTACTTATTTTAGATTTTGGTTCTCAATACACGCAATTAATAGCAAGAAGAGTAAGAGAATTAAATATTTATTGCGAAATTCACCCTTATAACAAAATCCCAGAAAATCTTGTTAGCTTTAAAGCAGTTATCTTATCAGGAAGTCCAAATTCTGTAAGAGGAGAAAAGGTTTTACATCCAGATCTATCTGAAATTAGAGGAAAAAAACCTTTGTTAACAGTTTGCTATGGGGCACAATATTTAGCACATTTTTCTGGCGGAAAAGTAGCCCCTTCCAATACAAGAGAATATGGCAGAGCAAATTTATCATTTATTAAAAGTGATGAAGTTTTTTTTAAAAATATTTCTGAAGGCAGCCAAGTTTGGATGAGTCATTCAGATACTATTAAACATTTGCCAACAAATGCTGTTTTATTAGCAAGTACGGCAGATGTTGAAAATGCCGCTTATAAAATTGAAGGAGAAGAAACTTTTGGTATTCAGTTTCACCCAGAAGTATATCATTCTAAAGACGGGAAACAATTATTAGAAAACTTTTTAGTTGCTATTGCTAAAGTTGAGCAAAGCTGGACACCAGATTCTTTTGTAGAAAGCACTGTTGATGCAATTAAAGAAAAAGTAGGAAATGATAAAGTTGTTTTAGGGCTTTCAGGGGGAGTAGATTCTACGGTAGCAGCTGTTTTATTAAACAAGGCAATCGGAGAAAATTTGTACTGCATTTTTGTGAATAATGGCTTATTGCGTAAAAATGAGTTTGAAAACGTATTGACGCAATACGAAGGTATGGGTTTGAACGTTAAAGGGGTAGATGCTTCTGAACGTTTTTTAAAAGCGCTGGAAGGGATTAAAGATCCAGAAAAGAAAAGAAAAGCAATCGGTAATTCGTTTATTGAAGTTTTTGATGATGAAGCGAATCACATTGAGGATGTAAAATGGTTAGCTCAAGGTACAATTTATCCTGATGTAATTGAATCCGTTTCTGTAAATGGTGGTCCATCAGCAACGATAAAAAGTCATCATAATGTGGGTGGTTTACCAGATTATATGAAATTAAAAATTGTGGAACCGTTAAGAATGATTTTCAAAGATGAGGTAAGAAGAGTGGGAGCGTCTATGGGAATTGATCCTGAATTATTAGGACGTCATCCTTTTCCAGGTCCTGGTTTAGGAATCAGAATTTTAGGGGATATTACTTCAGAAAAAGTTCGTATTTTGCAAGAAGTAGATGCTATTTTTATCAGCGGATTAAAAGAATACGGTTTGTATGATAAAGTTTGGCAAGCAGGAGCCATGTTATTGCCGGTAAATTCTGTTGGCGTTATGGGTGACGAAAGAACCTATGAAAAAGTAGTAGCGTTAAGGGCGGTGGAAAGTACCGATGGAATGACGGCAGATTGGGTGGATTTGCCTTATAAATTTTTGCAAAAAATATCAAATAAAATAATAAATCAAGTAAAAGGTGTAAACAGAGTTGTGTATGATATTAGCTCTAAACCTCCTGCAACTATAGAATGGGAATAGAACATATGAAGCATTTAAAAATTTTTATTTTTCTGTCTATTTTAACGTTCACAGTTTCTTGTGGTCAGCAAATGAGATTTATCCAATATAAGGTTCAAAAAGGAGAGACTATGGGTAAAATTGCTCAAAAGTTAGAGATGAAGACTCCAGATTTAATTCGTCTAAATCCTGATGTTTTGGGTGAACTAGTGCCTAATTCTTTTATTGTTGTTCCACTTAAAAAACTGAAAATTTTAAAAAGCAAGCTTAAAGGCATTGCCAATCAAGTAGTTTCAGATTCAATCGCCGACAGTACTTATCTAAATGATACAAAAGGTCTTTTAGACAAGTTTAAAGAGAATTTTATTGTTTACGAAGTTAAAAAAGGAGATACTTTTTACGCACTAAATAAAGCTTTTGAAGTTTCAAGAGGAGAATTATTACTATTAAATCCTGAATTATCAGAGGGATTAAAAGTAGGAATGATTTTAAAGATTAAGGAAATTCCAGCTCAAAATGTGACAGATGAATTTTTTTACAGCGACTATATTGATCCAGGGACAGATTTAAAAGTAGCTCTATTACTTCCTTTTAGAACGGATAAATACAGCAATGATACCTTAAGTTTGAAAGAAATTTTCACGAGAAATTCGACATTGGTAAATATTGCAACAGATTTTTACTTGGGAGCAGAAGTTGCGATCGATTCTTTGAGAGGAAAAGGAATAGATATACAGTTAAATGTTTTTGATACAGAAGGCAGAAATTCAGATAAAATAAGTAGTATTATATTTGAAAAAGATTTAAATAATCATAACGTGGTTATCGGGCCTTTGTATTCTGAAGAAGTGCAAACTGTGGCAGCAAATGTAAATATTCCTGTTATTTTCCCCGTGTATTCTAAAAATCAATCTGAATTTTCATCTTCTAATATTGTGAAAACATCACCAGATAAAAGAGTTTTTAGAGAAGAATTAGAAAGATATATAAAAGAAAATTTTGATGGTGGAAACATCATTTTAGTAAGTGATGATAAATTTGATAATTTGCAGATAAGTAGATTAATAAAGATGTCTTTAACTTCGGTTGCATCAGATACAATCTTGAAAACAATTAAGATATTATCACCTAAAGAAGGATATATAGAAAAAGAAAGGTTTTTGGAAATTTTAGAACCAAATACCAAAAATTGGGTAGTGATTACAACAGATAATACGGTAATCGTTTCTGATGTCGTTAATAGCTTAATTAGTCTACCTGAAGAAACTTCTGTAAAAGTTTTTACTTTTGATAAAGGGGGTATTTATGATAAAATTGATAATAGAAAATTAGCTAAAATTGGTTTTACATATGTAAGTGACGATTTTGTAGATGAGAGTTCCTTAAGCTCAAGAATTTTTAGAAAGCAATACTTGCAAAAAAATAAAGCATTACCTTCTTTTTACGCTACTAAAGGTTTTGATATAACATATGATATTCTAATAAGACTGGCTTCGGGAAAGGATTTAAAATCAACTTTAGAAGAAGGAATGTCGATGAGAGTAGAAACAAAGTTTGATTATAGAAATAGTTCAAATATTTCTGAGAATAAAGGTTTATTTATTGTGCAATACAATGAGGATTTATCCTTAACAAGGTTGAAATAAAATTCATACTAAATTCGTTTTAGTATTTTATATAAAATAGTTAGTAAAAAAAAATCCGCAATATGCGGATTTTTTTATTTCAGTGAAAAACAAAACATTAGATTTTTTTCATCTGTTGTTTCATCTGTTGTATTTGTTCTTTAAGCATGCCGTTTTTATCTAGCTTTTTAGCTTCTGCCATCAAATTAGTAGCTTCACGTTTCCGTCTTTTGGTCATGGCAATTCCGGCTAATTGTAATTTAGCCATTGCTAAATCATGATCCATGGAAAGTCCTAGTCGTACTGCTTTACGCAAAAATTTTTCGGCTTGGGTCATGTTAGTTTGACTCAACATAATTCCATGTAAATAATTAAAATAGCCTTGTTGTTTGGTAATTAAAGCAGCTTCTGGTTTTTTAATATAACCTAACCATTTTTTCGCTCCCTCAAAATTTTGTTTACGCAATTGTAAAAAAGCCAATAAAATAAATTCATTCTTAAAATATAAAAGCACAAAAATTCCTGCTAAAAGCAAAATGGAAATTCCGTTCATAATATGCACTTGAATAAATTGATAAATAGCCCAAATTGAAATTAAACTTGCTATAATTAGTTTTATATTTTTATTAAACATCTTGTTTTTTTGTTAGGGATAAAACGCAAAAATACATTTTAAAATGAAAATACCTGCAAGGTTTTTACACTGAATCGTGTTCAGTGCAAAAATCTTGTTGATAAAATTTTACTTCTTGTAGTATTTTTTATATTTAATCCAAGAAAAGGTTCCTAAAATGGCCACAAATCCCATGGAATAGTAGATTGCCGCAGGCGTAATTACTTTATCTCCACTTGCATAAGAATGCAATCCAGATAAGTAGAAGTTCACACCGAAATAAGTCATCATGATAGAGAAATAAGCAATTATGGTCCATAAGTTAAAGGTGTATCTACCGCGTAAACCAGGAATTAAACGCATATGCAATACAAATGCATAAATCATAATAGAAATTAAGGCCCATGTTTCTTTTGGATCCCAGCCCCAATAACGACCCCAACTTTCATTTGCCCACATGCCGCCTAAAAAGTTACCAATCGTAAGCATTACAAGTCCTACTGTAACAGCCATTTCATTAATAATGGTTATTTCTTTAATGTTTAATTCCATTTTCTTTTTTTTCTTTGCAGTGGTGAATGCCATTAAAAATAGAGAGAATATACCTAGTATCATTCCTAAAGTTAAAGGACCATAACTAGCTACAATAATTGATACATGCACTAATAACCACCAAGAATTTAAAACAGGTACCAAATTTGCAATTTCTGGATCTAACCAATTCATGCTTGCCGTAAACAAAATAATTGAAGTTACAAAAGTTGTTGCCGTAATGGTCAGCGCCGATTTTCTACCCAAGTAAAATCCGAACAACATGGTTGCCCAACCAACATAAATAATAGACTCGTAAGCGTTACTCCAAGGAGCATTTCCACTAATATACCATCTACTTATTAAGCCTAGCGTATGCAGTATAAATAAAGTAATTACTACCCCAATTAAGCCTTTTACCACATAGCGAATCCATTTTTTATTGCTAAAGATTTGTGATATTACAAATACAATTAATAACAAACTGGCAAAGCCATAATAACGAACTAATTTTGTAAAAACATTGTATTTGTTATAAGCAATTTCTAATTCTATTTGTTTTTCAGTAGGATGCACTTCTGCACCAAATTTCTTTTGATATTTTTTAATACCTTTTAAAACCTGATTTGCTTTCGTATAATCTCCTGTTCTTTTTGCTGTTTGCAATAACTGCACATACAGGGGTAAAGATTTACGAACAAAAATAGAATCTTGTCCTTTAAAACCTTCTGTCAGTAGAGTTTCTGGTTGTGAAACCCATTTATTGTTTTCGTCATTCGGAATCGGATAGATTTTTAAAATACCGCCACCAATAGCACTGTATAATAAGCCAACTCGCCTATCGATCTTTATCAAATCTTTTTCAAAGTTATCTTTAATATTATTCTTTTGGGCTTCTGCAACTTGTTCTCTAATTTTGTATTCCGCTTTGTCTGTAAAAAAGTCTGATAGGCGTGCAAATTTTGCCGTTACAGGGAGCCCTAATTGTTCTCTTATTTCATAATTTTGTTTCTCTAAATAAATTGCAGGTACTTCATACCAAAGTCTAGGGTTCTCTATGATTGATAATAAAACCTGACTGGGTTTCATGTTGTGTAAAGTTTCCGTATGACTTACTTTTCTTACTAATTCAGAGGCGAAGGTGTGTGCAGGTTTCATTCTACCACCGCCATCTTGAATGATTAGCTTGTTAAAACTTTCTGAATGTTCTAAAGAGACTAAATTTGCTTGTAAAATAGAATCTACTTTCTGATTTGAAATTTTGTTTGCTTCGTGCACATTTTCATGCTGACTATAACTAAAAGAAGACAAGAAAACAGTCAGGATAATGGACATGGTTAGTTTCTTCTTTCTAATTTTTTTTAAGGAAGTTTTTAGATAATCAAAACGTGTATATTTTGCAAAAAAGATACAAATCATACCTGTATATAGAAATGAATATCCTAAATACGTGATAAAAGTTCCCCACCAATCATGGTTTACAGAAAGATGTGTTTGTTCAACTTCACCAGATAAATCATAACTAGCTTGAAAAAATTTATAACCCTTATGGTCTAAAATATGATTCATAAAAATTCGATAATCAAAATTTTCATCATCATCAACCACTGTAATTTCGCTAGCAAAAGATTCCGCACTCTCCGATCCAGGATATTTTTTTAATTGAAAATCATTGAGTTTTATACTAAAAGGAGCATTTAGTATTCTTGCACCATACCACATTCTAAAATTTAGACCATTAACCGTGAATTCTTTTGCATTATCGCTGTTAAACTTTCCTCCAGTAAGTTCTATTTTTTTTGTTTCGCCATTGTTAATGATATCAAGAACGATAACATCTAATTTTTTATCATCTTTTGGACCACTTACCGTTTTCATGGAACCTTTACTTGGATATTGTGGCACCACAAAAGGTAAACCAGCAATATTATATAAAGAGCGTAATTTAAAATCTTGAACGCTGTCTTTAGCTTGAACTCCAGTTTCTTGAGTTGCCATTACTTGAAAATTGCCTTTAGACTTTGTTAAAATTTTCAAAGAACCATTTATTTTAAAAATATTAATGGAAGCATTTCTGTCAGGATTTTCATAGCCCACTAAAATATTATGAATATTCTGAACGGTTCCTGCTTTTACATAATGCTCATGTCTGGTTCCACCCGAAGACTCCACTAAAAATAGATGCTCCACACCATTTTCATCTTCTATCAACTTTTTTTCTGCCCAAGGAATATAATCAACCAAATTAACTTTAAAGTCTTTTTCTTTAAAACTATCTTCATAAGACCAGGTATTGGTTCCCCAGGCACTTAATAAAATAGGTTCGTGTTTTGTTTTTTGAACCTCATTGTTATCAACGACAATATTCACATACGTCTTCTCTGATAAGAATTTATTGGTCGTTTCGCCTTCATCAATTAACATGATGCCCTCATAACCAATATACCTTGTTACACCAGCACCAATAATGATTAGTATAAAGGATAGATGAAACATTAATACAGGCCATTTCTCTTTTTTATGAAGTCTATATATGAAAATATTTCCAAAGAAATTAATGATAAAAAATACCATAATTGCTTCAAACCACCAAGAATTATAAACCAATGCTTTAGAAGTTTGTGTACCAAAATCATTTTCTATAAAAGTGGCAACTCCCATTGCCGCTGCATAAAAGATAAATAAAAATGCCAATAAACGTGTGGAATATAGATAACTAAATAATTTTTTCATCCTAATTTTATTACTTTTAAAAGTCAAGCAAATTTACGGATAAAAGCAAGAATACTTTATATTGTACGCTTTTTTTTTATTGTTAATAACTGTTAAAAATAGAATTAATATGCAGATGATTTTAGAGAATTTAAAACGCTTAAAAATCATCTACAACTAAAATTAAAAGCTGGTTTTTTATTTTTTAGTCGGAATTGGAGGTGGGCCCTTCGGAATGATAGCTTTATACACTTCATCTCCTTTACGTTCCTTATATTCTGCTTTTACTTTTGTAATCAATTCAGGATTTTCAAATAGATCTAACATGGTCATAGACATCGCTTTAGAGGAGTATATCATGCCTTTATGACCAATACTCATTCCGCCACAAGCAACTACGGCCCAAGAATGCCAGGGCGTATCTTTAGGCGCTGTTGTCACAGATAAATTTATATTGGCAACGTTCCAGCTAACATCACCTACATCTGTAGATCCACCTCCAGGATGTTCTTGCGTTTCTTCTAAAGCACGGATTTCACTATCCATACCAATCTGGGGTTTGCCTGTAGCTTCTTGTATCTTTTTTCCAAAAGAAATTTCTTCATCAGTATAGTTGATTGGCCCTAACATTTCAAGATTTTTTTGCATAATTTCTCCTCCAGTTCTATTGACCAAAACTTCATAGATACCAGAAATTAAGGAAACCTTATAATCTACATTTGCTAAAATTGCTGCGCCTTGTGCCATTTCCATAACACGTTCATAAACTGGCATCATGCCAGAGCGTTTTGTATCTCTTACACGCATCCAAAGTCTTGAGTAATCTGGTACTACATTTACTACTTGGCCACCATCTTGAATGTGATAATGCATTCTTACGGTTGGTTTTACGTGTTCTCTATAATAATTAACGCCAGCCGTATATAATTCTAAAGCATCTGATGCAGATCGACCATTCCAAGGATCTGCCGAGGCATGCGCAGCTTGTCCAAAAAACTCCACTTTAAAATCGATCAAAGCTAAAGAACTTTGCACATCTGCCCTTGTATCTGGTCCTGGATGCCAACTGATATTTACGTCTACATCATCCCAAAGGCCTGCATTTACCATCCAGATTTTTCCAAAGAATTTTTCTTCAGAAGGGGTTCCAAAGAATTTTATAGTTCCTTTTATTTTGCCTTCTTCTATGAGTTCTTTGATGGCGATTGCGGCTCCTAAACTTCCTGCACCAAATAAATTGTGTCCACAACCATGACCTGCAGCTCCCTCTTTTAAGGTTTTTTTTGTAGGTTCTGCTTTTTGCGATATTCCTGGTAAAGCATCAAACTCACCCAAAACACTAATTACAGGTTTGCCAGAACCATAAGTGGCCACAAAAGCTGTGGGCATTTCTGCGACACCTCTTTCCACGGTAAAACCTTGTTTTTCTGCATAATCTGATAATATTTTTGAAGATTCAGTTTCTTCGAAAGCAGTTTCTGCTAATGTCCAAATGGTATCGCTAATTTCGATTAAAGCATTTTGATGCTTTTCTATGGATGTTAAAAGTGCTTTTTTATTTTTTGAGATGTTTTGACTTTGTAAATTACAAATCGTAAAAAGCAAAAGGAGTAAAGGAATTTTTTTTACTAGGAAGTTTTTCATGAGAAGTTGTTTTCTCAAATATAGTAAAAAAACAAATGAATTATTTAGATAGATAAAAACGCTGTACATGAGGGATATAGAAAATTACATGCATTTTTCTTACGATTATTTTAAGCTGTTATCACTATTGCAACTATTCTTAAAAAAAAGAGAAACTAAAATCATCCTTGATTTATAATTGATGAGTTTTACATAAAATACTTCAGAAACGAACTAACCTACTCAACCACACTATCAATTAAAATAGTTATTAAATCGATAGCTGCTTGTGCAATTTTTGTGCCTGGCCCAAAAATACCAACAGCACCAGCATCAAACAGAAATTGATAATCTTGTGCAGGAATCACGCCACCAACAATCACCATAATATCTTCACGGCCGTGTTTTTTTAGTTCTGCAACTACCTGCGGCACTAATGTTTTGTGCCCTGCAGCTAAAGAAGAAATTCCTAAAATATGAACATCATTTTCTACCGCTTGTTTGGTTGCTTCTTTTGGTGTTTGAAAAAGTTGGCCAATGTCTACATCAAAACCTAAATCCGCATAACCAGTTGCCACTACTTTTGCCCCTCTATCATGACCATCTTGCCCTAATTTGGCAATCATAATTCTAGGACGTCTTCCTTCTAATTCAGCAAACTTGTCTGCTAATTCAGAAGCTTTTTTAAATAATTTATCATCTTTTATTTCTTTACTATACACGCCAGAGATTGTTTTATGAACTGCTTTGTGTCTACCGAAAATTTCTTCAAGCGCATCGGAAATTTCACCTAATGTTGCTCTGTGTTTTGCAGCTTTCACAGCTAAATCGAGTAAATTTTCTTCACCAGATTTTGCAGCATTTGTTAAAGCTACTAAACATTTTTGAACTTCTTCAGAATTTCTTTCCGCTTTTAGTTTCTCTAATCGTTCTATTTGAGATTTTCGAACCGCTTCATTATCAACCTCTAAAATATGTAATGGATCTTCTTGTTTTAGTTGATATTTATTAACACCAACAATAACGTCTTTTCCGCTATCAATTTTTGCTTGTTTCTTTGCAGCTGCTTCTTCGATTCGCATTTTTGGAATTCCTTTCTCAATCGCTTTTGTCATGCCACCTAATTCGGCAACTTCATCCATCAATTTCCAAGCTTTTTTCGCAATGTTTTCTGTTAACTGTTCCAGGTGATAACTTCCGGCCCAAGGGTCTACAGTTTTGGTAACTTGTGTTTCTTCCTGCAGGTATATTTGCGTATTTCTGGCAATTCTTGCAGAAAAATCTGTGGGTAAAGCAATCGCTTCATCCAATGCATTCGTATGTAAACTTTGGGTTCCACCAAATACTGCAGCCATTGCTTCTATGGTAGTTCTAGCAACATTGTTAAAAGGATCTTGTTCTGTTAACGACCAGCCACTTGTTTGGCAATGAGTTCTTAAAGCTAATGATTTCGGGTTTTTTGGGTTGAATTGTTTTACAATTTTTGCCCACAGCATTCTTGCTGCACGCATTTTTGCAATTTCGGTAAAATGATCCATTCCGATGGCCCAAAAGAAAGACAATCGTGGTGCAAAAGCATCGATATCCATGCCTGCTTCAATACCTTGTTTAATGTACTCTAATCCGTCAGCAAGGGTATATGCCAATTCAATTTCTGCAGTTGCTCCAGCTTCTTGCATGTGATAACCAGAAATAGAAATCGAATTAAATTTAGGCATTTTATCACTAGCATATTTAAAAATATCAGCAATAATTTTCATCGATGGAGCAGGAGGATAGATATACGTATTCCGCACCATAAATTCTTTTAAAATATCATTTTGTATGGTTCCTGTTAGATTTTCAAGGGGAACTCCTTGTTCTTCTGCAGCCACAATGTAAAAAGCCAAAATGGGCAAAACTGCACCATTCATGGTCATGGAAACAGACATTTTATCCAAAGGAATTTGATTAAACAAAACCTTCATGTCTTCTACAGAGTCTATAGCAACGCCAGCTTTTCCGACATCTCCCTGCACGCGTTCATGGTCTGAATCATAGCCTCTATGAGTTGCTAAATCAAAAGCAACAGACAATCCTTTTTGACCTGCTTCTAAATTTCTTCTGTAAAAAGAGTTACTTTCTTCAGCGGTAGAAAAACCTGCATATTGCCGAATGGTCCAAGGTCTTCTAACGTACATTGTAGCATAAGGCCCTCTTAAATTTGGCGCAATTCCTGCCACAAAATCTTCGTGTTTAAAGCTTCGTTTAGGTGCTGTTGTAGCACTTTTAAGTTTTATATGTTCGAATGATTTTCTAGTCATCTTCTTGGGCTATTCGTTCTTTCTCTATAGTTTCAGAAAGACGTTTTCTGTTAATCGGTATGATGATTGTTTTTATATTTCTTTGTTTTACAAAAGGAAACAACTCTAAATCACGCTTCATTTTATTTTCTTTATTAATTTGCAAGTTTGTGCCCAATAAAATAATTTTGTTTGCCTTGAAATTTTCTTCTTCTTTTAAAGCACTTTCTGCTATTTTCTTTTGAATATTTCCAGCTTTCAGTTGCTTTAAAAATCCGCCAGTTTTTTCTATTTTTTTAAATATAATTAATGCTTTTTCTGCTAATTGATTGGTAATTGATTCCACATAATAGGTGCCATCAGCCATTTTTTGAGCTTCTTGTAAATAACTTTCTTGTTGTAAAATTAAAAGTTGATTTCTTGCAATTCGCTCACCAAACTCGTTGGATTTATGATACATCGCATCATAAGCAATGGTTGAAACCGTATTTGAGCCTCCTAAAATAGCACTCATAGATTCAGAGGTTGTTCGCAACATATTTACATTATAATCATACAGTGTTTTATTACGCAAACTGGGTTGTGTAAAGAGATGAACTTCATGGTTTTTTACATCATATTCATTTAAAAGAGTTTCCCATAAAATTCTGAAGGCTCTTAATTTGGCAATTTCAAAAAAGTAATTGCTACTGGCAGAAAAAGTAAAGTGAATTTTAGAGGCAACCTCTTTTCCAAAATGATTCAAATATTCATTTGCGTGGGCTAAAGTATAGGCTAATTGCTGGGTTATCGTTGCGCCCGCATTTTGATATAAATCACCAGAAACTGAAATACAACTTTGTGTGGAGGTAACTATAGGTTCTAATTGGTTAAAATCTTCTTTTAAGCTGATATACCAATTGCCGTTTTCAGCCAAATTACCAATAATATCTGTCTGAAAAAACACGTTATTTGAATCACAATAATTAGAGAGTTCTATTTGAAAATCTGCATCTAAAAACGAAAACTGAAAATAAAGTATTGTTTTTTTTAGATCAATCTTCTTTAAAGCTTTTTGATAATTAAATTTCTTAACGACTTTAAATTGAATGGCGGTAGCACCTCTTTTCAAAGCATCAACAGCTAAATAATTTGCTATTTTTTCATCATCAATAAAAATAGTCTGACAAATATGAAAACCTTTTTTTGGTAAGTTTATTGTTGTATTTGTTCTATCCTCTTTAGTGTAAAATGGTTTTACAACAATGCCTTCTGTGTGCCAAAGTAAACTTTCATTATAATCTAGACCCTTTAAATCTACTTGAATTTTTTGTTTCCAAGCAGATGCGGATACAGGTTCAAAATCATCAAATAGATATGTACTCATTATTTTTTTAGGGTGTCAAATTCAATAATATAAATATCTTCGTTTTCTTTTTTCATCAAATATTTTTCTCTAGCAAATCTTTCTAATTCTAGAGAATCTTGTAATTTTTTGATGGTTTCTTTATCTTGACCAATCTTATCTTTATAGAATAAAATGGTGCTTTCTAACTCCTCTATTTCTTTGTCAAACTTGTTGTGAGTTACATAAGAGTTTTCATCAAAAAAAAGCATCCAAATAATAAACGGAATTAAAATCATCACAAATGTATTTGTAAGAACTTTAAAAACAGAACTTTTTTTTAAACTTTGAAGAAAACTCATTTATAGGCGTTCATTTATTACACTTCTTACCACGTCGATTGCAACCGTATTGTAGCGGTCATTTGGGATTATAATATCTGCAAAGTTTTTTGTTGGTTCTATAAATTGCTGATGCATCGGTTTTAATGTTGTTTGATAACGGGTTAATACTTCATCAATATTTCTTCCTCTTTCTGCAATATCTCTGCGAACTCTGCGTATTAAGCGCTCATCAGTCTCTGCATGCACAAAGATTTTTATCTCGAATAAATTGCGCAATTCTTCACTATTAAAAATTAAAATTCCTTCTACGATTACAACTTTCCTAGGATGTGTTTTTAGAAAGTCTTCGGTCCTATTATGTGTTACAAACGAATAAACAGGTTGGTTTATCGTCTGCCCCCTTTTTAGTTCTTTTAAATGCTCAATTAATAACTCAAAATCAATAGCCCTTGGGTGATCAAAATTTATTTTTTTTCTTTCTTCATAAGAGAGATTGATTGTTTCTTTATAGTAAGAATCTTGAGACATTACACACACTTCATCAGTGGGTAACTCTTTTATAATTTGATTTACAACGGTCGTTTTTCCACTGCCAGTTCCGCCTGCAATTCCAATAATTAACATATTAGTTGATTGATTTTTTTGGTGAATATGTCACAAAAATACTAAAGATTTTACAGATTCATAAAATTATTAATCTTTATGTCTTTTGCTTTCAAATCAAACATCAAGTTATACAAACCGAAAAAGGTTCTATTCATGTAAATAAAATGCTTCGAACCTCTACTTGCATTGTAGGATCTTAACTCCGTGTTTTTAGCATAGCGCTCACTAAATTCAGCGATACTGCCAAAAAATTTCGGATCAGAAAAATCAAAGGTTTCTACATGAAACGGTTGGGTAAAAATAGAGAGCATTTCATGAAACATTCCGCTGAAAAATTCATATTCTTCTTTGCTATCCTCGTTGCTCAAAATTTCTAACTCGAACATTTTTTCTTCAAAAAGTTTTTTGTCAGCAAGTGTATCTACTCTTGCCAGTTCAAAATACGGCGTGTAAAATGATAGCGGAATGGTTTTCATACATCCAAAATCTAGTGCAATTAAAGTTTGATCCTCCGAAATTAAAAAATTTCCAGGATGAGGATCTGCATGCACTTTCTTTAAATTATGAATTTGAAACATGAAAAAATCCCATAAAGCTTGTCCTATTTTATTGGATTTTTCTTGCGCTGGATTGGAGTTTGTATATTCGGATAAATGGATGCCTTTCATCCAATCCATCGTAATGATTTGTTTGGATGATAATTCTGGATAATAATTAGGAAAAGCAATGTTTGGAATATGCGAACAAGCGTCTACAATTTCTTGGCTTTGTTTTACTTCTAAAATATAGTCAGTTTCTTCCAATAATTTATCTTGAACTTCAAAGAAATATTCATCAGAAGTTTTACCTTTCATCTTAAACATTCTAATCACAAAAGGTTTTAACAGTGCTAAATCAGATTTTATACTATCTGAAACTCCTGGATATTGAATTTTAACGGCCAATTTTTTTCCTTCTCTTTCCGCTTTATGAACCTGACCAATACTAGCGGCATTGTATGCTTTTACATCAAACTTTTCATAGATTTCTGATGGAAACTTACCAAAACTCTTTTTAAATGTTTTTAGAACCAATGCTTCGGAAAGTGGTGGTACAGAAAATTGTGCCAAAGAAAACTTTTCTACATAAGCTCTTGGCAAAATACTTTTTTCCATGCTTAACATTTGCGCAACTTTTAAAGGACTTCCTTTTAAATCTTTTAAGCTGTCGTAAATATCTTCTGCGTTATTTTTATTTAACTTTTCTCTTGCATCTTCTTCAGTTTTGGTGATTTTATCACCATAATATTTTAAATAATTGACACCAACTTTTGCACCTGTACTAAACAATTTTGATGCTCGTTGAATTTTCGTAATTGGAATACTACTTGCTTTTTTCATGATTTTTCTAGTGCTTTTTTTGAAATTTTTCTATGTACACGAATTTCCCAAAGTCAAAAGCATTTTTCAGGAATTTGTTTTCAATAAGTTCGAAGCTCGTATTGATTGATTTTTCTATGAAAATATCGGTTTTTTCAAAAGACTCTGATGTATCTTCTAACCAAAATTTTAGAGTAGCTAATAACTGAACCCAAGCAGCATAATTAATAAGATTAGTCTGTAGTTTTTCTAAACCATCAATAGGTAAAATACTTTCTGATAAGGATAAGTTCTCTACAAACGTTAAAAAACTTTTCTGCAAATTAGAAAGTGTTTTGTAAGATTTTAGCTGAGTTTTACATCCTTTTAAAACCACTTCTACATAGGCTCTATTAAGCGTTAAGTTTTCAAAAAATGTAAAATAAAGACTTAATAATTTATTTTTTCCATCAAAAGAAACAAACTCTTCACTTTCATTTAAAACCTCTAAAGAGTTCTTAAAAAGCTCATTAAAAATAGTTTTCTCTACTTTTTTTAGTGATTTAAAATGTTCGTAAAAATTATCTTCGGCTAAACTTACTTGTTCGCAAAAATCTTCCACATCTGTCGGTCTCATTTTGTGTTCAGAAACAAGGTCCATATAGAGTGTTAGGATGTCTAATTTAGAACTATTTTTCTTTTTTTTCATGTAAAAATATTAAACAACAAAAATACGAAACGTTTTGGAGTTGAACGGGAAACAATCGGTATAAAAACAAAAAACCAAGTTAAATTTTAACTTGGTTTTAATATGAAATAAGAGAAGTTGTTAAGCAAATATTTTGGTGAATCTTTTTTGACCTTCTACAAAATGACCTTTGTACATTTCTAAAGTATCAAAAATTAAATTTTGCTGATTATCTAGTAATTGAACACCACCTTTTAAAGCTTTTTCAGTCACTTTTTGCCATTGACTTGCAATGGTTATCGTTTCTGAAACTATTTCTTCTGTATTGTTTAAAGCATAATCGTTTGCTTCTGTCATTGAAGCTTTTGCAGTTTGTAAAGCATCATTTACTTTCGCTGTAATTTTTTTAGTATTTATTTTTTTTATTTTCATCACTGTGTTTTTTTAGTGCAAACTCCTTATTTCTTTTCCCAATTTTTAACAGCTTCCATATCACCTTCTAAAGCTAGTTTTGATTGCGCTTTCCATCCAGATAAATCATAAATTTTAGCATTAATACCACCATCATTGAGTAATTTAGTCATGTCTTTTAAAGTCATTTTTGAAATTTGATCGTAAGCAGTTATATTTAAATCATTCAATGATTTTTCTAAAACGGGCCCAATTCCTTTAATCACTTTTAAATTGTCTACAACTTCAGTTTTAGCAACTATAATTTTTTCTACAATTACCTCTTCTTTAATATCTTCTGATAAGTCTGCTGTTACCTCCTCTTTTTGTGTAACTATTTTTTCTTTTTTAACAACTTTCTTTTTAGTAGCTTTTTTTGCTTTCTTTGGCGCTGCTTTCGCTGTTTTTCCAACTATGGATGCCATTGCGTTTTCAGCATAATCCTCTAATTTTTCTTTTGCCTCATTAATGGTCGAAGAAATATTCTTTTTTAGTTTTTCAGACATTTTTTCCGCCTTTTTTACTAATTTATTGTTAGAAAGTTCCTTTTCAAATTTGTCCTTCAATTCTTCCGCTTTTTCAACTAAAGGATTTTCATGAACCATTTTCTTTGCATTTTCCATCATCTTTGGATCATAACCTACCAATGTTTTTAAACGTTCAGTGCTATTTTCTAACTGACCTTTAATCGATTCAGCAGTTTCAACAACCATATTTATTTGTTGCTTGGTCAATGGTTCTGCTTTTTTCGCCAATTTTGCGGTCAATTTTTGCCATTTTTCTCCTGTTTTCACAGTCGTTTCAATCGCGTTGAAAGAAGCATCAATTAAATCGTTATTTATTCTTTTAACGATTGCTTTTGCTTTTCCTAAATTATTTTCTTTTCTTGTTTTCGACTTGTTAGTTGCCATGATATATTGTTTTTAAATTTATTTAATTTTTATACGGCAAACTTACAATACGCAAGTTGCAAATGAGTTACAAACTAGTTCTTACTGAAAAAGTCTAAAGTTTTATTTAAGTTCTTCCAAATCATGTCTTTCCCATTTTCAAGATTATTGAAAATTTTCTCTTGCTGCTTTTCAGAAAAATGTAATGTTTTCTTTATTGATTTTGATGTAAATTCTTGCAAATATTCTGTTTTATCGATCGTTTTAATAAATGCTTTTTCTGTAGTTTTTAAAGCCATCATATTTAATTTTGAAGATTTTTTTTTAATGTTGTTTGTTGATATTGTTTTCATCTTTTTTTAGTCTTATTCAGTAATTATAATGCGAATTTAAAAAAGGGGAGTTGCAAATGAGTTACAGTGCTCTTTTTGAGATACTAATTTCAACTTTAAATACGAATTTTAATAACCGCACTAATGTTTATGAAAATTTTTAAC
Source organism: Polaribacter sp. (assembly GCA_034110665.1). GTDB lineage: Bacteria > Bacteroidota > Bacteroidia > Flavobacteriales > Flavobacteriaceae > Polaribacter. Next base: position 19,320 of record JAWUYT010000085.1, read on the forward strand.
AAGGATTTCATGAATGAAGAACTATAAACGCTTCCATATAATTTTCTTCTGCAGTAGCGTGAAGCTAGAGTCGTAATCTGTGCAAATTTGTGAAATTTGCATTTTTAATTTTTAAGAGATTTCTTCTATTTGTTTCAATAACTTTTTTGTTTCTGGCAAAGGAGAAATACCATATTCTTCCTCTAAAATAACTTCACACTTCATATATGTTTTTATGGCTTGTGGTCTGTTACCTTTCACTATATATGCTTTCATCTGTATTCTGTATGCATCTTCCCAAGTATTATCAATTGCTAATGCTTTTTGAGCTAAACGAATACTTTCTAAAGGATTTTCATCTACCAAAATTTCTGCTAATGTAACATAAGCACCTAGTATTGAAAGTTGTGTTTTTTCTCTTTCTTCAGATGTCCAATCTTCGTAAATTCTATTGGGTAAATAAGAGCCTTTGTATAAATCAATAGCAGCTTTGTAGGCTGTTTTTGAGATAGTGTTATCACTTGTAAAAGCTTCGTTACCAATAATGATATATTTCTCTAATGCCTCCACATCAATCCAGATTTTTTCTAAATCAATCTGATAACTAACACCTTGCCTTAATATAAATATAGGCTCGGTTCTAGAGGGTCTTTCTGGTTCTAACGTCTTATTAATGCCGTGTAGGGCAACTTTAAAATCGCGATCATTCCAATCTTCCCATAAACCATCCATAATTTTTTCTTTATGAAGTGCATTTCTCTGGCGGTTTGAAACGAAATATTGAAGTAGTTGAACAGTTTTATCTCGTCCCCATTCTTTGTTGTCTATTTTTTGTTGATTTCTCCACACGCAAAAACTCCCCAAAGTTTCAATGCGAATCTGTGCATTTTCTTGAAAGGTTTGTAATGCGTTCAATTGTTGAAGGAAGTCTGACATATAGATCCTATTTTTTCTTTATAGTATCCATTTTTGTAGAGAGCTTTTTTATCTCGCTGGATAAATTTTCTATTTGATTTTGAATTTTATTAAAGTCTGATCGTGATGCGTTTCTCCATTCGTTAATTTGGACTTTTTCTGAAATTTCTTCACCAAAAATATTTATTTTGTCTTGAATCCCATCCTGCAAATGTGTGAACTGCTTTTTAGGATCTTTTAAGGTATCTCTCAATACTTTTGGTCCAACATCTTTAATGGTTTTCCACATAGAAAGGCTTTTGTCAATTATGCTTTCTTGTTTTTCAGATGTTTCGTGTTTTGTGGCTTCTTCTGTCAATTCGGATAATTTATGTTGCATGAAATTGAGCGCATCGTTAAAGTCTGAAAAGCGTTTTTCGTCACCATCTTGCACATGAGAAATTTTTCCTCGCCATTGAATTTTAGATTCACCAAGTTCTTCAAATATCTGTTGATGAAAACGAACCATAAAAGAGGCTGTCTGTGTTTGTTTTTTTGTCATGATTTTAATTTTATCCAGGTTCCTTTTCAGAACCAATTTCATATCTTATTAAACCTTTAAAAGCCTCGTTTACTGTATTTCCTTCGTATAAAACTTTGTAAATTTCTTGAGATATTGGCATATCAACCTTATAATCTTTGGCCAATTCCATAACTACTTTTGATGTTTTTACACCTTCTGCAACTTCATTCATCTCTTCAATAATTTGCTCTAAACTTTTACCTCGTCCTAATTGAAAACCAACATGATGATTTCTACTTTTAGAGCTAGAGCAAGTAGCAACTAAATCTCCCATACCGGCTAAACCAGCAAAAGTGCTTTTTTTACCTCCCATGGCAATGCCTAATCTTGTTAATTCTGCCAATCCCCTAGTAATAATGGCAGCACGTGTATTATCACCTGCATTTGCGCCATCACCCATGCCTGTTGCAATGGCGATGATGTTTTTTAAAGCGCCACCTAATTCACATCCAATAACATCAGAATTCGTGTACACTCTAAACAAGCCAGAACTAAAAACCGATTGTAATTTAACAGCAATTGTTTTGTCTACCATCGCAATTACAGCAGCAGCAGCGTTTCCAAAATGAATTTCTTTCGCTAAATTAGGACCTGTTAAAACTCCTGCGGGATGGCCAGGCATTATTTCATTAATAATTTCTGTCATGCGCATTTTTGTACTGATTTCTAATCCTTTTGCCAAATTAATAATTGGGACCCATGGCCGTATATAAGGTTTTGCTTCTTCTAAAACTTTTCTAAAACTTTGAGCTGGAACTCCCATTACAATGACATCTGCTTCTTCAACAGTTTCTTTGATGGATTTAGATGCTCTTAAAGAAGGAGTTAGTTTTGCATTTGGCAAATACTTTTCGTTTGTATTCTTTTCGTTAATTTCTGCTACAGTTTCTGCATTTCTAGCCCAAATAATGGTTGAACTATTTTTTGCTGTTAAAGATGCCACTGTTGTTCCCCAAGAACCTCCACCTAATAATCCAACTTTTAGTTTCATAAATTTAGTTTTATTAATTGTCTAACTCTTTCAAAAATAGATTTCTTACTTCTTCTACATAAGAATTTATATGTTTTGGTTTCCATTCAGAAGTATCTACAGGATCTAAAACAACCACTTCTATATGTGTTGGTTTAAATATTTTACTACCTTTTGGCATCGCCATGTAGGCGTTTTTTATGACGATAGGTACAATGGGTACGCCAGCCTTAATCGCTAAATGGAATGCGCCTTTTTTAAAGGTACCAAGTGTTTTACTACCACTTCTTGTTCCTTCGGGAGCAATTACAATCGAGGTGCCGTTTTTTAATGCCTCAATAGCAGGTTTCATGGCTGCAATTGCTTTCGCTTTATTTGAACGATCGATAAAAATAGCACCCATCGCTTTAAAAATAGGTCCCAATGGTGTATATTCTAATTCCTTTTTAGCAATACCTGCAATGTCTTTTCTTAATATTTTTAAAAGGATAAAAAAGTCCGCCGAACTTTGATGATTAAAACAAAATATTGCGGGTCTATGATCTACTAAATTATGTTTCCCTTTTACGGCAATATCTAATCCCGCTAATTTAGTTCCGAGATCACCAATACTCGCAATTGCAGCATTAGCGCCTTCTTGTCTTGACATCGATAAGGAGCCTTTTATCAAACCTTTTACCGCAGATGGATAAATACTTGCAGCGGCCAAACCTGTTCTTAATCCGTTTACCAAGGGTTTCTTTGTGTTTTCTTTAAAACGTAGAATTGGCCAATTGTTTTCGAAAGCTAATTGAGAAAGTTTAGTATCTGGATTTGTAGCAATTGGTTTTCCAACAATTTCTAACAGCGGATAATCGTCGATACTATCTGTGTAAAAGAAACTTTTAGAAAGATCGATATTGTTGGTTTTTGCAAAGGTACGTCCTGCTCTTGCTTTTCCTTCAGACCAGCACATTTCTGAAATAATTCCTGTAAATTTTCCTTTTTGGACTTCCATTTCTGTGCAGAAAATGTCTTTAATGCCCAATTCGTTTGCAATTGGCGTGACTTGATAACGTGTTGCTGCCGAAATAATAACGACTTGATGTCCTCTTTCTAAATGCGAAGCAATTAAGGTTCTAGATTCAGGATAAATGGTTGAAGCCAAATGTTCGTGATAAATTTCTTCTCCTAAATCTATAAATTGTTTTTCTTTAATACCTTTTACACCCAAAGCAGAAATTTTAGTAAGGCTTTCAAAATCTCTATTACCACTAGCATACGCAATAATGGCAATAAATTGAGAGAGCAATTCTTTTGGAGTTGATTTTCCGCTTAATAAGCGGGATTTTACAAATTGTTTTGCAGAAAAATCGTTAATAATAGTTCTGTCTAAATCGAAAAAAGCGGCAATATGGGGGCCTTTTTCATCTTTTTCTATTTCGTGAGAAATACTCTCTAACTCCGAGCCTGGAACAACTCCGTTTTCATCAGTATTTTCAAATGAGATTTTTTTTGCTCTGACCAATTCTAATTTTTGTAAAAAGCGAAGACGTTCTGTAAGATTGTCTAATAAATCCATCCAATTATCTAATTCTTTGAAATCGATTTTTTTATCAACAGGCGTTAGTTTACTGTTTTTTGCCAAACGCAAAGCACTTATTAAAAATGGTTTTGAAACACTATCTAGTCTGCTAATTCTGTTTTGCCAATGCAATTCTTTTCCTTTAAAAAGACAGAGCTCTATAAATTCACCATCAGAAAACTCATCTTCTAAATCCCAAGTATGTAGCGTGTGGCAAACTACTTTGTTTGATTCTAGATAAACCAATAAAAGTCCTTTAGAAACAAATAATTCTTGCTTTGCTAATAAGTTTTCAATATTCCCTTCAGGATCCCCAATAATACCTCTCCAGTTTTTATTAAATAAATTTAATTCTGCTTCAATTTCAGAGCTGAATTGTGGCTTATTTGTGTAAAAAAATTCAAATTTAAATAGATTTCTTAAGCGCATTATTTCTTCCCAAAAAGACAAAATTCTATTTGTTTTTTCATCTTTAATTTTTACCAAAGCCATTTCTATAAAAGCTCTATGATACAAATGTGCAGATGCCATATTTGCGTAATACGTTGCTGATAAAAACTCTGTTGGAGCCAAATTATATTGGGTCTTATAGCCCGCTTTGTTTTTTTGAACAATGCTTGAACTTTTTAATAAGTTCAATGCTTTCTGAACGGAGGCACTAATACTTTTTCCGCGTTCAATTAAAACATCTTTCTTACGTTGCTCAATGTAATTCATTAATTTAATGACATCGATTTCAATCTCTTTTTTAGTAAGTGCAAAGTTGTTTAATAACACGTTACAGACTAATGAAACTGTGGTTACAGGCGTTATCATATTTGCCTTATGAATCAACTCAAAAGCAAAACGTGGTAAGATGTATTTATCAGAATAACTGTCTTCTTCAATATCTGGAATAATAGCATTTTGATGTTCGCCAACTTCAACAGGTTCTCCAAAACGTATGGCAGCTTTGCCATATTCATTACCTAATTTTTTAAAATAGTTTACAAAGTCCTTAATATCTTCAGATTTCTTCTCTTTTCCTTTGCCTTCTTCTGTCATTTGTTTTACATCAGGAATCAAATCATAAACAATAGAGACAGGCACATACTTTATGTTTCTCGTGCTTTCTTGGGCGCCTTCCATGATGTATTTTAAAATACCCATTTGTGGGTAGACAATCTTACCAGTTCTCGAACGAGTTCCTTCGATATTCCAGGTTAAATGATCACCATTTTCTATCATACAAGAAATATAATGTCTTAAAGAAGCTTTATAAATCTGATCGTCTTTAAAACTTCTTCGGATAAAAATTAAACCCGAGTTTTTTCCTAATTGCTTAAAGCCCGGAAACGCCAGGTTGATGCCACCAAAAGTATAGGGAATTGGCATTCCATAACGCGCTAAAGTGGTCACTAAAACCACAGAATCTAAATAGGTTTTGTGAGTTAAAATAAATGCAACCGAATTTTGTCGCATTAATTTCATGAGCTTTTTTATTTCTTGCGGATCAATGTCTATTTTACTATTATACGCTTTAGATATCATAAATTGGAATCCTTTAACAGACAACATATTCGCAATAGGGTGCTGTTGCGAGTATAATTCTGAAAGACATTCTGCTCCGTTTTTCTGAACTTCAGCAAGATCCATTTCCTGCTCTTTGGCAATTGATGCCAATGTTTCTTGAAATTTAGAATTATCGATAATGTTCTTTAAATTATGTTCCATATTTAATTAAAAAAAAGATTTGTAAATTTTGATACTCCTTTTTGCTCCCAAAATTTTGGAAAGAATAAGGTTTCAAATTTCTCAATAATTGTTTTCTTCGCTATTTTTTCTATGTTTGAATTCAACGCATTTGCGACGGTTAAAAGAACCGTTGCGTTTGCGCCCATTCCGCAATGACTTCCAAAAACTTCTACATTTTTAATGTCATTTCTATAGGTTTCTGCTTCCATGCAGTTTTTCCAAGGAATTAAACCATCTGTTTTTGTATAAATACAAGTGATAGGAAGGTCAGGGATTTCTTCTAATTCTTTGATAAATTTAAGGTTCCTTTCTTTTATTTTGGTGCCTCTTAAAAACTCTAGTGTTTTTATAATTGGAGTTTTCATATTTTTAACACCCCAAACAGGTGAGCCAATGGTGATGAGTTGTTCTACTTTTTCAGGATATCTATTGGCAATTATTTTAGCGAAAATTCCGCCACCACTCCAGCCAACAAGACTTACTTTTTCTTGATGTTTATCATAGATTTCATCCAGTTTTTCAATTAATTTGGGCAATGATTTTGAGTTAATCATATTTACGCCCAACTCCCATTTATAGGTTTTAAAACCTGAGGATTTTAAATACTTTCTAACAAAAGTTGTCGAAGTATCGTTGCCTAGATAAGGAGGCATGAGCAACACGGGTTTGCTTTTTTTACTTTTATGTTTCGGGATAAAGGGATATAACCAAAACATAGAGGTCCATTCTACCACAGATCTAGTCTCTAACAGAACATTAAATAATGGAGGAGGAGGTATGTTTGCATTAATTCGATTTATTTCTGATTTAAATTTATTGATGAGGTTTGCGATTGTATCTTTTTCGATATCCTTAAAAACCTCATTTTTATAAATACTTTCTAGTAGTAAAACCAAGGTGATATAGTCTCTATCAGGTCCAAAATCCTCGCAAATAGAAATGCAGTGCGAACTTAAAATACTTAAATTTTCTTTTTCTAATTTCACTTTTTTAATGATTTTAGAAATATGTTTAGCATACGGATGTCTATCAAAACTATTGATAATAATTTCTTTTGCTTGGCTTAAAGTAGCGCCTTGAGAAACTGCAATTGCTACTGCAAATTTGGTAAATGATGTATATACTATTTTGTTACTTTCCATAAATTAATTTTTGGCTTTGAATCTTTCTTTAAGCCACTTTAAGAGATCTTGCTCAACCTCAATTTTATTAACTTCATTCAGCATTTCATGTCTACCATCTTTGTATAATTTTAAGGTAAGATCTTTAATGCCCGCTTTTCTATAGTTTGCTGCAACTTTTTTCACACCTTTTCCCATTTCTCCAACAGGATCTTTATCACCAGAAAACATATAGATGGGTAAATTTTTAGGTGTATTTTCAAACGTTGGTGGTTTATTTAATTTTTTACTTCCTTTTAAAATATCTAAAAAAACACTCAACGAAAAATCTTCAATTCTTAAAGGATCTGCTTCAAAAACATCTACTTGTTCTTCATCGCTACTAATCCAATCTACTTTTGTTCTGTTTGGTTCAAACTTTTTGTTAAACTGATTGAAAAAGAGATTTTTTAAAATCTCGTTACTTCTATGCTTTCCATTCAGTTTACTAAAAATTTTGGCGCTGATTAAACCAACAGTGCCTAAACCTCTCATAAAGCTCGCCGTTCCAGATAAAATTAAAGCTTCTACATCGCCACCATACAGGGTTACATATTCTCTACTTAATAAAGAGCCCATGCTATGCCCAAACAGTATTATTTTTTTATTTGGGTGCTCTTTTTTGATGATTTCTGTCAATTTTCGCATATCAAAAATCGCATCAGAAAAATAATCATCACCATCATAAAAGCCCAAATGATCAGGACTTTTTGCAGATACCCCATGAACTCTATGATCATGTGCATACACTTCAAAGCCTTTTTTTTGAAGGAGTTTTGCAACAGATTGATACCTGCCTGCATGTTCGCCAACACCATGAGAAATTTGAATAATTCCCTTTAAAGATTTCTTTTTATTTGCTGGCCATTTGTAATAAAAAATAGTTTCGCCATCAAAAGATTGATATGTATCCGTTTGAAAACTCATTAACTATTTTCTAAAAAATTTGATAGTAATTTTAAAAATTTATCAGAATTCTTTTGAGTTCCAGTTATTTTAATTCTCCCTTGAATAGTGACCTCATCCAATAATAATTTCTTTTTGAAAAGGTTACTTAAGTTTTCGTCATCGATTTCTATTTTTACAAGCGGTTTTGTCGTTTCTTTCTTTCTAAAACTGACCGATTCTTCTGCAATACCAAGCTGATAATTTAAGTCACTTTTTCCTAAATGAAAATCATACAAACCAATATATTGTTTTCGCGTTTTTTCATCCTCATTTAAATGCTTTTTTAAGGCAGTAAAAAACGCAGTGCTTTTAAGCTGTAGAACTTTAGATTTTGTTTTCTCTTTCCCTTTTTCTAAAATAACCTCTTCTAATTCGTTGGCAGATTCTCTAATATACCTAGAAAACTTATCGGCGTCTGGCATTGTTTTGGCATCAGAAGTTGTGGTAATAGAAACCAAACCATTGTAACTAAAAGCAGCAATGATCAACCCAAAACCATCTAGAACTGGGGTTAAACCAAAAATGGATAAGATTTTATGACCTCTTAAATATAAAGGCATTTGGGGGCCAGGAACGTTGGTAATTGTTACGTTAAATGGCGGTCTGTGAAATTCTTTAATATTGTATTTACTATATAAGCCAGCGGCTAGATTTGCCAATCCAAAAGGAACAGCATTTGCCATTTTAGAAAGTGCTTTTGCACCAACAGCCTTGTGTTTGGTTTTACCTACATTGGTTTGCTCCTGTATATATTCTAGACGCTCTATCGGGTCTTTTATATGGGTTGCAATTTTGACCAACATATTAGAAATTTGATTATTCATTTCTTGTTTCTCCCCTTTGCTTCGAATAGAAATTGGCACATTTGCCACTAAAGGCTGTACCGGTAATTTTTCTTTTTCTTCTAAATATTTTCTAATGCCTCCCGTACAAATTGCTAAAATTATATCGTTAATACTAACGTTCATTATTTTACGCAGCGTGTTAATTCTCTCGAAAGACAAAATAGCAGTTCCCCAAGTTCTTCTCGGCGAAACAGATTTATTAAAAATTGTATTGGGTACCGAGTATGTACTTCTAGAAATCGATTTTTTGTTGTTTAAGTCCCATTTTATTTTCCCTTTGATGAATGAATAGGCAGTTTCACCAATTAATTTAGGCCCTTTTAAAGGATTTTTAAAGAAGGATTGCGAGCTTTTTAGCAACAAGCTTAATTCATCGGGCAAAGGTTCTGGTTCAAACGGTTTTGGTTTTGCGATTTCTTTGTCTTTATCATCAATACTTTTATCAAATAAAATACCCATAATTCCAACTCCAGAGCTACCATCGATCATCACATGATGTACTTTTGTTACGATGGCCACAGAGCCTTTTGGCACTTGAGAAACGGCGTCTAAACCTTCTATAAAACTAATAGACCATAAAGGTCTTTTTAAATCTAAAGGACTGCTAAAAATTGAGGAGGTCAGTTCTCTTAAGGTACTCCAGTCAGAGGGATCTGGTAATTTGAGTCTGTTGATGTGCAAATCAATATCAAAATTGGGGTCATCTACCCAGTAAGGATAATCTAAATTCATGGGCACATTTAAAAGTCGTTTTCTGAATTTGGGAATTAAATGAAGCTTAGAGGCAACGATATCTCTAAAGTCTTCAAACTTTAAAGAACCTTCAACGATGGTTAAAGTAGCAATGTGCATAGGACTCGTAGGAGATTCTGCATATAAAAAGGCAGCGTCTTGGCCAGATACTTGTTGTATAGAACCTTCTAGACTTCCTTGTAAAATATCTTTAATTACTTTCTTAGACATTAATTTTAAAATTTATGTGTTCTATTTAATTGAAAATTATAGCTATTGTAAAGTTTTGTCTATAATTTTATTGTCTTTGCAAGATAAATAAATTTCGTTAGATTTTCTAATG
>JAWUYT010000086.1:0-39652 GCA_034110665.1 Polaribacter sp.
TAAGTAAAAGATTAGAGACCATATTAAGAAATAAGTAAAATTATAATCGACACCATCCACTACATACATTTGCCACATAATAGCAAAGGCAACTCCCATGATAATAGCTCCTAAAAGCACATATTGTCTGCGTCTACCCCAAACAGATCTCGTTTTGTCTGAAATAAATCCCATAATTGGATCTGTAAAAGAATCAAAAAGACGTGGAAGAAAAAATAAAATTCCCCACAAAAACGTTGAAAAACCATAATCTTGAACTAAAACTACCATAAAAATTTGGAGGGCTGCCGGAAACATCTGATTTGCAAGCATTCCTAATCCGAATGCAATCTTTTGTCCCAATGGAACTTTGCTCGAACTTATTTGATTATTACTCATAGTTTATCGCTAAATTTGGTTAATTTGTTATTACTACAGTCTGTATTGCCTGTCCTTGTATTTCTATTTGTATACTTTTATCCTTTAGTGATACGTTTATAGTTTTTGCGATCATCCCTTCATTAAAAAGGACAACAGCAATTGTTCCGTCTAAGTTTTCTGCTGCTGTTACCATCAGTTCTTTATCTGAATTTTCTAAATTGATAACTTTAGCTTCCGGTCTAATAAATCTACTAAAATGCGATAAGGTGTAATATAAAGGAGTGAAATATACTTCGTCTTTTTCAGGATCAACAATAACAGGTGCAACACACCAATTTTGAAACCAATTCGGTCCTCCTTGGGTATCTAAAACCATGTTCCAGTCTATCCAACCATCAACATAGTTATTTAAACAGCCAATAATATCTCTTGCATATCTGTTTACAGGAGCATATTTTGGGTGTAAATGCTTATCTTTTTCTGGAGCCCAGTCCCAACCCCAATCTGTTGCTTCTTTTTTCCAATACCATGCATCATCTTTCCATTTCGGTATTTCTGAATCCACACAAGCTTCTGATTGGATTAAATATTTGTCTGGTGCCTTATTATGGGCATATTGCAATTCTTTAGGATAATAATCATAGGTACTAGCATACCAATGAATTGCTGTTCCATCAAAATATTTTGAAGTTTCTTCGTTTTTATATTGAGAATCTACCCATTCTTTTAAATGTTCTCTATTTTGATCATAGCCTAAAATCTTTGCGTTATGACCATCTGCTTCTAACTTTGGCCCTAAATGATTTTGCACAAAATTGGTCATTTCATTGGGAGTATAGTGCATACTCTCCCAATTATTACCATTTCCTAAAGGTTCGTTTTCTACAGTAAACCCCCAAATATCGATTCCTTCGGCTTTATAAGCATCCAAATATTTTGAAAAAAATAATGCCCAAGTGTCGTAATATTCTGGCAATAATTTGCCCCCAACCCATTTTTTGTTATCTTTCATCCAAGGGGATGCTGTCCAGGGTGAAGACAAGATTTTAAAGCCATCTTTAGACACTTTCATTGCGTCTTGAATAAAAGGGATTATATCGTCCTTGTCCTCTTCAATTGTAAAATGTTTTAATTCTTTATCTCCTTCAACAGCTGCATAGGAGTATTGACTCAAAGAAAAATCACACGAATTCATATGCGTTCTCGTTAATGAATATTTTGCACCACTTTCTCCAAAATAAGCTTCAATAATTGAATCTCTATTTTTCTTACTTAATTGATTTAATAAATAAGCTGATGACTCTGTAAAAGAACCTCCAAAACCTGTAATTGTTTGTCGCTTTTGTGCTGGTAATAATTTAATTTGGATAATTTCTTCTTGATTTGCATCCGAGGAAAAATCGCTTAACTTGGTTAGACTATTTCCGTTTGCAGAGGTTTCATAAACTTCTACAGATAATTGTTCATTACTTTTTGTGCAGCTCATCATCATTACAACTAAAAAAAGATAAATACTATATGTATATTTTTTCATAAGATATCTTTTTAATTACCTTGTTTATTTTCATTTGAATACTGCTCTTTTAGCACCTTATAAGCTTCCTTCTTTTTTCTATTGATATCGACAATTCCCCAAAATTCTTCATTTGGAGTTCCATCATAAGGAACACCAGAACTATTTGGCGCCCAACCACCAATATCTTGCGTCGTATTACTTCCCCCTTTCCACCAACCATCAGTAAATGAAAACAGTGTTACGCCAGAATTGATCTCTGTATTCGCAAAAGTTTTTTGTAAAATTTTTAAAGTGGCAGCAGCTTGTGCTTTTTCATTTAATCCTTTTTTAAAACCAGCTTTTGTAATTGTCATATAACTATCTCCACCAGCTTCAGATAAATACATCGGTTTTTTACTGACAGATTTCCATTCAGCAAAAATTCCTTCGGGGTTGTCCCATCGATATACATTCATTCCCCAAACATCTATATTCGGACTCATAGAGAGTGCTAGCGAATCTGGTAATTCTCCATGAGCAGTTGTTGTTGGATGATTTGTATCATTTTCATGAATTAAACCTGCTGCATTGTTCATGGCTTTGTACCAATTTTTCATATCGCCATCAAACCATTCCGGATGATAATTATACTCGTTGCCCAATTCCCACATAAGAATTGCTTTGTGATTCTTAAAGGTATTTACGTACTTAATAAATGAACCTGAAAGAATATCGTTTTTACCTCCTTGATTGTATCCGAAACCAATTACTACTTTTATTCCTGCATTCCTTATTTCATCTAAAATTTTCACATCATCTATTGGAACATAGACTCTGATTGTGTTTATACCCGCTTCAGTGATTAAAGTTAAATCTTGCGTTAGATTCGTAAAATCTACTTTATCACTACCCTTTGGTACTGGATGATAACAGATTCCTTTAATTAAATAAGGTATTTTATTTACCATTATTTTTCTACCAGAAACTGACACAATATCAGTTTCTAATTGGCTGTTACAAGAAGTAAAAGCAAGCGCAAAGAGGATAACAATAATAACTTGTTTCATATTTAATTTTCTTTATCTTGGATAGTCTGTATTTGGTAATAAAACATCTTTCATTAAAACCTCTTTATCACCGCCAAACGTTTTAATAATTGGATTACCATTTCTTTCCAAACCTTTAAAAACACCATTATCAACCAAATTCCAAATTGGGTATTTAGCTTCTCCTTTTAACGTAAATAAACCAAAATGATTTTCAGAACCTTTGGCATTGTCTGCGTCTTTCCATTGTTCATCAAAAGCTTCAAAATAGAAACAAGAAATACCTTCTTTATTTGTCCAATCGCGCAAATGTTTATAGTATAAACCCTGCTTGTATTCATCTGTTGCTCTAGAGCCAGTTACTCCATAATATCCGCTAGAAACAGTTGCCCAACCAGTTTCGCCAATATGAATTAGTTTTGTAGAGTCTATACTTTTCACATATTCAGAAACCTCTTTATATTGATTTTTTGCAAATTCTAAAGCACGTAACATTGAATTATCAATTTTTTCTATATCTGATAAATCTTGCTCATTATCCGGTACTTTCCAAAACCCAGGATTGTAGTGTGAATTGTGATATGCATACGTGTGCATAGAAACATAATCTACAGCTTTAATAATATCTTCTAAATCTTTCACCCTGTAGCTTGGATCTCCTCCACCCCATGAAGCAAAATCATCTGAACAAGTAACCCATAAATCTTTAGAAAGCTTGTCATCTTTCTTTAGATCTTGTAAGTGATTTACCCATTTTAAAATTACATTAGGTCTTACAAAATAGCTTGTAGCCCATCTAATCATGGCCTCATTGCCTACTGCAATGACTTTAACGATGTCTGGATATTTGTTTGCTAGAGCAACAGCTCTCGCTATTTCTCCTTCGTTCTGAGCGCTTTCAATTTCATGGTCTGGTGTTACCTCTGTCCAAGCATTCAAACAATCTATCCAAGCTCCGAGCATTACATACATTTCAAAGCTTGAATCTTCTTTTTTTAGTTGACTTATTGCTTCTAAAATATTGGATGCGTGTGGTAATTCCGGTTGTACATTATAAGTTCTTACAATTCGAATGCCCATGGCATGCATCAATTTTAAATCTTCCTTTAATTGAGGGATTGTGGGCTGCATCTCTCTTGATTTCTCCCTATATCCACCATAAGAAATAGCCAAATAGTTCGGGTTTCCTAGAATCTCTTTTGCTGTTAATTCTTTCTTTGTCTTCAAATCTTTATCTTCTTTTTTTTCTGCTGTTACACAGGATATCATAGAGATTAAGAGTGCAAGAATTAGAAATGTTTGTAATTTATTTTTCATTTTTGTCTTATTTATCTATGATAAAATCTGCTAAATATTTTATAATTTAAGCCAATTCTACTACTAATATTTTAAACCATAACCAAATTTAAATAGTGGTTCTTTCGTATTATCCCAAAAATTAGGTCCATACTTACTTTGATAATCTTTAATACCTTTTGGCCAAGAATGGGGCAGTTTTCCAGAAAAATTAAAATCTCCAAAAAGCACTTCTGCTACTCCATCGCCTTCTGAACCCAATAACCAAGCTGCGATAAAAGCATCTGATTTTTCAATTTGTTTTGTGACGACCAAAGGTCTTCCTGAAACTAAAACTACTACTGTTTTTATTCCTTCTTCTTGATAAGTTTTAATATATTTTTGATGTGCCTCAGTCAATGTTAATTTTAGCTGATTAGATTCATGATCTATATCTCCAAAAAACTCTGCATACGGAATTTCACCAATAACGATAACAGCAACATCTGCATCAAAATAATTTTGTGTTCCGTCTTTATCATACACAACTTCTCCATTAGAATGGTTTTTAATACCTTCTAAAATCGTTGTTGCTCCTTTATAATTTTCTTTAGTTCCTTGCCAATTAATAGTCCAACCTCCAGATTGTAATCCTGAAGAATTTGCATGTTCACCAACAACAACAATTTTCTTTGTTTCTTTTGATAAGGGCAAAACATTCTTTTCATTTTTTAATAAAACTAAAGATTCTCTTACAGCTTGTCTCGCAATATCTCTGTGCTCTTTAATTCCTATTTTTGAAATTAAACTTGCCTTTGGAAACGGGTTTTCAAAAAGCCCTAGTCTAAATTTCTGACGTAAAATTCTTTTTACAGCATCATCAATTCTAGAAATTTTAACGGTTTTATCTTCAACTCCAGCTATTAATCCTTCTTGAAAATCTTCTAAATCGCCATCAACAGCCATTACAACATCTATTCCTGCATTGATAATATCGTTTTTTCCAAAGCGAGAATATCCTTTCCAATCAGAAACTACAATCCCGTCAAAGTTCATCCCAACTTTTAAGGTATCGGTAATTAGTGTTTTATGTGCATGCATTGAAATCCCTGCTACCGTATTAAAAGAGGCCATAACAGCACCAATATTTTCTTTAACAGCAATTTTATAAGGTGCTAATAGACGTTTTTGAATTTGTTTTGAGTTTAAAGATGTTTCACCACCTTCTACCCCATAGTCTGTTGCCCCATCACCAATAAAATGTTTCGCTGTTGCCATTACGGTATGTGCATCAGATAAAATACCTTGATGTCCTTTAACCGAAGCCTTCGTTAATTTTTCTGTGAGCTCTGTGCTTTCTGAAAATGCCTCATAAACTCTTCCCCACTTTTCATTAAAGGGAATAGCGATACAAGGTGAAAAAACCCAATTAAAACCTGTTGCTTGACTTTCTAACGCTGTAATCGCTGCAATTTTTTCAACCAATGCTTCATTTTGAGTAGCCCCTAAACCAATATTGTGCGTAAAAATAGTAGCCCCTTCAAAAGTATTTTGACCATGTACAGCGTCTACAGCAAACAATAAAGGAATACCCAATCTTGAAGAAAGTGCTTTCTTTTGCAGTTCTGTAAATCTTTTTTGCCAATCTAAAGCGGTTATTCCTGGTGAAAGTCCTTCTGTATGAATTATAGAGCCTATAAATTTTTCAGTAATGTGTTCGTCTGCAGATTCTTCAAAATGTCTTATTTGAGACATTTGTCCAATTTTCTCTTTTAAAGTCATTAACTTTAAAAGAGAATCTACCTTCTGTTCTATTTGAACCTCTTTACTTACTTTCATTTCTTCTTTGCAGGAAAATACAATTAACAAAAAGCAACAAACTATATATTTGCTAAAGTTGTTTTTCATTAATTTTATTTTATAATTGAAACTTTTATATGATTAATTTCATTACTTCTATCAAACATTTTTGCACTTATTGCTGAATCTAAAACTAACACGTTAAATATTATAATTGAATCATCATTGAAAACTACTTCAACTTTCTCTTCATTAGATAAATTGTAAATAATTGGAACTTGGCAATATGTATAACACAATTGACCTTTATCAATATTTAATTGTTGTTTCTCACTATTAATGTTGATGTATCCAAAAACTTTTGGTGTGTCTAAAAACTCTGAAGCTTTTAACAAACGAGGTTTAAAAACAACTTTACCGTCCTCAACAAAAACACCTAATTCGCCAAATCTAGTTAACAAATCTTCTTTAACTTGTCCTGTCATTCCTGGCTGTTGTGCACCTTTTGTAGCTGGTGTATGAGAGTAAGCGTCTGTTGGAAAAGCACCATACAATTCAGGTGATTTATGCAAACCAACTCCAGCAGATATTTCGTAGTAATGGTCTAATAATTTACCGATAACAACTTCACTTTCGTTAGAGTTTATGGCTGACAAACAGTTTTCTTGCACTGCTAATAACAGTTTAGAAACCATGTGCCAATAAATAGAACCTAAACCTTCATAACCAAAGAAAGTTCCTGAACGACCTGTAAAAGATTTATGATCAAAAATTTCTTCGAAAATAGCTAAAACTGCGTCTGATTCTTTTGATACTAAAGATTGATATTCCTCTTTAAGATTATGCAAAGCTGCCTTAACACTGTCTGCGTTATTGAAATTCCCATTAAAATGATAATTTCCTAAAACATCTTTTTCTACGATAGTTCTATTTCCATTTTCAACCAATTTTTGTAATAATTCAGATTTCTCCACTTTATCTGAGGGGATATTATTTTTATCTGTAAATCTTGGTAAATTTTTATTTGGATATAAAATATAGCTGTATTGGTCAGGTCTGAATAAAGCAGAAGCTTTTAAACCGTCTAATAATTCTAAGGCTTGCTGAGCTGTTAGATAACCCGAACTTAGCACTGAAACTTGCCCTTCTAACATTTCTGATAAATATGAAATAGAAACTTCATCCTTATTCTCTATCGTCATTAAATTATAGGCATGATACATATTATCAGATCGCTTGTTTGCTCTAATACTATGATCTAAATAATTTTTAGTGATGGCAAAAAAGTGTAATAAAGAAGATTTGGTAACAGCAGTTTTATTTGTTGAAAATCCGTTTTCATAAATAAATTCTCTGTAGTCACTTGAAGGATTCCCTAAGCCGTCTAAGACAGTTTTTCTATCTTTATCTGATACTTTTTTAGATAAAATCGTAGCATTTTGGTCTAGTGTTTTTAAGATATCCTTAAATAAAGAGGCAACTTCATCAGAAATTTCAATATCATTGATCTCAGAGTTCTCTACAATTCCTTCAAAGAAATTGATAAAGCGCCTTAAGTAATACAGCGTTACCATAGAAACTCCATTACCTACGAGTGCGTTATTGGCATCATTCCATTCCGGACGCTGGGTGTTTAACCAAATTCCGCCTTCTGGAATAAAGTTGGATACTTTTGCCAAAACAGTCACTAATAATTTTTCAATAAGATTTACTTTATAAACATTATCATTTTTATCTGTTAATAAAGAACCATCAGCACCAATCTTTGCTCTTCTTTCATCTATTTTAGCGTTTAATTGATGATCAAAATCGATGGTATCTTTAGAATTCTTTAAAATATCTGAATACGGTTTTATCTTATAAGGCACATTTGCATACACAAAAATATCGTCATTAAATAACTCCGCTAATTTAGATGGATAATGCTTTTCTATAAACTCTAAAAACTTTAATAAATAAATAATCTGATGATCCCCCCAATAGCCAATATAAGACCAAGGATCATGTTCCTCTATAATTTCCCAATCGAAACCATCTTTGGTTACTCTATAGGGGTTGTAACCTTCAAAAGTTGTTGCGTTCAAAAACTTATGAATCATGCTCTCAATAAATTGAGGATACGAATGTGCTAGAGTTTCCCAATTTTGAAAAATATCTCTCCAATTCCCTTCATAATCTAATATTTTAGAACCATCAACTTCACTTTTTGTGTTGATAGAAAACTTGTTCCAAGGTCTACTTGGATCTCCATGTCTTCTACTAAATTTTAATGGTAAATACTCTAAACATAATCTTTTAAAGTCTTTATCGGCGTCTTTATCGGCTAAATCTTTAATAAACTCCAATGTAAACTCATTAGGTAAATTCTGTAAAGGTGCCTTAATATTTAAAAATAATTTTTTATTTGCTTTTGATAAATAGGTGATAAAATCTTCTTTTCCTATGGTATAATTGTCATCAAAAATACCACCTCTCATAATATTGAAAAGTGTATTTGAAAAATGTCTTGTGTTAATTAATTCATCATTTGATAATTGTAAACCATCTGAAGATGCTACTAAATCAATTAATTTTTTAGTACCCTGTTCTACACTCTTACTTAAAGTATCTTCTAAATGATCATTTCTTTTGATCATTTCTGAAATACGGGTAATGTCAGAAACTGTTTGGTTTACATTGGCAACTTGAATCCAATTTTTTTCTTGACTAGAAGCTAAATTAATAGTAGCATTTACAAAGTATGCACCTTTTTCTGCTTTTATATCTACCTCTTGTTTCAATTCTAGACCTCTCCTAAAATCGTTTAATTGCAAAGCGGACAGCAAATAAGTAGGATTATCCAAACCTAAAGACCAAACTGAATTTGCTTTTAAAGCTTCACTTGGCTCTGCTTTGTCAACAATAATGGCACTTAATGCATAAATTCCTAAACCAGAATCTGTTTCTAATTCACATTTTTTATAAGCATCTACTAAATTACTTCTAATACCTTGTATATCTGAACCAACACCATAAGGCAAAATATTTTGTAACCCGTCTAAAATAGATATTCCTAAATCTTTTTCTGAATTATTAATCAAGGTTGCTTTTCTTACAAAACCAAATTCGTCACTTGAATTCCATTGATATTTAAAAGTTAGATTTAAATCTTCATTAATTTCTTCAAAAACAATTTTATTACCGTAAATATTCTTGTATAAATTTCGTTTGATAGTAAAAAGGCCGGCTTGCCTTTCTGAAAAAGGTTCCCAAAGATAATTTTTTCCGTTTTTTTGAATTCTAAAAATAGATTTACAACCAGTGGTTTCTGCCAATTCGGTTATTTTGTCATCGGTATAATAAGGAAATATTGAAAAATCAGCATTTTTTCTTCCGGCGGTTAACCCTCCATTACTTGATAAAAACATCCAATGATTTGAGTCTGATACAATGCTCATAAAAAATGGACGCATTGCATGACTATTTGAAATTTTGTAATAAGATTCGTTTTGGTAATTTACTAACTCTCCAGTTATCTTATTATTAGATTTAGAAGGATTTTTATCTATTAAATTATCGGTATTATTCATTAAATTTTATTAATTGACTTGTTATTATTTTTTTTACTCATAAACTAGCAAAAATAGGGTAATTGTGTGATTTTAATAAAATCAATCACTAATATTTAATTTGATTAATATTTAAACTACAATTATTTTTTATTAATTGAAACTACACACTCTATCATCGATTAATTTGCAAGTTGAATAGAAACATTATCAATATTTACATCAACTAAACAACCACCAACAGATCCCCAAGAAGACTTCATTTGCAAAGTAATACCACCACTGACATCGTTACCACTTGTAACTTTATAAGCGAAAGTAGTCCAGCCAGGGGTTAAAGGATGTGGGCCTCCAGTAACAATTTCAGCTTTAGAAACACCTCCGCCAGATAACTCAGGAAAAAATTCTACAAAAAACACCCCACCAGTAAGCGGTGATTCACTTGCATCGAACGAAATTTCATATTCAGTGTTTGGAGTAACAACTCCAAAAACATTGGCCTGCTTAACGTCCGCATCTATAGCACTAGGATTAACCGATTCAAAACCTGAAAGAAGCTTTCTTGCAAACGATCCTAAACTTGGACTCACACTATCCACAATAAAATAAGCACAAGTTGCATCAATATCCTCCCCAAATGGGTATAAACTATGGGCTTGTTTTAACGCATAGTTAGCTGCTCTTGGATAAAGAGTATAAAAACTCCTTGCATTTGTCTGGCCTTTTACACAGAGGCTAAAACCTTCTTTATTCATATTATTTGCTCCAGGAAATCCTTGATCTATTAAATAACGCCCAGCATTCAATGTAGACTCCGTTTGATGTGAATCGGCAACTATTCTATCATCGAACCCCACTTTCCACCACCAATCTAAAAATTTAAAAGTAAAACCACCATTAGCGTTTTGAACTTTTCCTAAACCAGCTGCATTCTGATAAATCTCTTTCCAGTTCTCTACCAAATAACAAACTTGCATTTTTTGATTTTCGTCAAGAAAATCTTCTGTTTCTGCACCAACCCAAAAAAGACCATAATTATTCTCGTTTCCTAAAAGATATAGTAAAATACCAGGTGTATCTTTGTATTCTTTTGCTAAATTTTCGATTTCTTTTAATAAAAATTTTTGAGTCCTTTCCTCACCATACTTCCCAACTGTTAACCAAACACCGTCTAGTGTAAATCCATAACGCCCAAAAGAATGATTTAACACCGTGTAAATATCGTAATTCTCATGAATATATCTAATCCACTTTGCAGGAACCCCAGTATATTGGCCTATAGAATTAACTCCCATATTTTTAAAAAAAGACATTTCTGTATCAAGTGCAGCTTGAATAATGTCATCAGGCTTTTTCCAAAAATTTGCATTTACAGTGTTAGTGCCGACTGGGATACAATCCAAATTCATACCATTCACCATAAATGGCATTCCATAAACAATAAGCTTCATTTCTCGTTCATTTTTCAAGCCAGATACTTTATCTGTTTTTTTAGCAAACAAAGTCGCACTGATCAAAAACAGTAACAATCTTAAAAAAATATTCTTCATAATTTTTTTTTTATAATTAAGATTGTGCTTTAAAATTGGTATTACAAAGAAGCAAAATAGATGGAATTATTTGAAGTTTTATATTTTCATAAATCTAAAGTATTTATTTTATGAAAGCGTCAAAAACAACCTCAACAAAACTAATACACTGCAAGAAAGCTTCAAGACAATTGACAGCAAAGGAATTAGATAAATAAAAATACTTTTATTTTTATTTCAATAAGAAAAATGTTGTGGTATTGTATTGTAAAAGCTAACCTTAATTTAGTGAAATATGCTAGGTTATTTTCTTTTTTTGAATAATAAGTAATGAATAAAAAAATGTAGGTTTGATTTAATTAATAGCCCTTATCCAAAACTAAATTTATAGTTTTAATATTATAAAAACAGAAACATAAAAGTTAGTTTTATTAATAATAAAAAAAGGATAAACTAAATAGTTTATCCTTTTTTCACTCTTAAATATCACTTTAATATTTACTCTACGACTAATATAAACCACCAATCAAATTCAGGTGTTGCATCTGTAGTTCTTATCATTATTTCATTTGGTGTATCTCTTTGGAAGATTTCATATTTATGATTACCACCTGTATAATAACCCAAAAAAGCATTGCCTGATAGACTGATTGTTTCTATTCCTCCTGGAGCAGTTATTGTATAATTTTCAGTGTAATCTGCAAAAGCATAGTTTTCTATATCAGCACCATTTGCACTTCCTGCCGTATTTGGACCTAGATCGTTTACAATATGAGGATCTCTACCAAAAATATTTCCATTTGTGATATGCGTAAAACTACCATCTGAACTAAACACAAAACGATCATCATACATTCCTACATTAGATTTTTCTTCCACGCCTGCACTGTACCATTCTGTTGGTGTTGATCCACCTATTGGACCTAATCCAAAATGACCTGGTTTTGCTGATTGCACTTTCCAAGTCCTTGTTGTTAAAGCATCTGGATTTCCGATATCATATCCATACAATTTAGATATTAATTCGATCGGTGGTGAATACGTTGATAAAACATCTACTTGAATTGATTTTGTAGAAGAAATACCAGCGGTACCAGAAGCAACTACAGTTACTGTATAGCTATTTAAACCTAATGAACTGAAACTTATTGAAGCTTCTCCAGAAAGTGCTACGGTTTCCACACCGTTAAACACATACTTATAAGAAACTGTATTATCTGCAGTTGCCATAAAGTTAACAACCCCAGTTCCATCTCCATTAGGATTTGCATTATCTGCACCCACAATATCCGCTGTAATTTGAATATTTGACGGAGCAATTATTTCTCCGAAAGTATAATCATTTTCTTGACAACCGTAAAAAGCTACTGTTAACAAAAATAGAAATAGATAAATATTTTTTATATTTTTCATTTTTTATATTTTTAATATTTTTAATAAAATTGCTTGTTTTATAAATAATATTTTATCCTTAATTAATTGATAAGGAAACGTTATCTATATTAACATTGCCAACGGCGGCTCCTAAATCGAATATAACTCTCGCATCTGGTGCTGAAAAACCTGCTGAACTTAATGTAAGCGTATACGTTGATCTAGATGATGTTATATCTACAGTTTCTGTATCACTTGACCATGGATCTGCACTTAAACCAATTCCCGCAATTATGGGTCTATCTATATCTGACCAAGCATCAAAAGTTAAGGTATAAACCTTATCCTCAATAATTTCAACTTTTTGACTAAGGTTTACCTCCCAAGGGTTACCTGCAGCCCCTACATTAACAAAATAATGAGAATTACCATTCGTTGTTATTACAGGTGCAGGCGCACTATCATTTGTTCCAACAATCCAAGAATTACTAGCATTTTCGAAATTTCCATTTCCTAGTAAATTACCGTTCCCTAAAAATAAGGATACATTATCTATGTTTACTTCACCTGAATCTGCTCCTAAATCGAAAATAACACGAGCATCCGAAGCACCAAAGTCTGCAGAAGATAGTATGAGCGTATAAGTAGCTCTTGTTGCTGATATGTCTATAGTTTCTGTACTGCTAGACCATGGATCTGCACTCAAACCTATTCCTGCGATTATTGATCTACTTCCATCTGACCATGCATCGAAAGTTAACGTATACGTATTTCCTTGAATAATTTCAACTTTTTGACTCGTATTCACTTCCCAAGGATTTCCTGCTGCAGCAACATTTACGGAGTAATAAGTATTACCACTATCTGTAGCTACTGGAGCAGAAGAACTGTCATCAGTCCCAACAAGCCAAGAATCGCTTCCACTCTGAAAGTCACCATTTGATAACAATCCATCATTAAAAGTTGATGCTGAACTTAATTTATAAAAGTAAAAATTATCTATAAAAATACTACCTGCACCCACAAATTTAAATTGTTTTAAATTATTTATAGGTAAGCCTTGATCCGTAAAATCTGACATAGGAATATCAAAACTATTCCATTCGTTTGCTATTAATGTTTTTGTTACAAATTTTTCATCTGCTGCAGCAACTCCATTTGGCAATGGATAAATATCGATAGTTGTTGCATCTGGTGTCCAAATGTCAATACGAAGAAACTCCATAGATGAAGCATCTACCTCTGCACCAATGTCTATACCTTGGTAATTAAGGTTGTTATATTGTAACATTCCATTACCATTTAGATCAAATAAAGTATAAAGTGTTGATTGCCCCCAATTAGGATAAAAATCTGTACCAGCTACATCTGCATAAGAGTCACTAAAAATAGAAATAACATCATTTACATCTCTTGTTGGTGGCGTAGATGCAGATGAAATAGGCGCTAAAATTTCTGTAACTTCAAAATCTACTGCATATTCTGTGGTTGCAATTGCACCACCTTTTGCACTTACTTTTACTGAATAGATCCCTGAAGCTAGGTATTGATAAGAAATAGTCTCACCAATATTACCAGTTATAATAGGTTCTGTTGCATCAGTTTCGCCGGAATCGAATTCGAACATCGCAGCGAAATCTGCATTTGCAGTAATATTTACTTGCTTTGAAATAGCAGCATCATTTTCTATAACAACGACCAAATTTTGAGGTGCTTGAAAAGAAACTACCAACTGTTGAAGCATTTCAACAGTATCTCCACTTAAATTTAAAGCTTCCACTTTGACTTCATAAGTTCCTTCTACATAGATATGATCTACACTTTCTCCTTGACTAATTTTTGCTGGGTCTGCTGTAGCATCACCAAAATAAATATTAAAACTGACAGCACCATTCGCACTTGGCGTTATAGTTACTGCACCCGTATTATCTTGTGTTATTTGATAAGTTGCTGCTACTTCTGATGGCAGCGCCATGTTACCCGCAAAAGAGGTGTCTCTTATGTCATCTGTACAAGCTGTTATTATTAACAACAGTATGATAGAAATTTTAAATATGTTTTTAATTTTTTTCATTATCATTATTTTTTAGTAATTTGGATTTTGTTCCCAACGATCACCCGCTAACTGAATTTCTATTTCGGGAATAGGAAATATTTCATGTTTACCTGCAACAAAACCATTAATTGCTTGCGCTGCTTTGCCAGTTCTTACAAGATCAAAAAATCGATGCCCTTCACCAACCAGCTCTAACCTTCTTTCTGAAAGAATATTTTCTGTTAAAGTTGCTCCAGTAGCCGTAATATTATTTAAAGTATTACCAAAAGCTCTTGCTCTTACTCTATTCAAATATTCTTGCGCTTTTGCATCGTTCGAAGAAGAACTTCTATTAAATGCTTCTGCAGCCATCAATAAAACATCTGCAAAACGGATTGCTCTGTAGTTGTTAGGGTTTGTTAAGTTTCTATCACCCTGTGCATTTATCGCTCTAACTCTAGGTATATATTTTCTATTAAAATAACCAGTATGCTCAAAACCAACTCCAAAAGTTGCTCCTGTGCTAGCTGCCCAAGCATCAATATCTAAAATAGCAACATCTCTTCTTAAGTCTTCTGGTTGAAAAGCATCAAATGCATCTTTAACAGGTACATTAAAACTAAAACCTGAAGAAAAAATATCTCCTGCAGATCCTGGAGTTGCTGCATAATTTCTTATTCCACTAAAACCAACGGCTACGTTTCCTTCACTACATTGTAAACAACCAAAGCCAGCACCTTCTGACTCTGAATACTGTACCTCAAAAACAGATTCGATATTATTCTCTCCTGCTGCTTCGAAAATAGTGTTATAGTCAGCGACTAAATTATGAGGACCATTTAAA
Source organism: Polaribacter sp. (assembly GCA_034110665.1). Classification (GTDB taxonomy): domain Bacteria; phylum Bacteroidota; class Bacteroidia; order Flavobacteriales; family Flavobacteriaceae; genus Polaribacter. The sequence continues at coordinate 15,307 of JAWUYT010000086.1, forward strand.
ATAAGGTTATCTAAAACATTTGCAGCTTCACCAAATTTCTCTTGATATAAATAAGCTTTTCCTAATAATGCTTGTGCAGCACCTTTGGTAACTCTACCAGCTTCGCTCTGAATATAAGGAAGATTATCTGCTGCATATATTAAATCCGCTTCAATTTGAGCGTATATATCTGATTTCGGAGATCTCTCTATAACAAATTGCTCTCCAAAGAGTATTCGCTTATCTACGATTAAAGGCACATCGCCAAACCATTTTACAAGCTCAAAATAATAATAAGCTCTCAAAAATCTTGCTTGTGCTAATACCTGTTCTTTACCTTCGAAATCTAAATTATCTTTAAATTCCATGATATAGTTAGCTCTGTTTACACCAGAAAACATCCATCCCCAAATATCTCTTAATTGAGCATTTAATGGCGTATGTATCATATCATCTACTTCCTGTATACCAACAACGTCTGTAGCGCTCTCACCACCAGCTAGGGTATTGTCGGATGCAATTTCACCTAACATGACATTTAAATACGTAGATTGCAACAAATCATAAGCACCTACAAGTGCATCTTGATAATCCTGCTCTGTTTTAAAAAAGTCTTCAGAATTTTTTGCGTTTGATTTTACATCTACAAAATCATCACTACAGGAGAAACCTCCAAGTGCAATAATTATAATTGCTACTATTTTATTTATGTTTATTTTTTTCATATTCTTTTGTTTAAAAATTAACATTGATTCCAAATAAAAATGTTTTTGGATTTGGATAAAACCCTTGGTCAATACCTGCTCCAATTGCGTTTCCATTTGAAGTTGTAGGGTCAAAACCTCTATATTTTGTAAGTGTTAATAAATTACTTCCAGTAATATAAAATCTTACTTTGTCAAATCCAGGTCTCATTAATTTATCACTATTTAAAGTGTATCCTATTTGTACATTTTGCAATCTAACAAAGGAGCCATCTTCTACAAAGAAATCTGAAAACAATGCATTTCCGTTTGCACCTGTTGTTACTCTTGGAAACGAATCACTTGTACCTGGTCCCGTCCATCTATCTAAAAAATAAGATGGTCTGTTTGTTAATGGTAAATTTCTCTCATAGTTTCTTACCAACTCGTTTCCTATAGATGCGAAAGCATATGCATTAAAGTCGAAGTTTTTATAGTTAACAGAGAAATTTAATCCCATCGTAAAATCTGCTATTGGGTCACCAATATACGTTCTATCATCACCATCAATTACTCCATCTCCATTATTATCTACAAATTTCAAATCACCAGGAGCTGCATTTAATTGCGATGCATGTGCATTAACTTCTGCTTGTGTTTGCAAAATTCCATCTGTTTGATATCCATAAAAATAACCGATTGGAAAACCAGCTTCCATTCTCGATGGTGGCTCTTGACCAACACCAAAAGAACCTCCTTGTAAAACACCTGTAGAGTTTCCTACAAATAAAACATTGTTCTCTAGGGTTGTAAAATTATAATTCACACTATATCTTAAATCATTAGAAATTTGTTCTTTGTAGCCAATAGAAAATTCAAAACCTTTATTCTCTACAGTACCTGCGTTCACTAATGGTGAACCAGATCCAGGAGCGGAAACACCTAACAATCCTGACGCTTGTGGTTGTACTAATAAATCTTCTGTCTTTTTATTAAAGTAATCTACCGTAATATTTACTTTATTAAACAATTCTATATCTGCACCAATGTTTAAAGGTATTTGCTTTTCCCATCTAATTTCTGGGTTAGAAATTCTACCAAAAGCTGCATTTCCTTGAACAATTTCGTTTCCAAAAACATAAGCTCCTTCTCCATCTAATAAAGAAACAAATCCAAACCCTGGGATTCTATCGTTCCCTAAAATACCATAACTAGCTCTAAACTTTAAGAAGTTTAACACTTCAGAGTCTTCTAAAAAAGCTTCTTCAGAAGCTACCCAACCAAGTGATGCTGTTGGAAAAAACCCAAATTTATTTTCGGGTCCAAACTTTGAAGAGCCATCTCTTCTAACTACCGCAGAAAAAAGATACTTGCTATCATAACTATATTGAAACCTTCCGAAGTAAGATAATAAACGATCATCATATGTTAAGTTTAAACCATTATTTCTACCTCTAAAAATTTCTAAAAAATCTCCATTTAATGCAAGTCCGTTATTAATAACATCGTTAATGTTGGTGCCATCTGCAAAGCTAGTTCTACTTGTTAATAAGTTTCCTTGCGTTTTAAACACAGAAGTACCAAGCATTACTTTTACATCATGAACATCATTTAAAACACGCTCATAGTTTACAAAAGCATCAAAAGTATAATCTTGATTTGTTCCTTTATATTCAGAAAAAGTGCTTTCGAAAATATTAAAAACATTTGAAGGACCATAAATAAACTCTGGCGCAAAACTATCAGAATTAACAACAGCGTAATTAAATTGAATTCTTGTTTCTGCTGTAAAGTACTCTAAAAATTTATAATTTAAACCGTAACTTCCTGCGATTTTGTTCACCCAAGTTCTATTTTGAGCGTTCTCTACTTGCGCTAAAGGATTTGCTACTTCAATACCTGTACCTATTGATGGTGGAGTAGAATAATCTCCTTCACTGTCAAAAACACTTGTAGTTGCTGGCATGTTCAAGGCATTAAACAATACTGAACCCAATGCGTTTTCAACTAAATTTTTCTTATTAGTATTTGTGTAAATTGTAGAAGATGTAAACTTTAAATTATCTAATAATTGTGTACTAAAATTAACTCTAGCTGTAACTCTATTAAAGTTAGATTTAGTACCACCCACGATACCGTCTTGATCTAACACGGAAATTCCGAAAGCTAAAGATGATTTCTCTGTTCCTTTACTTCCCGAATAATCTATACTATATATTGGTGCAGTTTCAAAAACCTCATCTTGCCAATTTGTACCTTGACCCAAACCACTTACATTAGAAAACGGTAACGCTTCCCCATTCGCTGCAAAAGCTTCATTCGCTAAAAGGGCATATTCAATACCATTTAAAAGTGGAATTTTCCGTGTAGTTTGCTGAAAGCCGTAGGTCATGTTTAAACTAGACTTTAATTCAGTATTTCTTCTACCTCCTTTAGTTGTTATCAAAATAACTCCGTTTGCCCCACGCACTCCATATATACCAGCAGTTGCATCCTTTAAAATGTTCATAGATTCAACATCATTGGGGTTCACAACGCTTAAATCTTCAATAACGTTGCCATCTAACAAGATTAATGGTCTACCATCTCCATTTGTTGACACACCCCTTATCTGAATATTTAAACCCGCTCCAGGAGAACCAGAACTTGAGGTAATATTTACACCAGCAACTTGACCTTGTAAGGCTTGATCTATCCTTGTCGGTTTTAAATCATCTATTGCCTGGCTAGATACCACAGAAACCGCTCCAGTAACTTCTTTTTTCCTTTGGGTTCCATAACCAATAACAACAATTTCATCTAAAGCCTCCGCAGATTGTTCTAAAAAAATATTCACTATTTCTTTATCTACAGTAACTTCTTTTTGTTTGTATCCTAAATAATTAAAAACTAAAACCGCACCTTTCTGCACTTTTGTTAAATTGAATAAACCATCAAAATCGGTTTCTGTTCCTCTAATTGTACCTTTAATTGTTATACTCACCCCAGGTAATAAATCTCCAGAGCCACCATCTTTGACAACTCCTTTCACATTAACAGTTTGAGCACTTGCGAAAACTGACACTAATGCAAAGAGTAGCAACATAATTTTTTTTCTCATAAAAAAAGTTTTAATTTATATTTGTAACAAAAATAAGGGTAATAATTTGTTAAAACCGCAAAAAAAAACTGAACAAAAAACATACACAATAAAAAATAAGTAGAAAACGTTACAAACCCTCATAAAACAAAAATATTTACACATTAAAAAAAAGTAACATAAATTTAACAAAAAAGAAATGTTGTGTTCATGTATAGTTTAATTTAACAATTTAAAGGGTTAAATTTCTAAAATGTAATTTGTTAAATTGGCGTCATGAGGTAAATTCATTTTTTTTCGAAGTCTGTATCTTTTTACTTCTACACTTCTAGGAGAGATATTTAAAAGAGGTGCTATCTCTTTTGAAGATAGATTTAACCGAAGGTATGCGCATAACCTTAAATCATTTGGAGTTAACTCTGGATGCTTTGATTTTATCTTTTTAAGAAAGTTTTTATCTGCATTATTAAATGCTTCTTGAAACAACTTCCAATCATCTGTATTGTTTAAATTTTGATCAATTATCTTAACAACTTTATCTACGCCATCTTTCCCTTTAGAAATAAGTTCTGTTTTAATTGAATTTAAAAATTCATTTTTCTTAATAATACTCATGGTTGAAGTAGCTAACTCTCTATTTTTACTTTCAATATCACTTCTTAATTTATCATTATTTAATTTTATGATTTTTTGAGAACTCTCGAGTTCTTTTAATTCTATTTCTCTTTGCGTTTTTTCTAATAAATTTTCTTTTTGTCTTTTATAATAAGTTTTTGTTATAATGTGTAAAATGAAAAACACTATGACAAATAAAACTACATAAATAAAAATTAATGTATTTGACAAATACCAGGGTTTAAATATTTCAAAAACATATTCTTCAACATTTTCACTTAATTTATTATCAATTGACGCTCTTACTTTAAACGTATATTCACCAGAGGGTAAGTTCTTAAACAAAAAAGAATTATTTTTAGATAGCTTGCTCCATTTCTCATTAAAACCATCTAACCTGTATTGATATTTGATAGAAGAGGTTTTATTGTAATTTGATACACTGTAGACAAAACCTAAATTATTTTTAGCTATTGTAAATAGCCCTTTTTTTAACAAACTGACTCTATTTTGTAAACCATCAATTTTATGATAAAAAATTTCATTGAGCTTTACATAAAAATCCTTAGGCTCTCTGATAGTGTTTAAATCGATAATTAAATAACCATCAGAAGTCCCTATCAAATACTTTTTATCTTCTATGTGAATTATGTTTTCATAACCCGATGCACCTTTGTATATACTTCCTTTTATTGGTATAATTTCTAAATCTGGTTTAGCACTTAATTTACCTGGAGCAAAATAACGAATATCATCTTTTGTAAATGACCACAATTTATTACCATAACTATCATACAGTAATTTGGCAGAAAGAAATTTATCTTTTGGTATTAACCCACTATAGATACTATCTAATTCAAAATTATCAGTTTCATTAATATACTTATACACACCTGTCTTACAGGAATAAAAAATATCCTTTTTATACTTTACTAAACTTGAATGAACCCCTTTTTCTACAGATACATCTTTAATAATTTTTGTGACGTTCTTAAAAGATTTATCTATTTCTAATTTAAAAACGCCTTTATACTCGTGATTCACAAAAACTTTATTACTATCTTTAAGAATAAAAAACTTACTAGAATTAGAAAAACCCTTTATCTTATTTCTCAATTTCCAAGATTGCCCATTTTTTTCTAAAATATATAAACCATCATAATTTCCCTGAATTATGGTGTTATCATTTATTTTTTCAACGCCCCATGTTCCATCTACTCCTTCAATTAATTCTGCAATATTATCATTAATTATAAAAGTTCCAGAATCGTGACTGCAGAAAAACGTTTTATTAATTTCTTGTAAATTCCAGACTTGCCCCTCGGTATTCTTAACAAATTTAAAAGCATCCTCAGAATTTTTTCTCTTGTAATATAAACCTTGATTCGTGCCTATATATAAATTACCATTATGAATAAGAGATGCGTAAATTGTGCCCCAAAAATTGGTCTTTTTAACAAATAATTTAAACGGAGATTTAAGGTTTAGACTATTAATTCCGTTATCCAACCCAAGCCATATATGATTGTCAATATCTTCAAAAATAGCTAAAACAGTATTATCAGTCAAACCTAACTCTTGAGTTATTTGATAATTAAGGGCTCCTTTATTATTTAAATTAATAAATCCATTAGAAATTGTTCCTAAAACAATCTCTTTGTTTTTTAGCTGTTTAGCACTGTATATTGTTTTATTCGACAAAAATTTATCTGCAACAATAGACCATTTAATAAGTTTATTATCTTGCAAAAAGAAAAAACCCTTTTTTTGCGTAATAAAAAATAATTTTTCATCTTTCAAAAAAATTTCTACAATTTTATTTTCTTTGAATATTTTATCATTTGAAATTAATTTAGGTATTCCGTTTTCTATCATAAAAACTCCTTTCCCTAATTCTTGAAAATATATAATATTTTCAACTTTTGATAATTTTGTAATATCTTTTGAAGCTTCAATTATTTTAAAAGATTTAGTCTCTAAATTGTAGAGATAAATTCTTTGTAAAGATTTAAAAAGTATCCAACCATCTAACTCCAATATTTCCCAGATCTGCTCGTCTTCGAACATTTCTATATTATTTTGTTTTACAATCGAGGTATAGTCTAAAAGACCAAAATCATTTTTTGACCAAAAACCAAAATCCATGTAAAAACCAGTGTAAATTTTATCGTTTAGGTATTTAACAGAACGCATGATGGTTTCGTTAGGTGTTGGATATAAATGCCAATTTGCACCATTAAATTCTAATAGACCTTTGTTATTTGCAACATAGATGACCTTATTTGAATCTTGTGAAATGGCCCAATTTTGATTTTCAGCTCCATAATCTTCAGCAGAGAAGATATTAATTGGAGGGATTTCTTGAGAAAAAAGGCCGAAAACAAAAAAATATAAAATGAAAATAAAAAGGTTTCTTAAGTAATTAAATCTCATATAACTGAATGTTTGGTTTTCAATATTAAGCAAATTACTTACAACTAACAAATTACAAAACTTGTGTATTGCTAAATTATAAAGGCGGAACCATACAAATAAAGAATAAAGGCTTAATAAATAAGATTTTAAACCATTTAATTTCGTGAGAAATTTTGATTAACTTTACCAAATATTTAACAACTACATGAATTTAATTAAAAAATTTGGGATTACCAATGTTTTTATTTTAGTCTTGTGCTTCATGATTATTCTTATTTCGGAATACCTTTTTTTAACAGGTGATGAATTGCACGGGATTTTTATTGGTTTATGGGCACCAACTTTATTAGGACTTAGTATTTACCTCAAACTTATTCGTAATGAGCGCAAATGACATCGTAATTTATTTTTCTGTTTTTGTAGGATTATGCGTAATTATATGGGCATATCTTTTCATTAATGAATATAATAAAATAGGGAAAAATTAAGTTTTATTTTTTTTCTAATAAAACGATATCATATTCTGAATTTATAGCTACTTTTCCAGCTAACACTTTAGTACTTGTATTCGAATAAAAATCATAGATTAAATCTTCATTTTTAAAAACAGAAGAAACGTTTATCACTTTTTTTCCTTTAGGTAAATTAATTCCAACAACTACTTTATCATTATTTCTAACTCTTGAAAAAACCAAGCCAGATTCTTCAGAAATTAATTCATGCTTTCCTGCGCCAATAGACATGTGATTTGCTCGAAAATGACCTAGTTTTTGCCAATGATTTAAAATTTTCTTTGTATCATTATCCTCTTCAATATCATCCCAATTCATAAAAGAACGCAAAGTTGCATCGCCAATTGCTTCCTTAATAGTTAAATCTCTTGCAGACTCGTCTCCATAATATACTTGTGAAGTTCCCGAAGTTAATAGCAAAATCGTTGCTGTTTTCAAGGGTAATTTTCTGTTTTTATCAAACGGAGCTCCGTCATCATGAGAGGTCATGTAATTTAAAATTCCATAGTCTTTTAATTCATTTTGTAAAATAGAGTCGTATTTCTGAAAAATATCCTTTTCTGACATTTGCTTTGCATCCCATTTTATTTCAAAATTTATTAAACTCTTAAATGCCTGATCAAAATAATTAACTTTTTTATCACCAAAATCAAAAGATTTTCCGTGTGAAATTGCGTAATTATACACTTCACCAACCAGATAGAAATCGTTATTATCCAATACCCTCTCTGGATTATTCTGCTTGTATTCAGCAAAAGCGGTATCACAGGTTGTTTTGAATTCTTGCCAAACAAATTCTTCTGCATGTTTTACTGTATCCACTCTGTAACCGTCAATTCCGAATTCCGTAATATAATCTGTTAACCATTTCATGATGTAAAAACGTGGTGCTTTTGGATGACCTGTTTTTGCAAAAAAATCATCTAACTCCCCCATTTCTTGCTCATACCGACCTTCAGACTTCCATTTTTCAACTAATTGTGCCGGTAATTCAACGGCTTCATTGCTCTCTGTTTTAATATCTGGCAAATTTTCTACTAACGTGCACTTTACAGTAGATTCGTAACTTTTATAACTACATTTCGGATTCGTTCTTACCCAATCACTTGGCCAAACTGAATCTTTTTCTGTTACAGGTCCTGTATGATTTATCACAGCGTCCAATAAAACTCTAATTCCGTTTTTATGCGCAACTTCCACTAGCTCTTTCAAGTCTTCTTTTGTTCCAAAATTCGGATCAATTTTTGTCCAATCTTTTGTCCAATACCCATGATAACCATAAGAAACACCAGTACCTTCATCTGTATCTCCATGAATTTGCTCTACAACTGGTGTCATCCAAATAGCATTAATGCCTAAATCTGTAAAATAACCATCTTTTATTTTTTGAGTGATTCCCTCAAAATCACCACCCTTAAATCCGCGTAAAACACCAGCTTCTTTCGTTCTATTAAAATTGATGTCATTGTCTTTATCTCCATTATTAAATCGATCTGTTAACAAAAAATATATATTTGCTCCCTTCCAAACAAACTCTTTTTTGTTCGTTTCTTTTGATGATTTATAAATAGATGCGTTTTTCTTGCAGCTTAAAAAAGCATATAACGTACATAAGAATATAATTTTTTTCATCCTGAAATATTATTGAAGTTTTAATATAAATGATTCTAAAGGTTTTATTTCTAACGGCACAAGTCCTTTAGATTGATTCACCTTTAAATTAAAAGTCGTCGTTTGGAATAACTCATCTTTTAGTTGATATTCTCCGTCTTGCAAACTCCATTTTCCAATAACTTCTGGTGAAATTTTTAAAGTAAATTTATACGTATTTATAGCATCAAAATTAGTGATGATAAGTAATTTTTCGTTTTTTGACCATCTTACAAAAGACAATAATTTACTATTATAATTTTTAGTGTTTTTTCTATTAAATAGATGTATATCGAGGTATTTACCCATTAAAGCGTCACTATGAATCGTAAAATTTAACAAACGTTTGTAAAAATCTCTTAAATTTAATTCTTCTTTGGTTAATTGACCTCCATCAAATTGTTGTTTATTTACCCATCTTTGAAGTGATGGAACACCTACATAATCAAAAATTGAGGTTCTTGAAGGTTTTCCAAATCCTGCATTTTCTGAACCATCTTCGCCAAATTCCTGCCCAAAATAAATCATGGTTGGTGCGGTAGAAATTGTTGCAGAAACTACCATGGCCGGTTGTGCTTTTTTTGCATTTCCTGCAAACTCTATACTTGCAATTCTTTGCTCATCGTGATTTTCTAAAAAATGCACCATATTGTGCTCAATATCTTTTAACTCTTCTTGAATTTGAGGAATATTATCCGTTAGGCCCCGACCTTGCATGACACTTTTTAAAGTATCGTATAACTGCACTTTATCATACAAATAATCCATTTTTCCTTTTTTAATATAAGCTCTATACAAATCCGGATTGTAAACCTCCGCTAGTAAAAAAGCATCAGCATTTTTCATTTTGATAGATGAATTTAGATAACTCCAAAATTCAACAGGCACCATTTCTGCCATATCAAATCTAAAACCATCCACCCCTTTTGACAACCAATACAGAGCAATCTCTTTAAATTTTATCCAAGAATTTGGAACTATTTTGTCCTTCCAAAAGGCAAAATGTACTTTATAAGTTTCGTTCTCAAAACCTGCTGGTAATTCATCAAAATCTTTTTTTCCTTCTGGCGAAATTCCATAATTTACTTTTACAGTTTCGTACCAATCATAAAAACTAGGTTTTGGCGATCGTGAACCATTTCCTGTCCATTTTGCAGGATTTTCATTAAACATTTTATCCGATAAAGGATTATTTTCTCCTCCTATGGGCAAGTATCCATTTAAAAAATCAGGCACTTCAAATGCTTTTTTAGGACTGTAGTAAAAGTTGTTATTCACATCGTAAACGACTGTTTTATCATCATCGGCTCCAAAATCTCTCGTTCCTTCTGGGTTTGATATACTTTGATAATTCCTTGCAACATGATTTGGCACGATATCAATAATGACCTTTAGATTGTTTTTATGAGAGCGCTCGATTAAAGCTTCAAATTCTTGTAATCTGTTTGCCACATTTACTGCCAAATCAGGATTTACATTGTAGTAATCTTTTACAGCATAAGGCGAACCTGCTCTACCTTTTACCACATCAGGATCGTCATTTGAAATGCCGTATTTCGTGTAATCGCGAATTACATCATGATGCGGAACTCCTGTATACCAAATATGGGTGACCCCTAAATTTTTAATTCCTATTAAAGCTTTATCTGTAAAGTCATTAAATTTCCCAACCCCGTTTTCTTCTATAGTTCCCCATGGTTTATTGGTGGTATTTGTATTCCCAAACAGTCTTGTAAAAACCTGATATACTACTTTTTTATTTTCTTTTTGTTCTATCACAACTTCATGTTCTTTTGATTTTTGACCATCACATCCCGCAAGAGTTGCTAAAAATAGCACCGATAAAAAAACAGAGATTCTTTGCATAATTCACGTTTACTTTAGTACTATTTTTATCTTTAATTTTTTCTTCGAATTCCATTTTACAGGAATTTTTAAAACATTATTTTCTACTAAAACTTGAACTCTTTTCCTTGCTACTTTTATTTTGTTCGGATTCCAGTTGATATTATGAATTATTAAAGTGACATTTTTATTTTGAGGATTCCAACTGTCACCAAACTCTGCTTCAAAATCAATTTTTAAAAAACGTTTTGTAATTTCTGATTCAAATGCTAGAATTTCATAGATTCCTTTTTCAAAAGCATTTGCAGTGACCCCATCATCATTATAAAATTGTCTTTCACTTTCTTTTTTAAAGATATCAAAATAATAATGTAATTCTAGTTTATCAGCTTCATAATCATCAGTAGTCTGCACCAAATCTGACATTAAAATAAATGCGCCGCTTCTGACATACGTCGGAATATAATTTTCTTCAACTTTTACAATTTTGTTTTGTCCTCCTTCTACTTTTTCACCCGTGTAAAAATTAAACCAATTAGCCGTTTTGGGAAAATAAATTTCTTTTGTATTTACAGAATCTTTTAAAATTGGTGTGATTAAAAAATCTTTACCCCATAAATAAGTGGATGAATTCGTCATTAATTTCTCCTCATCTTCCTCAAAGAAAATAGGACGCATTAAAGGCGTTCCTTTTTGATTATTCTCAAATGCTAGATTGTAATTATAAGGTAATAATTGGTAACGTAATTCAATCGATTTTTTTGCAGATTTCTTTGCTTTTTCATTTCTAAAAACAGGTTCACTTGGCACATCTTCTTGCGCATGCGGTCTGAAAACTGGCTGAAATATGCCATATTGCAACCAACGTGTGTATAAATTATCATCTAAATTATCACCTGCAAATCCGCCTAAATCAGAATGCATATACCCCAAACCTTGCATGCCCATTTGTAAAGCTATTTCTGGTTGAGATCTCAAACCGCCCCAAGTTCTATTCACATCGCCAGACCACGGAATCATCCCAAAACGCTGCGAACCTGCAGCCCCTGAACGCATTAAAATAAAAGGTCTTTCATTTGGATACTCTTTTTGATACCCTTCAAAGATTAATCGTGCCCAATCGTGCCCGTAAATATTATGCACCTCATCTGCGGAACCTGTTGCATGCTGCACCCAAGATGGATGGACTTCTGGTTCGCCTAAATCTCCCCAAAAACCTTTTGCTCCCAAATCATAAATTTCTCTGTAAATTTTCCAAAACCATTCTTTACCTTCTTTTTTGTAGATGTCTACAATACCTGTATTTCCAAAATAGAAATCATATTTTGCAGGATTCCCAGCAGCGTCTTTTGCTAAAACATCTTTTTGTACAGCTTCTTTCCATTTTTTAGAATTCGATAAAATAAAAGGTTCTGTTATTAAAACCGTCTTTAAGCCTTGCTTTTTGAAATTAGAAATCATTCCTTTCATATCAGGAAAAGAGTCTTTATAAACTTCTAAATTACCCATTGTTCCTTTTAGCTCTTTACCGAACCAATACAAATCGAGAATCACAGCATCTACCGGAATTTTTTCTTCTTTAAATTTAGCGATCGTTGCTTCCGTTTCTTTTTGAGAGTGATACCCAAATCTACTCGAAAAATTCCCTAAAACCCATCTAGGAGGTAAAGGTTGTTTCCCTGTTAATTCAGTATAATTATCTATTAAATCAATCCAAGAATCACCAACAATTACTTGATAAGTTTTACGTCCAGAAATAGTTTCGTAGGTTAAAGAATTGTCTTTTTTACTATCTAAATCTAAATAACCAATGGGTGCATTATCAAAATGAAGCATGTATTTTTTTGATGAAATTATCAAAGGCATGGTATAATTCATCAATTCAGAATAAGTTTCATAACCATAATGTGCTCTATTATATAAGGGTAAGCGGTTTCCTCTTCTATTCATGCCTAAAGCTCTTGCTCCTGAACCGTATAAAATTTCATTTTCTGTTAAATTAAATTCGATTTTTTCTGTTTTGTCTGCAACAATATTATCTTTTACCAAATCCATTAATTGGTGTTTCGATTTGAAATATCCTTGCTTTTCTGAAGTTATGAATTTGTTTTTATAAAAATAAGAAATTTGAAAAGGCGATTTTTGAACCATAAGCTTTAAATCATCGGCAGAAAAAAATACCTCATTTTTAGTTTCTTTAAATTTTGTTTTAAGCGATGCTGGATTCAAAACAACTGCGTGAGATGCTCTTGAAAAAGTTTCATTTGTTGGAATGAAAGACGTCTCTATAATTTTATTTGAATAAAATTTAATTTGATACATACCGTCATTTACTTCAATCTTTAAAATAGTATCTTTTTGAAGTTTAGCACTTTTAAAAATCCTCTTTGAATTTTGAGCAAATGAAAAAACCGAAATAAAAAGTAGTAAAAAAAAGATTTTATAGTTTTTCATAATTTATGTTTTCAGACCTTACAGGTTTTGAAAACTTGTAAGGTCTTTTCGTTATTGAAACTACTTTTTCGTTGTTAAAATAATACTTCCTTTTTCTGATAAAATAATCTCATCTTTCCAAACAAATTCTTCATCAGAAATAACATTTTTTAAAGTTTTACCCTCTAAACCAATTTCTTTGTATCTCTTTAAATCAATAGTAATTGATTTGTGATTTTTATTGATAATATGAACGACAACTTCATCTTCTAAAATTCTAAACAAAAAATAAGTTCCACTAAATGGTGCAAAATGAACTGTTTTACCGTCATGAATTGCTTTTGAATTTTTACGATAATTCAATAACTTTTTCAAATACGATTGCATATTAATTTGATCTTCTTTTAAACCTTTGCCTGTAAAACCATTTATAGCATCCCCTTTAAAACCTCCAGGAAAATCGGTACGAATTACACCATGATCTCCAGGATTCTTAAAGTCGTTCATTAAAATTTCTGTTCCGTAATAAATCTGAGGAATTCTGGGCAACGTTAAATAGACAGACAACGCCATTTTTGTATTGACGATATTTCCTTTAAATTGTGTATAAATTCTACTCATATCATGATTATCGCCAAAAATCATCAAGTCTTTAGGAGTCGTATAGTGAAAATCATTTGCTAAACCTTCGTAGATTTTAATCAAACCTTTGTCCCAAGATTCTTCCTCTTTTATAGCAGCAACCACATTTCTTTGCATCGCAAAATCCATTGTAGATTTTAAATTAGATTCGTAACCATCTTTATTATTTGCTCCTGTTTGCCAGTAACCAATTAATAACGGGTTATAACTCCATTCTTCACCAACAATAGAAAAATTCGGATACTCTTTCATTATTGCCCCTGCCCAATTACTCATAAATTGTTTGTCTGGATAGGGATACGTGTCCTGCCTAATTCCACTTAAACCAATCGTCTCTATCCACCAAATACTATTCTGAATGATGTATTTTGCCATAAACGGATTCTTCTGATTCAGGTCTGGCATCGTGGCAACAAACCAACCGTCGGTGTTCCCTTTGCTATCAATTTTTGAAGCATACAAATCTTGGTTTGTAGTTCTTCTATGATTTGAAGTGATTAAATCTCCTTTCTTTTCAAAATTCTCTTGATAATTTAGCCAATCTTTAAAAGGTAAATCTTTCATCCACCAATGCTCGCTTCCGCAATGATTGGCAACTTGATCCATAATTAATTTTAATCCTTTTTCACTGGCTTTGTCTGCCAAATCTCTGTATTCTACTAAAGTTCCGAAACGAGGATCAATTTCATATAAATCTGTAATTGCATACCCATGATATGAATAGGTTGCCATATCATTTGTTAATAACGGAGACGACCAGATTGCAGTAAAACCCATTTCATTTATGTAGTCTAAATGATTTGTAATTCCTTTAATATCGCCACCATGCCTAGCGTAATCACTTGTTCTATTCACGGTATTCTCTTTTAAAAAGTGAACAGGTTCTCCTTCTTCATTTTCTTTTGAAACTTTAGATTGAACATCATTTGTGCTATCTGCGTTTGCAAACCTATCTGGAGTAATTAAATAAATTGCATCAGAACTATCAAAACCAATATAATCATTCGCTGATTTTTCTCTTGCTTTTAATTCATAGGTATGTGTTTTTTTACTGCCATCAATAGCTATAAAAACGATATCAAATTTTCCTGGTTTTGTCTCTTTATCTATCTTTAAATCTATAAATAAATAATTTTCACTTTGAGCTTTGTGCACTTTCTCTATAGAAATACCTGCATAATAAATACTGGGTTTTGAATTGCTAATATGATTTTCTTTTACTAATAATTGAAGTGAAGTATCTTTAAAACCAACAAACCAATTTGGCGGTTCTACTCTCTCTAAAGAAGTATTTGAAATTGAAACTTCCGAAACATTTTTGAGGGATTGTGTGCGATTACATGAGAAAAAAAAGATAGCTAATATGGAGAAAAGAAGACTTCTATAAAGTTTCATAAAGTGACTATTAAACAGTTTGTAATGTATTAGGATGCACAGTAATCAATGCACCATTTACCATAATATTGATTTCGTTTTGGCCATCAATTTCAAAATTAGTTTCGTTTTGTGTAACATGAATCGTTAAAACTTGATTTCTAAAATTGACTTTAAATGAATAAGACTTCCATCCTTTAGGTATTTTTGGCGAAAAAGAAAGTGTGTTATTCAGCACTCTCATACCTCCAAAACCTTCTACAATACTCATCCAAGTTCCTGCCATAGAAGTAATATGCAACCCATCTTCTACTTCATGATTGTAATCGTCTAAATCTAAACGAGCCGCTCTTAAATAAAATTTGTAAGCTTGTTCTGTTCTATTTAATCTTGCTGCTTGAATACTATGTACACATGGAGAAAGCGAACTTTCATGCACTGTAAAGGGTTCATAAAAATCGAAATGACGTTCTAATTCCTCTATAGAAAAATGCTCCTCAAACATATAAAAACCTTGTAAAGTATCTGCTTGTTTTATATACGGGGAGCGTAAAATACGATCCCAACTCCATTTTTGATTAATTGGTCTTTGGCTATTCTCTAAATTTGCAACTGAAATTAACTCTTTGTCTAAAAAACCATCTTGTTGTAAAAAAACATTGTGTTTTTCTGAAAACGGAAAATACATATGGTCAGCAACTTTTTTCCAAGCTTTTAACTCCTCATCAGAAAAATTTGTTTTTTCTTTAATTCGATTGTAATCAGAAAAATGATTCGTTTTTACAACCCCAATATTTTCTAGAGTATATTCTATACACCATTTTGCGATGTAATTTGTATACCAATTATTGTTGATATTATTCTCATATTCATTTGGACCTGTTACCCCCAAAATCATGAATTTACCTTTATCCGAAGAAAAAGTAGCCCTTTGCTGCCAAAAACGGGCAATTCCGATTAAAACTTCCAATCCTTTTTCGGGGATATAAGAATAATCGTCTGTAAAACGATAATAGTTAAAAATGGCAAAAGCAATAGCGCCATTTCTATGAATTTCTTCAAAGGTAATTTCCCATTCGTTATGGCACTCTTCGCCGCTCATCGTAACCATTGGGTACAATGCTGCGCCGTTTTTAAAACCAAGTTTTTCAGCATTTTCAATGGCTTTCTCTAAATGATTATATCGATATTCTAGTAAATTTCTTGCCACAGATTGATCTTTTGTAGCCATATAAAAAGGAATACAATACGCTTCTGTGTCCCAATAGGTGCTTCCACCATATTTTTCTCCAGTAAAACCTTTTGGGCCAATGTTTAAAGAAGTATCTGTACCTAAATAGGTTTGGTTTAATTGAAAAATATTAAAACGAATTCCTTGTTGTGCTTTTACGTCGCCTTCTATGGTAATATCAGACATGCTCCAGATGTGTGCCCAGGATTGTTTTTGCATTTTTAATAATGCATCAAAACCAAAATGCACAGCTTTGTCTAAAATCGTTGCTGCTGCAGTAACTAATTCTTCTTTTTTATGATTTCTATCCACCACATACCCACCAAATTTATGGATGGTAAATGTTTGATTTTCTTTAATATCTTGTTGATACCTGCAAGAGGAATCACTTGAAGTTTGTTGATTATTACAACCTGCGGCTATGGCATGGTCATTTATAAACAATCGAGATTCCATAAAAGTACAGGTGTAAAAGTGTGTTTTCATGGTTCTTGCTTCAATATAAGATTGCTGATTATTTTGAGAAACGCTTAAAACATCCCAAAATTTGTCATCCCAATTGGTATCTTCATTCGTAATTCCTGCATCTATATAAGGAATATAGGTGATTTTAGCATCTGCATTTAAAGGTGTTACCTCATACTTAATGGCACCAACTTCATCTAATTCTAAACTTAAAAAACGTTTGGTATCAACTTTAATTTTAATTCCATTTTGTAAAACTGCTTCAAAGCTTCTAGACAACCAACCTTCTTGCATATTGAGCTCTCTTCTAAATTTAGAAACTTCTGCACAGGTATGTAGATCTAATTTTTCATTATTTATTAAAACGTTAATTCCGATCCAATTTGGCGCATTTAAAACTTTTGCAAAATACTCTGGATATCCGTTTTTCCACCAGCCAACACGAGTTTTATCAGGATAATAAACACCTGCGATATAACTTCCTTGAAATTTTTCACCTGAATAATTTTCTTCGAAATTAGCACGTTGCCCCATGGCTCCATTCCCAATACTAAACAAGCTTTCTGAAGATTTTACTCTGTCTGAATTAAATCCCTCTTCTATAATAGACCATTCATTTGGTATGATATAATCTTGATTCATCTTTTAATTTTTTATTAAAACTTCGATAAATTGAATACTGATTTCTGTGAAATCCTTAAAGTTAAATTGTGCTTCAGAGAGCACGTTTTTATCTCCGATACCAATACTTATCATTTTTGCTGCATTAGCAGCTTCTACGCCCGCAACGGCATCTTCAAAAACCACACAATCATGAGCGCTAACCCTTAATTGCTTTGCTGCCATGAGAAAAACTTCTGGATCTGGTTTTGCCTTGGTAACATTATTACCATCTACAATTACATCAAAATAAGGCAATAACCCTACTTTTTCTAAAATTGGTCGCGCATTTTTACTTGCAGAACCTAAAGCAATTGGTATTTTATTTTCTTTTAAAAACTCTAATATTCTAGGAACATCTGGTAAAATTTCTGATGCATCCATATTTTCAATATATTTTAGATAATCTAAATTTTTTTCAATCATCCAAATATCAAATTGTTCTTTTGTTGCGCTTACTTTCCCAATTTCTAATAAAATTTCTAAACAAACCTTTCTACTAACTCCTTTAAAAAGTTCGTTTTGGTCTTTGGTAAATTCAAATCCTAATTGATTCGCTAATTTTTCCCAAGCTAAATAGTGATACTTGGCGGTGTCAACGATAACACCGTCTAAATCGAATATAATTCCTTTTTTCATGTGTTTTTAAATATCCTCTTGATAACTAATTGCATTTTTATTGGTGATTAATAAATTACAGAAGCCTGCAATTACCAAACTAATTCCAGCAACTGTCATTGCATGAATCGCTTCTTCACCAAATAAACTTGAGACGTAATTGATACCGCCTAATGCGGCAATAATTTGCGGAATTACAATAAACATATTAAAGATCCCCATAATTACGCCCATTTTTTTAGGATCTACAGAGCTCGATAACATCGCATATGGCATTGATAAAATGCTACCCCAAGCAAAACCGATTAATACAAAACAATATTTTAAATTTTCTGGTGAAGCAGAACTCATTAATAAAAAACCAATACCTCCTAAAATTAAAGAAACTAGATGTACATATTTTCTATTGATGTTTCTTTTTGAAGTGTAAAATGTTAATAATAAAGCAAATGCCATTGATGATAAACCGTAAATACCCATTGCAGAACCTACTGAATTAGAAGATTCTTGAAACTTTGTATTTGCTATATCGAATGCTTCTGCTTGCTCTGTATCTGCCATATTAAAGGCCTCTTCTATAGGAGCTGGTGTCTGGAAAATGTGTTCTGTTAAAGCAGGGTTTGCCATACTCCACATCGTGAAAAATGCAAACCAAGAGAAAAACTGAATCACTCCCAATTTTTTCATGGTCGCAGACATACTTCCAATATTTTCTAGAATATCTGGAATAAAGTTATTTTTTTTTGCCTTTTCTCGCTGAAACTCCTCTCTGTCTTCCGGTGGATATTCATCTGTTGTAAAAACAGTGTATAAAATACTTACCACAAACACAAAAGCACCAATTGCAAAAGCTACTTTTACAGACATTGGTACAACACCTGATGCCGCTTCATTACTAACACCAAGTTGAGAAACCATCCAAGGCAAATTACTTGCAATCCAGGTTCCAATTCCTATAATTAATGTTTGAACAACAAAACCATAAGATCTTTGGGATTGTGGTAATTTGTCTGCAACTAAAGCTCTAAATGGCTCCATAGAAATATTTATAGACGCATCTAAAATCCATAAAAAACCAGCTGCAACCCACAATGCAGGTGAATGAGGAACAAAAAACAGCGCTAATGAACTTAAAATTGCACCCACCAAAAAGTAAGGTCTTCTTCTACCCCATTTTACACTCCAAGTTCTATCACTCATATAACCAATAATTGGTTGTACAAGCAATCCTGTTAAGGGTGCTGCTATCCATAGCAAGGGAATTTCTTCCTTGCCTGCTCCTAACGTTTGAAAAATTCTTGACATAAACCCACCTTGAAGGGCGAATCCAAATTGTATTCCTAGAAATCCAAAACTCATGTTCCAGATTTGCCAGAAACTTAACTTACGCTTTTCCATTATCGAATATTATAAATGAATATTACGATAAGTGTATTAGACTTACCTTTTATTATAAATTGTGGAATATAATTTATTGATAAACACTAATATGGGAACAAAGGTATGTAATTTTTACAATATTGCTAAAAAATGACGAAATAATTTACGACGACGGTTTCGTAGATTCTCGTATTTTTAAATCACTTGAAATCACAATTTTTTTAGGACTGTAAGCTTCTGCTTCTTTTTCAATTCTTTCAATTAAAACCTCCACTGCTTGCTGCCCCATCGTAAAACCGTGTTGTGCAATTGTTGTAATAGATGGAGATGAATATTCAGAAATTAAACCGTCTGTAAAACCTATGATAGAAATCTCTTCGGGAATACTTAACCCTTTCTCTTTCGCTATTCTCATTGCGTTTGCTGCGTAAATTTCGTTGACCGCAAAAACACCATCAATATCCTGTTGGAAGACTATTTCTATCTGTTTTTTAATATCTTGATTCTCATCAATTTCAACAATCAATTTTTCATCTGTTTTAGTGTAAGATTCAATCAACGCTTTTTCATAACCTTGCCTTCTTAAGGCGCCCACGTTTACGTGATTTGGAGTGGTAATTAAAGCTATTTTTTTTCTTCCATTCTCTAACAAATGTCTGGTAGCTTTGTAACCTGCGCCAACATCATCTACAACCACTTTATCACATAAAATCTCATCCACAACTCTATCAAATAGCACCAAAGGAATTTCTTCAGCAACCAAATCTAAAAAGTGCTTAAAATCCTTATTTTTAAGAGTTTCGTTAGCAATAGACACAATTAAACCATCAACACTACCATTCGATAAAACCTTTAACGTTTCGACTTCTTTTTTGTAAGATTCATTTGAGAAACAGACCATAATATTATAGCCTTTTTTGTTTGCACCTTCTTCAATACCCATAATCACTGTTGAGAAAAAATGATGTACTATTTTGGGTAAAATAACACCTATTACTTTTGTTTTTTGGTTACGGAGCTGCAACGCTAAATTATTAGGCTTATAATTGTAATAATTAGCATATGCTTGGATTTTCTCTTTTGTTTCAGTACTAATTTCATGGCTATCTTTTAGAGCTTTTGAAACCGTAGATGTAGAAACACCTAATTCTTTCGCAATTGTTTTAATAGTAATTTTTTGCCTCATTTTTTATTAAATAACAAATTTAAGTGTTATATTTTACCAATTTAATGACTTTTAGAGAAATAAAGTTGTCAACACGAAACCGTTTTCGTGACTTTCATCATGTAGATAATGAATGATTAGTCTCTATCTTTACTAAGTGGAATGTAAATTTATTGTAAAATCTCAACCAAATTTACAGTTATTATTTAACAAATTATACATGAAAAAATTTAAATTATTATTAATTGGACTTCTTTTGTCTTCATCATTTACAATGTTTGCACAACAAACTTTGAAGGGTGTTGTAAAAGAAAGATCATCTGGTGAAGTTTTACCTGGTGTAAGTATTGTTATTAAGGGCACTACTAGAGGTGCCGAAACAGATTTTAATGGAAACTTTACAATTGAAAAAGTTAAAACTGGAGATATACTTGTTTTTAGATATCTAGGGTATGCAAAAAAAGAAATTTTAATAGCAAACAACTTTAATTTAACGATAGAATTAGAAGAGTCTTTAGAGCAATTGCAAGAAATTGTAATAGTCGGTTATGGAACTACAACCGTAAAAGATGCTACTGGTTCTGTGGAAGCAATTACAGCCAAAGATTTTACAAAGGGTAATATTGTAACTCCAGAAAATTTATTAAGTGGTCGTGTTGCTGGTGTAAACATTACAACAAGTGGTGCTCCTGGTTCTGGTTCAGAAATTAGAATTCGTGGAGGTTCATCTCTTAATGCTTCCAACAACCCTTTAATTGTAATAGATGGTTTACCATTATCTGGTATTAACCTATCCAGTATCAACCCTAATGATATTGAGTCTTTCTCAATATTAAAAGATGCTTCTGCAACTGCTATTTATGGTTCTAGAGGTGCAAATGGGGTTATTATTATTTCTACTAAAAAAGGTAGAACTGATTATTCTTTAGATTATGACGTTCAAATGATGTTTGGTGAAATTAGAGATAGAATTAGTGTTTTTGATGGAGATGCTTTTAGAAATATTATTGCGAGCCAAAGGCCTGGAGACGTTGGAATGTTGGGTAATGCAAATACAAATTGGCAAGACGAAGTCTATCAAAAATCATTTTCTACGCAACATAATATAAGCGCAAGAGGTGAAATTTTTGGCAGCATTCCTACAAGACTTTCTGTGAATTTCTCTGAAATTGAAGGAAATATTTTAACATCACAATTTGATAGAGCTACTATTTCTTTATCTATGAATCCATCTTATTTTGATGATCATTTAAAAGTAAGCTTAAATTATAACAGAGCTTTTGTAAATAGCAGATCTGCAGATGCAGGTCAAGTAAACGCTGCTTTGCGCTATGATCCTACACAGCCAGTTTATGATGAGACTTCACCTTTTGATGGTTTTTATCAACACTTAACTAGAACTCCAGAAGGAACTTTAGTTGATAACGGAACCAGAAACCCAGTAGCAGCTTTATTACAAAATAATAATACTTCTAATCTTTTTAGACAATATGGAAATTTAAAATTAGATTATAAATTTCATTTCTTACCTGAAATAACGGCTACTGTTTCAGTAGGTTTTGACAAATCTTCTGATGAAGGTTCATTTTTTAGCCCTTTAACAAGCCCTGCAAACTATACTGATTTATTTATAGGAGGAGAGGGTGAATTTATGAATGAGTCTAATAACGAAAATTTTGATGCTTATTTAAATTATACCAACACATTTGGTAAGTTTAAAACGAATGCAATGATTGGTTATAACTACCAATCTTTTGATGGTTCTGGAAACAGTTCTGGAAATATAAGAAACCCAAATGACACTGGTTTTACCTCTTATGTAAACACGCCTGTAGTTTTAGTTGGTTTTATAGGAAGAGCTAATTTAACATTTAATGAAAAATATTTATTAACGTTAAACTACAGAAGAGATGGTACTTCTAGATTTGGGCCAGATAATAGATGGGGTAATTTTGGCGGAGCATCTTTAGCTTGGAGAATTAGTGATGAAGACTTTCTAAAAGATAGTAACGTAATTTCTGACTTAAAAGTGAGAGCAAGTTATGGTATAAATGGACAGCAAGATGGAATTGCGGGAGATTTATATTTAGATAGATATCGTTTCGGAAACCAAGGTTCTGGTTATATTTTTGGAGGAGTACCGATTCAATCTACAATACCTTCTGAAAGAAGTAATTTAAGATGGGAAAATGTTGCTACCGTTGAATTTGGTATTGATTATGGATTATTTGATAATAAATTAACGGGTTCTATAAACGCATTTCAAAAAAATTCAACAGATTTAATATCAGATGCTCCTGTAGCAGATGGTTCTAATTTTACAAACAGAGTTTTACAAAATATTGGAGACTTACAAGTAAATGGTCTTGAGTTTTCTGTAAACGCTGATGTTATTAAAACCGAATATTTCAACTGGAATTTTAATTTTAATGCTACGTATTTAGATAGAGAGATTAAAGAATTAGCTTTAAATCAAGACATTACTACGGGTAGTATTGCAGGAGGTACAGGTAACTTTATTCAATTATTTAGAGAAGGTTTTGCACCCAATTCATTTTATGTCTTTAAACAATTATATGATACCTCAGGAAACCCAATTGAAGGTGCTTATACAGATTTAAATGGAGATGGAATTTTAAATCAACAAGACAGATATTTAAAAGAAGATCCCCAAGCAAATGTAAACTTTGGTTTTCAATCAAGCTTTAGTTATAAAAATTTTGATGTTGCTTTTAACTTAAGAGCCAGCGTTGGAAACTACTTATATAACAATGTAAATTCTGGTTTGGCACAATATGACTTATTGCAAGACAATGCCGTTTTAGGAAATATACCAACATCAGTTTTAGATACCAATTTTAATAGTACTTCAGATGTAATAATTTCTGATATTTATCTTGAAAACGCTTCATTTTTAAGAATGGATAATATAACATTAGGATACACTTTTGATAGACCTATCAAAAAATTTGCATCCAGCAGCGTTCGTTTATGGGCGGGTATGCAAAATGTGTTTACAATTACAAACTATTCTGGTTTAGACCCAGAATTAGGTAGTAATGGTATAGATAATACAAATTACCCAAGACCAAGAACATTCTTGGTAGGAGCTAATATCAAATTTTAATTTTTAAAGATTTATCAATGAAAAAAATATTTAAAATCAAAAGAATAGCAATAATATTTCTAATCATGGTGATTGCTCTGTCTTCTTGCAGCAAAGACTTAAACATCACACCACAAGATGATCAAGATTTATTAGGTGAAGACTTCTTTGCAAATGAAAACTCATATAAAGAATTATTGGCAGGAGTATATGGCAACTTATCTTTAACAGGGGTCGACGGTCCTGGTTCATCAAATATTGATGGATTAGATGCAGGTACAAGTCAATTTGGTCGAGTATTATTATACTTACAAACCTTATCTGCAGATCAAATGATTTGGTCTTACGAAAATGACCCTGGAACTCGTGAAATACAGCGTAATATTTGGAACTCTGATGACCCAATCATATTAGGAATGTTTGGTAGAAGTCATGTAACAATAGCTTTTGCAAATAACTTTTTAAGAGAAACTACGGATGCAAAATTAGCAGAA
>JAWUYT010000087.1:0-13300 GCA_034110665.1 Polaribacter sp.
AGAAGAACAAGGAATTTCGTTAGGCGAATGTTTGGTTTTATTTAATGAAGTTTTAGGTAAAACCAAATTTATTGTTGGTCAGAATTTAAATTTCGATTTGAATATCATGGGCTGTGAGTTCCATAGATTAGGTGTTGAAAACAAGATGACTTCTCTCCCAGTTTTAGATACATGTACAGAAAAGACGGCATTAATGTGTCAGATTACTGGAGGTCGTGGTGGCAAATTTAAATTACCAACCTTAACAGAGTTACACAATCATTTATTTGGCGCTGGTTTTGGCGATGCGCACAACGCAACTGCCGATGTTGAGGCAACAACGCGTTGTTTTTTAGAGTTAATTCGGATTAGAGAATTTACCAAAGATCAGCTGGATGTTGATGGAGATTATTTCAAGAATTTCTCTGAAACCAACCCGAAACCAATTCAGGTTATTGGTCTAAAACACATCAACCTAAAAAAAGAAAGCGAGAAGATTCGCAAACGTCTTGACAAATTAAAAGACACAGTCGTTACAAAGTCTACCTCTGCTGGTTTAGCCGAATTAAAAGACGTACAATTTTCGCATTTACACAACCACACACAATATTCTGTTTTACAATCTACCATGCAAATTGGTAACATTGTAAACGCCGCAGCGAAAGATAACATGCCAGCAGTTGCCATGACAGATACTGCCAATATGATGGCCTCTTTCCATTTTGTAAGTGCTATTTTAACGCATAATAAAACGGCAGCAACCCCGATGAAACCCATTGTTGGTTGCGAGTTTAATGTGTGTGGAGATCATAAAAACAAGTCTGTAAAAGACAACGGATATCAAGTTGTTTTGTTGGCGAAAAATAAAAAAGGATATCACAACTTAGCAAAAATGTCTTCGATTGCTTTTGTGGATGGCTTCTATTATGTTCCAAGAATTGATAGAGAAATCATCAAAAAATACAAAGAAGATATTATTGTTTTAACAGGAAATTTATATGGTGAAGTACCAAGTAAAATTCTAAATCTTGGAGAAAAACAAGCAGAAGAGGCTTTAATTTGGTGGAAAGAACAATTCAAAGACGATTTGTATATTGAGTTAATGCGTCACAACCAGCAAGATGAAACCATTGTAAATGAAACGCTACTTAAGTTTTCTAAAAACCATGATATAAAAATTATTGCATCCAATAACACCTTTTATTTAGAGAAAAAAGATGCCAATGCGCATGATATTTTGTTATGTGTGAAAGATGGCGAAAAGCAATCGACACCTATTGGCAAGGGGCGTGGTTATCGATATGGTTTGCCCAATGATGAGTATTATTTCAAATCTTCGGATGAAATGAAAACGCTCTTTGCAGATTTACCAGAAGCGATTATCAACATTCAAGAAATTGTAGATAAAATTGAAATTTTTACACTCGCAAGAGATGTATTATTGCCTGCTTTTGATATTCCTGAAGAATTTGAAGATCCAGAAGATTTAGTAGATAAAGGAAAACGTGGCGAAAATAATTTCTTAAAACACTTAACTTTTGTAGGTGCAAAAAAACGATATGGAGAAATTACAGCATCCATCAAAGAACGTTTAGATTTTGAACTTTCCGTCATTGAAAAAACAGGCTACCCGGGTTATTTCTTAATTGTAGAAGATTTTATTCGCGAAGCAAGAAATATGGATGTTGCTGTGGGTCCCGGTCGTGGTTCTGCTGCAGGTTCTGTGGTTGCTTATTGTTTGTGGATTACAAATATTGATCCTATTCTCTACGATTTACTTTTTGAGCGTTTCTTAAATCCAGAACGTGTTTCGATGCCCGATATCGATATTGATTTTGATGACGAAGGTCGTGGTAGAGTAATGAACTATGTCATTAATAAATATGGTGCAAATCAGGTTGCGCAAATTATTACTTATGGCACCATGGCGGCAAAATCTTCTATTAGAGATACCGCAAGAGTTTTAGATTTACCACTGTTTGAAGCCGATAGAATTGCAAAATTACTACCGAACATCAAACTAAAAAATATTTTTGGTGAGGATGCAAAAAGTAAAGGAAAAGTTGCAGGTTTAAGAGCTGAAGAAAAACAATTAGTCGAAGAATTAAAGCACATGTCTTTTGGGAATGATTTAATTTCTGAACCCATTAACAAAGCCACTATTTTAGAAGGTTCTGTAAGAAATACAGGGATCCATGCCTGTGGGGTTATCATTACACCGGGTGATATTACCAATTATGTACCTGTTGCGTTGGCAAAAGATTCTGACATGTATGTAACCCAATTTGACAACTCTGTCGTTGAATCTGCAGGTTTGTTGAAAATGGATTTCTTGGGATTAAAAACATTGACTTTAATTAAAGACACCGTTAAAATTGTTAAGGTCAGGCATGATGTTGATCTAGATCCAGACAGTTTCCCTTTAGATGACGTACAAACATACGAACTCTTTCAACGTGGAGAAACTGTTGGTATTTTTCAGTATGAATCTCCCGGAATGCAGAAACACATGCGTTCCTTAAAACCGACTGTTTTTGCCGATTTAATTGCCATGAACGCCTTGTACAGTCCTGGACCTATGGAATATATTACGAGTTTTATCAACAGGAAACACGGAACAGAAGATATTGAATACGATTTACCGGCCATGGAAGAATATTTGGCAGAAACCTACGGAATTACAGTGTACCAAGAGCAAGTAATGTTGCTCTCGCAAAAATTAGCAGATTTTACCAAAGGTGAAGCCGATGTTTTACGAAAGGCAATGGGTAAAAAACAGATTGCAGTTTTGGATAAAATGAAACCTAAATTTATTGAACAGGCTTCTGCAAAAGGACATGATTCAGAAAAATTAGAAAAAATATGGAAAGACTGGGAAGCCTTTGCAAGTTATGCATTTAACAAATCTCACTCTACGTGTTATGCTTGGATTGCGTATCAAACTGCCTATTTAAAAGCGCATTACCCGGCAGAATATATGGCTTCTGTACTTTCTAACAATATGAATGATATTAAATCGGTTTCTTTCTTTATGGAAGAATGTAAACGCATGGGATTGCCCGTTTTTGGCCCAGATTTAAATGAATCTTTTTTAAAGTTTTCAGTAAACAACGAAGGTGCTGTGCGTTTTGGAATGGCAGCGGTAAAAGGTGTTGGTGCTGGTGCGGTGAGAGCCATTATTAAAGAGCGTGAAGAAAACGGAAATTACGCCTCAATTTTTGACTTAGCAAAACGTGTAGATTTGCGCGCTGCAAACAAAAAATCTTTTGATAGTTTGATAAAAGCGGGTGCTTTTGATTCTTTTACAGACACGCATAGAGCGCAATATTTTCATACGGATGAAAAAGGATTTACCTTTTTAGAACGCGCTATGAAATATGGTAGTAAATACCAAGAGAATGAAAATTCTGCACAGGTTTCTATGTTTGGCGAAGCTTCAACGGTACAATTCCCAGAACCAGATATTCCAGAATGTGAAACTTGGGGAACCATGGAGCTTTTATCACAAGAAAAAGAAGTTATTGGCATCTATATCTCTGCGCATCCATTAGACGATTTTAAAAATGAAATGATTTTTTGCAACGCTTCTTTAAAGCATTTTAAAGATGATTTATCAAAATACATCAATATGAATTTATCTTTTGCCGGGATTATTTCTGATGTGCAACATAGAGTCTCTAAAGCTGGCAAAGGTTGGGCATTGTTTACCATTGAAGATTATAGTGATAGCAACGAATTCAGGAGTTTTGGAGAAGAATATTTAAGAATGAAACACTTTTTAGTTCCGAATTCTTTCTTGTTTGTGCGCGCAACCATTCAAGCCGGTTGGACGAATAAAGAGGGTGTTACAGGAGAACCAAGATTGAAATTTACAGAAATGAAACTATTGCATGATATTATGGATGAACTCTGTAAAAAAATAACCATTAAAATTCAGTTACAGGAAATAAAAGAAAACACGATCCTAAATTTAGAAACGATTTTAAAAAATAACCCTGGAAAACAATCTCTTAACTTTACGGTTTGGGATGCGAAAGAAAAAATTGAAGTGAGTTTGCCAAGTAGAAACACAAAAATTAAAGTATCTAATGAGTTGTTAGCTACTTTAGAAAGTCAGCAAATTAATTTTAAGCTGAATTAGCACTTCTGAAAAAGTTAACTACTCTTTTTTGTTTTACTTTACTATTTATTTCTTGCGGACCAGTAATCAAAATTACAAAACATAATGCGAGCCTTTATCCGGTTCAGTATTCTAAACAAGATTCAATTTTTATTCCAAACCAATAAGGATTGATGCCTACTCAAAAAAAAGTGCTTACCCTTACATTCATAAAAATGGCAATACAAGTTTTAAAATAGGCTTTCAAACTTTTTTTATAATTTCGTATTTATACATGAATGTTGCTGCTGAAATTGAAAATTTAATTGATAAAGTATGCTAGATTTTCAATCCTTTGATTTTGGAGTTCGAACTCAATTAAATCTTAATTATACGCTTCCTTTCTGCACTTTGAGGGGAACTGCTGGTTATGACCTTGTTTTTGGCGGCAAACTTAAATTTAAAGAAAGTAACGAAACACACGTAATTAATGAAAAGTCAAAATCGACAACCCGTTGGGTTTAATAATTGTGATTCCTGTTTATAAAACTGAAGTTTTTTCCTTTATTTATCTTAAATAAATCACAATTTTTACACAAAAATACTAATATTAACCAAAAAAAGTGTCTTATTGACCTCTAAAAAAATAATATTAACTACCTGATAATCAATATAAAAATTGGCTTTTTATCCAATTTTTTATTTATATAATTCTTTAATTAAACTCATTCTTAATAATTAAGATTATCAAAAAGCAAATACATGAAAAAGGATTAATCCTTATTTTTGCACTATATTTCAATATAAAGAATGATACAAGAAAAAAATGGTACTTGGGTAAGCTGGAATGAAAATCTTATCTACGAATACAAAAACTTATACCGTATTGCTAGCGAACGAGAGTTGCAAGATGTTATAGCCAAATCTGATAAAATACGCTTTTTTGGTACAAAACAATCTTCTGCAGACATCGCAGCAGGTATAGAAACATTAATTGATATTACAACATACAACAAAATAATCTCTTATAATGATACTGAACATACAGTTACTGTGCAGTCAGGCTTAATTTTAGGCGATTTACTAGAAGCAATTGAAGCAAAAGGTTGGTGCATACCTTGTTTGCCAGATATTAATACGATTACTATTGGAGGTGCATTAGCAACGGGAACGCACGGAACCAGTGGAAAGTTATTGTGTGAATACATGACCAACTGTACGTTAGTTTTAGCGGATGGTTCTTTGCAAACCTTCACAGAAGGAGAAGAATTAATGGATGCAGTAAGAGTATCTTTAGGAGCTTTAGGAGTCATGTCTACCGTTACTTTTAAATGTGAGCCTTTATATACTTTGCACGTTAAGGAATTCCCAGAAAATGATTCTGAATGGTTACCAAAAATTAAAGAAAGAATCAAAAAACATGATTTCTTAAGAATTCTATGGATGCCGCACACGGATCATGGGTATGTAATTACTGGCGATAAAATTGATCCAAACACAGAAATTAAAGAGGATTTAGGTCCGGCTTATTTGAAACACAGAAGAACGGCTTCAAAGATATTGTATAAATATTCTCACCTATATCCTTGGATTACGGCAATTGCAAATAAAATTATACACAAAGCATTTTTTAGCACCACTAAAGAGCACAAGGGATCGTTGTACCAAGCAACGGTTACAAAATCTAGAGGTTCTGTGATAGAATTGGCAGAATGGACAATTGGTTTGGATAAATTTCCACAGGTTTTTGAAGAGTTAAAAACTGAGATTAATAAATGGTCTAATAAATCGTTTATACATATTCCTATGGATGTGCGTTTTATTCAAAAAGACAATTCTTGGTTAAGCTATGCTTATGAAGAAGATATGGTTACCATGGGTTGTGTTTCTAGAAACGCCGCCACCGCAAATAGCTATGAAGCTTTTAAAAGTATTGAAAAAATATTTTTAAAATACGGAGGGAAACCGCACTGGGGGAAACGTTTTGCGGCCAAAGATAACCAATTGACTAAAATTTACACGAAATGGGAAGATTTTAAGGTATTAAGACAAAAAATGGATCCTACTGATAAGTTTTTAAATCCGTATTTAACAAAATTATTTAATGCATAAAACAACAAAGATGATTCCTAAAGGAGTATTATTTGATTTTGACGGGGTCGTTGTGGATAGTGCTGAAAGTCATAATAGTGCTTGGTCATCTGCTTTTCAAGAATTATTCGGAGAAGATATTGCACCGTTTCCTAAAAGTCTTGGTGGAAAGTCGCCCATGGTTATTGCAAACTATTTTTGCGGTGTTATCGGTAAAGAAGACCAAACAGAAGCGCTGTTTTTTTTGAAAGATAAACATCTAGATATTTATTTTAAAACACCAAAATTATTACCTGGTGTTCATGAAATTGTTGCTTTTTTAAATGATAAAAATGTTCCTAATGGAGTAGCAAGCAATGCTACAAAACAGTTTTTAAAGAACAGTATTCATCATTTAAATTTAGACTTTACAACCGTTTTTGGTCTTCAAGATTACGAGAAACCAAAACCTTCTCCAGAAGCGTATATCACTTTAGCAAATGCTTTGGGTTTTAAAGAAAACGATTTTAAGGCAATTTGGGTTTTTGAAGATAGTTTAACAGGCACAACGGCAGCTAAATTAGCAGGCATGATTCCTATCGGAATTCTAACCCACTACTCTGAACAAGAATTGAAAGATGCTGGCAGTGAACTAGTTTTTGAAACGCTTTTAGAAGCGTATCAGTATCTATCTGAATAATATGGATAAATTATTAAAGTTAAAAAACCGCTACAATTTAAAATTGTAGCGGTTTTTTTACATATCATATACGCCATCCTGCAGGGTTTCTTTTGAACCTAGTAGACATATCTTGAACCTTGTAGGTATCTTTATTTATTAGAATTAGCAATTTTCTAAAACATAATTATAGCTTCAATATTTTTGAAACCTTGAAGAAAAAAAAATTGGGACATAAATTTAGCACAGAAACCTTATAAAAAAGATCATGAAGTAACCTCTCTAAAAAGCGTCTCTAAATTTTTAGTTTGCGCCGTTAATCCTAAAATTTTAAAGTTGTTTTCTTGTGCAAAGTCAAATATTTTAGAACGCATATCTTCCTCTGAATTAAAAGTCAATTGCCAAGTATTTTCTGAACTATTGATCGACGATATCAAATATTGAAATTGACTAAATATTTTTTTATCAACAGAAACATTAAAAGTAACTTCTATACATTGTTGCTGTTTATTTTGGAGTTCAGAAAGTTTTTTATCCACCAAAATCACACCTTGTTTGATAATGATTACGCGATCGCAAACCGCTTCTACTTCTTGCATAATATGGGTAGAAAACAAGACCGTTTTTTCTTTTCCTAATTCTTTAATCAATTCTCTGATTTCTACTAATTGATTTGGATCTAAACCTGTAGTTGGTTCATCCAAAATCAATACGGTTGGATTGTGCAATATAGCCGATGCTAAACCCACTCTTTGCTGATATCCTTTAGATAATTGATGTATTTTTTTATGTGCTTCTGCTGTTAAACCTACTTTTTCAATACAATGTTCAATTTGCCTTTTATCAACCTTATAAATCGAAGCCTGAAATTGCAAATATTCCCGCACATACATGTCTTTATACAGCGGATTGTGTTCTGGCAAATACCCAATAATTCTTTTCGCTTCAATCGGATTTTGTAAAACATCAATGCCATCCACAAAAACTTCACCTTCATTTGGCTTTATAAACCCTGTTAAGATTTTCATCATGGTTGATTTTCCTGCGCCATTTGGTCCTAAAAAACCGATTATCTGTCCTTTATCCGCAGAAAAATAAATATTCTGTAATGCTTTTTGAGTCGTATAAATTTTACTGACAGCTGAAACTTTTATAGACATTTTATCTTTTGATATTGTATAGGTTTCGACGAAGTCTATCTTTAGCGAAGACGAAAAACTCAACCTGTTATTTGATATTTATATTTAGCGGAACGATCTATTCATAAATAACGTAATTTACGCAACTTTAGTTTGCAACTTTAAATGTTTCTGCGCTAATTTTTCGAATATTTTTCATTCTTGACCAAGCTATTTTATGTCGCTTTTTATAAAACCATAAAGTACCTAAATCTAATAAAAAGTAAAAAAAACTAATACCACTTGGCGGATTATGACTTGGTAAAAAATCAAAAATTCCCCAAGCAGTTGCTGGCCATTTCCAACACAAATAATTGGTACCAATTATCTCTAGATAGGCAACAGAAATATACATAGCTAAATAAAAAAGGCGCTCTCTTGGTTTATTTCTTAAAATCAATAGAGTGGCTATTGTCATCGCAAAACCGAAAACATCATTCTTAAGAATTAAAAAAATAGACGCATATATAAAAATGAAAATTGAGAGCACTTTCTCTAATTTTATGCGATGTTTTATAATAGATTTTGCTCTAGAAAAGTATAAAACCGCAACATACACCAAAGCATGCCCTAAAGGTACATAATGTGGCACATTTTTTAATCTATAGGTATACATTCCTAAAGCGACAGAAAATAAATATTCGCCTAAAATGCCAATGATTACTGCGTATATCATTTGTTCTCTTGTACGCTTATTTACTTGCCAAAAAGTAATGACAAACCCAATTACCATACTAATGTTTGCATAAAATTGCGCATCTTTAGTAATCTCTAACAGATAGAAACTATCTAAAAAAAGACCAAATAATATAAACAAATACAATGCTCCTAAACTTTTAAGGGTGGCATATAATGGAGATTTTGATGCTAACAAACTCATTTAGCTAAAATAAATAAAGTAAATAAAAAATGGCTCAAAAAGATTGAGCCATTTTTAATAAATCTATGATAGTACATATTACAATTGATAACGCACTCTAAAACTTATAAATCTTGGTAAAATAAAAGTTTCTCTAATATTAAAAGAAATAATGCTTTGGCTTACAGAAGCCTGTGAAGCTGTTGCTAATAAGTTATTACCAACTATTTCATATTCCCATTTTGCATCTCTGTCTTTTCTATAAGCCAACTTTGCATTCCAAATACTAAACTGATTGGTACTTTCTCCATTTTGTAAAATATCTGTAAAAGCAAAATCTGAAGTTAATGTAACAGCATTCCAGATGTAAGCATCAAAATCTATAGAAGGTCTATGCGTTACACTCGTAAACACACCTGCTCTAGCGGAGTTTTCTTGATCAGAAAAATTAACACTATAGTTTAAACTAATATTTGGTGCATTTGTAAAATTGGTTCTAATTCTTGTATTTATACCTCTTGAAATGTTTTCGTTTACATTTTCTACAGTATTTAAAAACGAATATGTTTTACTGTAATTAAAATTACCTCCTAAACGAAATTGTATTTTTCTAATCGTTTTACTCGCAGAAAAAAATGAAGTAAAACTCTCATTATCTAAAGGCGAATTAAAAGACTCAGAAACAAAAACTACAGAACCTGGTTCAGTAATTGTATTTCTATTTACTTGGTCTGCTGTTTTTGAATAATTAATTCGTGCAAACACACTGCTATTGTTAAATAAATTAAAGCTTCTGTAAAATAAACTTACATTATTAAAAGTTGAATTTAATAATTCCGGGTTTCCAAAAAAGAACGAATCAAAATTATTTGCTACGATACCTCTTGCAATTTGCGTTACGTCTGTAAAATTTACTTGTTTTCTATACGTAAACGTTAAACTTTCACTTCTTTTAAATTGAGCGACTACTTCAAATTCTGGTAATATTTCCGTAAACTTATCTGTAAACGTTTCTGTGCCATATTGTGTATTATTAGAGTTGTAAGAATGCACTGTAAAACCTGGCGTAAAGGTAAAAATACCCTCTTTTAAACGATACCTTAATCCTGCATAAATATCTGTAAAATTATATTGCGTATCATTCGTAATTTGCTCATCTTCTATCCCAGGAATTGATGGACTAGGATTAAAATCACCACCATTGTCTAATATTTGAAAAAATCTAGAATCGAAGTTTTGCGTACTAGAAATAACACCAGTAACAAAGTTTAAATTACTTTTTTGATTTAAAATATAGTAATAATCTAACTTGGCATCTAATTGATTTGTTTTTACACGCCTGTCTTGCTCTAAAGTATAAAACTGATTGGTTCTATCTAAACCCAAAGTTTCTGCAGCGTTATCAAAACCATCATTATCAGCTTCATCATTATTAAATGGATCGTTTTCTAATGACGCCACATAAAAAGGATCTTCGTCTTGCAAAACATGTTGTACTTCTAAAGCAAAAATATTTTTTTCGTTTGCTGTATAAAAATAACTCAAGTCTTGGTTTATTGTAAATGGTGTTGCTCTTTGAGTTTCAGTAATATCGCTCAACACTCTTGAAATTAAATCCTCACTGACAAATTCATTAGAAAAACGACCAGAAACATTATAATTCATCTGATTGTTAAAGTCTTTTTTATACACTGATGTAAAACGAAATAAACCCGTGTTACTTGTTTGACTCCGAACATTATCTCTAAATTCATCTGGAGTATTTGGGTCTATAAAATCTGTTGAACTTATATTTCTTTGTCCATTGTCGTTTCCAGACCAAATTAAAAAACCACTTAAATCTAATTTCTTATTTGGTGAGTAACTAAAGTTAAGTGCCGTTAACTTTGTTTCTATTCGATTTGCATTTCTTGCATTTGCATTTAAAAAACCAATACCAGCACTCGCCAAATTTATGTTGGTACCATTAGATGGGCTCTCACTTCTAAAACCACCTCCAAAACTTCTTAAATCGCTTCTATTTAGAACTACATCGCCAATATTATTTACATCTCCAATAATATTGATGGTGTATTTTGGCGTATAATAAAACAATTTGGGTTGGAAAAGATATAGGCTTTCTGTTTGAGAGTCTCCAACTCCTGCATTAATATCTCCAAACCAAAAATTCTTTTTACCTTCTTTTAATTTAATATTAATGGCAACTCGATCTTGGTTATTCTGAACACCACTTAATTGACTAACGCTAGAGTAGTTTCTTAAAACCTGAATTTTATCTACAGCATTAGAAGGAATGTTTTCTGCAGCTAATTTCGTATCACCACTAAAAAATTCTTTGCCATCTACCATAATTTTTTCCACAACCTTACCCTCTACCTCAATTTGACCTGCATCATTGATTTCTACACCGGGTAATTTTTCTAGAACATCTTTTAATTTACGTTCAGAACCATTTTTAAAAGAATCCGCATTGTAAATTATTGTATCACCTCTGACCGTTACTGGCATTTTAGAAACGATATTTATACCATCGAGCATGTTGTCTTCAAACATGGTATAATTTTTTGTAATATTCTCTGATTTCGTGTTTACAAATTCGCTTATTTCTTTAAAGCCAACATAACTAATTTTAATATTGTAGACTGTATTTCTACTTAAATCTAATTTAAAGTTTCCGTCAGCATCTGTGAAGCCAAAAGAACTAATTTTTTTGGCAACGGTATCGATAGCAATTACATTTGCCATTTCTAAAGGGTTGTTAATAGAATCTTTGACAACTCCTCTTAGATTAATTTGGGCAGCTGATGCCAAAGACACCATAAAAATGGCGAAGAATAATATTTTTTTCATGTATATTTTTTAAATTTTGGTTTTAAAAAGAGAGTATATTAAAATTTACGGCCACCTCTTCCTCTGCTCTGAAAACGCTCTTTCATTTCTGCAGTTTTTACTTTAATAATCTTATTGTACTCCTCTCTAGAAACTTTTTTTCCTTTAGATGGTCTTTTAATTTCTAAAACTTCTTCTGAGTTCATCACTAATTCAGTACACAACATCGTTGTTCTACCCTCATTTATTTCTAAAATTAAGCCCGGCAAACCCCAATGCTCAGCAGGACCAGCATTTACAGGGATTTGTGGAGAATACCATGCAGTGACTAATAACGTTCTCACCTCTTCTTCACCTTTTACTTTTGTAGAATCTTTCGCTTTCTTACGTCCTCTGCCCATCATACCTACCCAGTCTATACTCATATCTTTCTTCACCATGGTGGCTTTATAGCACATATAGTTTCCAATCTTCTTAGTTTCTGTGCCCATTTCCCATTTTGGCATTTCCATTTCTTCGGTTACTAAAAAACGTTTACTAAATTGTTCTACATCTTCAATCATTTCTTTGTCACCTACATTTTTGTACATAGAACCTTGGCCATTGCTTTTCCCCCAACTACGCCCGGCAGATCCAGGAGCGTCTAATTGTACGTTTTCTTTAAAAGCACTTTCCGATTTATTAAAAGTTAAAGTGTAGGTTTTTTCAAGCCAGTTTTTCATTCTTGCCATCCTTTGCTTCTTCTGTTGCTCTGTCATTTTACCAAAGGCAGCGTCCATATCAATGGTTCTTTTAGACATATAGGTCGCTTTTCCTTGAAAATCTTTTTGAGCAAAAGTAGTACAGGTAATAAATGCTAGAAATAGCACGCATATTATTTTCATAAGATTTGTTTTAGTTTTTGTCAAAAATATCTTTTTAATATTCTTTAAGACTTAAAAAAAACTTAAAAGTTTAATAAACCTTAACAAACTTTAACATAAAACCCCTTAATTTACCCTCCAAATTTAATATTTATACCATTTCCCATATCCAATCCGTTTCTTCCTTTAAACTTCTCCATCATTTCTTGAGTTTTTAGTTTTTGAATTTTTGTATACTTTTTTTGAGAAACAACTTTGCCTTTTTCTGGTTCTTGAACACTAATTTTATCCGAAGGGTTTAAAATAATTTCGACACAAACAATTGTCTTTTTACCATCGTTTACCTCTAAAATTAAACCGGGTAAACCTTGATATGTAGCTGGCCCATTACTTACAGGAACTTGCGGGGTATACCAAGCTGTTGTACCAATAGTTTCTTTGCTTTCCTTTTTAACAGTTTCTCCCTCTTTTATTGATATTTTAACATTATTTACTTCTTTAGAATATGTAGCTTTATAACAAGTGTAGGTTCCTATATTTTTTGTTTCAGAAGATAACTCCCAATTTATTTCAGATAATTTATCTTTCACTAAAAAACGTTTTCCCTGAATCTCAGTTTGATTCACAAATCGTTTTTCTATAATATCCTTATAATAAATACTCGTATTTCCAGAGCCTCCTAAAGACATTACAGCAAATCCTGCTCCACCAAGTTTAGATTTTGGCGACGCTAATGATACTTCT
>JAWUYT010000088.1:0-23279 GCA_034110665.1 Polaribacter sp.
AAATACCTAAAATTCGAATAACGATGTTTAAAATTTGGTTTAAAATATTTTTTAGAAATAGTCAAAAGAATTGGTTAAATATAACCGTTAGCATAGTAGGTTTAACGGTGGGTTTTGCTGGGTTATTATTGGTTTTGTTATATTATAATGATGAACAAAGTTATAATATAAGTAATGCGAATGCAAATGAGATTTATAGAGTAATCCATAAAATGTCTGATGGAGATATTTGGGACAGCAGCACAAAAGTAGAAGGCCGAAAATACAAGGAAGAGATACCCGAAATAGTTGATTTTTATTTGAGTGATGGTTGGACACAAAGTACGGTTGTAAAAATAGGAGGAAAGCAACTTTTTATAGAGGGGATTTTAAAAGGGAATGCTAATTTCTTTGATTTTTTTCCGTTTCAGATTACAAAAGGCAGTGCAGCAAGTTTTAAAAAGGCTATAAATCATTTAGCTATATCAGAAAAGCAAGCGAAAATGATATTTGGAGACGCACCTGCGTTGGGTAAAACGATGGATATTTTTGATGTAAATTATACCATTACAACGGTCTATAAAATAACTGGAAAGAATTATTTTATGCCAAATATCGTAATTCAATTTGAAAAAGAACAAACCGGTCATTGGGGGAGTTTTTCTAATAATTTATTTATTAAAACGAATAAGGGTGCTCGTTTAAAAGTGATATCAAAAAAAGCAAACGATGTATGGTATGCCAATGCCATTGTTCCACAAGCGAAAAGAGATGGGATTTCTGTAGCGAAATATTTGGAAAAATACGGAACTACTGTCATTTTTGAACCTATAAAAGATATTCGTTTAAAAACAATTGCCGAGGAAGCTGGACCCGAAGGAAAAGGAAATTATCAGCTAATACTTATTATGCTGTCTTTATCGATATTATTGATCCTTATTTCGTGTGTTAATTTTATAAATCTATCCATAGCATCCGCAACCCAAAGAGCCAAAGAAGTTGGTGTAAAGAAAATATTAGGCCTTTCTAAAACCACATTAATAAGACAATATGCTTTAGAAATTATTTTACAAAGTTGTATTGCTTTTGTACTATCCTTGGTTTTAGTAGAGCTTATTTTACCTTCTTTTAACGATTTTATGAATAAAGAAATAACGATTCTTAATTTCGAGTTATTGACGAAAGTTACTTTTATTGCATGTTGTATATCCATAATTATAAGTTTTATTCTAGCGATATATCTCTCCAAATTTAAAGCGGTAGAAGTTTTAAAAGGAAATATTGCTAGAAGTAAAAAAGGTGTTTTGGTAAGAAATATGATGTTGGGTCTTCAATTTTTGATTTCAGGATTTTTCTTAACAGGATCCTTAATAATTTACAAACAAGTCGATTATATGATGAACAAAGACCTTGGTTTTAAAGCAGATCAAATTATTGTCGTCTCCATGAATGCCTACGAAGATCGATACAAGAAATATTTATTAGCAAAACAAGAACTCGTAAAACATCCGAATATAGCAGCTGTCACAAGTAATTCTTTTATAATTGGTGGCGGAAGTGCGAATTCCACAAATGTTGACTATAAAGGTGTTTCTGTGCAAACCTATGCAAATGCGGTAGATTTTGGCTATTTAGAAACAATGGATGTTACTTTATTAAAAGGACGATTTTTACAAGAAGACAGAGCTTCAGATACCATCACGAATGTTATTATTAATGAAACTTTAGCAAGAGCCTTTAATATTTATGAGGATCCAATTGGGAAGAAAATAAAACCAGGTTTTAATGACGAGAATAATATTCCTAAAATCTTGAATGTCGTGGGCATGGTAAAAGACTATCACACAAACGGTTTAGATCGTAAAATTACACCAACAATGACAATGCATTGGAATACCTTTAATTGGATGAAACAGAATTTTTGGTGGATGCAATTTAAAATCAAACCCAATAATGTTCAAGAAACTTTAAAGTACATAGAAAATTATTGGAAAGCTAATGTAGAGCAAGGATATCCTTTTAGTGCCCAGTTTTTAAACAAACGTTTTGCAAGAACCTATGCTAAATATCAGAAGCAAAAAACCTTATTTTTAATACTAACAACAGTGGTGATTATTATTTCATTATTGGGCCTATTTGCGCTGGCAACCTTAACAATTCAACAGCGTTTAAGAGAGGTTGCTATTCGAAAAACTTTGGGTGCTTCAGTAAAAGAAATTATGTTTCAATTAATTAAAAGCTTTTTAAAAATAACCATAATTGCTTCCATTATTTTAA
The DNA here is from genome assembly GCA_034110665.1 of Polaribacter sp. Taxonomy (GTDB): domain Bacteria; phylum Bacteroidota; class Bacteroidia; order Flavobacteriales; family Flavobacteriaceae; genus Polaribacter. Next base: position 2,257 of record JAWUYT010000088.1, read on the forward strand.
TTCCGATTGCTTATTATTTTATGCAAAGTTGGTTAGAGAGCTTTGTGTATAGAATCGATATGCCAGTATTGCCATTTATTTTAACTCCAATAGTATTAATAATTTTGGTGTTTGCTGTGGTGGGTTTAAAAGCATATAAAGCCACAAAAATTAATTTAATAAAACATTTAAAGTTTGAATAATTATGTTGAAAATTTGGTTCAAAATATTTTTTAGAAATGGTCAAAAGAATTGGTTAAATATATCCATTAACATCATAGGTTTAACGGTATATTTTGCTCAATTATTATTGGTTTTGTTATCTTTTAACGGAGAACAAAGCAAAAATGAAAATATTGGGAACGCAAATGAGATGTATAGTCTAATTCATAAAATGTCTGATGGAGATATCTGGGATAGTAGTACAAAAGTAGAAGACCTGAAATACAAGGAATATATACCCGAAATACTTTATTTTTATTCGAGTGATGTTGACACACAAAGTGCTGTTGTAAAAAAAGGAGGAAGGCAACTTTGTTTAGAAGGGATTTTGAAAGGAATCCTAATTTCTTTGATGTTTTTCCTTTTTAGATTATAGAAGTTAGTACAGCAAGTTTTAGAAATTCTAGAAATCATGAAACTATAATAGAAAAGCAAGCGAAAATAGTATTTGGAGGTGCATGTATTTCAGGTAAAGCGATGGGTGTTTTTGAGGTTAATTATACCACTTCAACGGTCTAAAAATAATATGGAAGTATTCTTTTATGCTAAATATTGTACTTCAATTTGAGAAAGAACAAACAGGTAATTTGGTAAACTTTTCTACTATTTCCTTTTAATAAGAATTTATAAGCTCTAATTTCAATATTTCAATAAAATTGAATTTTGGCATTTGATAACAAAAGAAAGAGCTAATTTTTAAATTAGCTCTCTTTTTAAATTAATTATTAGTTCCCCCCAGAACTACATTTATAATTAAAGTGTAAAATTAAATAATATTCGTGATTAAATTTTGTAAAAAATCGTATGTTCTAGTGAAATTTAAGGTTGAATCAAATAATTAGAAGAAAAAATCATTGTCTTCTACCCGTTTAATTTTTTTCAATCAAAAAGTAAGTGAAATAGAAACGATTTATTATAAGCTTATATGGTTAAATTTATAAGAACTACAAATGATAAAAAAATGTGGTTTTTATTCTTGGAGATATTTTTTTAAAAGAGGATACTCGTTTTTAAAATAAGTACTTGGGGTTTGCAACATAAATAATTTAAAATCCTTTGTGAAATGCGAGTAATCATAGTAGTTATACATGCATATTAAATCTTTTAGATCTATTTGCTTACTTGTATATTTGTGCATCAATCGCATAAAGCGATATTGACGAATGTATTTCCCTGGTGTTAAACCTATTATTTTTTTGAACTTATTTTCAAGAGATTTTTGACTAAAAGGAACTACTTGGAGTAATTCATTTACTTTAATTAAACCTTCTTTCTCAATAATAAAATCGATTGCTCTATCGATGTGGGTTAAATTTTCATCTTCTACACAATGAAACGTATCAAACACCTCATAAAGTGACTTTAAAAGAGTGGAAATGTCATTTTTGTAAGCAAAAAATAGTGGATTTAATTGATTGTATAAATCTACATTTATTTCTTTTAAAGAAATATGTTTGTTAGTGATTTTTGAGATATCTGTCTGCATTATTTTATAAAGTGCACTTGGTTTTAAACTGAAACCAATAGAGTATTCCAGGTTATTCACAATATATTCATAACTCCCATGAATTTGAACATTAAGGGTTAAGTTTTTAAGGGGTGTTTTATAATTATCTTTTATCATATATTGTTGATTTCCATAATTACAAGTAATACTCGCTAGATTTGTAGGCAACATGATAGACTTACATGGTAAGTCTTCTTCTGTCATTTTTAATTGATAAAAATGTTCTATCAGAGGATGATTCTTATCTTTATCTAAATATTCAAATTCCATTTTATTCGCTTTAAGTATTGGGGGTGAAACATTCAGCCAGTCAATATTAATTAAAAATGATATCATAAATCCTCAATAAGGACAAGAAGCCGATATATACCGATAGATGGGGTTTTCAATTCGTTAAACTTCTATCAACCTTAAGTTTGTTATATCTATTCTTTCATGTTTTTAAGAACCTCTAAAGAATAATAAAAATTGAACTTTCTTTGCTTTTGAATTATTTGGTGAATTATATGGTCATTTAAATCTTCTAATAAGTCACTTAATTTTTATTGATTCATACATGACGTTATTTTTAGAGTCGTTGGGCCTATTTAAATATTTATAACAAAGACTGTATTTCTATTTTTAAAGTGATAAATTTAAAATCACCTTATTTTATGATAATTATTTTAAGTTTCGATTAAATTTTGAAACTGTCACAAACTGAAAATTATAGAGTCTTTACGATAGTGATTTAAAAGTTGAACACTAAATTCCAAACATAAAAACTAACCTCAAAATAAAAATTATGAAATTTAAATTAAGCATTCTTTTCATGTCTTTACTATGCATGTATAGTAATTTAAATGCACAAAAAATTATAAAATTAGACAGCGATTTTGATAAAATCATTGTAAGTCCGCACATAGAGGCAGTCTTTAAAAAAGGAAATGAATTAAGTATTGACATTGTAGATATCAATGTACCTATTGAAAAGTTTAATTACGAATTATACAAAGGTACTTTGCAAGTATATTTGGAAGGTGCCAAAACATACACCAAAAATAAAAAGATAGTGATTAGAAACACTGAAAGAAATGTGCCTTTATATAAGGGTAGGATTGCTAAAGTAATTATTACCTATACTGATGTAAAAATATTTTCTTTAAGAGGAGAAGAAAAAATAAGCTTTCAAACTCCTTTAATTCAGAAAGAATGTACTTTGCGCATATATGGGAAATCTGAAGTTATGATTAACACCCTTGAAGTGGATCGATTAGATGTTTCTATTTATGGCGATAGTTTATTAAATATGGAAACAGGAAGTATTAAGAAGCAAAAAATAACTGCTTACGGAGCAAGTAAAGTGATGGCTTCGGATGTTATTTCTGAGGAAACAAAATTAACAGCTTATGGAGATGGAATTTTTAAAGTTAATGCTTCTGAAAAAATTAAAGTAAGCTCTTATGGAGAAGCAACTGTGCTTTATAAAGGAGATGCTGTCTTAAAAAAAGGAATTGTAATAGGAGAATCTACCATAAGAAAAATTTTATAGTGATTGATTTAGGGCGTTTCTTTATCCTGAATGCATTCAGAACCAAGGTCAGGCTTTCCATTATATCTTTTTATATTGCGATAATTTCATATACTTTTTTTTTATTCCTTAATTTAATTGTGTCAACAAATATTGAAATAAGTGCAGCATAAAAAGGATGTCATTGCAATCCCTAACGCAAAAAAAAATCAGCTTTTAGAATTTTCTAAAAGCTGTTTTTTTTCTATAAAATAAGTTGCTTATTTTGTGTTTTCAATCCAGTCTTTAGCATTTACAAAAGCTTCTAACCAAGGTGAAACTGCATCTTTTCTTCCTGTAGGGTAGTTTGCCCAATTCCATTGAAAAATAGAACGTTCTATGTGCGGCATGGTTACTAAATGTCTTCCTGAACTATCACATAGCATCGCTGTGTTAAAGTCAGAACCGTTAGGACTATTCGGATACCCTTCATACCCATATTTTGCAACAATGTTATAGTTTTCTTCAGCTTCTGGCAAGTTAAATTTCCCTTCTCCATGAGAAATCCAAACCCCTAATTCTGTTCCTGCTAAAGAAGATAGCATTACAGAATTATTTTCTTGAATTTTTAAAGAAGTAAAAGAGCTCTCGTGCTTTTTAGAATTGTTGTGAACCAATTTTCCGTGTACTTTATGTTTAGGGTTGATTAAATCTAATTCCATCCATAATTGTGCTCCATTACAAATACCAACAGACAAGGTGTCTTCTCTTTTAAAGAAGTTTTTTAAAGCTTTTTTAGCTTTTGCATTGTATAAAAATGCGCCCGCCCAACCTTTCGCAGCACCTAAAACATCAGAATTAGAAAAACCACCAACGGCACCAATAAACTGAATGTCTTCTAACGTTTCACGACCAGAAATTAAATCGGTCATGTGTACATCTTTTACATCAAAACCAGCTAAATACATCGCATTTGCCATTTCACGTTCAGAATTTGAACCCTTTTCTCTAAGGATTGCAGCTTTTGGCTTCTCTTGACCATTTGCAATAACAGGTAATTTTCCTGTAAAGTTTTCTGGAAATTTATACGTTAATGGCTGCTTTTTATAATTATCAAATCGATTTTGTGCCAAACCATTTGCAGTTTGTTTTTGATCTAATAAAAAAGAAGTTTTATACCAAATATCTCTCATTTCAGTAACATCAAAAGAGAAGTTATCTTCATTGTTTTTGATGTTTACGATTCCTGAATTATTTGCAGTTCCAATATTGAAGAACTCGATATTGTTTTCCGATAAAATGTTTTCTACGGTTGCAGCCGCTTGAAAAACAATTCCTGAATTTTCAGCAAATAAAACTTTGATAGCATCTTCTTCGTTTAAAGAAGTGATATCAAAATCTGCACCTAAATGCACATCAGCAAAACACATTTCTAATAAAGTAGTAATCAAACCACCAGAAGCAACATCATGTCCTGCAACAATTTTATCTGCTTTAATTAATTCTTGAATGGTATTAAACGTGTTTTTTACAAAAGCGCTATTTTTTACATCAGGAGCTTCATTTCCAATCGCATTTAAGGTTTGATTAAAAGAACTTCCGCCTAATTTGAATTCGTCTTGAGAAATATTAATATAGTAGATACTTCCTCCATCAATTTTTAGAAGAGGTTCCACCACTTTAGAGATTTCAGTACAGTTCCCAGCAGCAGAAATAATAACAGTTCCTGGAGAAATTACGTCATCATCTTTATATTTTTGTTTCATTGATAAAGAATCTTTTCCTGTTGGAACATTGATTCCTAAACCAATCGAAAATTCTGAAACAGCTTTTACAGCTTTGTATAAACGGGCATCTTCTCCTTCATTTTTACAAGGCCACATCCAATTTGCAGACAGCGAAACACTTTTTAAATTGTCTTTTAACGGCGCCCAAATAAGGTTTGTTAAAGACTCTGTAATTGCATTTCTACTTCCAGCTTCTGGATCAATTAACCCAGCAATAGGCGAGTGACCAATAGCCGTTGCAATGCCTTCTTTTCCATGATAATCTAATGCCATGACACCAACATTGTTCAACGGAATTTGTAACGGCCCAACACATTGTTGTTTGGCAACTTTACCACCCACACAACGGTCTACTTTATTTGTCAACCAATCTTTACAGGCAACTGCTTCTAACTGTAAAACCTGTGTTAAATAGAATTTTAAGTTCTTCGTTTTATATCTTGGATTCTTATATTTTCTTTCAACAGTTGTATCTGTTAAAACCGTTTTAGGCGACGAACCAAACATGTCTTCTAAAGCCAAGTCCATTGGTGTATCACCTTTTGTTTTAGATTCGAAGGTAAACCTTTTATTTTGAGTAACTTCACCAACAGTGTATATGGGCGAACGCTCGCGGTCTGCAATTTTTTGTAAAGTATCGATATGTTTTTCAGCAATAATTAATCCCATTCTTTCTTGAGACTCGTTGCCAATAATTTCTTTTGCGGATAAAGTAGGATCGCCAATTGGTAAAGTATCTAAATCGATTTTACCCCCAGTATCTTCTACCAATTCTGACAAACAATTTAAGTGTCCGCCAGCACCATGATCGTGAATAGAAACAATAAAGTTCTCTTCACTTTCTACCATGCCGCGAATTGCATTTGCAGCACGTTTTTGCATTTCTGGATTCGAACGTTGCACTGCGTTTAATTCAATTCCTGATGCAAATGCTCCAGTATCTGATGATGAAACGGCAGCGCCACCCATTCCTATTCTATAATTATCTCCACCAAGAATTACAATTTTATCGCCTTCTTTTGGTGTGTCTTTTAAAGCCTGATCTGCTTTTCCGTAACCAATTCCACCAGCTTGCATAATTACTTTATCATAGCCCAATTTTCTAGGTTTTGAACTACTTGAAGAAGAGTTTTCTTCATGTTCAAAAGTTAATACAGAACCTGTAATTAAGGGTTGCCCAAATTTATTTCCAAAATCAGATGCTCCGTTGGATGCCTTGATTAGAATATCCATTGGCGTTTGATACAGCCAATCTCTAGCCTCAAATTTATGTTCCCAATACCTTTTTTCTTCTAAACGAGAATACGACGTCATATAAACGGCCGTTCCTGCTAAAGGCAAAGAACCTTTTCCCCCAGCGAGTCTGTCTCTAATTTCTCCTCCAGAACCGGTTGCAGCTCCGTTAAAAGGCTCAACGGTTGTAGGGAAATTGTGTGTTTCTGCTTTGATAGAAATAACAGATTCAAAGTCTTCTGTTTGATAAAAATCCGGTTTATCTGCTGTTTTGGGAGCAAACTGTGCCACTTTTGGTCCTTTAATAAAAGCAACATTGTCTTTATATGCAGAAACAATATCATTCGGAAATTGTTTCGACGTTTCTTTGATCATTTTGAATAGGGAAGTAGGTTGCTCTTCGCCATCAATAATAAAAGTTCCGTTAAATATTTTATGCCTACAGTGTTCTGAGTTTACTTGACTAAAGCCAAATACTTCAGAATCGGTTAATTTTCTTTCTATTTTGGCAGCAACACTTTCAAGATAGGCAACTTCTTCATCACTTAAAGACAAGCCCTCTTGTGTGTTATAAGCAGCAATATCATCAACACTTAAAATAGCTTCTGGCTGAATGGAAATGGTAAATAATTCTTGATGTAAGCTGCCAAATTTCTCTGAAATCATTGAATCAAAATCAGAAAAGTCTTCTGAAACATTGCTGAATTCTTCAATTCTAATGATGTCTTTAATTCCCATATTTTGGGTAATTTCTACCGCATTTGTACTCCAGGGAGTAATCATTGCTGCTCTTGGACCCACAAAAAAAGCATCTATGGATGTTTCTTCTATTTTAGGTTGATTGGCAAATAACCAAGTCAATTTAGAAATTGTTGTTTTCGCTAATTCTTTTGTGGTTTGAACAGCGAATACTTTACTATCTATGTCTCCGAAGAAATGAATCATGCTATTGTTTTATTTGTTTTATTATAATTTGCAAATTTACTTTTTTTCAATTAAAAATCTCAAATTAATTTAATCGAAGTTTTAGGGATGATTACTTGGTTATGAACCAAAAAAAAGACCGTCTATAAAGACAGCCTTTTTTTGATATACAAACTAAAACTATTAGTTTTTAATTAATTTTTTAGCCATGGTTTTATGGTCGATATTTATTTTTACAATATACATTCCTTTTGTTAAATTAGAAATATCTAATTTGTTTGAAGTTGCGGAAATAATCTCTTTCTTCACAGCTTTCCCTAATAAATTATAAATAGTAACCGTTGCTTTTTTAGTAGTTTTGATAAACAATGAAGTTCCGTTTGCAGGATTTGGATACATTTTTATCTTCGATGATAGATGATCATTTACACTTGCTGTTGCATTAGATTGTGAACCAATGCCATCAAATGTGTCTTGGGGAAATTGTTCCCATTCATTAGCTGTATATGTTATATTTGGTTTTGTGATACTATTTTTTCTTCTCAACGTCATGTTTTCGAAATTCTTGGCAGTTTCACCTAGCACACCGATAATATCAATTAAAACTCCATTTTTAAATAAGCCTACAGGATCGTTTCCATTAAAATTTATGGGAGCACCATAGTTAGAACCTTGTGGTGCTACCAAATCTGCTTCTCCAAGTAAAATATCATTAGTAGCTTGAAAATGAATCAGAACAAAAACATCATTTACTGCAATGAATCCGCTTAAAGGCAACTCGTTTATCCAAGCTCCTGCGCCGTTTGATTGTTTTTTGATACTATATCCGGATAGATCAATCACATTTTCTGTAATATTTGCAATTTCTAAAGCTTTGTTATTACCACCACCTTCTACGTATTCTGAGAAAAATAATTCAACAATATTATTACTGCCATTTGTGGTGGTTGCTGTAATTACTGCAGATTGTGCAGAAATATTACCCGCTTGGTCTTTTGCCGAAACACGCGCACTGTAAGACGTAGACGCTGTTAAACCCGTAACATTATAATTTACATTCATAGTAGATCCATGAAGAGAACCATTGATATAAACATCATATCCAGTTACGCCAGAATCATCTGTAGAAGCCGTCCAGTTTACTTTAAAACTTGTTCCTGTTTCCCCTGTAATAGTAACATTATTTGGAATACTTGGTGCTGTTGCATCTGTTAAAGTTATGCCGTTTACAGCAGTTGATTGTGCAGATTTATTATTGGCAATATCTTTTGCTAAAACGGCAATACTATAGTTTGTTCCAGAATTTAAGTTTGTGATACTATAGTTCGTGCTAGAAGTATTTCCTTTTAAAGAGCCGTCAACAAAAATTTCATATGCTGTTACAGCTACATTATCTGAAGAAACTGACCAAGATACATTCATACTTGTTGTAGTAATATTACTTAAAACAACATTCGTAGGCACTGTTGGTGCTTCATTATCATTAGACGTGTAAATGCCCCAAGAGTCTTCTGCAGGAGTTCCTCCCCAAATTCGAGTTGCTAAATAGGCATTATCTATAAAAGGGTTTCTATTACCTTGCGATGAAGATTGATTAGAATCATGATACGCATTTCTTTGTCTTTCAAAATCTGAAACAGCATCTTCTGCATTCCATTTTAAAAATAGATTAATCATGTCATCTTCAGTATCCGCGCTGGTACCAATACCAACAGCATTTGGTTTACACTGATTTCCATAACGAATGTACATATACATCATCATTCTAGCAACATCTCCTTTCCATTCATCACCAGGGTACCAGCCACCAGATACATTACCAGAAGTACCAGAACCATCCACAAATCTAAAGTTACCACGATCACTGTTATAACCAACATCACTTGGGCGCAAATGATGAGCGTCTGCTCCAGGACCGGTGCTTCCCAGATTTGGGCTACCTAATGACTTCGCAAAAGTATGCTCTCTGTTCCAATCACCTTGACCACCTCCATTCGAGTTTTTATCTCTTGTTCTCGCAGTGGTTCCAGAGGCAGAATATCCATAAATTAATAAAACTTCAGAATCGTTAACTGGGTTTAAATCTGTAACTTTTAAAGCATCCCAAACACCTGGGGTATAGCTTAAGAAATTGGTATGAGAATTTATCGTTTTGGTTGCTAAATTCTCTTTTAAATCTGAACCCTCTGCACTTAAATCGACACCGTCATAATAAGATTCTGCTTGTGCGTTTATAAATAAAGTGAAAAATAAGGATAATAGAAGTAGTGTTTTTTTCATTTTTTAAAGATTAAAAAAACGACTCATAATTGAGTCGTTTTTGTTAGCGTATAATTTTGAATATTAGTTTTTGATTAATTTTTTCGTTATAAATTGTCTACCAGCGTTTATTTTTACTAGATAAATACCAGTTGTAAATTTTGAAATATCAATACTATTTTTATTTTTAGTAACTTCTGAAGATTGTATTAATTTACCTAAAATATTGTAAATTTTAATAGTAGCATCTCCTGTCACACTAAAATAAATTCTGTCTCCATTTGTAGGGTTTGGAAACATTTTAAAAGCTTCAAAAGAAATATTTCTTGTACTTAAAGTAGAGGTATGGCTGCCAATACCGTCAAAAGTATTTGCAGGTAAAATATTCCATTCACTAGCATTAAAGGTCGTTTTAGGCTCTGAAATATTAGATTTTCTCTGGTAGGTAACATTTTCAATATGCTTACTAGAATTATCTTCTTCGCCAATAATATCTATGAGAACACCATTTTTGAATAAACCTACAGGATCATTTCCGTTAAAATTTATAGGTGAAGCGTATAGATAAGGTTCATCTTGATTATTAGGGACCACTAAATCTGCATTGCTTGTTAATTCTGCGGCCGCACTACCAGCATTTATTAAAACAAAAACATCGTTTGGAATAATACTGGTTGCAGAAGGATCTACTAAAAAGTCAGCTTTATCCAATGGTAAATTATCGACCCAATTACCACCATTAGATTGTTTTTGTATACTGTAGCCGGCTAAACTTATGGTTGTATTTGTTAAATTAACAATTTCAATTGCTTTATTGTTACCTCCATCAGGTTCAACATATTCAGAAATAAATAATTCTGTAATACCATTGGAGGTTCCGGCAGTTGTAACCGCATTTACAGCATTACTTTTTGTAGATTTATTATTATCGATATCTTTAGCTATAATCTCTACACTATAAGAAGTAGAAGCGTTTAAACCAGTTACTGTGTAAAAAATATCTGCGGTGGTGTTATTGAAAATGCCATCAACCAGAACTTCGTAGCTATGAACAGCATTGTTATCTGAAGCAGCAGCCCAAGAAACTTTAAATGAAGAATCTGTAGCATTACTAACAACAACATTTACGGGAGTGGTTGGAGCTTCTGTATCTTGTAAGGTTTTTCCGTATGCAGTTGCAGCAGCAGACATATTATTTATTAAATCTTTTGCAACAACGCTAAAATTATATGTTGTATTTGTATCTAAATTGGCAATTGTAGTATTTGTGCTTGTTGTTTGAGCTTCTAAAACATCATTTACATAAATATTATAACCTGTTACTGCTTCATTGTCCGTGGATGCACTCCAAGAAATATCTACAGTTGTTAAGGTGATATTATCTAAACTAATATTTGTTGGAGCGGTAGGTGCTTGTGTATCGCTATTTTTGTAAATTCCCCAGATATCCTCTGCAGAGTTGCCTCCCCAAATTCTTGTTGCTAAGTAAGGGTTGTCTATAAAAGGATTTCTATTTCCCTGTGCAGCATAATTAGCTGTGTTTCCATGATATGTATTTCTTGCTTTCTCAATTGCTGAAACAGGATCTTCTACATTCCATTGCAAAAATAAATCGATCATTTCGTCTTGGGTAAATTGTTTACTTCCCACGCCAACAGCCGATGGTAAACAAACAGCGCCATAATGAAGGTACATGTACATGATCATTCTTGCAGCATCCCCTTTCCACTCATCGCCCGGATACCAAGCATTTGTGTTTTCGCCACTCAAACCAGGAAAAGTATCAGAAGAAAAATCAGAATTCCCAGACCCTTTGCCATATTTTCTGTTATTTCTGGCAGAGTTTCTACTTCTATCGGCAGCTCTTAAATGATGCGCATCTGTAGAAGCTCCGGGATCTTCTGTATCTAATTGAGGATTTGCTAAGGATTTAGGAAAAACATGTTCTCTGTTCCAAACAAAAACAACGCCACCGCCGCCATCCTGTAGATTCTTATCTCTAGTTCTGTCGTTTGTAATATCTTGATCAGAACCATTTTCCCAACCATAAAATAAGACGACTTCACCCGTGTTCAATACGTTTTCATCCGTTGATCTAGCAGCGTCCCAGGTATCTGGTCCACTACTTGTATATTCTAAAACTTGACTATGCGAAGCAATAATTTTAATAGCTAAAGCATCTTTTAGTTCAAGGCCTGATAAAGTTAAATCAACATTATCGTAATAAGGTTGTACTTGCGAAAAAGAAATGTTCACAACGCACAAAAATGCGAGTAAAGTAAGTCGTTTTTTTGTCATTAGTTTTGGTTTTTTTAATCATGATTTTCTTTTTTAGCAATATGTTTTTTCCAATTTGTAAATGTTTTTATTTTCTTTCTAAAAGCGCCATATAAAATCCGTCGAAACCAGAAATATGAGCAAATACCTTTTTATCTGAAACAAATGTAAAATCTTTTCCGGATTCTGATGCTAAAAATGTATTTACTTGATTTTGATTTTCTGAAGGTAAAATAGAACAAGTAGCATACACCATTTTTCCACCAGGTTTTACCATTTTTGAATAGCTTTGTAGAATTTCTTGTTGTACTTTTTTTATGTTTTCTATAAATTCGGGTTGTAGTTTCCATTTAGAATCTGGGTTCCTACGGATAACACCCAAGCCAGAACAAGGAGCATCAATTAAAACTCTATCTGCTTTGTCATGTAATTTTTTAATTGGTTTTGTAGAATCAATTACACGCATATCAATATTATGGGCTTTGTTTCTTTTGGCTCTAACCTTTAGTTTTCGGAGTTTACTCTCATAAATATCCATGGCAATAATTTGACCTTTATTTTCCATTAAGGACGCCAAATGTAAAGTTTTACCACCTGCACCTGCGCAAGTATCGATAACTTTCATACCTGGTTTTACATCCAGGTATTCTGCAACCAATTGAGAAGAAGCATCTTGCACTTCAAAAAATCCGTTATGAAAAGCCTCTGTTCTAAAAACATTCGCTCTTTCAGGTAAGAGTAATGCATCTGGATGGTGAGGTACAAATTGTGTGTCAACACCTTCAGCTTTTAATTTTTTCTGAAGTATCTCTTTAGAAATATTTAAGGTATTTGTTCTTAAAATCACATTTGCTTGTATGTTTAGAGCTGCAATTTCTTTGGTCCAAAGTTCTTCTCCTAATTCCGAAATACACAATTCGTCCATCCAATCAGGAATAGATTCTCTGTATTTTCTAGTTCTAGACAATTCTGCAAAACGACCTTTCACTCTTCTTTCTGGTACATCGCCAACTTGATTCCAATCTGGTAAAGCAATTCCTCTTAAAATGCACCAAACAGAAAATAATCTCCAGATATTATCTCTGTCATATGGTATTTTTACTTCTGCAATTTCTCCATACAAACGGTTCCAACGAACAATGTCATAAATGGTTTCTGCTACAAATTTACGATCTCTTGCTCCCCAGCGTTTATCACGTTTTAAGGCTTTTTCTACGGCTTTGTCTGCGTAAACTCCTTCATTAAATATATCTCTTATACTGTCTATGACGGCAAATGTTAAGTTTCTATGTAATCTCATTTTTTTATTAGATATTCCGATGCGAAGGTACATGAAATATTAGGAGTTTATATAGAAAATATAGTGAACAAAAAAAGTGTTGCTAAGGCAGAGCTAAAGATTTTTATCTGCGGTATCTCGTCTTTTTGTAGTGAGATCAAAAATTTGAATCTGATTAAAAAATCAAAATAAAATTATAATGCATACTTTGGTTTTCGTAAAATTACATTTTATATTGAGATGATATTTATTCTAAAAACAAGTATATGTGACAAAATTTTTAGGATGAAATTTAGGAATAAATACTATTTAACTAACTTTTATTGACCTAGTATAAATAAACCACGGTGCCTCTTTTTGGAGAAGTTACTTTGATAAAATCTATATATTTTAATCTAAATTAAAAGTCTAGATTTGTAGTTAAAACTCGGGTAAAAGTTTAATATTCAAAATAATAGCAATATGTTAATTATAAGTTGTATATTTCGTTTAGAAGCTAATTTATTGTAAAACACCTTATATCAGGTCTTGGAATTATGTTTTTCTAAACTATTAAGACGTATTAATGAAGAATTGAAAAAAGCTCTTCAAAAGAGAATTGTTTCATTTAAAGAATTTAATTGTTTTACTGCTCTAATTTTGTTTCTATTCATTTAGTTTTTTTATTTGAAATCTATTTAGTGAAAAATTAGGTTTTATTTTACTAATTATTTTTTTAAAAAATCACCTGTTGTCTTTATTGTTCACTTATGTATTTGTTGATAACTGTAAAACTTGAAAGACTAATAATTGCTAAAACTTTGTAATTTTGTATCCACATTTTTGTGATGAAATTTTAAAGAGTATGTTTCATTGTCAAATAATTTATTGAAGGAGTGCTAAAAGTTTTTAACAGATTCTTCCTTATCTTTTAATGGTTTTTTAAGCGAAAATAAAAAGAGTGCATATTAACAAATTAGATAAAATCTGACTTTATTGTTCTGTAGGATATTACTTATATTTTATAAAGTAAACCATAACATGTTTAGTATCAATTTAAAAATTATAGCAAGATTAAATAAATTTAATAGTATTAAATATAGTAAATAATGAGTTCTGTTATCAATGAAAATCTTGTTGCACTGCCTAATATGCATTCAATTGAATTTGTAGATACACAGGATATTCTTTATTTAGAGGCAGATGGTAATTATACGATATTTCATTTGGTTGATAATATTACTAAAGTTGTTTCTAAAAATATTGGTGGATATGAAAAAGTTCTACCAATTAATTTTTTCTTTAGAATTCATCATAAATACATTATTAACTTCAACAAAGTTTCTTTAATCTCAAAGACAGATGGTTATTGTTGCGAACTTAAAAACGGTGAAGCACTGCCTGTGGCAAAGAGAAGACAAGAAGAACTTCGTAAATTTTTAAAATTGAAATAAAAACTTTTAATTATATTTAAAGGTATGTGTTGTTAAACGGCCTTGAAAGACTTGGGGTTTATAAACAAAAATTTCATTGGCACTTTATGGAAACCAAGTAAATGCTGGTATCTTAATTTATGTATTTTAAAACTATTTTATAATTAAAAGTATGATAGTAAAAATCCAATGATAGGATCACAAGACGTAAACACAATTTTTATGATAGCAAATTTAATTTTGTCCTTTAAGTTGAACTACTCATATTTTTAAATGGTTTGCATTCCAAATTTTTTTAATGCTTCTTTACTATCTACTAGTTTTTATTGACTAACGAAAACTTGATCAAGAAAAAAAATTTGGCAGTTAAATTGACAGATTTCTCTTTTTTAATTATATCGGAAGAATTAATAGGAGAATGATGATTTATTTATTTCATCTCATGAGCAGGCTATACTTATTACAAATAGAAACCCGAAAAATTGGGTCTAATAATTTTGAAAATTATCTGTTAAAATATTTTATTAATTAGACTGTGGGTTTAAAGTATTTGTTGGCATCGATATTTAAAACCGACATCTTATAATTTTAGTATGAATTCAAAATGCATGAAACGTTAAGTGTCTAAAGAGTCCAATAGTCTGGACACGAGAGTGCAACGACTTGTGAAATTTGATGAAATTGTAAGAGGTCTAGATTTTTGTTGAAGACTGTGTTGAATTTATTTAAGTATGCATCATTGGTAAAGAAAAATAAATAAAATAAAACGTTTACACTCTTTATAGATAATCGAATTACGATTTAGCTTAATAAAGTAAGGATTACATCGAGGTTGACGGCGTGAGCCGTTTTTTGTTAATCAACTAGAATAACAAAAAGCAAGTATTTAATACTACTTGAGTTTTAAAATGGTTTTGGCAGCAAAATATCTTATTGTGTTTACTGGATAAATTCTTAAAAATAAAAAGAAATTCATTTATTGATAACTGCGATCTTGTTTTCTTTTTTCTAATTATTAAACATTTGATTTTTTATTTACTCGGATTTCTGTATTTTCGTTGTCCAGATTTTACAAATTGACTTTAAGCAATCCCATATCATATATTCCCGGAATTAGTGTTCAAAGAGCAGCGCTCATATCTGCAGAATTAGGTGTTAAAACATGCAATGATTTACTTAACTTTTTTCCTTTTAGGTATATTGATAAAACACAGTTTTATACCATAAAGGATTTACATCCAAATTCTTCTGAAGTACAGATTGTTGGTAAAATAACACGGGTTGCATCCGTAGCACAAAAAAGAGGCAGTCGGTTAGTTGCTACTTTTCAAGATGCAACAGGCACGATGGAGTTGGTCTGGTTTCGAGGGCAGAAATGGATTAAAGATTCTCTAAAAATTAATGAAGCGTATGTGGTTTATGGAAAACTGAATCATTATAATGGATCTTTTAGCATTCCGCATCCAGAAATGGAATTGGTTACAGAGTACAAAAAAAAGTTGCAAACTAAAATGCAACCTGTTTATCCATCTTCAGAAAAACTAACAAACTCTGGCGTTTCTAATAAGTTGATGCGTGGTTATATTCAAATCTTATTGCAGCAATTTTACGATAAAATTCAAGAAAGTTTATCGCAAGAAATTATAGACGATTTTAGGTTAATGCCAAAAAGAGATGCTTTTCTAAATGTACATTTTCCTAAAAGTCAAGAAAATTTAGCCAAAGCAGAATACCGTTTAAAGTTTGAAGAATTATTTTTTATTCAACTGCAATTATTGAGAAAAAAACTCATCAACAAAACAAAAATAAAAGGGTTTGTTTTCGAAAATGTAGGGGCTGTTTTTAACGAATTTTATGCAGATAAATTACCTTTCGATTTAACCAATGCTCAAAAACGAGTGTTAAAAGAAATACGAAAAGATGTGGCTTCTGGTGCACACATGAATCGACTTTTGCAGGGCGATGTGGGTTCGGGAAAAACAATCGTTGCTTTGTTAGCAATGCTTTTAGCGATAGACAATGGTTTTCAGGCCACTATTATGGCACCGACAGAAATTTTGGCAAATCAGCATTATATCGCAGTTTCAGAACTTTTAAAAGGAATGAATATAAAGGTTGATATTTTATCAGGTTCCGTAAGAATTAAAAAAAGAAGAGAAATTCACGCGAATTTAGAAGACGGAACTTTACATATTTTAATCGGTACGCATGCGTTGTTAGAGGATAAAGTGAAATTCAATAATTTAGGAATTTCAATTATTGATGAACAACACAGATTTGGAGTTGCGCAACGTTCTAAACTTTGGATGAAAAATGAAATGCCCCCACACATTTTGGTCATGACGGCTACACCAATACCAAGAACATTAGCAATGTCCGTCTATGGCGATTTAGATATTTCTGTGATTGACGAATTACCTCCGGGAAGGAAAGAAGTAAAAACAGTGCACCGTTTCGATAGCAATCGCTTGTCTGTTTTTAAATTTATGAAAGATGAAATTGCTAAAGGCAGACAAATTTATATTGTTTATCCATTAATTCAAGAATCTGAAACGATGGACTATAAAGACTTAATGGATGGATTTGAGAGTGTTTCTCGCGAATTTCCAACACCAGAATATCAAATTAGTATTGTACACGGAAAAATGAAACCTGCAGATAAAGAGTATGAAATGCAACGTTTTGTAAAACATGAAACTCAAATTATGGTGGCTACTACTGTGATTGAAGTTGGCGTAAATGTACCCAATGCAAGTGTGATGATTATTGAAAGTTCAGAACGTTTTGGATTATCTCAATTACATCAATTAAGAGGTAGGGTCGGGCGAGGAGCAGACCAAAGTTACTGTATACTATTATCAAGTTTTAAATTATCGGCAGAGGCTAAAACGCGTTTAAAAACAATGGTAGAAACTACAGACGGGTTTAAGATTGCAGAAGTAGATTTAAAATTGCGTGGTCCAGGAAATTTAATGGGAACCCAACAAAGTGGCGTGTTAAATTTAAGCATAGCAGATGTTGTAAAAGATTCTAAAATTTTGGTATCCGCAAGAAATACAGCTATTTCTTTGTTACAGGAAGATTCTAATTTATCGAAACTAGAAAATGCACCCATTAAAAGAAACTTTATTCAAGTTTCTAAATCTTCAAAAATTTGGAGTGTTATTAGTTAATTAGGTTTTTAATTCGTGGTTCATGGTTTTTTTTATCTTGATTTTTTTTTATCTTTTTAATCCTGTTTCTTATGCTATTTCTTAATTCATTTTCATCTTGCTTAGGGATTCATTTTTTAACAAATATCATACAATGCTGAATTGGTAAATTATCAATATTTTTTTCAAGTTTAAAACCTGCGGCTTTCATTTCTTTTACAGCTTGTTTTTCAGACATTTTATGAATTGTTTTAATAGGGATTGAAGTGTCTTCCATTCTGTATTCAATTAAATATATTTTACCATTTTTCTTTAAAGATTTTTTAATTGATAAAATCATTTCTTTCGGAAAATTAAATTCATGGTACACATCAACCATTAAAACTTTATCAAACCTATTTTTAGGAAGGTTTACGGTTTTTTCATCACCCTGAATAAGCTCAATGTTTTTATGGGTTTCATATTGGTTACTTTCCAAAATAGCTTGTAACATTTCTGGTTGAATATCCACTGCATACACAGCTCCTTTTTTAGCAAGAGGTGCGATCTTAAAAACATGATATCCAGAACCTGCTCCAATATCTGCAATGATATCCGTGGGTTGAATATTCATGTTTCTAATGAGTTTCGATGTGTTTTCTTCCTTTTCGCGACTTGGACGTTCTAACCAATTAATGCCTTCATAACCCATTACGTAAGCAATTTCTCTTTCTAAATACCACTTTCCAATGCCATTATTATCACCTTTTTTAAAATTGTAAATCTTTTGATTCGAAGTATTGTTATTTTGAGATTTACAAGAACTAGTTGCAAGTAATACTAGCAGTAATGACAGTTTAAAAAGAATAGTTTTTTTCATATTTATAAAAATACAAAGAGTATTTCTATTTAAAAGATAAAAATATAAATATAATTTTAAAAAGATCCTTAAGATTTCAAATAAATTTTAATTGTATGTATTTGATTATCAATAATTAAAATTAATTATCTTTATTTATTCTAAATAAACTTTGTAAAATATTGATTTGGGTAGTATATTTGCACAAAAATAAAATATTATTTAAATTTAATCTAAATAAAAATGAGGAAAGTAATTTTGTCTTTAGCAATGATAACAGTTTTATTATCTTGTGATAATAATGACAATGAGAATGTCATCGAAACACCGGTGACAACAGCACCTTCAACGTATAGTTTTGTGAGAAATGGAACATCTAGTGTAAGTTTTAGTGGACAAACCACTAGAATTAGAATGGGCGATGAGTTAGCAGCAGCTTTAAAAAATTCTTCTACTGAAACAGTAGCTTCTTTGAATGGCAAGTTTGCGCATATCGAAGGGGAAAGTAATTTTTCTGAAGCGGCTTTAAATGTTTCATCAAAAAGTGTAAGAAGTATAGTGGCGGCTTCAATAGATTTCTTTTCGGCAAACTCAACAGATGCAGGTGCAATTAAGGCAGATTTTGATTCTTGGATTGTAGGTCAGGTAGAGAATGTTTTCCCTTATTGGGATCAAGACGCTTCAGAAGGTATTGCAGGTAAATTGCAAGAAGCAGGTGGAGGTCCAGTGAGATGGGTAAATGCAAAAGGTTTAGAGTATGATCAAGCCATTGTAAAAGGTTTAATTGGTGGTTTAATGACAGATCAAATACTAAATAATTATTTAAGTACGGCTGTTTTAGATGCTGCGAGTAGCACAACAGATAACGATAACGATGTTTTAGTAAGTGGAAAAAATTATACCAATATGGAGCATAAATGGGACGAAGCTTTTGGTTATATGTATGGTAATGAGTTAGATGCAACAAGCCCAGTTTTAAATGTAGATAGCTTCTTAAATAAATATTTAAGTAGAGTCGCAGGTGATCCAGATTTTGAGGATATTGCTGATGAGATTTATGATGCTTTTAAATTAGGTAGGGCTGCAATTGTAGCAAAAGATTACAGTGTTAGAGATATACAAGCGAACGTTTTGAAAGAAAAAATTTCTGAAATCGTAGCTATAAGAGCAATCTACTATTTACAGGTTGCAAAAGCTAGTTTAGCAAATGACAAAGGGACTGCTTTTCATGACTTGTCTGAAGGTTTTGGATTTATCTACAGCTTACAATTCACAAGACAACCAAATTCATCTGAACCTTACTTGACTAAAGTAGAGGTAGATGTTCTTATAAATAAATTGATGGTAGGAGCTGGCTTTTGGGATGTATCTGTGGATACTTTAAATGAGATATCGAATACAATTGCTGGTAAATTTAATTTTACTGTAGCGCAAGCAGGAAGCTAAATTAGTTTAATAATTAATGTTAAATATTACTAAATAAAGATGCTTATTTACTATTTTTGCATCTTTATTTAGAATAAATAAGGATAATATGCTGAAAAAAATAATAGTTCTTTTTTTAATTTCAATAGTGATGAACGCTTGTACTTCATCCGAAGAAGATGATCCTATGTTAACAGACACTTTTGATAGAGGTTTAATGTTAGCAAACATTGCAGATAATATTATTATTCCTGCTTTCGATGATTTTAGTGCTAAATTGGCAGTTTTGAAAACGGATGGAGAAGTATTTACTGCAAATCCAAATCAAACCAATTTAGAAGTTGTAAGAGTTTCTTGGTTTGCTGCTTATAAAAGTTGGCAACATGTGGAAATGTATCATATTGGGAAAGCGGAAGAATTAAATTATAAGTTTTATATGAATGTTTTTCCTTTAACCGTTGTCGATGTTGAAGGTAATGCAGAAAAAGGAACTTATGATTTGAACAGCACAAACAATCATGATGCACAAGGGTTTCCTGCATTAGATTACTTATTGTTTGGTCTTGCAGATACAGATGTTTCTATTATAGCGAAATACGTAAATGATGCTAATGCCAATGGTTATAAAAAATACATAACCGACGTAATAAACCAAATGAATTCTTTAACCCAACAAGTAGTTATAGATTGGGCTTCTTACAGAAATGAGTTTGTAGCTAGTACTAGTAATACCGCTACGAGTGGAGCAAATAAATTAGTAAATGATTTTATTTTTTACTACGAAAAAGGGTTAAGAGCTAATAAATTTGGAATTCCTGCAGGTGTTTTTTCTGCAACTGTTTTGCCAGAAAAGGTAGAAGCATATTACAAAAAAGAAAATTCTAAAGAATTAGCGGTAGAAGCCTTAAACGTGGTAATTAATTTTTTTGAAGGAAAGTCTGAAAATGGAGTTACTAGCAGCGCAATTGGTTTCAAACAGTATTTAATTGCTTTAAATCGTCAGGATTTAGCAACAAAAATATCCGATCAATTTGAAACGGCAAAAGCACAAGTAAATTCGTTAGAGGATAATTTTTACAGTCAAATTGGTAAAGACAATACAAAAATGACACGTGCTTATGACGAATTACAAAAAGTTGTGGTATTGTTAAAAGTAGACATGTTGCAGGCTTTTAGTGTTAGCGTAGACTATATAGATGCCGATGGCGATTAAAACATTAAATTAAATATTTAAAATGAT
>JAWUYT010000089.1:0-55972 GCA_034110665.1 Polaribacter sp.
GATTTCAAAAACAATTTCTTTTGGTCTTAATGTTACATTTTAACATAAAATTATCCAATTTTAATCACTTAAAAAACACATAATGATGAAAAACATATATTTAATAATTTTAATGTTATCAATCACGCTCGCTTCTTGTAACAGTGATGAGCTTTTAGATAAAGATCCTTACGACAGAGTTCTAACAGAAAATCTAATTACAGATTTCACAAGTTTTGAAGCAGCTACTGCCGGCGCATATAACTTACTTCAGGACCGCTTTTATCATGGTGGCTTATATCCGATTGCTTCAGATTTAATGTCTGATAATTCTCTATCCTCTTGGGTCCTCTTTCCTGGCACAGATGTTTATGAAACACCTACTGATGATCGCGAAGCATTACGAATCTGGACTGCAATCTCCAACCTTATTGCGCATTCGTCAATCGTTATCAGACAAGCTGAAAGCTTTGACTTTGAATCTGACCAAGCGCAAGCGTCTGACTTAATTGCACAACTATATGTCATCCGAGGTATGGCGTATTTCGATATGCAACGTTTGTTTGCACAGCCATATAATTTCACTGCAGATGCCTCTCACATGGGAATTCCTTTAATTGATGAAACTCAAGTAGGTATAGAAATAATTAACCCTGCAAGAAGTAGCACTGCTGAAGTTTACGCGAAAATAATTTCTGATATTCAGAAAGGAATTACTGGTGCTGCTGATGATACGTCCTCAATTTATTATTTTAATAAGACTTCTGCAAAAGCATTATTAGCAAGAGTCTATTTATATATGGAAAATTGGGCTGAAGCAAACGCATTGGCTACAGAAGTTATTGGTTCTGGTTATTCTTTGGTTTCTAACACTGATTATGTTGCAAGTTGGGCACAAGCTACAACAACAGAATCTATTTTTTCAATTGTAAACACCGCAACAGATATGGGTGGTTCATATGCGATTACTTATTTATATGGACGTCCACGTTTCAACGCGACTTCGGATCTATTTGATGCTATCGATGCGACTGATGTCAGAAAGAACTTGATCGCCGCAGGAAAGGTACTGAAATACCCATCCTATTCAACACGTGATGACAATACACCTATCCTTCGTGTTTCTGAAATGTATTTGATTCAAGCTGAGGCGATGGCAGAACTAGGGATGGATTCAGATGCTCAAACAGCTGTTAATATGATTCTATCAAGAGCAAATCCATTGGCAGCTGCTTACACTGAAACGGGGCAGGCGCTAAAAAATGTCATTCAAGACGAAAGACGTAAAGAACTGATGTTTGAAGGACACCGTATCTTTGATTTGACAAGGACAAAAAAAAGCTTTGTTAAATACAGTACTGTAGCAGAAAATCCAATCAATGTGAATTACCCAAGTAATTTAACAATCTTACCGATCCCTCAATCAGAGATAGATGCTAATGATAACATTTCTGAATCTGATCAAAATGCGGGTTATTAATTAATTTTAATGGAGAAGAAATGCAAGCTATAGGTGTTTATCTCTTGTAGCTTGTTTCTTTAATAACTTGTTTAAGATTCCAAATTGCCTAGTGTTACTGTAATAAAAAATCTATTTAATAAATTTTAAGATTATGAAAAATATAATTCTATTATTAGCGGCCTCATTTGTTTTTAGTTCCTGTTCTGAAAAGAATTATGTTTTATTCTCAGGAAACATAGCGAATACCAAAGACACGACAATGAAAATAGCTAACATTAGTAGGGACTTTCAAAAAGAAGTGAGCATAGACGAAAATGGTAATTTTAGAGACACCTTATTTATTAATTCACCTGGCGCTTATTCTTATCAAATAGGAAGATCGTATGCTGCTGTTTTTTTTAGAGAGGGTTACGATTTGAACCTAAATCTTGATGCTAACGATTTTTTTAAATCTAGAAAATTTAAGGGAAATGGAAGTGAAGTAAATAACTACCATGTCGCAAGAAGTGCGCTAAAAAACAAATTAGTTGGAGATGCTAAAGCATTTTTTGTAGTTCCAATCGAGGATTTCATAACTAAAATTGGCAAAAATAAAGACACTTTTTTAGATTTTTTAGAAGCGTCTACTTTAAAAGGACAAGACAAAGAGATTCAGCGCAAAATCATAGAACATGATTATTTATTGACACGTTACAACTACGACAAATTTAACCATTACCACACAAAGATACACCCTGAATTACCGGAAGGCTATTACGCTCCCATTATTGAAATGGATCTTGATGATGAAGTTTCATTTATTTATGACAAAAGTTATAGAAACCTTATCGTTGAAAATTGGAGACTTACATCAAAAGAAGCAATGGAAATCGATCCGAGTCTCACACAGGTAAGTTTTGTGAAAAATAAGATTAAAAACATTAAAAGTACTAAAATAAAAGATTTAATAATCAGTATGTTGTTTAGACAAATTAGCTTAAAAAACAAAAATTATAAAACTGATTATCCAAGGATCTTGGAGATGTTAACTGCAGACCAATTAAAAGAGAAGCTTACAGCTAAGTTCGTTGGTATACAAAATACAAAACCAGAAATGCCGGCTCCAAATTTCAATTATGAAAATCATAAAGGAGGCACAACATCTTTAAAAGATTTAAAAGGTAAAATACTATATGTAGAGGTTTGGGCTACTTGGTGTGGACCTTGCATAAAAGAAATGCCAGCTTTAACACAATTAATTAAAGATTTTAAAGGACAAGACATAGAGTTTATAAGTATTTCTATCGATTCAGAAAACGATTATGAAAAGTGGAGAAAAATGGTTCCAGAAAAGAATGTTGGAGGCATACAGTTACTCGCTGATAAAGGGTTGAAATCAGATTTTATGCAAGCGTTTAGCATTGGTCTTATCCCAAGATCTATTCTATTAGATAAGAAAGGAAAAATAATAACACATAAAGCTCCAAGACCATCTGCCACAAACACGAAAAGTTATTTAGATAATCTGCTTTCAGGTAGTGAAAAAGCAAAAAAATCATTCAATTTTAAATAAAAAACACTATTAAAACACACTTTCTGAAAGGGAAGTTTCTAACTTCTGGAGATAATACTGAATGTTATTAACTTTCGCTATTGATATTTCTTTGAACAATAATTATATAAAAAGGAAGACCTCCTTTGGAGCTTTCCTTATTATACCGCCTATACTTTGCGCTTAACCTATGCACAAATACCTTTTTTAAAGAAATAAATACTGATTTTAATCAACTTTAACAATACGGGGAAATCTTACACAGAACGTCTTTTTAGTATCTCTCAAAAAACATAAATGACATGATAACAAAAGTAAATTTAAAAACAATTGGTTTTTTACTTTCAATAATATTCACAATACAAGTTGTAACTGCTCAAGAAGTGATATCAAAATTTAATAAAATAAAAGAATTAGGTGGAATTGAAGAGTACATGTACCAACCAAATGGAATGAATGTACTTCTCGTTCAGGATAATTCAGCTCCTGTTGTAACCGTACAAATAGTTTATAGAGTAGGTTCTAAGCATGAAGTGTCTGGTAATACGGGTTCTACCCATTTACTTGAGCACCTAATGTTTAAAGGGACACCAACATTCAATAAAAAGAACGGAAATCCTATTTTTAAAGTTTTACAAAATATTGGAGCAAGAATGAACGCTACAACGTGGTATGATAGAACAAATTATTATGAAACCATCCCTAGCGACAAAATAGAGCTTGCCTTACATATTGAGTCAGATAGAATGCGTAACTCATTGTTATTAAAAAAGGATAAAGATGCTGAAATGACCGTGGTTCGAAATGAGTTTGAAAGAGGAGAAAATAATCCTAATTCCATTTTGAATAAAGAGATTTGGTCAGCAGCATATATGGCACATACATATCATCATTCTACAATAGGATGGCGATCAGATATTGAAAAGGCTCCAATTGAAACATTAAGAAAATTTTATAACACTTATTATTGGCCTAATAATGCTACATTAACAATTATTGGTGATTTTCAGAAGGATAATCTATTTAAATTGATAGATAAGTATTTCGGAAAAATTGAAAAGGCAATACATAAAATGCCACAACCATATACTGAAGAACCTACACAATATGGTCCTAGGAGAGTGATTATTAAAAAACCAGGGAAAATGAGTGTCGTTTCTAAAGCATTCAAGATACCCGGGCGAATGCATGAAGATTTACCTGCATTAAAAGTGTTAAGTCAAATTATAGGTTCTGGACCTTCTTCGAACTTAAGTGTTGAGTTAGTCGATAACGGGCATTCACTATATACTTATGCTCGAACGACTAATTTTAATGAAGTAGGATTGTTTTTTGTGGGTACAGGGTTTAATTCGTCCATAAAACACGAAGACATGGAGTTGAAAATAGATTCGATTATAGATAATTTAAAAGAAGTAGGTATACTACAATTAGATGTAGATCGGGTAGTTTCAAAATTAAATACACAAAGTATTCTATATAGAGATGGCTCTGGAAGCGTAGCGCGCCAATTAAACGAGGCTATTGCTGGTGGAGATTGGACAGATTACATTAATGCTTCTAAAAGATTAGAAAAAGTTACGGCAGAAGATGTATTGCATGTTGCAAAAAAATATTTGATAGAAGATCAAAGCACCACAGGATATTTTATCCCAAAATCTGATGGAACTAACAATAAAGTTACTCCGAAGTCTACTAAAATGGATCAAAATAATTCAAAAGTATTTTTTAGAACTCCTGTAAATCTAGAGGAAGGAAATATTACGGTAAATATAAATGAGAGTTCGTTAGGTTACGAAACAATAAAATCTATTGAAAACAAGAATATTACTAGAGAAACTATTGCTGGAATTGATGTAGTTTCAATAAAAACATCTGCAAAGGATTTTGTAACTGTAGCAGCAAGTTTTCCCATAGGCAATTATTTCAACAAAAATGTTAATCAAATGATCCCTTCAATAACAGCTAAAATGTTAAGTAAAGGAACTGCGAAAAATGACAAACAAGAGTTTTCTAAAAAGTTAGAGAAATTGGGAGTAAGTATTAGAATTAATGCAGATGCGCATCATATCAAAATTAGTTTTAAGTGTTTGACAAAAGATGCTGATGTTGTAATTGGTTTATTGGCGGAAGAGTTAAGAGAACCGTTGTTTGATGATAAAGAATTTAGAAATTTAAAGAAGCAACTTATAGGTAATTATCAACAAAGTGCATCAAATCCTAAAACAAAGGGAACTATTGCCTTATCACAAGTAATGTATCCCAAAGGACACCCAAATTACAGCACCTCTATAGAAGAAGCTATTGAGTATATAGAAAATGCAACTATAAAAGATTTAAAGACTTTCCATAAATCTTATTTCGGAACCAAAGGAATGCATTGTGTTGTTGTAGGTGATGTAAATGCTCAAGAATTAAATAAATCATTAAAAACGTATTTTGGTGGATGGAGCAAAGGAATTGTGAGTGGTGTGGAAGAAGTTAAAGTAGAAAAAGTAAGTTCGAAATCAATGGTTATTTCAATCCTAAAAAAACCAAGTGCAGAATTGTTTATTGGACAATACACAGGTTTAAAAAAATCGGATGATGATTATTTAGCCTTTTATGTAGCTAATAATATTTTAGGGGGAGGTTTTTCTGGAAGGTTAATGCAGACCGTAAGGGATAATGATGGATTAACATATAATATTAGTTCACGACATTCATCCGATATATTCACAGGTGGGTATTGGTATATTAATGCATCTTTCAATCCATCTCTTTTTCAAAAAGGATTAGATGCAACGATGATTCAAGTACATAAATGGGCTAAAGATGGAGTTTCTCAAGATGAAATGAATGCTGTAAAATCTAAACTAATAGGCAGTTTTAAAGTAGGTATGGCAACAACTTCTGGTGTAGCTCTAACAATTTTAAGTTTTTTAGAAAGAGGATTAGAGCCAAGTTATATTGATCAGTATTCAAAAGATATAGAATTAGTTAATCTTAAACAGGTTAATAAGTCTATTAAGAAATATATAGATTTAGATAAATTAATAATTATTAAATCCGGATCACTTGATTAAAATAATCAATCATTAAAATAATATTTTTAAATGCATCTATCCAGTCTCTTAAACATAATTATTTGTTTTGAATTGATTTTATTTGTTTTGTTAAGGAGAAAGAAAGGTGTGATAATGGGCTATTATAATATAATAGCCCTTTTTTTAAAAAAGTATATTATGAGAAATGTGATATTAAGTTTTATTATTTTATTCGGGTTCAATAGCTATTCCCAAATACTTGAGCCAGTAAAATGGTCAACTTCTATTGAAAAAGTATCCGAGACAGAATATAAATTAATTGCCAAAGCTGTGATTGAAGCAGGTTGGCACTTATATTCACAAAATGTTCCTGATGGAGGTCCAATACCTACAAAATTCATCTTTAATGAGGGTGAGACATTTACATTAAAAGGAAAAACAAAAGAAGGCAAAGGAGAGACTGTTCATGATAAGATTTTTAATCTGAAAATTAAATATTTCAGTCTTAATGCCTCTTTTGAACAATTAGTAACGGTAACAGAAAACACTAAACAATTATCAGGAACTGTTTATTTCATGGTGTGCGATGATGAACGTTGTTTAGCACCTATGGAGATTGATTTAAATTTTGTAATTGAATCAGAGAATCCTATAGTTAAAAAAGCGGAAACAATTACGCCTGTTTCTAACGAAAATAAAAACTCATCAGAAAAGAAAGGACTGTTAGGAATATTCTTAATCGCGTTCTTTTCAGGTTTTGCAGCCTTGTTAACTCCCTGTGTGTTTCCAATGATTCCAATGACCGTTAGTTTTTTCACAAAACAAAGTAAAACCAAAGCAGCTGGAATTCGAAATGCAATCATCTATGGGATTTCTATTATCGTTATTTATGTTTTATTAGGTGTTTTTGTGAGCTTAATTTT
The DNA here is from genome assembly GCA_034110665.1 of Polaribacter sp. Lineage (GTDB taxonomy): Bacteria > Bacteroidota > Bacteroidia > Flavobacteriales > Flavobacteriaceae > Polaribacter. Next base: position 6,922 of record JAWUYT010000089.1, read on the forward strand.
TGGTGCAAATGCATTAAATGCATTGTCAACCAATGTTTGGTTCAATTTAGTTTTCTTCTTATTGCTACTTGTTTTTGCAGCCTCTTTTTTAGGTGCTTTTGAAATAGTGTTGCCTAGCTCTTGGGGTACCAAAGTAGATGCACAAGCGGATAGAGGAGGTTTCGTAGGAATGTTTTTCATGGCATTAGCTCTGGCAATTGTATCTTTTTCTTGTACAGGTCCTATTGTAGGAACCTTGCTCGTTGAAGCTGCATCTGGCGGAAGTCAATTAGGTCCAATTATAGGAATGTTAGGGTTCTCTTTCGCAATTGCATTGCCATTTGCATTATTTGCAGCTTTCCCAGGATGGTTAAACTCATTGCCGAAATCTGGAGGGTGGTTAAATACAGTAAAAGTAGTTTTAGGGTTTTTAGAATTAGCCTTAGCATTTAAATTCTTGTCAAATGCAGATTTAGTATTGGATTTACATTTATTAGAAAGAGAAGTATTTATTGCTATTTGGATAACCATTTTTGGAGCCTTAGCATTTTACTTATTCGGGAAAATACAATTACCACATGATTCACCATTGACTCATATTTCAGTAGGAAGATTGAGTTTAGGATTGATCGTATTATCATTTACAATTTATATGATTCCTGGTTTATGGGGAGCACCATTGAATTTAATTAGTGCTTTTCCACCACCACAGCATTACAGTGAATCACCTTATGGAGTTGGATTCACGAAATTAGGTAACGTAAGAAATACACATTCAGAAATCCCAGAAGGAGCACATTTAATGGCGCCGCATGATATTTTAGCATTTAATGATTATGATAAAGGATTGGACTATGCAAAAAAAGTTGGCAAACCAGTAATGATAGATTTTACAGGAAAAGCATGTGTAAACTGTAGAAAAATGGAACAAAACATTTGGGTAAAGCCAAAAGTTTTAGATATCTTAAAAAATGATGTGATATTAATTTCGCTTTATGTAGATGATCAAAGGTCTTTGCCAGCAAATGAAGTTGTAGATTCTAAATTAAAGCCAGGAAAGAAATTAAAATACATTGGTCAAAAATGGAGCGAATTACAAACCATAAAATACAAGACAAACACACAGCCAATGTATGTGTTAATGGATCATAATGAGAATAACTTAATAGATCCTGCTGCCTATACTCCAGATGCAGAAGAATACTATAATTGGTTAATAAAAGGAGTAAAGAGTTTTAGCAATAGACTCTAAAGGTTTTTTATTTTGTAAAAAGAGTCCCTTTAATTATCATTTGGCTAAAGTGATTCTTTCATACTGTTGCAATGGTCCTTATTGATAAATTTAGTTTGTGATGAATTGACTATATTTGACTCTAAAGGGATTAAACCCTTTCTTTTTCATAGCAATTTCTCTATCTCTCATAGCAGTGGAGTTTTATTTTCTAATAGTTTTGATTATAAGTTTTTCATTTCTTTACTCACACTTTTTGAACTACTTTAGCATAACTAGCCAATATAAGACTCATATTAGAATGACCTAAGAACTATGATGTAATTTCTATTGGAACTTTATTACAAAGCAATACAGTGGTTACAAATGTCTTTTTTTTGAATGTAATGTGTTCGCCATCAAGATAACTTTTTTCTTTAGCTTCAATAAAATTATAGAACTCTCTTTTATTATGTTCAAAAAAATCAGTCCACCCTTTCTACTTATTTTTATATTTGGTATCGAGGTTTGCGTTCATAAAACTTCCTCTTTCCCCTGATTTCTTATACTCCCTCCAACCTTGGTATCCCCAATATAATTCAAAACTAACCAACCATCTTAAATTAATTTGCTGTTTTTAATTTCAATACATTTTATTTAAATTTCAACAATTTTATAGTTTGGCCCGAGAACAGGTCCATTTGGAGCACCATAACCTTTTTTAATCCTATGATTTACAGAAGTTTTTTGGTTTTATAAAGTAAATATTACAAACCCTTTTTAAAAAATCAATTAACACACTTATTTATTTACAGAAATGTTAGTCATTATTGGGTATAATTTGGAATAATTTTTATTAGCAAGGAAGTAGGTATATTTATTTGCTGAAATCTATATTTTCATAGCAGTAGTAAGAAAACTACTAAAAATTAAACATTATAATTTTGTAGCACCAGCTTAAGTTAATACTTACTATTTTTATAGATTGGTGTGAGTTTATTAATACAAGTTCTGTTAAAATATACTTTTATCCGAAGGTTAAATCTGCTTTTCAAGCGGTAAAAAATAGGAACTAAAAAAGACACTTTTAAAAAGCTATAATTCCTGTAAATAGTAATCAGATCTATAAAGACAACAGCCAAAGAATAAGGGTGCAAACCACCAAAATAATGTAGGCTGATTTTAGTGAGAATGGAATTTTTAGTTTTTGGTCTTCATCACTGGGAATAAAAACCTCAAACAAACTTTCAATAATTTTTTTCACTCTTCTTTTTTTGGTTTAAAATACAGAAAAAAATACCTGGCTTCCTGTTAATGAACTATTAGCAAATTAATAGTTCAAAGATACAATAATGAAAATAAATCACTGATTTTTATCTGAAACTTTAAGTTTAGTAAATTACTAGTTTCAAAAAGTGTTTTAAACCTTTCGCAGATAAGTTTGCTTCGAAAATTAAGCAAGGAAATAAACAAGTCAAAAATATTTTACTGGCACTGCACCAGATAAAGATTGTAAGTTATAAATATTTATTAAATTAAGTCCTGAAAGGTATAAAACGATTGCAGAGATTAAAAGAATACTATTTGTTTTATGGTATTTGTTTTCATGATAGAGAAATTATTGATGCTCAAATTCACAATAAACGAAGGTGTTAACTATGACATTTATCATAAAACCATTTTACAAAATTAATAAAACCTTCTTAAATACATTTCTTTACTTTTTTAAAGGTTACTTCAGCTACTTGAGAAAATAATGCAGTTCCTATAAATAGATTCTTTTTGCTTTAAGAACCAAAGTGTTTTTTGATTTGATTTCTTTGCTAAAAACGGTTCTATTGACTCAAAACCTTCAATCGAAAGAAGTGCATAAGTGAATTTTTTCTTTGCGTTCGCTCTTTCTTTAGCTTTGCGTTCTTTAATTCTTGAAAGTTCAAATTCCTCCAACGCCACTAATATTCCCATCATTAATTTCGCAATCGGATTTTCTTTATGATCAGTAATCTTTGTGAAAGCCTATTTTTGTGCAGTTACATTGATTCCTGTAGTAGTGAAATATTGAATTATTTGCATAATGTTAATAGTATTTCTGCCTATTCTATCATTTATAAGCTTTTGCTTTCATCACATAAGTAAAGAAATATATAATTTTTTGAAATACTATTTTTTTATACACAACCTAAATAAACAGGAAATTTTACAATAAATTAAAATATAAAGGATTTTAAAGGTTTACTGAAATGATTGTAATACTTTTATGCTAACTTTAAAAATTAAGATGATCATTAAAGACTTACTTGGGGATTACAACGTGATTGGAAACAATCAGGATGAAAATAAAGATTCTTATAAGGGAACGCTTTCTTTAACTTTAGACGAAAATAATAGAATTATTGCCAAATGGATGATCGCTGAAAATCAAGAACAATTCGGAACAGGTTTTTTTAAAAATAATATCCTTGTCATTAATTTTAATTATCGAGGTATGGAAAACAGTTTGTATAAAGGAGTCGTGGTTTATAAATGCTTGACTAAAGATATTTTAGAAGGTTTTTGGTCAGAAGATTTTGGAAACCCTAAATTTTTGGGTGCTGAAAATTGTTTTCGAAGACTTGATAACTTTCTAAATTAAAAATACCGAAGTGCTAATTAGAAGATTCATTTTTCAATAATTCATCAATAGAAAAAACATTTTTTAAAACATTTCTCTTAAATCTCTTTGGCACAAGAATATCCTCTTGGTTTTTTTCTTCAAAATTTATCAGGCAGCCTTTTAAAACTTCTAAAGATTCTAACATATTTGATTGTAAATAAACAATAAAATCAAATTCAGATTCACTTAATAAAAATCTAACCCCTGATTTTAGCGCAGATTTAACCCCTCTATCATATTTTATATCTACTATAGATATATTATTTTTGGACTCCAATTTAATACCTTTTAATAAATTTAAAGTATTGTCTTTCCTTGCGTTATTTACAAAACAAACTTTATTTGTATTAAGAGTTAATAAATTTTCTTTATCCAAATCATTAATTTCTTTCTCATAATTTGAAAATATAATAATTATCGCTGAATTCATTAAAATGATATTTTAAATTTTAACTGTGAATGATTAATAAAATGGGAAATTATTACTAATTTTTATTGTTTTATTTTTTCTGTAAGTCCGAGCTATTTGAACCAATTGCAAAAATATTCTTAAGGAGTCTTTCATAGATAATTTAGAACCTCCAACATGAATCCACCTTTTCAAAGGTTTTTCACAGACTATTTCTTTTGCTTTTTTAAGCCCAAAATGAAGTACTATCCTTTTAAAAATTTCTACGTCAAAAATCCATTTTGTTACAAATTTTTCTTTGAACGCAATATCAATAACATCTTTACGAAAAATTTTAGCACCACATTGCGTGTCTTTAAATTCCATTTTTAAAATCTTTCTAATAATAAAATTAATGATTACACTAATAATTTTTCTTGCACCTGCACTCGTAATTTTTGCACCCATCCGACTTATGCGAGAGCCACTAACAATTTTAAATTTCGAGGTTTCCATAGTACAAACTAAATCATCAAAGTCGGTTAAATTCGTAGACAAATCTGCATCTAAAAACCCTACATAATCCAAATCTTCTTGCTTCGCCATGTGCAACATTCCTAATCTTACTGCCTCTGCTTTACCTCCATTTTTTTCACAATCATAGACTGTAATAAAATCTTCTCTTCCTTTTCTTATTTTAGATAAAACTTCTAAAGTTTTATCTGTACTACCATCATTTACAAAGCATAAATGATACCCAGAGTTTTTAATAATAAAATCTGTAAATCTTTTATTTAAAAGTCTTTTTTCTTCATTGTAGCAAGGTATTACAACACCAACACATCTTTTTTGGATTAAGACATAATCATAGATTTTTTTGATATTCCTTGGCTTTGGTGCGCCTATTAACCTTTTAGTTCTCGAGCAGAGTTCTCGCAAACTTAATGGCTTTTTCAGATAATCATTTACTCCTAAATCAAAAGCCTGAGTAATAATATTCTCATCTGTATTTCCAGATAAAATCATAATAGGGATATCCGATTTTCTTTTTTGTCTGATGTATTTTATAATATCGATACCTGAAGTTTCTTGCATATTGATATCAAGAATCACTAAATCTGGCTCAAAAGAATTAAATAACTCTATCCCTTTTAAAGCAGATGTTTCTGTGACTATTTCATAGCCCAATTCTTTCAATCTAATCTGTAAAGGAATTAAAACTAACTTTTGATCGTCTATGGCTAAAATTTTCATGTTGTACCAATTTGATTTTTAAATGTTGCATCTATCGTTTAATTTTTCCTTTCATAAAATTTTCTCTAACGACAATTGTACTTGCCTATGTTCATGGTAGCTCTTCCTTTCGACAAACTCAAAAAAACATCTTGAACTTTAATTATTTCAACTACTTTTTGAAAATAAATTAGTGGTAGATCGTTAATCTAATGCCATATTTAACCATATAAATCAATTGAAAAAATATTTTTAAATTTGAGTTATTAAAAGATTGATTCTAGTAAAAATGTTAAACTAACCGTGAAAATTATTAGACTTAATGAAATTGTGAAAATTTTTATTTTTTGGTCCTCAAATTTCCTGATACTTTCTTGTGCCTTTTTATTAGTGGATAAATTTCAGGAATTAATTGTTATTTTAACCTGACCCAAACCTCATAAATACTACTCATAAATACTAAAAATTAAATATATTTAATATTATAAATCTATTCAATAGGTAATTTTCTTAATTTATAAAATGAAATATCATTTAGATCAAACAGATGTATAATCTTACCAGCAATATGCGCTCCGCTTTATAATAATTTGGTTATTAAATATCGCATCTGTAGTTTGTTTTTTTCTTTCAATAAAATTTACTATTATTACAAGTACGTATAAAAATTTAAACTTGTCAAAGATTTCTGAAGATTATAGACCTATTTTTTCGATACGCATTTCTGTACTTTAGACAGGAGCAGAAAAAAATCTTGAAATTAAATTGGTACTAAACTGGTACACTTCTATAAGTATACCTGAACAATAACTGTTTATGCCGTGTTTTTTGTGTAATACTTTTTAATACAACGCTTTATATCGATACAATACATTTTACGAAAGACAAATAAGTTAATGTGACCGTTTAAATAAATTACCTTCACATAAATCAATAAAGTATGAAAGAGAAATCTAATAAATACTTAATAACTGCAATACTTTTAGCACTCCTATTTCATGGGTCTACTATTTTCTTTACGCTAGAATCTACTTATGATGCCTTAATTCATTTATTTTTTGCGGATCATTATGCCAATAGTTGGTTTGAACCTTGGAATTATAAGTGGTATACAGGTTTTACAGTACAAAGTTATCCGCCTTTAGTACATCAGTCTATTGCTGCGTTATCTTTAATTGGTGGTTTAAAATTTGGCCTTTTTACAGTGGCCTTAATTTCTATTATCCTCTTTGTTACTGGTGCTTACAGATATTCTCTTTTAATTACAGCGAATAGAACTATTGCAGGTTATGCAGCTATTTTAGCTGTTTTTTCTTCATCTTTTGTAGAGACATTGCACATTTTTGGTCAGCTACCCAGTATCATAGGTATTTCTGTTTTGATGCATTCTTTACCAGAAATTTATTTATGGCTTAAGACAGGTAAGTATAAGTTTTTATTTACCTCTCTTTCTTTAATCGCTGTAACTGTTACCTCTCACCATGTTACTCCTATTTTTGGAATGTTATTTTTTATTTTTCCTTTGATTGGAACTGTAATTATGGATATTACCAGAGAAGAAGTCAACTCTTACAAAGAAGTTACGTTTTCATTATTTATAAAAACATTTCTTAAACAATTAAAACGTAACCTAACTTTTGGCTTTTCTTCATTATTCCTTATTATTTTTTGCATTTTACCGTATTGGATAAACTCTAAAAACAACCCGATAACGCAAATACCTATTCCGCATGGATCTAGAGATAATTTTTTAGAGGTAACTTCTTCTGGTTTGGTTTTTTTTACAATTCCTTGGGGTCTTTTATTGTTTATTTTACATTATATTTTTTATAGATATTTTAGCAAAAGGTATTTGTTTTTCGGATTATCTTTTACAATGTTAGTAATCCTAGGAACTGGAAATACCACACCGATTCCAAGATTAATTTTAGGAGAAACTGCGTTTAATATTTTAACCTTAGACAGGTTTACATTTTGGGCTACCATAATGGCTATCCCTATGTTTGGTGAATTTATTTATCGATTTATAGAAGGTGATTTAAAAACGCTAATACAATTAAAATTTGGTGCAGTATATCATAGGATGTTGGGTGGAACTTTAGCGTTACTCTGTATTTTTATGGTTGTATTTACGATGAATTTAGGACATTTTAGACCGTCTCAACCTCAAAAAATAAAAATGCTACCTATTGTAAATTTTTTGAGTCAAGATTCTCATGATCAATGGCGGTATTTAACTTTAGGTTTTGGAGACCAAATGGCTTGGTTAGCTTCACAAACAAATGCTTTGACTGTAGACGGAAATTACCATTCTGCAAGACGTTTACCAGAATTAACCACAAGACCCATAGAACGTTTAGAAAACTCTAAATTTAAAGGAATTGCTGGTATTGGCTCTTTGCAACAATTTTTAACTACACCCGAAAAATACAATTTAAAATATATTTTTTCTAATGATAAATTTTATGATCCTGTTTTATTTTTCTGTGGCTGGCAGCGTTTGTCTAAATTAGAAAATGGTATTATGGTTTGGGAAAAATTAAATATCCCTCCTATTTCTTCTATTTTACCAAAAGAAGATGTTGCCATTTGGCTTAAAATAATGTGGGGAATTATCCCTTTTTTAACCGTACTTATTGCCTTTTTTTTAAACATACAATCTTTACTTGTAAGAGGTTTGAAAATAAAAGTAAAAGCAAAACCAGCATATTTTAAATTTAAAAATGAATATAACAAATTTCCTAGTATTGTTTTAAAGGCTTTTCACACTTGGACGTTACTTTTAATATTAATTACAGCGTATGCTTCCTATATCTTCTATATTAAAAATGAAACTCAAAGGTCTCCAGAAAACGTAGTAAAAGCATATTATGATGCTTTAGATTTTAAAGAAGTAAATAAAAGCTACACTTATATAGATCCTAAAAGCCTGCTTACGCGTTCTCAATATTTATTAGAAATATATGTAACAGATGGTTTGTTAAACTCTTATGCTAAATTAGATGAAATTGCAATACAAGTATTAAAACAAACAGACAATGTAGCGTCATTAAAGGTAGAGACAAACTGGATTACTCCTTTAGAAAGATTATCTAAAACTGCTTTTAAAACTGCTGTAAAAAGAAATGGAAAATGGTTTTTAAAGCCAGATAAGAAATCTTTAGACTTACCTCCAGATCAATTGTACTCTAAAAATAATACGAGTTATTTTAACCAAGGAAAAAGAAGAATTACAACCGAACAAACACACCATGAAGATGTTCTAAAACAACCCGTTTTAGAAATAGTATCTGCTAAATTGATAAAATTCAACAAGCGGTATGCTATTATTGGTACAGTACAAAATATAGACAATGTGCCTGCTGATGTTGTTTTAAAAGGGACACTTTACAATGATGATAGCAAAGAATTGGCAACTTACAGCGCAAAACATATTATAAAACATAAGTTAATGCCCAAAGAAATAAGTGCTTTTAGAATTAATTTTGAGGGTATTGCTTGGTCTAAACTAAAAGATTCGATTCCAAAAACATTTAATCCAGACGAATTTACTCCTTTAGAACTTAGTGAACAGCCCACAAAATTTAATTTACATGCTGCAGGAAATGTTTCAAATTCTGACTTATTTAAAGATATTGTTTTGAGTAATGTGAACACCACATCCAAATTTATAAATGGAACTTTGTTTAACAGTGGAACCCAAGAAATAACGGTTCCACAAGTAATCATAACTTTTTATAATAAAAATAAGGAGATAATTTGGGTTGACAATTTATTTTTAAAAGAAGGAATACGACAAGAGAGAAAATTACACTTTCAATATTCTATTTCTAAAAATCCAATAATAAAAATAATAAATGATAATATGCGCTATTGTTTTGTAAATGGTTTGCCAAATAAAAATATTGCCGCTAAAATATTGCCTAATAGAAATAGAAAACACACAACAGATAAGCTGCAAAAGGTCAACCACCCTTTGTTTAGTTATATAAAAATTGAATTAAACAGTTACATTGGTAATCCTAAATAATGGAGTTAAAAAAACTTTTTTTACTACTATTTTGTCAAACAATAATTGTCTCTTTTTTAGCCCAAGAAACAACTGTTAGTTCTGCTATTTCCCTCTTGTCTGACAAAAAGGAATTTGTTGCGGGTGCAAAAGTCCTACTTAAGTTTAATGTGTCAAATAGCACTAATTTTCTACTATACTGCTCCAATAGTTACGGCTCAAGTGTTATAGAGCCCAACCGAGTAAAGAATACACTAACCTTTAAAATACCGAACTTCCTAACAAAAAAAAGAGGAACTCTATTTTGGAAATTACTAGATACTCAGGAAATACTTACTGGCACTATTACCATTCTTTCTATACAAGAACCGGCTACTATGGAAACATATCTAGGGCCGCAAAGCATTAATGCAGGAAATGTAGACTATACCATGTTGGTTGTAATACCAACAGACAGCTTAGACAACCCTATAAGAAACGACAGTAAAGTGATCGTAAAACATCAATTTTTACAATCAGAAGAAAAAGAACCTATTTACACGGATATATTGATTGGTCATAAAAATATTTTTTCTCCTTTAAAAAGCGGAAGAATAATTATTTCTTCAGAATCTTTTGGCTTGAATTCCAAAGAATTCGATGTGAATGTGATGCCAGGGATTGCTGAAAACTTTAAATTATTTGTAAACAGAAATCATGAATACGCAGACGGTAACCAGATAACCACATTTTATACCTCTGTAGTAAAAGATAACAACAAAAATATTGTAAGCGACGGAAGTTTTATAGAGTTTATTATTACCAACAAAAGCGGTAATATTTTAAAAACTTTTGGTTCTACAATTAATGGCATTGCAAAAGCTAAAGTAATACATCCAGAATATGAAGAAACCTGGAAAGTAAAAGGATATTTTATTGGTATTTCTGAGAGCGATGTTCTAGTTCTAAACTATAAAAAAGTAATTGAAGATTATAAAGTTGTATTTTCTAAAAATAATAGAAGTCTAAAAATAGGACCCTTAAAAAGTTTTATGAATCAAATAATTCCAGACGGATTGTCTGTAAAACTATCTATCTTCAAAAATAATAGGCTCATAAATGAAATGCATAAAGAATCTAAAAACGGATTTACAGATTTCTATTTAGACCCGAATATATTTGATAATAGCATGTATCGCTTAATTACAAAAACCGCGGGGATTGAAAAAGAGTTTAAAGATATAAAACTATGGTAAAAACTAATAAGCAAATTATTAGAGGTCTCTTAATGGGTGCGTATCTTTTTATAATCTCTATCCTTTTATTTTTAACAAGCTCCTTGTATAGCTTTTTAAATACGGGTGCCGATAGAAGTAAAATGCTACACATTGGAAGAAAAAAAGTAGACCAATATCTACCAAAGATAAATTGGACACTTGATGGGAATGAGGGGAGAGTAATTAGCGAGGAAAAAATAAATGAGTTACAAATTGATTATATAGATGCCTGGTATGTAAAACAAATGGGCTACAAAAACAATGCGCAAGACGGTATTAAAGATTATTATACTAAAAATGCAAAAAAAAACATATTCAACATTATAAATTATAATAAAAACAAAAAAATAACAGTAGACGCTACATCTTTAATTCACAATTTAGATATCGAATTTTATAGTGAAGATGGTCAACTAATTGTTTTAAAAGATAACAATGTTTTAGAATATAAAAAGATTTTTAGAAATGAAAAGTTAATTACAGAATCTTCAGAAGTTTCTAGTTATAGAATTATTCTGTTATTAGAAGATGGCTTTTGGCGCATTAGACATATGGTAAAAGAAGTGACAGAGAAATTTACAGATACTTCTATAAAAACACCTATTGCGTTTACGAATATAAAAGGAATCAATTATTATCCGCAAGCAACTCCATGGAACATGTATGGCAAAAACTTTGACATACAAATTATTGAAAAGGACTTTCAAATCATGAAAGAAGCTGGTTTAAACGCTATCCGTATTTTTGTACCCTATGTGGGCTTTGGAAAAGCAAATGTGCAAGCTGATAAATTAGTAAAACTTCAAAAAGTTTTAGATTCAGCTGCAAAACAAAATTTAAAAGTGATCCTTACTTTATTTGATTTTTATGGAAATTATGAAGTTTTAGATTGGACATTAAATCACAGGCATGCAGAAAAAATTGTAGAAAAATTTAAGAATCATGAAGCTATTTTAGCTTGGGATATTAAAAATGAACCAGATTTAGATTTTGATTCTAGAGGGAAAGAAAATGTAATTGCTTGGTTAGATTACATGATTATTATTATAAAGACTATTGATAAAAAACATCCAATTACCATTGGCTGGTCGAATGTAAAAAGTGCTACTATTTTGCAAGATAAAGTAGATGTGGTTTCCTTTCATTATTACGAAGACCTAGCTGATTTTGAAGAAGAGTATATATCGCTAAAAAACAAAATTAAAAACAACAAACCGATCATTTTGCAGGAGTTTGGGGTATCTTCTTATGGGGGTTTTTGGAGGCCTTTTGCAAGTTCGGAAGAAAAACAAGCCAATTACTATAAAGAAATGCAGAACGTATTGGCTAAAAATTCGATTCCTTTTATGTCTTGGACGCTATACGATTTTGATAAAGTACCCCAAGAAGTAGTTGGCAGGATTCCTTGGCGTGTATACCCTCAAAAGAAATTTGGTTTCCTAAATAGGGATGGTATTAAAAAACCATCTTTTAAGTTTATTTCTGAATAGCGGATACTTTAAATGACTTCTTTTTAGCTGCTTTTTTAGTATCAATAATATGTTGAAATTCTTTCAAATAAATAGCTGTAATTCTTTCCATAGGAAAAGCTATTGCCGCTTTATAATTTGCTTCTCCTAACTCAATTCTATACGCGTCATTAGAAACAACTGCTTTAATTGCATTCGCTAGACTTGGTATGCTATTTGGCTCAAAAAACTCGCCTCTGTAGCCTTCACTTGTTATTAAAGTAGACAAATCTCCTAAATTTGGCATCACTACTGCTCTGCCATAACTGCCTGCTTGGTGCAATACCCCAGAACTTCCTGTTGTAGATGTATAAGGAAAAACAACGACAGCACTTTCTATGAACAAAGATGCTACTTCAATCTCTTCTACATACCCAGTAAAGTTAAGTTGTGGAACATGTTTAAAGGTTTCTTTAGCATTTGCTAAATACCCGGGTACATTTGGGTTATCTGTACCTGCAATTACAATTTCTAAATCTAAACCTGTTTCTTTTCTTACAATTTCTATCGCTTTAATCATAGATTCCACTTTCTTATAGGTTCCAAATTTACCAAAAGCCATAATTTTTAAAGGGCCCTCTGGTAATTTTTGTGAGGGATTATCTGGTATTTCAAAAGTTCCGTGAGGAATCATTTTAACATGATCCACTTTATATTTATCCTTTAAAGTATTTACATAATTAGCCATAGTAACGGCAACTAAATCTGTTTTTAAAATTAGTTTTGTTAATGTTGTACCTATAAAATTATATATATTTTGTGCAATTTTATTCGCTGTAAAACCAGCACTTTCTAAATCTACTTGTTCTAAAATATTATGGAGTAAAACAATTGTTGGTATTTTTTTAATTTTACAAACCAAAGGCAGAACTAGACCTAAAGCTGCAGCTACTTTTTTATCCCCAAATTTCATAAATTGCAAGTTAAACAAGACTGCATCTGGTTTTGTTTGGTTTATAGCTTTTGTTACATTTAAGATATTAGCATAACTGTTAAACTTCCAACATTCTTTTATGACAATTTTACATCCATTTTCAGTAAAATTGATCTGTTTTTTACCAGGAGTGGCATCCGTTAACAAAATTAACTCTGTTACTTTTTCGCTTTGTCTAAAACTTTTAACCAAATGATAAGCATACTCATTTAAAGTTACTTTACTCGGGGGGTAAGCGGTTACAATGGCTAGTTTCATACTTGTTGTTTTTAATTGCTGTTCTAAGTTATAAATTATAAAAATATTATTTTTAATTGCATGACCAAATACCTTTCGCTCTCGTCAAATAGATGAAAGGTCTAGACTTCTTTTTTTTTCCTTGCGGCAAAGTCAGAGAAAAAGAAAAAGCTTAATTGCATAATCATCAATAAAATCATTGTTCCAATCTGCACATGAACAACTTGCTCCAAAGAATCATGAAAGAAAACGATACAAACAACTTGTACCATTCCAAATAAACCCGAAAGAACTACAGGTATATATGTATCTAAAGATAAATAGTAATAAGCAAAAATATTGGAGACTGCAAAAAGACCAGTTGCAAAGGCATATTTCCATAATAAAGGAGCAATAGAAACATATTCGCCACCAAATAAAACGCTCATAATTTGCTGTGGAAATAGAAAACAAGAAACAATAATTAAAGAAGCAATTGCAGCGATATAACTTACATATTTCAATAAAATTGGCACGGTAGCTTTACCATCTTTTTGTAACTGAATAACCGCTGGTAATAAAAGCATTACAAACATCCAAGCAATAAAATAAACAAGGCGACCAATTAAAGCTAACGAAGCATATAAACCGGCGTCAACTTGTGTAAAATAATGCTTTACTAATAAGATATCACTGTTATTAATTATGATTTGAGTTAATTCATAAAAGGCAGTAATTGTAAAAAAACGCAGTACTAATTTCTTTTCTGGAGCTTCTAAACTCACTGATTTTAAAAAAGTAAAGTTTTTTAATTTAAAGGGAAATAAAGCAACGATAAGAGAACAAAAAATTCCTACCGAAATTAAAATTGAAGATTCAATTTCTAAGAGCCAAAAAAGTAAAAAAGTAATTAATAAACGACTTATCATTTCTCCTTGATACGTAATAGAAAGAGATGTAAATTCGTTTTTCCCTTGAAAAACCCCCCTATTTACGCTCATTAAAAAATAAAAAGGAACCCCTAAACCAAAAACCACAAACATGGTAGAAGTTGAAGTTTTAAAAAAAATTTGCAATTGTGTCGAAAATAACACAACAAGTACTCCTAAAATAAGACCAACAATTATCGCGTTTTTAAACATTTTAGATATAAAATTATAAAAAACAGTATCTTCAAACAATACTGAAAACTTTGCAGTAACCAATTGAAAAGTCATCGCAACAAAAGAAAGTACAAGTAAAAAAGTGATTAAAATTGCAGCATCAGCAAACTTTTCAGGACCTAAATACCTTCCTAAAATTAGATTATACAAATAGTTACCTCCATTTACAAGAAATACACTTATCATAAATATTTGTTCCTGTTTTATTTTTAGTGATTTTAAGTATGAAATCATTTTATCTATTTAAATAAATAACTGTTATACTATATAATTAAGAATATTGGGTTTTTGTCTTAAAAAAATCACCCTTCTTCCGATCACATTAAAGAGATCCTTTGTCACTTTGTGCTATTTTACATCAATCATTAACATCAAGAAAATTGTATTTTCTATGTAAATATATAACGACCCTATTTTATTAAGTTCTAATATATGAAATTATCTAGTGACCTCAAAATTACCAAAAAACAAACATTAAATATAAACAAATATTTTACCATAAATTATTGTTAAAAAAAGTTTACCTTTAAACTTAAGATGAATAAAGCCTGTTTATCTTTAACTCTCTAAAAAACCCCCTATGCGTTTAAAATATTTTTCTTTGTGTATTTTTTTTTTCGTCAGTCTAAATATTGTCTCACAAGAAATGAAAGAGGGTTTTAACTATTTAGAAACTGGTAAATACAAAGAAGCAGAGTTCTTTTTTAAAAAGATCTTAAAAACGTTCCCAAAAAATAAAACCGCAAGACTTTGTTATGGACGAGCTGTCGGTTTATTAGGCGAATCTAAAAAAGCAGTTCAATTGTTTACAAATCTTTTACAGGATTACCCTACTGATTTTGAAGTGAAACTAAACTATGCGGAGTCTCTTTTATGGAATACAAATTTTACAAAGGCAAAAAAATATTATAAAAAATTAATTAAAGAAAATAGCACTAACTTTTCTGCACTACTAGGCTATGCAAATACATTATCTAATTTAAAAGAATTTACGAATGCTTTAATTTATGTTGATAAAGCATTGACTATTTTACCAGGAAACCAAAATGCTTTAGTTTCTAAAAAATACATGCGCTTAGGTTTGGCGAATGAAAAAGTATCAAATCAAAAATATGATGAGGCTGAAAGAATTTTAAAAGAAAATTTCTCTTCTTTTAAAGAGGATAAAGAAACATTACTAAACCTTGCTAATCTTTATCTAATTTCGAAACAAATAGATAAAGCGATAAAAACATACGAAGTAATTGGCGCAAATTTAGAAAACAAACTAACTGCTTTAAATGGAATTTCTTTAGCGCATCACTTAAATGGGGATCATAAAACCGCTTTAAGTTTTAGTAAAAAAGCATTAGAAAGTGTAACTAACACTACTTCGAAAACTTTTAAAAATCAAACTACAGAGCGATATATACAAGCCTTAATTTGGAATAAAAAATATGCTTTGGCGACCGCAGCCATTAGTAAACTATTCAACGATAATAAAACTCCAGAAAATTGGATGTTTTCATTAAGAGCGACACTTCATATTTATAAAAGTGACTTTAAAAAAAGTCTAAAAGATTATAATTTAATCTTAAAAAAAGACAGTGCTTCTTTTGATGGTAATTTGGGTAAAGCGAATGCCTTAAAAGCTTCTGGTGATTTTTATAATGCATACGAGAGCGCAGAAAATACCTTAACCTTTTATAAAAATCAGAAAGATGCTATGAATTTTATCAAAGAATTAGATATAAGTTTCACACCTTTTTTAGAAGCTAAAGCTTCTTACTCTTATGATAATGGTAATAATGAAGCAAATGTTTACAACGTTAATTCTGAAATTCCTTATTCAACTAAATTCAAAATCTTAGCAAGCTATCAATATCGAACAACCTCAAATAGTGTGACTAACTTAAAAGCTATTTCTAATAATTTATTAGTAGGTGCCTCTTACAAATTATTAAACAACGTAATCTTAAATGGGAGTTTAGGTATTGTTTCATCTGATTCAGAAATTAATAGGTATAATCAATTATTAACAGATATTTCAATTCACATGAAACCTTTTAAACTTCAAAGTTTAAAGTTAGGTTACAAAAGAGATATTCAGAATTTTAATGCGGAGTTATTGGATAGAGAAATTGTACAAAACAATCTAATATTAAACTACAGTTTGAATACAAACTTTAATGTAGGTTGGTTTACGCAGTATTATTATACCTTTCAAAGTGATGAAAATACAAGAAATTTATTATTTACTTCTCTCTATTATCAAATTTTAGAGAAACCCTCTTTAAAAGGTGGTGTTAACTATCAAAACATCTCTTTTAAAAACCAAGTACCAACCACTTATTTTAGTCCAAGTAAATTTAATGCTGTAGAACTATTTATTGATCTTATAAAAGATGAAGCTGTTGCAAAAAATAAAGAGTGGTTTTATGGTTTAACCGCTGCAACTGGTTTTCAATTTATAGAAGGTGGCGATCAGCAAAGCACCTATAGAGTTCAGGCTAAATTGGGCTATAAATTCTCTGAAAGAAGCTTGATCAACATCTACGGAATGCAAAGTAACATCGCCTCTGCAGTTGCGTCTGCAAATGCAGCTAGTTTTACTTTTACAGAACTCGGTTTGCGATTTAAATGGATTCTTTTAAGAAACCCCTTATTTAAAAAAACTAGAGCAATCGAATAACTTTTTGTGAAATACAATAATTATGATTATCGTTTAAACGATTTGATGATAATCATTCTGTACATATTTTATTATTATCAACTTTTACACAAACCCTTTATATTCCTCAGTCTAAACTCTAACATAAACATCTATAAAGAAGTTTAATCAGAGGATACGGACCCTAAAGTAGTCTTGTCTCTTCTACTGAAGCTCATTTTAATTTGACTGAATTTGCTTTAAATTTTAAACAGCTACTACCTAGAAAACTAGTGTTAAAAAAACAAGGCAAAAGAGTAAACTTTTGCCTTGTAGATTAATTGGTGTTGTATTAACTTATTTAATAATAAAAGTACCAGAGTACACCTTATTGTAATCATTCGTTAAACGATATTTATAGATGCCCATATTTAATTTTGGAGCACTATAAGTAACTTTATGAGAAGTATTTGTTGCATTAATTTTTTGCACATCTACGATTCTACCTAGTAGATCAAAAACCTGAATATTAATAAATTGAGATGGATCTGACAATACAATAGTCGTAGAATTCGAAAATGGATTCGGATAATTTATTATTTTCTTGTTTTCCTTATTGTAAAACTGTTCTGCTACCAAAACTCCTTTAGCACTAAAAGACAATGTATTTACAGAAAAACTAAAAGCTTTAAAATTGATATAATCTCCAATTACTGAAAATACGATTGTCTTAATATTTGTAATTTCTACAGATTGACCGCTAGCATCCACAAAGTCTTCAAAGGCAATAGTGTATGCTTTTTCTTCTAAATTTAAGGGAATTGTATATCTCAATCTGTTTTCCCATGCTCTATCTTCATCTTGCATAATTATAATCTCTAAACCCTCTGAATTTAACACATTAAAGTTTACAGACTCAAACTCATCTACATTTAAGCTTTGATCTCCTGGTAAAAGGTGTCTAAATAAGTTAATGTTCCCTTTTACTTCTCCAGATACTGATGCATCTCTATCTACATCATATCTATCATCACTATATTCTTTTTCTGAAGTATGTACTTCAAACTTTGTAACTGCAGCATAGTCTTCTAAGTAATCTAACCCCCATGGCCCGTCCGCTAAATATAATGCATCTTTTTGATCTGTAGAATTTGTTCTCAAAGAGAATCCAATATCAAATAAAACACCTGTTTCTATAGATAAGACTTCATCGTAAGCTCCAGATAAACTAAAAGTATTGATTACCTCAACAAATTCAGAAACTTCAGTCTCTGCTATATTTCCGATAAAATCTACTGACTTTTCATTTGTTTTATTTACAATATTTAAATTTACAACACCGTTAGAATAACTTCCTGATTTCACAAAAACGTTTGGTAATACATTCTCTATTTGCGTGCTGATCAACCCGTTTTTCGATGCATGGGTATCCATAATAAAATTAGCAATTGAAAATATTTGAGGATAAGAGCTCCCCCATATTTGATAGTTTTGATAATTACCTGCTGGAAATTGATCTATATTCCAAAAACTAAATAGCTCGTCTTTATTT
The DNA here is from genome assembly GCA_034110665.1 of Polaribacter sp. Classification (GTDB taxonomy): domain Bacteria; phylum Bacteroidota; class Bacteroidia; order Flavobacteriales; family Flavobacteriaceae; genus Polaribacter. Next base: position 25,652 of record JAWUYT010000089.1, read on the forward strand.
CCCTCCATTTTTATTGAAAAACTTAATGTTTTTTCTAGTTGCCCAGTAGGTCTTTTAATTTTAGAACTAATAATTTTATGGTTTCTCACTTCTACGGTTCTAATATCTTCTAAACTAGAATTATTTAATCGGTCGCAAATTACTTTAGAGTGGTCGTAAACTTTACCTTCAGTAATCGTCGCAAACACTGCAGAAATTCTTTTTTCATCTTGATAATAATCGATAGATAAAACTTCTTTTGCATTTGTTATATTTAATAAATCTTCGGGACTCGATACATATGCAACTTCCGATTTGTACACGCCTGTTTCTGGCAAATAATCTATTAATGATGTTGTTTTTGATTTATTTTTATTGAATAAATTTTGAGCTTGTTTTTGATGTAAAACGTTTCCTTCTTTTTCTCTCTTAAAAGTTCTTTTAGCGATTAAACTTGCTAAATCACCATTACTCTCTAAACCACCTTCATTGCCAGAAGATACAGGATCAGATTCGGCAGGTACTGGGATTGTTCCTTCACCAGAATCGGTCGCGATCGCTCCAGCAGTAGCATACAATCTACCATCTATAGAACCACCTGCTCCCAATGATACTGCTCCGGGGTATCCTATTGCCGTGCCAATCATCGTAGTATTTGCACCTAGACCTACTGCGCCAACGGCAATCCAAAATACATTGTCAGATGAGGCTCCGTTAGCCAAAAGAACGACAGCACCCGCAACTGAACTAAGTGCTCCTGTAATTTTAAAAATAAACATCGCATCTGGATCTCCTTGAGCATCTAGCGTTAATGTTCCAATAATCTCCACTGCCGTTCCAACAGAATAAACCCCAGGATAAATAGACTCCCCGCCTACACTACCAAATATCGCAGCATGATCTGCTATTGTTGTTGGAATACCTTGAAGCTGAACACAAGCTGCTGCTAAATCTATAGAAGCTTGCAGCGTCACTGCATTTGCATTTTCTATCACTCCGTTTAAAACGGAAGGTGATCCAAAACCAGCTATTGCACCTGCATTAGATCCAACATTACCCGTAAATGTAGAAACGCCAGTATTTGCTACTGCTCCAATTCCTGTGAATATTATAAAATCTGCTACCGTACCAAAATCAATATCTATGGTTTCTAAATTAGTACGTTTGTATGAATCTAATGCATGATCAACCTTGATCTGTTCAAATAAAGACGCAGTAGGTTCTATTTTAGTATCTATATCAGAGCTATTATAATCTAAAACAGGATTACTTTCTAATAAAACTTTACTAAATGTTCCTTGCGATTCAACGACATTAAAAGTCGTGGAACTTTCTTTCCAATCTAAAGTTAAATCTTTTGGGGTTTGGTAAACTTGAGCATTTACCGAGATAATTACTGACGTAATTAAAAGGAGGACTAATTTTTTCATGATATGAATAATTTTTAATGAAGTACAACCGGAAGGTACAAAGTGTTTCCATTATTTATCTTAAAAAAACGCCTAAAAGAGATTTGGTATAGCTGAATGGGAGGGATTGTAAAGACGAGCCTTAAGAGCAATAGTAAAGCTTAAACACTACGTTAATTAAAGTCTTTTAGACCGACTTCATAATTTATAAGGTATTACTAGAAAGGGAATATTTATGTGAAACCCTTCTTCATTAATATTTGATTTAAAAAACAAATTCTCAAAAAACGAATGTTTATTCTTAATCATAACTAACAAATTAACTCGCACTCCTAATTGAAAGTTAGCAATTGCCTCTGTTACATTTTTACCATTTAGGCTATGAAATAAATGGGTAATATTTTTGAATAAATTGTCTAATTTTTGGTTATTATTTTCTTGATTTTTAGATAAACCACAGCCATAAGGCGCATTTAAAATATTAATTCTTGAATGATATCTATTTGCAATGTCTAGAATCTGTTGTACCCTTTTTTCACTAAAAGAAACCTCATAATCTGATGGAAATAGTATTTCTTGCGGAGATTCAAAAGTAAACCCACTCGGAACTGCCAAAACGGGGCATTTTGCATTTTTAATTACATGCACTGTATTAGATCCAAATAAAACTTCTTTTAACGCCGTTGCTCCTTTCGCACCCATTACAATAAAATCCATTACATAATCCTCTTGCAACTCTTCTATTTCGCTTATTAAGGTATTAAATGAAGAAATTTTAGTAAATGTATGGTTTGGGTTCTTAAATTGATTTTCAATTTTATCTTCTACTTCCTGTATGTTGTTTTTTGATGTTTCATTCATTGTCTCAATTAAACCGACCTTTCCCTTATTTAATTTCATAAATTCTAAATTGTAAAGCGTCGGAGTATACGTGTTCAATAAAAAGAAATTACATTTTTGATCTTTAAATAATTCAATTGCATATTGTATAGCATTCCATGAATTATCTGAAAAATCTGTAGGTAAAAGAATGTTTTTCATAGTGTCTATCTTTAATCGTTTGTTGATTACCTCTCATATTTTACCTTGCGGAAAAAGGAATATATATCGATACACTTATTTTAGAAATACCTTAAGTTATTCTCTTCTTAAAAATAAAGCAAGCCCCTACACTAAAGTAACAAAACCTTTTTTTTTCGTTATTTATAACAATTTAATTATTGCATCAGTAGTTTAATTTTTCTTTCAAAAAAATATTTTCTAATTACAATTGCCCTCATCTATGTTGATAACAGCTTATACCTAAACAGACTCAAAAAAACATATTGAATTTTAATTATTTTAACTACTATATATCATTAAATTAGTGACAGTTCATTAATCAGCTGTCTTATTTAAGCATACAGATAAATTAAAAAAATATTTTTAAATTTGAGTTATTAGACGATTAATTCAAGTAATAATGTTAAACTAATCGTGAAAATTGTTAGACTTAATGAAATTGTGAAAAATTCGATTTTTTAGTCCTTAAATTTCTTTTTATTTTCTTATACTTTTCTTGTTGGGAGATTAATTTAAAGAGTTTATTATAATTTTTACTTCACAGTTGCTACATTAGTGTCTCATTCCAAAGATATTTAATATCACAAATCCATTCAATAGGTAATTTTCTTACTTTATAAAATGAAATGAAATACCCGCCAAAAAGCTAATGTAATCACTTACAAATCGAGAGGGTATAGACCGATTGCAAAAACCTAATATATATGCCAAAATTGTACACAATAGTAGTTCTAAATTTAAAGCACTTATCACAATAATTCATCAAGTAAAACCTTGGTTAAGACCAACCAATTCTTGGATGCATTCCTCTAATATAAAAAGTATTTTAATGAATTTCACCTCATAGTTAATCGCTCACAAAGCAAAGCAACAATATTTAATAGCTTGATAACAAAAATGGTGGGGAAAAATAGGATGAACATATCGGCGATTAGCCATAATGTTAAAAAATAACAAAAATTCATTTCCAAAAAATTAAAAGGAGATACAGACAAGTTCGTTTCTAGAATGCCTAGCGAGGTTTGCACATAGCATCCCTTTAGATGTGAAACAAAAATTCAAATCATATTAAAATCAACATAAAAAAACAAGCTATGTTGAATATTTTATTTTTGTAGTTCTCTAAAAAGAGGAGGAATTATTTCTTTCCTTGCTGATCAAAAGCTTGCTTCAACTTTTCATCGGTCAAAATATATTTCTTGTACTTACCATCTCTGTATCTGAAATAAATAAAAAAAGGCATAAATAAGAACGCAAAATAGAGTACGCCTAAACCCATTACAATTTGTGCCTTTTCATGATCTGTATTTACTAAATAAAGACCCGTTATCATCCAAACTAAGAAAACACCAAACATTACATTTATTACTAATTTCATACGGTAAACTTACAAAAGTTATATCTTACAAAAATATAAATGACACAAATTCTCTAATTGCAAGCAAAACAGTATTATCATTTTTGTAATAAATTAGAGAATTAGTGTTTTTTTTAAATCTAACTTTCCTTTAAATGAAATCAGTTTTATTATTATTCTCTTGTTTATTACTATTCTCTTGTAATCAAACTAAAAAAAAATCAACTTTGAATACTAAAATAGTGATTGCACATCGAGGTGCTTCCGGATATTTACCAGAACACACTTTAGAAGCAAAAGCGATGGCATATGCTATGAATGTTGATTTTATTGAGCAAGATTTAGTGTTAAGTAAAGATAATATTCCTATGGTAGTTCATGATATTTATTTAGATGATGTCACCAATGTTGCTTTAATATTCCCTGAAAGAAAAAGAAAAGATAATCGTTTTTACGTGATTGATTTTACGTTCGATGAACTAAAAACGCTACAAGTTTCAGAACGTTTTAATCCAGAAACTGGAGAGCAAGTGTATAAAAATCGTTTTCCTAAAGGCAAAGGAAACTTTACATTGCACTCTTTACAAGAAGAAGTTGAACTAATTCAAGGTTTAAATACATCAACTAAAAAAAATACCGGAATTTATCCAGAAATTAAAAATCCTAAATTTCATCAAAAGGAAGGGAAAAAACTTACAGAAATTGTATTAAAAGTTCTTACAAATTATGGATACACAACAAAACAAGATGCCTGCATTTTACAATGTTTTGATGCCATAGAGTTAGAAAGGATTCGAAAAGAATTAAAATCAGAATTATTTTTAGTTCAGCTTATAGAAGATCCAGGAGAAACGAAACAATTAAAACATTTTGCAACCTATGCAGATGGAATTGGACCTTGGTACAAACAAATTTTAGATAAAAAAGTTGATGGTAAATTTACCTTTACTTCTTTGGTTTCTGATGCTCATAAATTAGGATTAAAAGTGCATCCTTATACATTTAGAGTAGATTCTTTAGATGAGTTTGCTACCTTTGAAGAAATGATGCAAACAGTTTTCATAGAAGCAAATGTAGATGGTGCTTTCACAGATTTTCCTGATGTAGTCCTAAAATTTTTAAACAAAAAATAATACCGATGAATACCGAAGTATATTCCATAAAACATTTTAATAATAGGTTAGATATCTATAAATCTGAACAAAAAATTTACAATTCTCAATGGTTTATGGATTTCGGGAAATTTGGCTCTGAAATCTTTAATTCGGATGAAAAAATCATCTTTTCTATTATAAAAAAGTTTGAATTTTGGAAATGGAAAATGGTCTTTACCATCAAGGAAAATAATGAAAACTTGATTCATCTTATTTCTCAAAACAATAGAAAAACAATTTACTCAATTGATTTTAATGAGATTACGTATGAAATAAGAATTCATTTTAAAAAGAAAATTTCCATCTACAAAAACGGAACTAAAATTGCAGAAATTGACGAATCATTTTTAGACTCAAATTTTACAGACCGAATTAAATTACAAATTTTATATCAAAAAGATTTAGAAGTTTGTTTTTTATTATTTTCATGTTTAAAAATTGGAGAAACCGAACAAAAACCAAAAACAGTTATGACGAGTCAAAAACAGTTGGAACCTAATAAAGAACCTTGGAGCTAGTTTTATTGCTCTAAAGCTATTGGTAAAAATTGAAGCGAAACAATAAAAACTAAAATTAATAGTGAAACAATTAAGGCTTTTGCAATTGCTTTCTTTTGATACGCTATTTCTTTTCCTAGATACTTATTCCAGAAATATTCAACCAATACCGCATAGCCAATAATGTTAAAAATTAAAGTGATAAAAAACATTCTTGGAAGAAAATTAAGAAGAACAAGTGTAAAAATGGTGTAACCTATGCCAAAAAGAAGCACTTGGTTTCTTTCCTTAGGTTTATTCATTTCTTTTAAATTACTCATGAGTAGCACAGCACCAAAAAGTGTGGAAAAGAAAATAGTAAAAGCTTGAATCGCTTTTTTAGAATATAATATAGGCTGCACTAATTCTTCAAGAGGACTTTCATCAACTTTATAATTTTTAGAAATAGTTAACTCTTTTCTGTTTTCTTCAAGGTTTTTTTTGTGCGCTAAAATTACCGCTTTATCTATCAAGTTTCTTTTTTCTAATTCCAAAATAACGGCTTCAATAGCTTCATCAGTATATTGTTCTTTTTCTTCAAAAATCTTTTCTAAATCTTGATTAGATTTCTTGCCCATCTGTTTTGAAAAACTATGCTCTATCATTTCTATTTTTTTCTTTCTAACCCGTTACTTCTATCAACTTATTTCTGTAAGCTGTTAATAATTTAGATTTTGAAATAAACCCAATATATCTCTCGTTTTTTATGACAGGTAAATTCCAAGCATCACTTGATTTAAATTTCTGCATTATTTGACCAACAGTATCATCATGAAAAATAATTTCAGGCGCAGATTTCATCACAGTTTCCACAGTAACGCTATTGTACATTTCTGCATCAAACATAATCGATCTAATATCATCTAACAAGACAATTCCTAGAAATTGTTTGTCTTTATTGATCACCGGAAAGATATTTCTAGTAGATTTTGCAACCGCTTTTTTCAGCATTTCCCCTAATAACATATCAGGATTTACAGCTTTAAAATTGGTTTCAATGAGTCTATCAATTTTCATCATCATCAACACATTTTTATCTTTATTATGCGTGATGAGTTCTCCTTTCTTCGCTAATTCTGTTGTATAAATTGAATTTTCAATAAAATACTTCGTAAACGCGAAACTGATCGCTGCAACCAACATCAAAGGCACAAATAACTCATAACCTCCTGTAATTTCTGCGATCAAAAAAATTGCGGTTAAAGGCGCGTGTAATACTCCCGCCATTAAACCTGTCATTCCTATTAAAGTAAAGTTACTCTCCGAAACATCACCTCCTAATTGATTGATAATTTTTGCAAATACATTTCCTAAGGCAGATCCCATGACCAACGTTGGAATAAAAATACCTCCTACTCCGCCAGCGGCAAACGTAGTTGTCATGGCAATTGCTTTAAAAATGGTAATTAAAAGTAAAAAAGCAATTACAATCCAAACATTTTCAAAATCTACATTGTAAGGAATGTCCTCTAAAGCAGCCAAGTTATTTCCTTTTAACAAGTTATTGATCAACCCATAACCTTCACCGTATAAAGGCGGAATTAAATATAACATAATCCCAATAGCGATTCCTCCAAAAAATAATCTATGAATTGGCCTTTTTATCCGTTTGAAGAAATTTGTAATCCAAAAATAAGTTTTCGAAAAATAAACAGAGGCAACTCCTGTACCGAATGCCAACAAAATATAGTAGAAAATATCTTTTGTTTGAAAAGTATCCACCAATTTAAACCCTAATAACGCATCATTTTCAAAGAAAAAATAAGAAGTAATTACTGCAGAAACAGATGCTAATAACAAAGGTACAAGAGAAGCAAAAGCCAAATCTAAACTAAAAATTTCTACTGCAAAAACAATAGCGGCAAATGGTGCTTTAAACATAGATGACATGGCGCCTGCAGTTGCACAACCAATTAATAACATTCTGGTTTTTGTATTCATGTGAAACAACTGTGCCACTGTTGAACCCAGCGCAGCTCCAGTACTAACTGCTGGACCTTGCAAACCTGCAGAACCTCCAAAACCTACCGTAATTGGTGCAGTAATTAAAGAAGTATATATTTTATATCTTTTTATGATTCCGTTTCTTTTTGAAACTGCATGTAATGTTGTAGAAATTCCGTGACCGATTTCTTTTTTAAGAATTTTCGTTTTAATTATATGTACTAAAACCAAACCAATAATCGGAAAAATGAAGTATAATGAATAGTGAAAATCTTTTATGAATTTTCCTTCTAAAATATTCTCAATAAAAAAAGTTAAGTTTTTTAAAACCGCAGTTCCTAATCCCGCTAACAAACCGACCAAAATACTTAAAGCGTATACAAACTGCTGTTCAGAGATATGTTTATATCTCCAAATTAGAATCCTTTTTAAAAATTTGTTTTTTGTTGGCATTTTTATTTTTAGTAAAAGTGTTAGTCAAGTTCAGACTAACATTTGTTCTATGAATTTTTCTCATTTATCAAAATATTAATATTTGTTAAACTCGACATATTCTGGTTCTCCTTAATTTTTGGTATCTATGTACAGGCCTTAAGTCTTCGCCAAGCTTAAATTTAAACTAGTGTTATCCCAATTTAAAAACCCAATAGAATAATGCTAGTTTTCTACTTTATCTCTTTGTTCTTCTGCTGAACTTGTACTGACCAATTCAAAAAATAAACTATTTGCCAGCTTTACATCTTTTTTAAACAAACGTAAAATCAATTTATATTTCTCTTTTTATGGTAAATGACTTAATGATTCTGTAAATTCTTTTGAAAAAGTCATCTTACTTATCTTCCGTCGATAAAATATCGGTTCCTAAATATTTGCTGTTTTTGTTATAATACCACCCTCTACTTTTTGGCATTTTTATATCATTTATAGTCTCTAAACCTGACAATAAAATATATTCACCATCATTTCTAGATTCGTCTTTAAAAAACTGATACACTTCCATTGCATAGCTTTTAGGATCGAAATAAAAATACCAGGTATCCTTTCCTACTTCTTTAGAGTAGTTGACTTTTAATACTAAATACTCTTTTCCTTGAAAGGTTTTTTTTGCTACTTTTTGATCAATGATTGTCCCTTTATCTTTTAATTTCATTGGCAAACCATACAAGTACGTGTAGTAGTCTTTCAGCATTTTTACACGTTCACAATTTAAATTATATTTCTTTTTTGTTTCTTCTGATGGATTTTTATCAGCATTTAAAGAAAAACTACAAGCACCTTTATCAAGAATAAATTCAGTGATAATCGAATCTCTAATGGCAACCACAGAAAACAATTCTTTTGGTAAGTTAATTTTGATGTTACTTTTTCTATCAGAGTTTTTAGGAGTTTCCATGGTTACGAACAAATTACCCTTAAAAGTAGACCAATTGTTGTTTGGATCGTGAAATTGAATTGCTTTTTCTAGCAATTCATTTCCTGTGAAACCTTGTGAAAAACTAATTATTGATGCAAAAAGCAATAAAAGTGTAGTCAAGTTTTTCATAGTTTAAAAGTAATAAAAAATTAGAAGTAAAAAGACCTCACAGATTTTAGAAACTGAATCAAGTTCAGCACAAGAACCTGTGAGGTCTAAATAATTATAAAATCTTTTTATTCTTTAATATCCAATTTCAAACTCAACTCCTTTAATTGTGCGTCATCTATAAAAGCAGGTGCGTCGATCATAACATCTCTTCCTGAATTATTCTTCGGAAAGGCAATAAAATCACGAATTGTTTCTTGTCCGCCTAAAATCGCAACCAATCTATCCAAACCAAAAGCCAATCCTCCGTGCGGTGGCGCACCATATTCAAAAGCATCCATTAAGAAACCAAATTGAGCTCTGGCATCTTCATCAGAAAAACCTAAATGACGCAACATGGTTGCTTGCATTTGCTTATCATGAATTCTAATAGAACCTCCACCAATTTCATTTCCGTTCAATACCAAATCATAGGCATTTGCTTTTACAGCTCCAGGATCTGTGTCTAACAATTCCATTTGCCCTGGTTTTGGCGATGTAAATGGGTGGTGCATTGCATGGTAATGCCCTGTTTCTTCGTCTAATTCTAACAGCGGAAAATCAATTACCCATAATGGTGCAAATACTTTTGGATCTCTCAAACCTAAACGTGTTGCCAACTCCATTCTTAAAGCCGATAATTGTGCTCTTACTTTATTCGTTTCTCCTGACAACACACAAATTAAATCGCCTTTTTTTGCGCCTGTTTTTTCTGCCCATTTTCCCAAATCTTCTTGATTGTAGAATTTATCTACAGAAGATTTAAAAGATCCATCTTCGTTTACACGACAATAAATCATTCCTAGAGCACCCACTTGTGGTCTTTTAACCCACTTTATGATATTGTCAATCTCTTTTCTTGTATAAATATTTCCTTCAGGAACTGCAAAACCAACCACCAATTCAGCCGAATTAAAAACTCCAAAATCTTTGTGTTGTGTCAATTCGTTTAACTCGCTAAATTCCATTCCAAAACGAATGTCTGGTTTGTCATTTCCATACAAACGCATCGCATCGTCGTATAACATTCTTGGGAATTCTGCTACCTCAACATTATTAATTTCTTTTAGTAAGTGACGCGTTAATCCTTCAAAAACAGTTAAAATATCTTCTTGCTCAACAAACGCCATTTCGCAGTCAATTTGTGTAAATTCTGGCTGTCTGTCTGCGCGTAAATCTTCGTCTCTAAAACATTTTACAATCTGAAAATATTTATCCATTCCGCCAACCATCAACAACTGTTTAAAGGTTTGTGGCGATTGGGGTAAAGCGTAAAATTGCCCTTCATTCATTCTAGAAGGTACTACAAAATCTCTTGCCCCTTCAGGAGTAGATTTTATTAAATACGGCGTTTCAACCTCAATAAATTCTTGATCAGACAAATATTTACGAACTTCCATAGATACTTTATGACGAAAAATCAAACTGTTTTTAACAGGATTTCTTCTAATATCTAAATATCTATATTTCATTCTAATGTCTTCTCCTCCATCAGTTTTGTCTTCAATTGTAAAAGGTGGCGTAATCGATGCGTTTAAGATTTCTAATTTAGAAACTAACACTTCAATGGCGCCCGTTGTCATTTTTGCGTTTTTAGATTCACGCTCAATCACAGCTCCTGTAACTTGTATTACAAATTCTCTACCTAAAGATTTTGCTTTTTCCATCATTTCTTTTGGCGTGCGATCTTCATCAAAAATTAACTGCGTAATTCCGTATCTGTCTCGCAAATCAACCCAAATTACAAACCCTTTATCACGCGATTTTTGAACCCAACCAGATAAAGTTACCTCTGTATTGGCATGCGATGCTCTTAATTCTCCGCAAGAATGACTTCTATACATTTTTCTCTAAAATTTAGGCTACAAAACTAAACATTTTTGACTGAATAATAATCTTTTGGGCGTTCATTTCTAAACAGAAATGCCCCGCTTTTCGCTATATCTTTTTGTGAAAAACAAAAAGGATGTCACTTCAATCGGTATCGCAGCATTTAGTTATGTAAATTTGCCTTCATGAGCGCAATTAACATTCAAGAAAAATTCAAGTTATTTTCAGATCATTGGTCACCAAAAAAAGTAGGAGAATTAAACGGACAACAAATTTTATTGGTAAAACTAAAAGGCGAATTCCTTTTTCATAAGCATGATAATGAAGACGAACTTTTTATGGTGATAAAAGGCAGCCTAGATATTGAGCTAAAAGACAAAACGGTTACTTTAAATGAGGGTGAATTCTATATCGTCCCAAAAGGGATCGAACACAAACCAATTGCAAAAGAAGAAGTACATATTGTATTATTTGAACCTTTAAGCATAAAACATACAGGAAATATTGTTGCAGATATCACTGTTGAAACTTACGAAAGTATTTAAGAAATTATGAGCAAATTATATTTAGTTCCTACCCCAATTGGTAATTTAGAAGACATGACTTTTAGAGCCATCAGGATTTTAAAAGAAGTTGATTTTATTTTAGCTGAAGACACACGTACAAGCGGAAAACTTTTAAAATATTACGAGATTGCTACCCAAATGCACAGTCATCACATGCATAATGAGCATAAATCTATTACCGGAATTTTAAATAGAATAAAAAACGGAGAAACTTGTGCCTTAATTTCTGATGCCGGAACTCCTGCTATCTCAGATCCTGGTTTTTTACTCACAAGAGCTTGTGTAGAAAATAAGATAGAAGTAGATTGTTTACCCGGCGCAACGGCTTTTGTACCTGCTTTGGTCAATTCTGGTTTGCCAAATGATAAGTTTATTTTTGAAGGCTTTTTACCTGTCAAAAAAGGAAGACAAACGCGTTTTTTATTATTAGCAGAAGAAACAAGAACCATGATTTTTTACGAATCACCACATAAGTTAATAAAAACATTAGGTCATTTTATAGAATATTTTGGTGCTGATAGACAAGTTTCTGTTTCAAGAGAACTCACAAAAATGTTTGAAGAAACCATAAGAGGAACTGCAACTGAAGTTTTAGCGCATTATACTAATAAACCACCAAAAGGAGAAATTGTTGTGATTGTTGACGGGAAGAAATAACTGTTTTATGATAAGACCTCACAGTTTTTAAAAATCATTTAAGATGAAAAAACAGTACGAATCAAATAGATGAAAACTTAAATAAACCCTTTTTATGTTATTTTCAAGAATTTTCAGCCCTGTCTATCAAAAAGGAGTAAAAAACTTATTAACAGATTTTTTTTTAAGCATCTAACAAAAACATTAACACTCTTTAGAAACTATCGCAATTAAATTAGCCAAAGACCTTTTACTTTAGCTAATTTTTTTTGAAAAAAATTGATTATTATATTCCTCTACTATTTTTATAGTTGCTTTTTGAAATTATCCTAAAAAGCTACTTTTCTTTAACTCTTTTATAAAAGGCTGACGGTAGATTCTTTTGCCTAAAGCTGCATGAATAGCATTGGCAACGGCGCCACCTGCAGGCGGCAAACCTGGCTCTCCTAGACCTGTTGGTGATAAATTATTTTCTACAAAATGAACCAATACTTTTGGTGTTTCTTGCATTCTAATTAAACGATAGGTATCAAAATTTTTGAATTCTGGTTTTCCGTCTTTAAAAGAAAAATCACTGTACATGGCATGGCCAATTCCGTCTAAAACGCCACCCTCTACTTGATTTCTTGCTCCCGTAGGATTTACAACAATACCACAATCAACTGCTACAGTTACTTTTTTAAGTACAGGAAATCCATCTTTTAAAACAATATCGGCAATTTCAGCAACATGTGTGTTATGACTATAATACGCCGAAAAACCTTGAAAAACGCCTTCTTGTGTTTTCCCCCAATTTGCTTTTTCTCTCACCAATTTGATAGTATTCTCCATTCTTTGACCAGAATATTCAATTTTTTTATCCGTTGAATTTTTTACATTCTGTAACAAATCTAAACGCAATTGAATCGCATCTACATTTAATTCAGTGGCCAACTCATCAAAGAAACTTTGTTCTGCAAATGCCAAAAAGTTAGTGTAGGGCGCTCTCCATGCTCCTGTAGTAACATTGCTTTTATGATTTGCCGTATCTACTTTAAAGTTTGGAATACAGCCTGCAGGAAAAAAGTTAGAAATTGCACCATACATACTTCCATTCATAGCAGCTTCTTTTAAATGATAGCCTGTTACTTTTCCGTCTTTTAAAGCAGCTTTTATTCTATATTTTACAGCAGGTTTATAGATACCTGTGGTCATATCATCTTCTCTTGTGGAGATCAATTGAACAGGTTTTTTAATTGCATCTGAAATTTCTGCAGCTTCATACACAAAATCTCCGTACAATCTTCTTCCGAAACCACCACCCATTCTTGTCATGTCTAAATCAACTTTATCTAAATCATACCCTAACAAATCTGCTACCACTTTTGCTGCATATTCAGGTGTTTGAACAGGCCCTGCTAAATGAACTTTTTCGGCAGTTACATTGGCATAAAAATTCATTGGTTCCATACAATTATGGGGTAAAAAAGGCGAGTGATATGTTTTTTCTATCACCTTATCTGCACTTTTAAAAGCCTCTTTTATATTCCCATCTTCTCTTCTTGTATTAAACTTGACACCCTCTAAAATATCAGTTAAAATTTTATCATGCGTTGCTGTGCTTTCAGCTTCAGTAACTGTTTTCCAAGTTGCTAAAAGTGCTTTTTTACCTTTTATTGCAGCCCAAGTATTTTCTGCAATTACAACAACTTTATCTGTTTCAGATACTATAAAAGACCAGCTACTTTTGCCCGCTTTAACATAATCTCTTACCTTTTCGCCTATGGTTATAACGTCTAATACTCCTTTCACTTTTTTTGCTTCGAAAGCATCAAAACTTTCTAATATCTGACCAAACGCTGGTGGTCTTAAAACAGATGCATATACCATTCCGTCCGCTTTATAATCTAAACCAAAAAGCGGTTTACCTGTGGTAATTTTATCAATATCTACATTTACAATTTCTTTACCAATAATTGTAAAATCTTTAATCTCTTTCAATTTTACATCTTCAGGAACCTCTAATAAAGCAGCTTCATTTACAACCTCTCCATATCCAAATTTATCTCCATTTGCATTGGTAATTATTCCTTTAAATGTAGTGCAAGAATTGGCAGCTACATCCCATTTTTGCGCTGCAGCATTTACCAACATTTGTCGAGCGGTTGCCCCTGTTTGTCTTAAAGCATCCCAACCAAAACGTATAGATTGACTTCCACCTGCAAGCTGTCTTGTGAAGTTATTGGTATCTAAGGCACCTTGTGAAACGGTTACATTTTTCCAATCGATGTCTAATTCTTCTGCAATAATCATCGGCATCGATGTTTTTACACCTTGACCAATTTCTGGATTTGGAGAAAAAATGGTTACATAGCCCTCATCAGAAATTTTTATAAACGCATTAAAATCATTAAAATTTATACTAGCAATATCCAAAGGCATAACCGCTTCTTGTTTACAAGCCGTTAAAAAATTAAAACCAATTAATAAACCTCCACTTGCTAAAGCGGATGTTTTTAAGAAGTTTCTTCTGCTAAAATTTGTATCTATTTGAGATTTCATTTTTATTATTTTTTAGATTTCCGTTACCCAATTAAGTTGAGTATAAATTCTACGGAGATGGCAATTTAAAGGTTTTCCTCTTCGAAAAACTTCGAAAAATTTCTTTTCTATGATGACATTTTTTCTGATGCAACTTTTACTGCATTTTCAATTCTATTATAAGAAGCACATCTACAAATATTACCATTCATAGCTTCTCTAATCTCTCTTTCAGAAGGACTTTTATTTTTGGATAAAAATGCAGAAGCCGTCATAATTTGTCCGGATTGACAGTATCCGCATTGCGGCACATCAAGCTCTTTCCAAGCTTCTTGAACTGGATGTTTTCCATCAGCAGAAAGCCCTTCGATTGTCGTTATTTTCTCATCACTTAAAATAGAAACTTGCATTTGGCAGCTTCTTACAGCCACGCCATCTAAATGCACAGTACAAGCACCACATTGCGCAATTCCACAGCCGAACTTTGTGCCTACTAAATTAAGTTCATCTCTTAAAACCCATAATAAAGGGGTATCTTCATCTGCAGTGAAAGACTTTTTTTCTCCGTTAATTTGTAATGTGTAGTTTGGCATAGAAAACTGGTTTTAGATATAATGATTGTGTAATTTACAAAAAAATATTTCAGCTTTTTCATTTCAATTACTTTTAGGCATAATCTAAAACAAAAAAATCCACTAAAAAAGTGGATTCCTAAATTATGATCAATAATATTCTAACTTATTTACTTCCTAATAATAATAACTCATTTACTAAAATTTCCGTGACATATCGTTTTTCACCCTCTTTAGTATCGTAAGATCTATTTGTTAATTTACCTTCAACAGCGATTTCTTGACCCTTATTTACATAGTTTTCTACTACTTTTACTAAACCTCCTGTGATCACAATATTGTGCCAATAAGCTCGCTCTATTTTAGTGCCAGTTTTGTCTTTATAACTATCATCTGTAGCCATAGAAAACTTTGCCATTTTGTTACCATCTTTAAAGGTCACTATTTCTGGGTCTTGACCCAATCTACCAATTAACTGTACTTTGTTTCTTAACGTATTCATAAGATAAGTTTTTATGCATTTTTTATTTGAATGCAAGTTTATAATTTGTTTTTGCCAATTCGCACTGAATCAAGTCCAGCATATATTTGACACTACAAAGTTGCAACACAACAAAAGCGTTATTCGGTTACAAAACAATTACTTTCGGTTGTAATTACTTGTAGTCGTTTGTAATTGGATAATTTTGATTACTTTTATCTCATGGAAACTCAGAAATGTTTAGAATGTGAAGAGCGCTTAAAAGGTAGAGTAGATAAGAAGTTCTGTTCAGATTATTGCAGAAACTCTTTTAATAATAGGGTGAATAAAGACAGTAAAAACCTGATCAGAAACATTAATAATCGTCTCCGTAAAAATTATAAAATTTTATCAGAATTAAATATTTCTGGTAAAACGAAGGTAACAAGAACAAAATTATATGACAAAGGTTTCGATTTTCAGTTTTTTACATCCATTTATAAAACTAAAACTGGAAACACCTATTTTTATATCTATGATGAGGGTTATTTAGCACTAGAGAATGAAGTTTTTTTGTTGATTAAAAAAGAACGCTAAAATAGAACAAGGGAGCGCGCTCTCTTGTAAAGTTGTTTTTTATTTCCAAGTATTTCCCTTAACCTTAATTGCAGCTTTTAAAACATCTTTCTGACTTAATTGCCCTATTAATTTGCCATTTTCAATAACTGGAAACCTTCTTCTGTGAGAAGAAATAAACTTAAAAGCAGCGTCAAAAATATTCATATTCTTGTCAATAGTATCTACATCTGAAACCATATATTTGCCCACTGTATTATTCGTGTCTGATGGCATATTATAATACTTGCTTTCAGAAATATGCTTTATACAATCTGTTTCAGAAATAATACCAATTAATTCGTTTGTTTCGTTTACAACTGGTCCTCCTGAAATTTTATATTTTATCAACAAATTAATTACATGATCTAAAGAATCATCCGCTTTAAAAGTAATTAAATTTGTGGTCATATAATCTGATACCAAAATTTCCGATTCTTCTTTTTCCTGTGATATATATCTTTTTCCTTGAAAGCTTTTAATTCCCATAATTTATTTGTTTAAAGTCGTCCTACAATTTACAGATTTTTCTCTCTTATTTAACATTTACCTTAAAAAAAATATTTCTTACTTTTATCTCAACGCATCAATCAATTGAAAAAACTAGATTCCGCATTATTCATACTATTTCTTTTAGGTGCTATCCATTAAAAAAATTTTAATATAAAACCTTCTTTGCAAAAAAAAAATCATCCCTCAAAAAGTACATTAGTTCGTCACAGAAAAGCCTAAAAATTCTGAAAAGAATATTATTATCTTAATTCCTGATGCTAAAAAATTAGATTTCTTATGCTTTAGTATACAGTCCTAGTTTTTTCAAAACTCCTGAATTATAAGAAATGACGATATCTTAAAGAAAAAAGTTCGTTGTATAAATTATGATTTTTCTTTAAGTTAAAAGAAAGTGTATCCGGCAAATCTCTGTGTTACGAAATCAAAATACCCTTAAAATTATATCATAAAAAAAGCGTTCTGAAAATTCAGAACGCTTTTTTTTTATCTATTTAAGTAGCATATTATTAATCTATTTCAGAAACACGCAAAGTATTCACCATACCTCTGGCTTCTGCTGGCATAGAAGCAAGATTAATAACCAAGTCGCCCGAAGTTACAAATCCTTTTTCTTTAGCTATTCTATTAATATCTGTTATGGTATCGTCCGTAGAAAAGTTCTTATCATAAAAATAGGCTTTAACACCCCAGAGAAGATTTAGTTTCCCCAAAATTCTTTTATCCGTAGAAAAAGCTAAAACATGTGTTCTTGGTCTCCAAGCAGAAATTTGAAATGCTGTATAACCACTATTTGTTAATGTACAAATAGCCGATGCATCTGTATGATTTGACATCATTGCTGCGTGATGACAAATAGATTTTGTTATAAATCTGTTTGTTCTAATGTGTGGTGCTTCATGTGGCACTTTAATCATTCTAGAATTTTCTACACTTTTTATGATTTCAGACATTTTTTGAATCACTTTAAGCGGATATTTACCTACAGAAGTTTCTCCAGAAAGCATTACTGCATCTGCACCATCCATTATTGAATTGGCAACATCATTAACCTCTGCTCTAGTTGGTACAGGATTATCGATCATTGTTTCCATCATTTGCGTAGCAATAATTACAGGAATTCTAGCTCTTTTTGCACGTCTAACCAATTTTTTCTGAATTAAAGGTACGTCTTGCATTGGTATTTCTACTCCTAAATCTCCACGAGCAACCATTAATCCATCACAATAAGGAATTAAAGCATCCAAATTTTTAACAGCCTCTGGCTTTTCTATTTTTGCAATTATAGGCACTCTATAATCTGAATGTTCTGCAATTAAATCTCGCAACATCCTTAAATCGTCTGGAGTTCTTACAAAAGATAAGGCCATCCAATCTACATTTAAACCTAAGGCAAAAACGGCATCTTCTTTATCTTTTTTTGTTAGAGCTGGCAAAGAAATTGCTGTATTTGGCAGATTTACTCCTTTTTTAGATTTTAAAGCACCACCTACGATTACTTTTACGACAACTTCAGTTTCTTTGTTAGTAGAAACTACTTCGAACATTAATTTACCATCGTCAACCAAAATATGTTCTCCCACTTTTACATCTTTCGGAAAACGTTTGTAGGTCATAAAAGCTTTCTCTTTTGTACCTATACATTTTTCTGTGGTAAATCTAAAGGTATCTCCATCCTTCAGTTCAACCCCGTCTTCCATAACTCCAACACGCAGTTTAGGCCCTTGTAAATCGGCTAAAATTGCGATATTAAATCCGTTCTCTTCATTAATTTCTCTTATGATTTTTACTTTGTTCTTAACATCTTCATAATCTGCATGAGAAAAATTGATTCTAAATACATTGACTCCGTTTTTCGCTAACTCTGTTAAAATTTCTTTAGTATGAATTGCTGGTCCGAGCGTTGCGACTATTTTTGTTTTGTTATTGTGTGGCATATTTTAAAATATTAAAAAGTCTTTTGACTTTAATGTATTCTTATCAATTGAATAAGAAGTAATTACTTGATCTATTTTTTTGATTTTATCTATGGTCTCTAAAACAAAACTATATTGCACGCTTCCAGAAATTTTAATAAAGAAATCAACTTTTTTCTTTTCTGCAATTAGATACATTTTTGTTTCTGCAATTAGTAACAGTTTATTTGATTCTGTTTGGTTCTCTCTTTTTGCGCTATTTGCTAATAAAAACCATTCAAAATCATATTTTTTATTTGAATAATTAAATAATGAGAAAGATGTTTTCTCAAAATCTAGACCTTCTTTCAATTTAGAAAAACTAGTTCCTAAATTCTTATTCAATAAATAAGCTAGTTTATAGTCTTCTAAAGTGGTATGAATGCCGATTAGAAAATATTCGTCGTCACTTAAAATGTCTAAACTTAATGAGTGAGTTTGCATAAATAGTAGATAACTTTTACTTCACATATCAAATGCTAAATTACTAATAGTTTATGAGTATTACAGGGATATTAACGAAAACGTTATCGTAATTAGCTAACAGGAATTTGGCTCTGGAAGGCGTAATAAACTCTTTTGGAGGCTTGTTCTTCTGCCTTTTTTTTTGAGGTTGCCCTTCCTTTTGCAATTTGTTCTCCGTCTATACTTACTTTGACGCTAAAGTGCTTTATAGGCTCGTTACCAGAATCTTCATACGTATCAAATTTATATTTTTTCTTTTGTTTTTGACACCATTCTATAATTAATCCTTTGTAGCTTGTTATTTTACCTTCTAATTTTTCAATATCAACATAAGGTATAATTACATTTTCAAAAATAAACTTTTGTGAAAAATTATAGCCTTTATCTAAATAAATAGCGCCTATTAAAGCTTCAAAAATGTTTCCATGAATATTGTCACCAAAGTTGGCCTGATCTAAATTGGTCGTTATAAAGCGTATTAAATTTAAATCTTTTCCCAATTCGTTTAAATGCTCTCTACTTACAATTTTAGAGCGCATTTGAGTTAGGTATCCTTCTGAACCTGAAGGCACTTTCTTATATAAATAAGCTGCTATCACAGATCCTAAAATGGAATCACCTAAAAACTCTAAACGTTCATAATTAATAGGGTTTCCTTTATTATCTGTCATTTGCACAGACCTGTGTGTAAATGCTTTTTTGTATTTATTGATGCTTCTTGGTGAAAAATTAAGTAGTTTTTTTAGTTCGTAATATAACTCCTGATCTTCTTCTGAATGAGGGTTAACAATTTTACGAATAAAGTTCATATTTTATTCCTCTAATTTTCTGAAAGCGACACAGGCATTATGACCACCAAAACCAAAAGTATTGCTAATCGCAACTTTAACTTCTCGTTTTTGAGCCTTATTGAGTGTAAGATTTAATGCTGGATTAATATTCTCATCTATAACAGTGTGATTTATAGTGGGAGGTATAATACTATGTTTCATTGCTAAAATAGAAGCAATAGATTCTATGGCTCCGGCTGCACCTAATAAATGCCCGGTCATAGATTTTGTAGAGTTAATATTGATGTTTTTGGCATGTTCTCCAAAAACTTCAGAAATTGCTTTTAATTCGGCAACATCCCCTAAAGGTGTAGAAGTACCGTGTGTATTAATATGATCTACATCTTCTGGTTTAATTCCTGAATTTTCTAAACAGTTTTTCATCACTGCTATAACCCCTAAACCATCTGGATGTGGAGCTGTCATATGATAAGCATCAGAGGACATTCCCCCTCCAATTACTTCTGCATAAATTTTTGCTCCTCTAGCTTTTGCGTGTTCATAATCTTCTAAAATGATCGCACCTGCACCTTCACCTAAAACAAAACCATCACGCTCTGCATCAAAAGGTCTTGAAGCAGTTTCTGGGGATTCATTTCTAGTTGATAAAGCATGCATTGCATTAAAACCACCAACGCCAGCAAACGCAATAGCGGCTTCAGAGCCACCAGTTACAATCACATCACAATACCCTAACCTTAAGTAATTTAAAGCATCTATCATCGCATTTGCAGATGATGCACATGCAGAAACTGTTGTATAATTAGGGCCCATAAATCCGTTTTTAATGGATATATTTCCTGGAGCAATATCTGCAATCATTTTTGGAATAAAGAAAGGGTTAAATCTTGGTGTCCCATCTCCAGCCTGAAAATTCATTGCTTCATTCTGAAAAGTTTCTAAACCCCCAATTCCTGCTCCCCAAATAACGCCTACGCGAAATTTGTTGATTTTGTCTAGATCTAGTCCAGAATCTAAAATTGCTTCATCGGAAGCCACCATAGCATACTGCGTAAATCTATCCATTTTACGGGCTTCTTTCCTGTCCATAAAGTCAGTAGCTGTAAAACCTTTTAATTCACATGCAAAACGAGTTTTGAACTTGGCAGCATCAAAGTAAGTGATAGGCGCTGCTCCGCTAACTCCGTTAACTAAAGCGTCCCAATATTCCTCAATATTATTACCAATTGGCGTTAATGCGCCAAGTCCAGTAACTACAACTCGTTTTAATTGCATATAAATATTACTTTTTTGCTTCTTCTATATAGCTAACTGCTTGACCAACTGTTCCGATATTTTCGGCTTGATCATCTGGAATTTGAATATCGAATTCTTTTTCGAACTCCATAATTAATTCAACAGTATCTAAAGAATCTGCTCCTAAATCGTTTGTGAAGCTAGCTTCTGTTGTTACTTCGTTATCGTCTACGCCTAATTTATCTACGATAATAGCTTTTACTCTTGATGCAATGTCTGACATAATTTTTTTGTTTTTAAAATTTTAATCGGGGCAAAAATACGAATCTTATTAAATCTAACTAACTTTTGCTCAAAAAATGATGACGAAAGATAATTAAAAATGTTTAATCCCTTATAATAATTAGTAGATTTCTTAATTATTATTCTTTTTTTTGTGCTCTAGATATATAGAGTATGAAACGTATTGTTATTTTTGCTTCTGGTTCTGGAACGAACGCAGAAAACATTATTAAATTTTTTAATCAAACTAAAACCGCTAAAGTGACACAAGTATTGTGTAACAATGAACATGCTAAAGTTTTTGATCGATGTAAAAACTTAAATATTAGTTGTTTATACTTTAATAAGAACGAATTTTCTAAAACAGATACTGTCTTAAATATCTTAAAAAACAACACAGATTTTATTATACTTGCTGGTTTTTTATGGAAAATTCCACAGAAAATTATTGATGCTTTTCCGCAGAAAATTATTAATATTCATCCTGCATTATTGCCAAAATATGGCGGAAAAGGCATGTATGGAATGAACGTTCACAAAGCTGTAAAAGAAAATAAAGAACCAGAAACTGGCATCACTATTCATTATGTTAATGCTAATTATGATGAAGGAGCTATCATTTTTCAAGCAAAAACGGCTTTAAATGCTGCTGATACAGCAGAAACTATCGCTAAAAAAATTCATATTTTAGAACAACGCCATTTTCCTAGCGTTATTCAAGATGTAATTCTAAAAGTTAATGGGTAAAAAAAAGTTTTATGTAGTTTGGAAAGGAAGAAAAACAGGTGTTTTTAGTTCTTGGAATGTGTGTAAGAAACAAATTACTGGTTTTGAAGGCGCAGAATATAAATCTTTTGCCGATTTAGACGAGGCAGAAATTGCAGCGACCAAAAAATACGGAGATTATATAGGGAAAAACAAAAAAAAACCTACGTTGTCATCTTCAGAAAAGGAAAAATACGGAAGCCCAATTTTAGAAAGTATTTCTGTGGATGCAGCTTGTGCGGGCAATCCTGGAAAAATGGAATACAGGGGTGTTTTAACCCACAACAAGAAGCAAATTTTTATACAAGGTCCTTATAAAAAAGGAACTAATAATATTGGTGAGTTTTTAGCTTTAGTACACGGAATTGCCTTATTAAAAAGTAAAAATCAACATCATCTTCCTATTTATTCGGATTCTAAAATTGCCATGAGTTGGATTCGTCAGAAAAAATGCAAAACAAATCTTCATTTTAATGCTTCTAATAATGATTTATTAGAATTGATTAAAAGGGCCGAAAACTGGCTAAAAGAAAATACGTTTAAAAACCCAATCTTGAAATGGGAAACCAAAGCTTGGGGAGAAATACCTGCAGATTTTGGACGGAAATAACAAATATTAATAATGTTAAAATAATGTTAAAATAATTTTATATATTTGTGAAAATGAACCATTTTATTAGCAAATATGTCGAAAAAAACACCTTTTTTGATTTTATTTACATTGATATTGATCAGTTTTAGTTGTAAAAATGAAGATGAAAATATACATCAAGATTATCTTTTAAATAAAATTTCCAGTTCTAAAACCAACATCAACTTTAAAAATTATTTAACAGAAGATGCGCAACATAGCATTATCAATTACATCTATTTTTATAATGGTGGTGGTGCTTCTACAGGCGATATAAATAATGACGGCTTACCAGATTTATATTTTGTTTCCAATCAAAATGAAAACAAATTATACCTCAATAAAGGAAACTTAACCTTTGAGGATATTACTGAAAAAGCAAATGTAAAGGGAAATTCTGATTGGAGTACAGGAACAACAATGGTAGATATTAATAACGATGGTTTGTTAGATATTTATGTTTGTGCAGTTTCAGAATTGTTGGATTTTAAAGGTCGTAATGAGTTATTTATCAATAATGGTGATGGCACTTTTACTGAAAAAGCCAAAGAATATGGTTTAGATTTTAGAGGGTATGCTACACAAGCTTACTTTTTTGATTATGATAAAGATGGCGATTTAGACGTTTATATCGTAAACCACGCAGTTCATACGAATTTATCTCATGGTAAAGCATCTCAAAGAAATAACAGAGTTTCTTTAACTGGCGATGTTTTAATGCAAAACAACCATGGTAAATTCAGGGACGTAAGCGAAAAAGCGAATATTTTTGGAGGCGTAAATGGCTATGGTTTAAGTGCTTCTATTGCAGATTTTAACAATGATGGCTGGGATGATATTTATGTTTGTAACGATTTCCATGAAGATGATTATTATTACATCAACCAAAAAGATGGAACGTTTTCTGAAAGTTTAGACCAGTCTTTTTCTACCATTAGCCGTTTTTCTATGGGTAGTGATGCTGCTGATATTAACGGTGATGATTTGCAAGACATTATTACATTAGACATGTTGCCAAATGAAGAAAAATGGTTGAAAGAAACTGAAGGCGATGATGCTATGTTAAATATGCAAGCTAATCTTAAAAATTTGGGATATAAAGATCAATATTCTAGAAACATGCTTCAGATAAACACACCTGAAAATTACTTTTACGAAACAGCGCTTTACAATGGAGTTGCAGATTCAGATTGGAGTTGGGCTCCACTTTTTGCAGATTTTGATAATGATGGACATCAAGATTTATTTATTTCTAATGGTATTTTAAGAAGACCAAATGGTTTAGATTTTAAAAAATACGTATCTAGTACATTCAAAAAATATGGACAACAAAAAGGATTAGATTGGTTGTATAAATCAATTAATGAAATGCCAAGTGGTAAAGTTCCAAATCAAATATTTGAGGGTAATTCGAATCAATTTAAAGAAAAAACTGGAAGTTGGATTGAGAAAACACCATCACTTTCTAACGGTTCTTTATATGTAGATTTAGATTTGGATGGCGATTTAGATCTTGTTACCAATAATGTAAATGAATTGGCTAGCATATTTGAAAACACAACAAATAGTAAAAAGAATTACGCAACAATTCAATTAAACTATCAAGAAAAAAATAAAGAAGCAATTGGTGCCAAAGTGCTGTTATACGCAAATGGCAAAAAACAATCTAAACAGGTTTTTAAGTCTAGAGGATTTTTATCATCGACTGAAGCAAAAGTACATTTTGGATTAGACACTATTTCTAAAATTGACTCTATCGTTGTTGTTTGGCCAAACTTAATGCATCAAAAAATTGAAAACTTACAAGTAAATCAGCATTTAAAAATCGATTATCGTAGTGAGATAGCTGTTCTAAAAACTGAAAAAACTGAGAAATCATTAGCTCTTTTTAGTGAAGCAAAATTAATTTCTTTCAAACACGAAGAAGACACCTATAACGACTTTTTTAATGAACGTTTAATTCCTTATAAAATATCAACTTTAGGACCGGCCTTTGCTTTTGCCGATGTTGATAAAAATGGTTTTGATGATATTTTTATTGGGGGAGCTTCTGGCCAAAGTGCTGCTTTATTTTTAAACGATGGAAAAACATTTAAAAAAACAACACAAAATCAATTTGAAAAAGATGCAAAATTCGAAGATAATGACGCTGTTTTTTTTGATGCTGACAATGATGGCGATTTAGATTTGTATGTTGCAAGTGGCGTAAACGAACGCAGAAATAAAAACTTTGAGATTGATAGATTGTACATAAATCAAAATGGCAAATTTGTTAAGAATGATAAAAGAATGATGGTAAATCCTTTGAACACCTCTACTGTTATTGCTTATGATTATAACAATGATGGAGATGATGATTTGTTCATTGGTAATTTATCGAATCCTGATAGTTTTGGAGCAACAGTAAACTCCGCAATTTTAACCAATGATAAAGGTGATTTTAATATTGGTTTAAAATTTCTTTTTAACGGTAGAGTTACAGATGCTATTTGGAGCGATATAAATAACGACAATCAAAAAGATTTGCTCATTGTGTCTGAATGGGATTCTCCTAAAATTTATATCAACAAAAACGGCTATTTAACGTTACAAGAAATGCCAGAAAATTTGCATGGTCTTTGGCAAAGCATTGCCACTTTTGATGTTGATTTAGATGGTGACCAAGATATTGTTTTAGGAAATTGGGGAGAGAACAATCGTTTTTCAAAATATATTGAAAACCCTATTTATTTGTATCATGGAGATTTTGATAAAAATGGGAAAAAAGAAAGTATCATTGCTTATAAAATTGGCGAAAACTATTATCCATTACAAACCAAGGATGAATTGTCTTCGCAAATGAATTTTATTAGTAAAAAATTTTTAAACCATGCAGATTTTGCTTTACAATCTATAGAAACTATTTTTGGGGAAGATGTTTTAAAAGATGCTAAAAAAAGTAGTATTGACATCCTTTCATCAGGATATTTAGAAAACGAAAATGGGAATTTTAAAAAGTTTATTCCTTTTAATGTAAAATTACAAGTGGCACCAATTACTTCTTTTTCTGAAATAGAAATAAACAATCAAAAACAACTTCTAATTAGTGGAAATTCTTTAAAAGTAAATACCTATCATGGAGGTTACAAATCTTTAAAAGGCTTTTTAATGACTTCTAAAGATGATGTTAAACCCGTTTCTGAATTGGGCTTAAAGCCTTTTAATAATCAAATAAAGGAAACAGCTGTTATTAAAATGAAAGATAAAAATGTTTTATTGATTATTGCCAATAACGATAGTTTAAAAACGTACACTTATAAAAATTAACAATGCAACAACTTCTTTCTCGTTTTATAGTATTCGTATTCATAAGCTCTTTGTTTTCTTGTAGCAAAGAGCCTATTAAAATAACGCCAAATGAGTATCATTTAGTTGTAGATAAATTAACGGAGGTGATGATTCATGACATTTTTTCTCCACCAGTTGCTAGCCGGATTTACGCGTATCCAAACATTGCTGCTTACCAAGTTTTAAATACAGAAAATGGTGATTATCAATCTTTAGAAAATCAACTAAATGAATTAAAAAAAATTCCTATTATTTCTTTTGATAAAAACGCAAACAAACAATTAGCTGCTTTAATTGCCTACATAGATGTTGCCAAAGAAGTTGTTTTTTCCAAAGAAAAAATAACTGTTTTTAGAGATAGTTTATACAAGGATTGGAAGCATAAAAATAACACAAAATTTACAGCTTCGAAAAAGTATGCATTGGCGGTTTCTAAACCTATTTTAGAATGGATGCATAAAGATATGTATAAGGAAACCAGAACAATGCCTGCTTTTAATGTGTATTCTAATGATGCTTCTAGATGGCAGCCAACACCCCCTGCGTATATGAAAGGTATTGAACCTAATTGGAGCAAAATACGAACCTTTGTTTTAGATTCTGCTGCGCAATTTAAACCAATTCCACCACCAAAATTCTCTATGGAAAAAGGAACTCCTTTTCATACGGAATTAATGGATCTATACAATTTAACCAACGAAATTATAAAAAAAGGAAATGATTCTGAAGAAGTTGCCATTGCTCAATTTTGGGATTGTAACCCTTTTGTAGTTGTTAATAAAGGCCATTTTATGTTTGCTTCTAAAAAGATAACTCCTGGTGCTCATTGGATTGGTATTTGTAAAATAGCCGCAAAAAAAACGAATTCTACTTTTGAAAAAACCGTTTTTGCATACACAAAAACATCCATTGCAATTGCAGATGGTTTTATAAGTTGTTGGAATGAGAAATATAGAAGTAACCTCATTAGACCAGAAACCTTAATTAATAAATATATTGATAAAGATTGGTACCCATTATTACAAACGCCTCCTTTTCCTGAATATACTAGTGGACATTCTGTGGTTTCTGGAGCTGCTGCAGAAGTATTGACGGATATTTTTGGGGATAATTTTGCTTTTGATGATACTACAGAAATGCCTTATGGTTTGCCAACAAGAAGTTTTACTTCGTTTAGAAGTGCTGCAAAAGAAGCTGCTATTAGCAGAATTTATGGTGGAATTCATTACAATGCAGCCGTTGAAAATGGTTTAACTCAAGGAATAAATATTGGTGATTTTGTAATTGAAAAATTAGATTTTTAGTTTACAAATTATACCCAAGACTAAACATGATAATTCTTGGTAAAATAAAAGTTCTTCTGTCTGAAATTAAAAAATCTGAAAAACGATTACTTTGTCTAAATTGTGCATTCAACAAATTTTGAGCGGTTATTTTATAACTCCAAGCAGAATCTTCTCCTTTGTAAGATAAGGTAGTGTTTGCAATTTCGTAGGTATTTTTTTGTTCTAATGTTTTATTTTGATAATTGCTTTTTCTATAATCAAAATTGAAGATAAAACCGTCTAAAAAATCATAATCAATTGTTATAAAAGGTGGGGTTACAGAATATCAAGTAGGACAAAAACTTGGTATAAGCGCCAATGCGTATTCGATATTAGAAAACGGACATACCAAATTAGATACAGAACGTCTTATTTTTATCTTACAAATTTTTGATGTAAACCTTAACGATTTTTTTAAAGATTTTAAAGAAAAATAGATATTCGCATAAACTACAAAACCCAAAACTAAAATTAGTTTTGGGTTTTGTGTATTTATAATTTATTCCTGTAATTTTTTAGAAATCAATCTAAAAGAAAATAAGTCTTCTTTCACAAAAAAATTGCTTCGTAAAAACTCGCAATGACGTTTAAATGATTAAATAGAAGCCTTCATTAATTCTCTATTCATTCTTGCAATGTTGTCTAAAGAAATTCCTTTCGGGCATTCTACCTCACAAGCACCTGTATTTGTACAGTTTCCAAAACCTTCTAAATCCATTTGAGCCACCATGTTTTTAACACGATCTGCTGCCTCTATTTGCCCTTGTGGTAATAAAGCGTATTGAGATACTTTTGCACCCACAAATAGCATTGCAGAGCTATTTTTACAAGTTGCTACACAAGCACCACAACCAATACACGTTGCAGCGTCCATTGCGGTATCTGCTGCCTGTTTAGAAATAGGAATTGAGTTGGCATCTTGTGTGTTTCCTGACGTGTTTACAGAGATATAACCACCAGCATGTTGTATTCTATCAAAAGCAGATCTATTTACAACTAAATCCTTAATTACAGGAAAAGCTGCTGCTCTCCAAGGCTCTATAGTAATTGTATCGCCATCTTTAAACATACGCATGTGCAACTGACAAGTCGTTACGCCTCTATCTGGCCCGTGTGCTTCCCCGTTAATATACATAGAACACATTCCGCAAATTCCTTCTCTACAATCATGATCAAAAGCCACAGGTTGCTCACCCGCATTTACTAACTGCTCATTCAAAACATCCATCATTTCTAAGAAAGACATACTTCCTGAAATTTCAGTCACTTTATAATCGACCATCTGACCCTTTGTACTAGCGTCTTTCTGTCTCCAAATTTTAAGTGTTAAATCCATTTTTTTTAGTTTTTGGTTTTTAGTTGTTTGTTGTTAGTTATGTTTACATAAACTAACAACCATCAACCATCAACTATATTATTTATAACTTCTTTCTTTAACTTCTATATTCTCATACTCCAAAGGCTCTTTATGCAAAACAGCATCTTTTGGCTCTCCTTTGTATTCCCAGGCAGAAACAAACTGAAAATCTTTAATTCTTTTTGCCTCACCATCTGGTGTTTGATGCTCTTCTCTAAAGTGACCACCTGCAGATTCTTCTCTTACCAACGCATCTTTTGCAAACAATTCTCCTAATTCTAGAAAATCTGCAACTCTACCTGCTTTTGCTAATTGTTCATTATACTCTGTATCTGTTCCAGGAACATTTACGTTTATCCAAAAGTCTTTTCTTAATGCAGAAATCTCTTCAATCGCTGTTTTTAAGCCTTCAGAATTTCTAGACATTCCACATTTATCCCACATAATTTTTCCTAATTTTTTGTGGTAATAATCTACAGAATGTGTTCCTTTATTACTTACAAAAAAGGCAATTCTTTCTTTTACTTCTTTTTCTGCTGCTTCAAATTCTACAGTTTCCGTTGATATTTTTCCTGTTCTAATATCATCGGCTAAATAATCTCCAATTGTATACGGCAACACAAAATAACCATCTGCTAAACCTTGCATTAATGCAGAAGCACCCAATCTATTTGCTCCATGATCAGAAAAGTTTGCTTCACCAATTGCGTAACAACCAGGAATTGTAGTCATCAAATTATAATCAACCCAAACACCCCCCATTGTATAATGCACTGCAGGATAAATCATCATCGGAGTTTCATACGGATTTTCATCAATAATCTTCTCATACATCTGAAATAGGTTTCCGTATTTCGCTTTCACAATTTCTTGGCCCAATTCTTTAATTTTTGCTTCCGAAGGATTTACTAAATTTTGAATCTTCGCTTGCTCTTTTCCGTACCGCTCAAAAGAGGCTGCGAAATCTAAATACACCGCTTCACCGGTTGCATTTACACCATGACCAGCGTCACAACGTTCTTTTGCAGCTCTAGAGGCAACATCACGAGGTACCAAGTTACCAAAGGCAGGATATCGTCTTTCTAAAAAATAATCTCTTTGCTCTTCTGTTAATTCAGTCGGTTTTTTGTTTCCTTCTTTAATCGCTTTTACATCATCTAAATGCTTTGGTACCCAAATTCTACCATCATTTCTTAAAGATTCGGACATCAAAGTTAACTTCGATTGATAATCTCCAGAACGTGGAATACATGTTGGGTGAATTTGTGTATAACATGGATTCGCAAAATACGCTCCTTTTTTATGCACTTTCCAACCTGCAGTTACATTAGAACCCATGGCATTGGTCGATAAGAAATATACATTTCCATATCCACCAGAAGCAATCACAACTGCGTGTGCCGAATGTCTTTCAATTTCTCCTGTTACTAAGTTTCTTGCGATAATTCCTCTTGCTTTTCCATCCACAATAACAAC
>JAWUYT010000090.1:0-58333 GCA_034110665.1 Polaribacter sp.
GTTTAGAATATCTAGAGCAGCAGTTTCTAATTCAATTTTACCAGTTCTTAGACCTGCATTATAATCATCTTCTTTTCTTTGAACCACAATTCCAGTAACCATAATTACAGTTTCTGGTTTTAATTTCACCAATTCATCTAAATTAGGAAACGATTCTCTACTCAAACGCACTTGAAAAATTTGGTTGCTCGAATCCCGTAAATCAATGAAAATTAATTCTCCATGATCTCGAACACTAGAAACCCAACCTGATAGCGTAACTTCTTCTTTAATGGAAGTTTCTGATAATTGAGATATTTTATGAGTCCTATATTCTTCTTTTATAATAATGGGAACTGTTTGTAATTCTTCTTCGCTTTTCGCTGCTGGCTCCTGGCTTTTCGCTGTTGGCTTTTCGCTAATTGCTAAAGGCGAAATGCTAAAGGCTGAATTTTCGCTAATAGCGTTTAGCACTTCCTGCCGAATCACTTTCCCAGAAGCACCTTTACCAATAATTCCAATAACTTTACCAACAAGAATCCCTGCTTTTCCTTGGTTTCCAGCTTTAATATCATTTGCAATGGCCTCATTTTGGGCAATTACTTTTAGAACAGCAAGTTTAATTTTTTCTTCGGAAATCGTGTTTTTTTCAAAATACGCGTTGTAGTCAAATTTTCTGTCTTTTAAATAGCGAATAATTGCATTTTGAACTAAAACAGCTGTGATTTTTTCAGCTTTAAATAGTTGAAAAATTTCTGTTAAATGAGCAACATCATGAATATCTTTATATTCGTCAGCACCAATATTATTCACCAATGTTTTTGCTACAAAAGATGGATCTTTAATCACATCATTGATAGCAATAAACGTTTCTGATCGCAAAGAATCTGCGGTAAAAAATTTTGCGTCTTGTGGTAAAACACCACCTTTTATCAAAATTGATTCTACAGCAAATGGTAATGAACTAACATCAACACTGATGCTTTTTACAACCTCTTTTATATTGACAAAAGGCAAATCTGGTTCAGAAATAAAACGGTAATCAGCTTCAAACTCTTTTGTACGCATTGTTTTGGTTTGCTTTAAATCAGCATCCCATAAAACCGTAGTTTGTTCTGGTCTAAATTCTTTGTTTTCTAAATAGTAGTTTAGTTGC
Source organism: Polaribacter sp. (assembly GCA_034110665.1). Classification (GTDB taxonomy): domain Bacteria; phylum Bacteroidota; class Bacteroidia; order Flavobacteriales; family Flavobacteriaceae; genus Polaribacter. The sequence continues at coordinate 1,136 of JAWUYT010000090.1, forward strand.
TTTTCAATTTCTTCCTTTAAAGCATCCACCATAAACTTAAAAGAATTTAAGTTTTTGATTTCTGTTCTTGGGTTTAAATTATACGTATGTTTTTTACGAAGCGATACAGAAACATCAGATTTAAATTCCCCTTTTTCAAGATTCGCCTCCGATATTTTTAAATTCTGAACAATTCTTTGAATGTATTGTGCATAGGTGGATGCATCCTCGATATGACGAATACAAGGTTCTGTTACAATTTCAATTAACGGAACTCCGGCTTTGTTAAAGTCGACTAAAGAAACTTTCTTTTCGTGCATTAATTTTGCAGCGTCTTCCTCAATATGAACCTGCGTTAAATTGACTGTAAATTGAGAACCATCATTTCTAAAACAAGAGACTTGTCCATCAGGAATTACAGGATTATGAAATTGTGTAATTTGGATGTTCTTTGGGTTGTCGGGATATTCGTAGTGTTTACGATCCCAAGAAATCACTTCGTTTTTAAAAGTAGATTTTACTGCTTTCCCAAAATAAATAGCTTTTGTGATTGCTTCTCTATTTAATGAAGGTAAAACTCCCATTTGTCCAGTACAAACTGAACATATATTTTGATTCGGTTTTTCTACTTCTTGATTTGCACAAGAACAGAATAACTTTGATTTTGTGTTTAAACGCACGTGGGTTTCTAAACCAATGACTAACTCTAAATCGTGCTTTTCGAGTAACTCATTTAATTGCTCTAACTTCATTATATTGTATCTTTTAAGAAATTAGCAAACTTCAAAACGAGTTCGTCATTGTTTTTTGCAGCAGTAATTTGCAAACCTGTTTCAGTTCCTTGAGGAATTGTTAAGGTGGGTAATTGTCCTAAACTAAATCCTACGGTGAAAGCATCCGATAAATACATCGCTAAAGGATCTTTTAAGCTATCTCCAATTTTTGGAGCTGTATTTGGTGTTACCGGTGATAAAATAATAGCAACCTCTTTAAAGTCTTTTTCAAAACTTTCAGAAATTTGATCTCTTAAATTCAATCCTTTTAAATAAATTTCGTCAGAAAAACCTTGCGATAAAACTTGATTTCCGCCAACAATTCTACGTTTTGTTTCTTCTGAAAAGTTTTCTGACCGCGTTATTGAGTAGGTATCCTTTAAATTTTTTCCTTCAATTCTGTTGCCATAGTTTGTACCATCTAATCTTGATAAATTGGAGGCCGTTTCTGCCATTGCCAAAGTATAATAGGTAGAAACTAACGTTTCTGATTCAAAGAAATCTAATGCTATTACTTCAATTCCGGTAGCTTTAATTTTTTCTATTGATGCTAAAAAATCAGCTTTAATTTTAGGATTAATTGCTTTATTTTGGATAAAATTCTTAAAATATCCAACGCTTTTTATTTCATTAATATTTAAAATATTCTCTTCGGATACTTCTTTTGATTCGTAGGTAGTTAGATCTTTTACATCTTTGCCACTCATCACATTTAAAACAATTCTAATATCTTCAATAGATTTTGCAATGGGGCCAACACAATCTGTGGAAGATGCATAGGCCATTAGACCAAAACGGGAAATTCTTCCATAAGTTGGTTTCAATCCGAAGATCTTATTATAACCAGCTGGCTGCCGAACAGAACCTCCTGTATCTCCACCAATTGAAAAAACGGTATAATTTTTCGCAACATTTACTGCAGAACCACCACTTGAACCACCAGCAACTAAATCTGTATTTACAGCATTTTTTACTGCTCTAAAAATGGTGTTTTCCGAAGAAGATCCATGTCCAAAACTATCACAATTTTCTTTTACTAAAGGTATTGCACCAGCATCAAGCAATTTCTGAATTGCAGTGGCTGTATAAGGAGATTTGTATTTTTTTAGTAAATCAGAACTTGCAGTTGTATAGCTGCCTTGAACCATGAATACATCTTTAATTCCGAATGGAATTCCTTCCAACAAACCAATGGTTTCTCCGTTTTCAATTTTAGCATCAACTTTAGAAGCCAAATCTAAAGCCATTTCATCTAACAAAGCATTAACGGTGTTGTGCGTGTTCGGTTTTAATAAATCTAACCTGAGTTGTATCAACTTTGTACAAGTAATTTCTTTTTTCATCAATTGCTGATGAATGGCATGTATTTGAGATTCCATACTTATTCTTCTATTACTTTTGCAACTACCAAATAGCCATTTTTTTCTTTTGGGAAGTTTTCTACGATGATTTGTTTTTCGATCACAGAACTATCAACCACAATATCATCCCTTAAATCATTTAAAGACAAAGCGTTATTATGATTATTAAAAGGATTATTAGTATTGATGTTTGCATTTTTAATTACATCAAATAACTTATTCACAGTTTCTGACGGCTGTGCTCCTTTAATACTAGACAAAACGTCTACGGTCATCATTTTACTCATCTTTTTTGTTTTTCGTTTGTTTGAAAACTTTAAGTCGGCGAAATTACAAAAGTTTTATCGGCAGTTAAAGTATAATGCAAAGAAAACACCAACAATTTAAGCTATAAATCATTGGTGCATTCATTAATTCAGTAAATTCAAATCAAACACAAGTTTGGACTACAAAAAAACAGTTTTTATTATGAATTATAAATGTATTATTATAAATTAGTTATGATATTAAACTATTATATCGGTATTTGTAGTAAAATGATACTTTAATTACTGTTTTTGAATTATATATGATTTTATGTTAATTTTAATAAAAAAGTAACATAAAACTTGTTCAAACAGAAAACCCTCTTTACATTTGCACCAGAATGAAAAAACAAGCAAATATTTGGTGGTGGAACTCTCTTAACATTTAAGTGAGAACCAAACCTGTATTTAAAAACATATACAAAAAGGCTTATCTCACGATAAGCCTTTTTTTTTGCGCTGAATTTATTTTAGCATCGCAAACAAATATTAGACATTGAAATAAATTCAGCATACATGAAAAATATAAAATTCAAAACAATTCATAAAACAAAAATTGCAGATACGGAAACACCCGTAGGTTTGTATTTGCGTTTTAGAGATGCCTTTGCAAATACGCTTTTATTAGAAAGTTCAGATTATCATAGCAAAGAAGAAAGCTTTTCTTATATCGCTATTGAGCCTATTGTCACAATGAAAGTAGACGATTACCAGTTTACAGTTTCTAATAAAGGAACACAAATTGATAGCCAACCAATCGAGAAAAACTTTTATCAGTTGTTCGATAAATTTACGAATTCAATAGAATTAGACTGTCCTGCAGAGCTAAAATCTTTTAACGGTTTATACGGCTACACAACTTTTGATTCTGTTCAATATTTCGAAAACATTAAGTTTACAAACAAAAAAGCAGCTTCTGCAATTCCAGAAATGCAATACAGTTTTTATCGTTTTATCATTGCTATTAATCATTTTAATGACGAAATGACGCTGATAGAAAATATAGAAGAAGACACAGAATCGCGTATTAAAGAGGTTCAAACTATTATAGATGCGCAAGCATTTAATACACAGAAATTTGAAACTGTAGGTAAAGAAACTTCTAATGTTTCAGGTGATGAGTTTAAAGAATATGTGAGAAAAGCAAAATCACATTGTAAAAGGGGTGATGTTTTTCAATTGGTACTATCACGCCAGTTTCAGCAAAAATTTAAAGGAGATGAATTTAATGTTTACAGAGCTTTGCGTTCTATAAATCCGTCCCCATATCTGTTTTATTTTGATTATGGTTCTTTCAAATTAATGGGATCTTCACCAGAAGCACAAATTAAAATATCTGGCGGTAAAGCAACAATCAATCCAATTGCAGGAACCTTCCGAAGAACTGGCGATATTTTAGAAGATAGAAAGTTGGGTAAGAAATTATCTGAAGATAAAAAGGAAACAGCAGAACACGTCATGTTGGTAGACCTGGCAAGAAACGATTTAAGTAAACATGCTAATAATGTTACGGTTGATGTTTTTAAAGAAGTACAATATTTTAGTCATGTAATTCATTTGGTTTCTACAGTTTCTGGAAAGTTACGAGGCAACCCTATAGAAATTGCCGGAGATACGTTCCCGGCTGGAACCTTAAGTGGTGCGCCGAAATACAAGGCAATGGAGTTGATTAATAAATATGAAAATCAGACACGAGGTTTTTACGGCGGAGCAGTCGGAATTATAGGTTTAGACGGTTCTATAAATTTGGCGATTGCCATTCGTTCTTTTGTTAGTAAAAGTAATGTCTTGTATTCACAGGCTGGCGCAGGAATTGTAATACATTCTGATGAGGCAAAAGAATTACAAGAAGTAAATAATAAGTTAGCAGCGTTAAATAAAGCGTTGATTTTAGCAGAGAATATTTAAAAAATGCTTTTCGCTTTTCGCAGTTAGCATTTAGCTAAAAGCAAGAGCAAAAGTCAAAAGCTTTAACAATGAAAATATTAATTTTAGATAATTACGATTCGTTTACCTACAATTTGGTTCACATGGTGGAGAAAATCACAGGAAAATTTCCTGCAGTTTTTAGAAATGATGAAATCAGTATTGAAGATGTAAATCATTACGATGTTCTTATGTTGTCCCCAGGACCTGGAATTCCTGATGAAGCAGGAATTTTAAAAGAAGTGATTAAAACCTATGCCGGCATTAAACCCATATTCGGAGTTTGTTTGGGTTTACAGGCAATTACAGAAGTTTTTGGCGGAAAAATCATCAATTTAGAGGATGTTTTTCACGGAGTAGCAACAGAAATGAGGGTCACAGAACCATCAGCAATCATTTTCAAGGATATTCCAGAAACATTTTTAGCGGCTCGATATCATTCTTGGGCGGCAACAGATGAAGGTTTTCCAGAAGAAATACAGGTAACAGCAAGAGATGAAGATGGTTTAATTCAGGCAATACAGCATAAAATATTTCCAATATCTGCAGTTCAATTTCATCCCGAATCTATTTTAACAGATGTTGGGGAACAGTTATTGAGAAACTTTATAAATAGTGTTAAAAAGTGAGCAATTGAAGTGTTGACAAAGTTTTGAGGTAACTTTGCATACAAGATTTACGACCTTTAGATTTTAGAATTTAATATAAATGAAAGCAATTTTAAATAAATTATATCAGCACGAAAGATTGTCTAAATCTGAAGCAAAAAAGATCTTAACAGAAATTGCTGCAGAGAAATATAATGATGCTCATTTGGCATCTTTTATGACCGTTTTTATGATGCGTCCGATTACGGCAGATGAACTTTCTGGTTTTAGAGACGCGTTAAAAGAATTGTGTGTAAAAGTAGATTTATCAGATTATAATACTATCGATATTGTTGGCACTGGTGGCGACGGAAAGGATACTTTTAATATCTCTACATTAACTTCATTTATTGTTGCAGGAACGGGACAAAAAGTTGCAAAACATGGTAATTATTCTGTGTCTTCGCAATCGGGCTCTTCAGATATGTTAGAGAGTTTTGGATACAATTTCACGAATGATGAACGTGTTTTAAGAGCACATTTAGAGGAAGCAAACATTTGTTTTTTACATGCGCCAAAATTTCATCCAGCAATGAAAGCGGTAAGTTCGACAAGAAAAGCGTTGTCATTAAAAACGTTTTTTAATATGTTAGGGCCTTTAGTAAATCCGAGTTCGCCTAAAAATCAGCTTTTAGGAACCTTTAATTTAGAAACAGCAAGATTGTATAATTATATTTTGCAAGACGAAGATATCAATTACGGAATTGTACATGCACTAGATGGTTATGATGAAATATCGCTAACAGGCGGATTTAAATTGTTTACCAAAAATGGAGAGCAAATTATAAATCCAGAAGATTTAGGGCAAAAAAGAATTCAGCAATCAGAAATTTTTGGTGGAAATTCTGTGGCAGACGCCGCTAAAATTTTTAGATCAATTTTAGACGGAAACGGAACAGAAGCTCAAAATAATGTGGTGTTAACAAATGCCGCTTTTGCTTTAAAAATAGTGGATGAAACAAAAAGTTTTGAAACTGCTTTTGAAGAAGCTAAAAATTCACTTTTTGGATTGAAAGCAAAACAAACATTAGAAATATTAATACGTATTTAAAAAGAAAAAGTTATCGGTACAATCTCGCCAAAAAGCAAATCATTCGAAATGACATAGCCATAACAACAGACTGGCACACCGAGTGAATTTTGAAAGACAAAAAATTTGTAGCGAGCTGATTTTGAAAGAAATAAAATAATATGGCAAAAAAGAAAGACAATTTAATTTCAATAATTCCTGCATTTCTGTTAATGGGCGCTGCAATTGGAAATCAAACAGCAAATATTTTAAAATATTCGATAGTTGGTTTGATCGTTGGAGTGATTGTTTACTTTGTTTTGACACGTCGGAATAAAAAAATTAATAATGAGTAAAATAAAGGATAATTAACAATTTCGAGTGATGAGGAAGGATACTATTATTTAAACAAAAAGTTATAATTTTGCAGTTCGAGTTGTTAAATTATACAAACATTTATCGCAAGAATAGGAAGAGTTTTTATGAAGTAAACAATTGTTGCGTTTAGGAACTTCGATAGGAGCAAATATTGAAGAGGCAATTGGAAGTCAAAGTAGAAAAGACTTTTTTGCAAAATTATTAATCGATAAGAAAGAGGCAAGAGAATCCCATTATTGGATTCGTTTATTAGAAGACACCGACTCCTGGAAAGAAAAAAAATCGGAATCTTTATTGATAGATATTGAAGAAATTTTAAAAATTATCAGAAGTATTCAAAAAACAGTTAGAAACACTAATTCATAATTCTTAATTTAGAATTCATAATTATTTATATGACAATTTTAGATAAAATAATAGCATTTAAAAAGACGGAAATTGCTAAAATAAAGGCAGAAGTTTCTGTTAAAAAATTAGTAGAAAGTCCAAATTTTGGAAGACCAGTTTTTTCATTAAAAAAGTCTTTATTAGAAGTAGGTTCTACAGGAATCATTGCCGAATTTAAGCGTCAATCGCCATCCAAAGGAGTTATAAACGACAAAGCAACCATTGCAGATGTCACCAATGGTTATCTAGATGCAAATGTTGCTGCTCAATCAATCTTAACAGACACCTCTTTTTTTGGGGGAACGATGGCAGATTTGATGGAAGCAAGAACCATCAATCAACAAAAGCCCATTTTAAGAAAAGATTTTATTGTTGACGGATTTCAGATTGTAGAAGCAAAAGCGATAGGTGCCGATGTCATTCTATTAATTGCTTCTTGTTTGACACCTGAAGAGTTGAAAAACTATGGAAATTTAGCGGCGGATATAGGTCTGGAAGTTTTATATGAAGTACACACTCAAGAAGATTTGGATAAGATTAGCGATTTAGACAATAAAATTATCGGAATTAATAATCGAAATTTAAAAACGTTTGAAGTTGATTTAGAGCATTCCATAAAATTGGCAGATCAAATTCCGGACACTTCTATAAAAGTCTCGGAAAGCGGGATTTCTGATCCCAGAATTATTACAGGATTAAAAGAATATGGTTTTCAAGGTTTTTTAATTGGAGAAAACTTTATGAAGGAAGAGCACCCTGGAGAAGCGTGTATGGAATTTATAAGTCAGTTAAGATAGGCCCATCCTACCTTCCCGAAGGGAATGGTCTTTCACTGTTGTTAAAAGTATTGAAAAATAATGTAATTATATTTTGAATAAAAGTAATAAAAATAACGATTCGAACTTACCTTATTTAAAAGAGAGGGTTTGTTTTGATCCTATTTTACCACTATATCCTAAAATTTTTATTATTGGAACAAAGCCAGGAAACCAAGAATTAAGGAAACAAGAATATTATGCTAATAATGGAAATTCGTTCTGGAAAATTATTTATGAAGTAACGGAAGAAGTTTTTAGTAAAAATTATGCAGACAGAATAGATCTATTAAAAAGAAATCATATCGCAATTTGGGATATTTGTCAGTTTGGAGAACGTGTAAGGCCTGGAGCGTCAAATGTGAAAAACGAAGTTCCTAATCCGATAAATGAAATCGTTCAAATGTATCCATCAGTAAAGCAGATCATCTTTAATGGTCAAAAGGCGCATGATTTATACTTTAAACATTTTACCGAAATTGAAGGCATAATTTATGAAGTCGTTTTATCTACGAGTCCTGCTAATACAAGATTTTCGTTTAGAGAAAAATTAAATAATTGGAAAACAACGATACTATGAAATTGAAAGTTTGCGGAATGAAATATGTAGAAAATATCCAGCAAGTTGCTGAACTGCAACCTGATTATTTAGGGTTTATTTTCTATGAAAAATCGAAGCGAAATTTTGAAGGAATCATTCCAGAATTGCCAGCAGGAATGAAAAAGACTGGCGTTTTTGTCAATGAAATTAAAGAGATTGTAATTTCTTTAGTAGAAGAATATCGATTAGATGCAATTCAATTACATGGTGATGAATCGGTAGACTATGTTGCGGATCTAAAAAAGCAGTTAGCAACGAGAAGACTCTTATTCATTGCGGAAAATAAAGAGATCAGGAAGAAGAAAAATAAACATGTAATTTCTGATGAAAAAGTAGAAATTATTAAAGTATTTGGTGTTAAAGATGCGTTTGATTTTGATGTGTTAAAACCATATTTAGAGGTAGTAGATTATTTTTTGTTCGATACCAAAGGAAAAGATAGAGGAGGCAATGGGACACAATTCGATTGGTCTGTTTTAGATCAATATCCTTTTGAAAAACCAATTTTTTTAAGCGGAGGGATTGGATTAGAAGATGTTGAAGAGGTGACAAAAATTATCAATTCTGCTTTACCTATTTATGCATTAGACGTAAATAGTAAATTTGAAAGTGAACCAGGTAAAAAGAAAATAGAAGAGTTAAAAAAGTTTAAAAAAGGCTTCACAGGTTTTTAAAACCTGTGAGGCCTGAAAAACAGATACGTATGAAATCAAAATTTCACCCAGACAAAAATGGATATTTCGGACAATTTGGAGGCGCATTTATTCCAGAATTATTGCATCCAAATGTAAAGGAATTAGCAGACAATTATATTCAGATTATTGAATCTGAAGAGTTTCAAACCGAATATAAATATTTACTAAAAGAGTATGTTGGCAGACCAACCCCTTTATATTTAGCAAAACGATTATCAGAAAAATATGGCGCTTATATTTACTTAAAACGTGAAGATTTATGTCATACTGGAGCGCATAAAATTAACAATACAGTTGGGCAAATTCTAATTGCTCAAAAATTAGGGAAAACGAAGATTATTGCAGAAACAGGAGCGGGACAACATGGCGTTGCAACTGCCACAGTTTGTGCTTTAATGGGATTGGAATGTACTGTTTTTATGGGTGAAAAAGATATTGTTCGTCAAGCACCAAATGTTGCTAGAATGAAAATGTTAGGTGCAAAAGTAGTGCCAGCTACCAGTGGAAGCAAAACATTAAAGGACGCAACGAACGAAGCAATTCGGTATTGGATTCAGCATCCAGAAACATTTTATTTAATTGGTTCTGTTGTGGGTCCAGCGCCACATCCAGATATGGTTGCACGTTTACAGGCTATTATTTCAGAAGAAATGAAATGGCAGTTAAAGGAGAAAACAGGAAAAGAAAACCCGGACACAATTATTGCCTGTGTTGGTGGAGGTTCTAATGCAGCAGGTGCTTTTTATCATTATTTAGATGATGAATATGTAGAGTTAATTGCAGTAGAAGCTGCCGGTTTGGGGGTTAATTCTGGAGAAAGTGCAGCAACTTCTCAATTAGGACAAGTAGGAATTATTCACGGAAGTAAAACTATTTTAATGCAAGATGAATACGGACAAATTGTAGAGCCATATTCTATTTCTGCAGGTTTAGATTATCCGGGTGTTGGTCCTTTACATGCTTTTTTATATGAAACTGGAAGAGCAAAATTTATGAACGCAACCGATAAAGAAGCATTAGCTGCCGCATATGAATTAACGAAAATTGAGGGAATTATTCCTGCTTTAGAAACCGCACACGCATTAGCCGTTTTGCCAAAAATAGCATTTAAAAAAGATCAAGTTGTAGTAATTAATTTATCTGGTAGAGGAGATAAAGATTTAGAAATTTTTATTAAACATTTAGAAGAATGATCAATACGAAAATTGAATTTATTGAAAGTGAGTTAACAGGATTAAGAAAACAATTAAAAGAACATGCACTCTATAAAAATCTTCAGTCTACAGAAGATATAAAGGTGTTTATGGAAAGCCATGTTTATGCAGTTTGGGACTTTATGTCTCTTTTAAAAGCAATTCAAATAGACTTAACCACGGTGTCAACTCCATGGATTCCTAAAAAGAATTCAAATCTTGTAAGATTCATCAATGAAATTACGTTGGCGGAAGAAAGTGACTTTGACAAAGATGGTGTTATTAAAAGTCATTTTGAAATGTATTTAGATGCCATGAAAGAAATGGGTGCAAGTACAGCTAAAATTGAAGATTTCATACATCAAATTTCGAAATCAAATTCAGTAGAAGATACGATGGAGGATATGGATATTTTATCTTCAGTTAAAGAATTTGTTTTGTACTCGTTTAGTGTTATTAATTCGAATGAAACGCATAAAATTGCCTCTGCGTTTACGTTTGGTAGAGAAGATATCATACCCGATATGTTTCTGAAAATTGTTTCAGAAGCATCTTCGGGCAATGATAAAAATTTTGATAGTTTTTTATATTATTTAAATAGACATATTGAGTTGGATGGCGATGAACATGGCCCTTTGTCTTTAAAAATGATTGAAGAATTATGTGGTAATGATGATCAAAAGTGGGAGGAAGTTTTAGTCGTGGCAAAACAATCTTTACAGGTGAGAATTAATTTGTGGAGTGGCATTGAACAAGCACTTAAAAATCACAAACAAGAATTGGTTTAGTATGAAAAAGTTACATTCATTGTTAGCAGAAAAAGATAATTTATTGTCTATTTATTTTACCTGTGGGTACCCAAAACTAGAGGACACAGCAAAAGTAATCGCAGCATTAGAGCAAAGTGGGGTGGACTTTATTGAAGTGGGTTTGCCCTATTCAGATCCGCTAGCAGATGGACCAACCATACAAGAGAGTAGTCAAAAAGCTTTAGAAAACGGAATTAATTTAGATATTATCTTTAAGCAATTAATGACGATCCATAAAACCAATCAAACCCCACTGGTTTTAATGGGATATTTAAATCAAATGCTAAAATATGGAGAAGATAAATTTTGTCAGAAAGTAGTAGATTGTGGTATTGAAACCCTTATTATTCCTGATTTACCGATGGTAGAATTTGAAAACCATTATCAAGAATTGTTTGATAAATATGGATTGACAAATGTTTTTTTAATTACGCCGCACACATCCGAAGATAGAATTAAAAAAATAGATTCGTTTACAAAAGCATTTATTTATGTAGTTGCATCCTCTTCAATTACAGGCGCAAAAGGAGAGATTTCAAAGCAGCAAATCACTTATTTTGAGAGAATAAAAGCAATGAATTTAAAAAGTAAATTAATTATTGGTTTTGGTATTTCAGATAAATCTACTTTTACTACTGCCTGTACTTATGCAAACGGTGCCATCATTGGTTCTGCATTTATTAAAGATTTAGGGGTACACGGTGTTGATAAAATTAATAATTTTATAGCACCAATTATACGTTAAGAAAATCTTAAATATTTCATATAGGAATTGAACTATTGGTATACTAGTATTTTAAAGTTTAACTTGTTTGCTTAAAATTAAAACAATGATGAGAAAAACTTTATGTATTTTACTTACTATATGTAACGCATTTTTTGCGATTACCCAAGAAACTTTAATAAGAACACCTACCATCAGTCCAGATGCTACAAAAATGGCATTTGGTTTTGATGGTGATATTTGGGTTTTAGATTTCGCAACAAATCAATCTAAAAGATTAACTATTCACCAAGGTTATGAAAGCAACCCTATTTGGAATTCTACAAGTAATCAGTTAGTTTTTAACTCCAATAGAAAAGGATACACCAATATTTTTAAAACAGATTTAAAGGGTGGTATTCCAAATCAATTAACTTATTATCCCACTGCGGATACGCCAAGTTTTTGGAATTCTGATGGAACAATTATTTTCTCTAGCAATAGAATTTATAAGGGCACAGAGCGGGAAACTTCAATTTATAAAGTTGATGAAAAAGGAGAAACTCCGAACCGTTTTATGACAGCTTTAGGCAGTCAAGCAACAATTTCTCCGAATGGTAACTTGGTTGCTTTTGTAAAAGGAACTTGTAGAATTTCTAGAGAAGATTACAATGGACCTGCGCAAAGAGATGTTTGGATTTATAATTTAAAAACCAAAAAATACCATCAAATTACAACCAGTAAAAAAAATGATCACACCCCACTTTGGGATGAAAATAATAACTTGTACCATATCGGTTCAGAAAGCGGACGCTATAATATTTATAAAACTTCGATTGCTACAAACGGAACTAAATCTGGTGAAGAAAATCAACTAACAAAGTTAAAAATAGACGGAGTTTTATCATTTTCCGTGAGTAATAACGGCACAATTATATACAATAGCGGAACGGAAGTTTTTAGGTTACAAAGTGGTTCAACTCAAAAAATGGATTTAAATTTGGCTACTGATAATAGATTTGAGCTAGAAGAAACAAAGACAGTTTCTGGTGATGTAGGCGATTTAAACGTCTCTCCCGACGGTAAATTAATCGCTTTAAGTATTAAGGGAGAGGTTTTTGTGAAAGAAAATGATAAAGAAAAAACAAACACTGCTAATGTAAGTAATCATCCTTTTAGAGATGACAATCCGTTTTGGATTGACAACAACACATTAGGTTTTTTATCGGACAGAAGTGGTCAAAACGAATTGTACAAAGTTGTTTCTACAGATAAAAAAGTGAATTTAAGTAGAAGTTTAAAAACTAAAGTTACACAATTAACAACAAGTAAAATCGATGTTTTTGAACCTTTATTATCGCCAAATAGAGAAAAAATTTCTTACAGAATTGGCAGAGGTCAACTAGTTATTGCTGATATTAAAGAGGGTAAGATAGAAAAGTCAAAATCCTTTTCAGATTCTTGGGCTTCTGCAAATAGAGTTTCTTGGAGTCCAGATAGTAAATACATTGCCTATTCTCAGCAAGATTTAGATTTTGACAGCGAAATTTATATTCAGTCAGCAGAAGATGCCTCCATAAAAATGAATGTTTCGATGCATCCGAGGTCAGACTCTTCTCCGGTTTGGAGTCCAGATGGCAAAAAACTTTCTTTTGTTTCTAATAGAGCAGGAGATAGAGGCGGTATTAATTACGATATATGGATGGTTTGGTTGCAAAAATCTGATTGGGAAAAAACAAAAGCAGATTTTAAAGAAGGCGACTATTATCAGCAAAATGAAGAACAATCAAAGGATAAAAAAGAGAAGAAAGAGGTTGTCGTAAAGATCGATGAAGATAGAATTTTTGATAGATTGGTTCAGATAACAAGTTGGGTAGGCAATGAGTATGGCGGTATGTTTAGTGAGGATAGCAAAAGTGTATACATTTCTGCGACCAACCCTGTTACCAGTCAAAACGGCTTTTATAAAGTTGAAATTACTGGCGGAACACCAAAAGAATTAAAAGGAGTTTCTAATTTGGGTCGCTCAAGTCTTAACCAGGGTACTTTATACTACTCATCTAAAGGGAAATTAAAATCGTTAAACTTAAAATCAGATAAAGTTTCGTCATTTACGCATTCAGCTACTTATACAACAGATTTTAGTAAATTAAACGAGCAAGTTTTTGAAGAGGGTGTTAGAGCGATAACTGCAGGTTTTTATGATCCTAAATTTCACGGATATAATTGGAGTGCAATCGTAAAAAGATATAGACCCTGGGTTTTATCTGCCAATACAAAGCAAGACTATTCTTTTATGTTTAATACGATGTTAGGGCAGTTAAATGCCAGTCATATGGGATATCGAGGAAGCACTCCTGAAGAAACGTCTGAAGATACTATTGGTCTGTTAGGTTTAGATGTATCTAATGTGAAAAATGGGGTAGAAATTAAGTATGTACTTCCAAATTCTGTAGCGGCAAAAACAAATATTTCTCTCAAATTAGGAGATGTTATAACGGCCATCAATGGAAAAAAATTAAGTAAAAACACAAACTTTTACAGTCTTCTAAAAAATACGGTTAACGATGAAATTTTATTGACCTTGTTAGACGATACAGAAATTGTTTTAAGAACGGCATCTACCAGAACAATTAGAAGTTTACTTTATGAAGAATGGGTAAATTCTCGCAAAAAGTTAGTAGAAAAATATTCTAAAGGAACATTAGGGTACATTCATATTCAAGGAATGAATTTGCCAAGTTTTGAACGTTTTGAGAGAGAATTAAAAGCAAGTGGTTACGGTAAAAAAGGAATTGTAATTGATGTTAGGAATAATGGTGGAGGTTGGACTACAGATCGCTTAATGGCAGTTCTTACAGTGCAACAACATGCGTACACAGTGCCAAGAGGAGCTACAGATGATTTACAAAAAAACAACAAGAATTTTGCAGGTAATTATCCTTTTAACGAGCGTGCTATTTTATCTGTAAACACAAAACCTTTAGTGGCTTTGGCAAATGAAAGTAGTTATTCTAATGCAGAAATCTTTGCGCATGCTTTTAAAAGTTTCAATTTAGGTAAATTGGTTGGGCAACCAACGTTTGGTGCCGTAATTTCTACAGGTTCTCAAAGATTACAGGATGGCGCTATACGAATGCCATACAGAGCTTGGTATGTAAAAGAATCTGGAATGAACATGGAACAAGGCCCAGCAGTGCCTGATTATTTAGTACAAAACAAACCAGGATGGAAAGCTAGGGGAGAAGATGATCAATTAATGAAAGCTGTGGAAGTTTTACTAAAAGATTTAAAGTAGAAGTAGATAAAAATAAAAAAAATCGAAACTTTAAAAGTTTCGATTTTTTTTATTTTGTTTAGTGTTAGTTGTTTAGTTTACACGAATCAATTTTACATCAAAAATTAAAACGGCTCCTCCAGGAACTGCACCACTTCCTCTTATTCCATATCCTAAATTAGAAGGAATTAACAAAACACCATCACCGCCTTCCTTAAAAAGTTGAATGCCCTCTGTCCATCCAGCAATTACTTGGTTCAATCCTATAGAAATACCATTAGAGTTGCTCTCATCAAAAACAATTCCATCTAAAAAGTATCCTTTATAATCAACAGTTACATTAGAGTTCGCTGTGGGGCTAGCTCCTGTGCCTTCCTCGTTAATTACATAGTATAAACCAGAATCAGTTCTTGTAGCTTCTAGACTATTATCATCAATGTATTTTAAAATATCAATTTCATTTTGAGCTTCATAATCAATAATTTCTATAAGCTTTATATCGAAAATTAAAACGGTTCCTCCGCGTATTGCTCCACTTCCAGATGCGCCAAAAGCTAAAATAGATGGAATTATTAAAGTGCCGTTTCCACCTTCTTTAAAAAGTTGAATACCTTCTTTTAAACCCTCAATTACCTGACTCAAATCAAATAGTTCTGCTTCACTTTCACCAATAATAGTTCCATCTAAAAAATATGCTTTGTATTCAATATTTACAATAGAATTTTCTGCTGGTCTAGCTCCTGAACCTTCTTCGTTGAGAACATAATATAAACCAGAATTAGTTTTTTCAGCGTTTACGTTATTGTCACTGATATATTTTATAATATCTGTCTCTGTTTGAAACTCAAAGGTTTCCTCATCTTCTGAACAAGAAACAAAAAGAAATAATACAAGAAATATTGATAAATAAGATTTCATTTTTATGATTTTTAATTTGATGGCAAATATAAAAGAAATAGAAATTATTTTATAATTCTAATATTAAAATTATTCACAAAATTAATTAGATTATTAGTACAAAAATAAAAGAATGGAATTATTAAAAAGAGAAAAAGATAGCTTCATATAAATAGAATTACAAGCATGAGAAAAATAGCATATCTAAAGATCTAGAAAATGTAACTTTTTGTAAAGATTTTAATAATAAGCAAAACTTTTAATATTAGTTTTATAAGTGATAACGAGTTTTTTATTCGCCATAAACTTTCTCACCATCTAAATACGTAGCAACTACTTTTGTTTTTGGTATTTCGTCACCATATATTTCCATAATATCTTGGTTTAAAATTATAAAATCAGCAAATTTACCTACTTCAATAGATCCTTTTTCATCTTCTTCAAAGTTTGAAAATGCGGCCCAGATTGTCATTCCTTTTAAGGTTTGTTGTCTTGTTAAGGCATTTTCCATTTGAAATCCGTCTTCAGGGAAATTATTTAAATCTCTTCTAGCCGCCGCCGAATAAAAAGTTAAAAATGGATTTACTTTTTCTACCGGAAAATCTGTACCCAAAGCAATTTTCCCATACCTATTTAGCAAGTTTTTATAGGCATAAGCGCCTTTCATTCTTTCTTTACCAATTCTTTCCTCTGCCCAATACATATCTGAAGTAGCATGCGTTGGTTGCACAGAAGGTAAAATATTATCAAAATTTTGAAAATCTTTTGAGGATATTATTTGAGCATGCTCAATTCGCCAACGTCTGTTGTTTTCGTTTTTTAAAACTTCTTTATATGTTTTTAGTAACCAAGTGTTTGTAGAATCGCCAATGGCATGCGTATTCATTTGAAAGTCTGATGCTACAATCTGTTTTGCAATTTCTTGATATCTTTCTGGCGAATAAATAAAAGCACCAAAATGATTTTCCCTATCAGAATAAGGTTCGCGCATTGCCGCACCTCTTGATCCTAAAGCCCCATCTCCGTATATTTTAAAGGAGCGCACATTTAGTCGATCGGTTTTTGTAATTCCTTTGTTGATGTAATAATCAATTTGCTCTTGCTTATTTCCAGAAACCATCGCATAAATACGCATTTTTAATTCATTCGATTTTTGCAATTCATCAATTAATTCGATGGTGCTTCTATCTAAACCTGCATCATCAACCGTGGTTAAACCATAAGAAAAACAAATTTTTTGCGCATCTAATAAGCCTTGAATAGATTCTTGTTTTGAGGGTTCAGGAAGTTTAATAAAAGCCATAGCCGCATCAATTAAAATGCCTGTCATTTCTCCGTTTTTAAGGATGATTTCTCCACCCGAAACTTTTGTGTCTTTTGTAATTCCTGCAATATCAATGGCTGCTTGATTTACTAATAATGCATGACCATCAACTCTACCAACAGCAACAGGAATTGTAGGAAACAACTGATCTAGTTTTTCTTTTGTTGGGAACTCTGTTACCTCCCAATCGTTTTGATCCCAGCCACGTCCTGAAATAAAGCTTACATTTTTTTCCTTTTGAAAAGCAACAATCTTTTCTAAAACTTCATCGTAACTTTTTGTGCCTTCTAAAGATACTTTTTGCTGTTGCAAACCCATTCTATAAAAATGGCAATGTGCATCAATGAAACCAGGAACAATTGTTTGGTTTTTGGCATCAACTATAGTTTGAGACTTAAAAGCTTCTCGAATTTGTTGGTTTGTGCCGACAGCAATGAATTTTCCGTCTTTAACAGCAAATGCTTTCGCAGTCTCAAATTTTTCATTGACAATATAAGTATTTGAATTGATGACAATTAAATCTGCTTTCCGTTTAGCGCAAGAACATATAACTAGGAATAAAATAAAATAAAGAATATTATTTTTCATAAATAAATTAAGAGTTTAAATACACAATATAGATACCATACATTAATAAAAATTGTAACGGTATTCTAATAATTGCTATTTTTTTAGATCCAATTGCTGGTCTTTTTTTTGTGACGTCCCATAAATGTATGGGTAATAATAGTAAAAGCAAAATAAAAATACCGACTAATGCATATTTCGTCGTTTGCTTAAAAAATAGCCCAAATCCTAGCCCGAATTCAATAAGACCAACTACATAATTTACTAGTTTTTTAGAAAAAAAATCAGGAATGAAATGTTTGAAAAAGGCGGGTTTTATAAGGTGCATAATTCCTGCAAAGCAGAAAAAGCCTCCATAAATTAGTTTTAAAATAAACGGTAAAATAGTCATAAATTAAGGTTTTACTGGGGCGTCAGCATATAAATATTTGTCCATTAAATACACAATACTTGCCATAGAGGCACTTCCTAATGCTAATTCACGTTTGTTTACTTTATCAAAAGTATCTCTGCTTGTATGGTGATAATCAAAATAACGTTGAGAATCTGGTTTATAACCAACTAAAGTAACGTTTTCTGCTTTTAAAGGTGAAATATCTGCACCGGAACCACCACTTTTAAAATCATGCAAACCATAAGGAGATAATAATTTTTTCCAACTTTGTAATAATGTTCTATTTGCAGTATTTGCATCAATAGAAAAACCTCTTGGCGTATGTCCACCAGAATCAGATTCTAAACCCCCAATATGGATCTCTTTGCTTAGTTTTGCGAGTTCAGCATATTTATTTGCACCTCTAGTTCCGTTTTCTTCATTCATAAAAAACACAATTCTAATGGTATTTTTGGGTTTGATATTATTTTTTTTAAATAAATAGGCAACTTCTAAAGATTGTACAATTCCCGCGCCATCATCATGAGCACCTTCGCCTAAATCCCAAGAATCTAAATGACCACCAACTACAAAGATATTTTCTGGAGTTTTAGTACCTTTTATTTCGCCAACCACATTAAAAGAAGGGGCGTCTGGCAATGTTGCACAACTTTGTTTAAAGTAGAATTTTAAATTCGGATTTTGTTTTAAATCTTCACTAAGGATATTGGCAGCCTTAGAGCTAATCGCCGCTGCAGGGATATATTTTTCTTGAGGTAAATCTCCATAACTCATAGTTCCTGTATGCGGAAAGTGATCGATAGAATTTGTCATAGAACGCACAATTACACCTTTTGCACCGAAAGCACCACAAACGATGGCACCTGCAACTCGTTGATCTACGCAACCCCCATAAGCACTAAAGGTGTTGATTAAAGTAGCATCGAAAGGACGGTTAAAAAACACGATTTTACCTTCCATTTTCGCTCCTAAAGCTTTTGCCTCTTCCAAGCTTTTTACTTCGATTATTTCTGCTAAAATTCCAGATTTTGGTGTTGCAACAGAAAAGCCTAAAGCACAAATTGGCACATTCTTTCGAAGGCCGTTTGTTGTGTATTCTGCAATTTCCTTTTCGCCACGAACCCAGTGAGGCACCATAACTGGTTGCAACCAAACTGAATCTAAACCAACTTCTTTCATCAATTTTTCTCCCCAAATAACCGCTTTTGCCGCTTCTGGAGAGCCTGATAAACGACCACCGATATTTTGAGTTAAATCTCGCAACCACTCATGAGATTTTCCTTCGGTTAAAACGGAATTAAATAATGTTTTAATGGCTGTTGAATCGATTTTTTCTGAAATAGACAGTTTGTTATTGTCTACTGTTTTTTTTTGATTACAAGCTAAAATGCATAAAGAGATTGAAATTAGAATTGTTAGTTTCCTCATTTTATAGTTTATTATTAGGTTGCATAAAATTACAAAAATGAATTCAGAAACTATCGTTTTTGAAAATGAATATGGGTATTATATATAATGGCATTGCAAACAAGAAATCTTATTTTAGGATGATTGATGATTTAAGTACCATCTGTTTTTTTGAGATAAAGTTCTACTTTTTACCCGATTTGATTGAAAGCAGTAGGTTGAATTAAAAATTCTGATAATTCTAATCTTTCTGGATAATTAGAGCATTGTTTATCAGTTTTTTTAAATTGAATTTCAGCTTCTCCAAAATACTCGCATTTTTCGAGTGCAATGGCATAAATACATAGAGAATCTCTAAATGATTTTTCTAAATTTATTTTTCTGGCTTATGTTACTACCTTGTCATATTCTTTTATTTTAAAATAACATTTTATGGCTTTATTTAAAGTTTGAGGATGATTTTCAAATTCACCGACCAAGGCTTTTTTATAACATAAAATTGCATTCGTCAAATCTTTAAGATCTAAATAAGCATCTACAAGATTTATTTTATTTTGAAATGTATCTGAAAAAGATAACTTTTTTTTAAAAGCTCTAATTTTTTTATTGGGATTGACAATAGCTGTAACTTTTTCAACAACACTTATTAAATTACTTTGGTTGATTACTTGTGCAAAGAGATAAGCTACACCGCCAATTATCGGAATAAAAAAAACAACGAAGTATCAATAATATACATTTCTACTCTTGTAAATATGAAAAATACAAAAAGCTTGAAAAGCGATTAATAAGTAATAAAGCATCGTTGGTAAATATTGGGAAAAAGCAATTTCAAATTATATGTTTTTTAAATTACTTGACAATTAACCTTTTTTAATTGGTGTAAAAACTAAAAATCAAATTTGTAAATTATGCCCCCTAAAGCTTGAAATCCTTGAACATTGAAGTTAGCAAAACGCTGGTAGTTCGTGTTTAATATGTTGTTAAATTTAAAAAATGCAGAGAATCTATTATTAAAATGATAACCTCCATTCAGGTTTACATCGACATACGAGTTTAAATTTTGAATTCCGTTTGTACCGGATGGAAATGTAGCGCCATATAAAACATCTTTTCTTTCACCGATATAAAATACGTTCGTTGTGGCATACCATTTATAACTCTTGAATGCACCAACAATAGCAGTTTGAAAACTTGGTAAATTCCAAGCTTCAGATTGCCTTGTCATCTGAAAGTCATCAAATTGAATATTAGCAGAGACTGTCATTTTTTTTGTAAGATCATACTCTAATTCAGCAAAAATAGAAGTGGTTTTTACATCATCATAAATTACACTAAATGAGTTTCCGTATTCAAAACCTCTTAGTTCATTTCCATTTAAAAAATTGCTTGTCCCGTTAGATTTTGAATTGTTTCTTACCAATAAAATTTTGTCTTGCTCCTCTTTGATACTTGCTGATATGTTAAAGCTAAAATAGTTACTTATTATTCCATTGAAGCCTAAAAAGGCATTATACCTCTCTGCAGTTTGTGTTATAAATTGTGTTGGAGAAATATAAGGATTTTCGTCAGTAAAATTTTTGTAGGTATTGGTGTGAAAATCACCCAAAACACCACCATAAACGTTTAATTTTTCTTTAATGATTGCTTTTTGAATTTTTATATCTGGATACACTAAAAAATTATTTGTACTGTTTTCCGCATCAAAGGAAGCAAATATTTTTGTGCCTAATTTTAAAGAAAATCCACTAAAAGTAGTGCTGTATTCTGGATTTACTTTTGCTGTAAAAATGGAATAATTTAATTCATTTTGATTAGCATAATCATTCTCAAATTGTCCAGTTAAAAGTTCTAAAGACGTTTTTACTTGAAGATTGTTTAAATTTCTACTGATAAAATTGAGCGGCAAATCTAAATCTGTATGAAAATTGATGAGCAACTCGTTACTAGAATAAGCATCTGTAAAATAAGAGAGAGAGAGATTACTTCTATCGATATATGCGTCTAAAAAATCAATTTCCCCCTGAATATTAAAAAAATTATAAGTTTGTTTTTCTTGAATATTGTCAAGTATCAGATCACTGAAAGTATCTTGTTTTAAACCATACCAATTATAGCCATTTCCTTCAGTATCTAAAACAACTTTCCAATCGAAATAACGTTCTTCTTTTTTATAAAAAAGGCTTGTTAAAAAATTCGAAAAATAGCTATCTAAACGTGTGTTTTCGATATTATCTAAAGAAGCTGTATATTTTGCAGACAAACCAAATTCACTATGAAAACGAGTATATTTACGAATGTATGCTTCCGCGTAAGGCGAGGCGTAATTTCCAAAACCTGCCGCGACGTAATTATCAAAAATACGTTCTCTTACACCCACATCAATTCCTTTTACAATCCCAGTTTTTGGAATAAATGTAGAGGCAACAGGAGCTGAAAAGATATTATACGCTAACTTTTTCTTCTTGTTGTTGTCTCCTAATTGTAAAGTCGGATTTTTTTTAATTTTATTTGCATCTGCAATTTTAGGATTATAAGTTGTAATCACTTCTACAACTTCAGTTTTTACTGTATCTCGCAATTTTACAGGAATCACTTTTTTTGTAGGTTTTACTTTTTGAGCGATAGCGCTTAAAAAGCTAAAGAAAATTAAAAATATGAGAAAACCTCTTTTCATTAATTTTTATTTTGGGGAGTTATAGAATTATTAGTCTTGGCTTCGTTCTCTTTTATTTTATCGAGTTCAGCTTGCGCCTCTTTTACAATGTCTTTAAATTGAGTAAAATTTGTAATAACATTTTCTAAAATAAACGTTGCTTGATATGCATCTTTTAAAAGGTAATAATTTTTGGCCATGATTACATAACTTTTTACCCCCCAATATTTGTAAGCAGAATAATCGGCAATTAATTCTTGTACTACTTTATTAGAAGCTTCATATTCGTTTTCAAGATTCTTAAAATAGGCTTTGTAGTATAACGTTTCTGCTTTTAGCTCTCCTGTTGCCTCTATTTCTAATTCTTGATAATATTCCTCAGCGGCAACTAAATCCGATTTTATAAAAGAACTTCTCGCAATAATTGTTTTTGCATCCAGCTTTAAATTATTATCAAGTTTGTTTTTAGCTAATAATTTTTTAGCATATTTTAAAGCTAAAGTATAGGCTTTGGTTTTAGAATATCCTTTCATTAGATTACTTTGAGCAAATAGAATGTTTTCCGTGATGTAGGCCTCTTGTTCTAATCGTTCAAGTATTGGACGTGCGTTATCAAAATCTTCTTGCTGTAAATAAATTTGAGATAATTTAGCTAAAACATCTTCGCTAAATTCGCTTTGACCAGCACTTAAAATAGTCTGATATATTTCTGATGCTTCTACATATAATTTTTCTTTAAAAAGAATATCTGCTAAATAATAAGTGGCTTTCAAGTGATTTTTTCCATTAGGAAAGTTCCTTAAATATTTCTTGATACTAAAAATGCTACTATTATTCTTGCCTTTAAAGTACTTTCTTTCTGCAATTGCAAAAGTTGAATTCTCTAACTCGGTATCTGAAACATCTACAAATTTTAATGTTTTGGTCCACGCAACATATCCATCTAAATTATCTTCATCAACATAAATATTTTTAGCGTTTCTAACGGCTTCTAATGCATCTGCAGAATTTGAAAATTTACGAACTGTTAATTTAAATTTCTCTAAAGCTTTATTATTCTGATTTTCATTATAATATAATAAACCCTGACGCACCAAAGCTTTTGGTATAAAGACACTTTTTTTATGTTTACTACCTAATCGATCATAAGCCTCGTGCGCTTTTTCATTATTTTTTATTTTCGTAAAAGTGTTTGCTAGTTGATATAAGGCATCATCTTTTAAAGTAGATATTTGATACTTGTTTATGACTTTGGTTAAGGCTATAATTTTTGCATCATCTTCATCTCTAAAACCATAACTCATGCCAATTTGATATTGTGCATAATCGGCTTCAGAACCAGATTGATCTACCACAGTTTTGTAAGTTTTTATGGCATCGGCATAATTCCTAGTGGCAAAATAACTATCGCCCAAGCGCATAAAAGCATCATTTCTTATAGCCTCATCCTCAATATTTAGGTTTAAAAATGTATTAAAAAAATTAATGGCTTTAGTATATTCGTTTAATTTAAAGTAGCTATATCCAATATTATAGTCAATTAAAGGAAATTCTTGCTGATTTTTTGAAGGTATAATTCTTTTTGCTAATTTAAATTTGTCAAGCGCTTCGGTATAATTTTCTAATCTGTATAAAGTTTCTGCTTCCCAATAATGTCCTTTCTGCATTATTTTAGTGTTATCAGAACTTTTTGAAGTTGTGAAAAAAGGAAGAGATTCTTGCAGGTTTTGCTCGTTGAACAATTGGATTCCTCTATAAAATGAAATCTCAAAAGTTAATAATAAATTTTCTTGATTTTTTCTCTTTCTCAAATATGCTAAAGCCCCTTGGTAATCTTGTTGATGTATAAATGATGAAACAACTAATTCATTAATTTCATTGTAAGCTGTTGAGTTTGGATACTTTTTTAAGTAATTTTGTAAGACATCAGAAACATTTTCAAAAGGATTGCCTTCTTCATAGCTCAACTTGGCGTAATTTAAAGCCGCATCTTGCTGAATATCTGAATCGAAACTCATTTCACTCGCCGCTTTAAACGCGTTTAAAGCCTCATTTTTTTGATCAATATTCAAGTAACATTCCGCTAAATGATAATAAGCATTTTGTGAAACTGCATTTTTTTGATCAATAATTTTATTAAAATAACTAATAGCAGTTTCAAAACTATTTTGCAGGTAATACGTATATCCTAATTGATAATAATCTGTATTATTCCATTTGCCATTTTTACCTTTATAAGCTTTTAAGTACGGTATAGATT
The DNA here is from genome assembly GCA_034110665.1 of Polaribacter sp. Taxonomy (GTDB): domain Bacteria; phylum Bacteroidota; class Bacteroidia; order Flavobacteriales; family Flavobacteriaceae; genus Polaribacter. The sequence continues at coordinate 25,499 of JAWUYT010000090.1, forward strand.
GTTCATGATTTTTTAAATTGAAATAACTTTCGCCAACAATTTTAGAGATTTCAGAAATGTCTTTTCTCTTTGCTGTTTTTAAAAGTTCTTTACCAACTTTTACGCAACGCTCAAATTCACCCGCATTAAAACTGATGTCTAATAAATAATATGAAATTTCTGATTTATAAGATTTGTTATCGGAAATTTCTTTTAAAGTTGATTCTGCAATGCCGTAATCTTTTAATTTATAGGCGATAAATCCATAATAGTACCGCGAGTCATTACCGTATTTGGCATCATTAATTAAAGGCAAAAACCTATCTTTTGCAAGCGTTAACTTTTGGGCAACTAAAAAACCATACCCCATTTTAAAATTGAGTTCTTTTTTGTTTTCTTTAGAGAGTATATCCGTATTTACTTTCTGAAACCATTTTAGCGCGTGCGCTGCTTTTTTATTGGCAAAATAATAATTACCAACATTAAAAAATGCCTTGTTTCTTTTATTACTCGTTGGGTTTTCTTCAACAAAGCTTAATATTTTTTCATCGGCATCAGTTTGATTTAATTTTATGGCACACATCGCATTATAGTATGTGGCGTTTGCTTTTAAACTAGAGTTTTTTTGCGAATTTACTTGTACTTTTTCAAACGTTTTTTGAGCAGCTGTATACGACTTGTTGTTGTATAGTTTTAGTGCATTATTAAAGTCTGTAATTGAACTTGCATCTATAATAGACTGTTGTGAAAACAGCATCATAGAGGTAGAAAAAAATGTGAATAACAAAAAATGTTTTATGTTAAAACTAAATTTCATACAATTGTTTTGTTTCTAAGGTAATAAACGAACATTTTTTTAATTTGTTGGATGAAAAAGAAAAAAATTTTCAAAAAAATTCATCTTAAATTAAGAATTGTTCAATTTTCATGCAATAAAATCATTAGAAACTAATAAGTTTGTAAAAACTATTATTTTTATGGAGAAACCAGTTTTATATCTAGAAAATGCAGATATCTATCAAAGGGATAATTTAGTTTTATCTAAAGTTAATTTATCCATTAATAAGGGCGATTTTTATTACTTGATTGGTAAAACAGGAAGCGGTAAAAGTAGCTTAATGAAAACTTTGTATGGCGATCTACTTCTGCAAAGAGGGGCAGGAACTGTTGTAGACTTTGATTTAAAAAATTTAAAGGAGAAAGAAATTCCATTTTTAAGAAGAAAAATAGGTATTGTTTTTCAAGATTTTAAATTATTAAACGATAGAACTGTTTTTGGTAATTTAGAATTTGTTTTAAAAGCTACTGGTTGGAAAAACAAGGAGAATATTAAGCAAAAAATAAATGATGTTTTGGATAAAGTTGGTTTAAAATCTCAATATTATAAAAAAACATACGAACTTTCTGGAGGAGAACAGCAAAGAGTTGCTATAGCAAGAGCCTTGTTAAATGATCCTGAATTGATATTAGCAGATGAACCAACAGGTAATTTAGATCCAAAAACATCTTTAGAGGTGATGGAACTTTTAAACGAAATTCATAAAAGCGGTAAAACGATTTTGATGGCTACGCACGATTATCAATTAATTGTAAAGTTTAAGCAAAAGACTTTGAAGTGTGAAGGAGGAGCGTTGTTTGAAATTGCACAAAAGAACACTATTTAAACATAGATTAATATACGTTTTTTGAAGAAAAAGAAAATTTTTGTGGCTGTTACGAATGATGTTTCGACAGACTATCGAGTCCATAAAATTTGCAACTATTTAATTAGTAAGGGTTTTGACGTTCATGTTTACGGAAGAATTTTACCCAATACAATTCCTGTAAAAAGAGATTATAAAATTACCAGGAAAAAACATTTTTTTAATAATGAAGCTTGGTTTTATGCAGAATTTAATCTACGATTATTTTTTCATTTACTCTTTAGAAAGTATAACTATATATTAGCAAATGATTTAGATACGTTACCTGCTTGTTTTTTTGTGAGTAAACTAAAAAACACAGTGTTGGTGTATGATAGTCACGAGCTTTTTTCTGAGGGCCCAGAGCTACAAGGGAGGAAAATTGTGCAAGGTTTCTGGAGAAAGTTAGAAGATTTTTTTCTTCCTAGAATTAAAAAATCCTTTACAGTAAGCCAATCTATTGCAGAATTTTATGATGCAAAGTATCAAAATAAAATGGGATTAATCAGAAATATGCCGCTAAAAAAAGATGTTTTGGAAGTTGATGAAGTTGGTTTTCCGACAAAGAATAATACCATTTTGTATCAAGGTGTTTTAAATCCGGGAAGAGGTTTAAAACCGATGATAAAGGCGTTGCATTTTATTGATAATTTAGATTTGATTATTATTGGTTACGGTAAAGTAGAAGAGGAGTTAAAAGAATTTGTGATTGAAGAAAAAATGGCCCATAGAGTTCATTTTTTAGGACGAGTTTCTAGAGATAAATTGTTCAATTATACAAAGAAAGCAACTTTAGGCATGGTTTTAGAAGAACCTTTAGGATTGAGTTTTCAATATTCTTTGCCGAATAAATTATTTGATTATATTCATGCAGAAATTCCGATTATTGCTGGTAATTTGCCAGAAATAATTAAGATTATTAATACGTACAAAGTGGGTGTACTTATTGATGATTATGCCCCAAAAAGTATTGCAAAAGCAATTAATACTCTTTTAAAAGATAAAGTACTGTTGTCAAAAATAAAAGAGCATCAACAAAATGCAAAAGAGGTTTTGTGTTGGGAAAAAGAAAGTAAAAAGTTAGACGCTTATTTTAAATAATAAATTTATCAAACCAAAAATATCTATAATAATTCCGGTTTTTAACAATCTAAAAGGATTGCAAAAATCTATTGAAAGTATACGAAATCAGATTTTTATAAATTTCGAAGTTTGGGTGATTGATGGAGATTCGTCTGCAGAAACACAGGACTATTTAAGGAGCTTAAATACGCCTTTTTTTTATCAATCAGAAAAAGATAGCGGAATTTACGATGCGATGAATAAAGGTATTTTTTTATCAAAGGGAGATTGGCTTTACTTCTTGGGTACTGGAGATGTGTTCTACAACGGAAGTGTTTTAGAACAAGTCTTTGTAAATTCTTTTAATGAAAACACCAATTTAATTGCAGGGAAAACAATATATGAAGGCGAAACAAAACCTTTCATATACAGTAAAGGTAAAATGGTAAAAAATATTTCTTGGTCTTCTTTTATGTGGATTAGAAACGGATTACATCATCAAGGAACTTTTTATAAAAGGACACTTTTTACGCATAGAAAGTATAGTTTAAAATATAAAATATTATCAGATTATTGGTTGAATCTTCAATTATTTAAAAGCAAAGAGACGTGTACATTATTAGATTTAATTATTTCAGAATGTAATTCAGATGGTGTTTCAAAGGCTGGGCATTGGAGTATATATCGAGAAGAGATTCAATTAAAAACCGACTTGAGTTCTCCTTTTTTTCGTCCGTTTTTTTATATTATTGCAGTATTAAAGTTTTTATCTAGAAAAATGGTAAATGGTTCATAGAAAGGAAATAGCATTGTTAATTGTTCAGAAATTAACAGAGGAAAAAGAGTCTTTAAAAGAACGTTTTTTAGAAAGTCAAAGCGAAATTGGTTTTTTTTATATTGATGATCTTTTACCTGAAGATTTGGTGTACGCTGTTTATAAAAATTTTCCAAAATTATCAGAATCGAAACAACGAAAAAACATAAGAGAGCATAAATACGTTGCATATCAAATGGATCAATACAAACCTCTTTTAGAAGAGGTTATTTATGCTTTTCAAGATGAAAAAGTAGTACATATTATTTCAGAGATTTGCGGTTTGGAGAATGTTTTACCTGATGAAAAATTATATGCAGGAGGTTTATCACTAATGACAAAAGATAATTACTTGAGTCCGCATATAGATAATTCACATGATAAAGACAGGCAACTTTGGCGAATTTTAAATTTGTTGTTTTACGTGGCGCCAGCTTGGAAAGCAGAAAACGGTGGCAATTTAGAACTTTGGAGTAAAGGTTTACAGGGCAAACCAATTGAGGTAGAAAGTAGTTTTAACAGATTGGTAGTTATGACAACGCATCAAAAATCTTGGCATTCAGTAAATAAAGTTTTAGTAGATGAAGTTAGATGTTGTGTTTCTAATTATTATTTTTCTAAAACACCTTTATTAGAAAATGAAAATTTTCATGTAACTACTTTTAGAGGAAGACCTTCGCAAAAAATAAAGGATTTTATTTTAAAAATAGACAATAGTTTAAGAAGCTCGGTTCGTAAAATTTTTAAAAAAGGGATTAGAGAAAACCCGCATCATTATAAAAAATAAAAACTCACTTTTCAATTAGAAGTCGGGAATTACTATGAAAACAGTGATAAGAAGAATATTATCTGTTATTTAGATGCGAACTTTATAGTTTTCTAATTAAATTTAGGAATGATTAAAGAGTGGTTATTCTAAAAAATCATAGCTAAATAAATTAAAGAAAATTTCCAAATAATTCCTTAAAAAGACTTCAAGAATAAATATTCATAAAAGATGAAATTATTTTTTTTGCATTAATATTTAAAATAGCGTGCAATAAATAGACATCGTCAAAATGAATAGGGTTTTATTTTTATTTTTTTTTTACTAACTTCGGAAACTTCAGTTTAACTTATTTTAGTCAAGTTTTTCGAATTAAATTCAAAAAAAAGTAAGATGAAACAAAGGAAAATAAATATTTTATGTTCAATTGTAACCTTAATAATTGCTGTGAGTTCTTTGAATTTAATATCCTGCCAGCAGAAAAAAGAAAATAAATTTGTTGAGGGAACAAATCCTTTTTCAGAAAACTCTGTAGATAGAGATTTAGAACAAATAGAGAAGGATGGTGTTTTAAGAGCTTTGGTTGTTTATAGCAGTACGAGCTATTTTCTTTATAGGGGGCAAGCAATGGGTTTTGAATATGAGCTTTTAACACAGTTGGCAAAGGAGCTTGATTTAAAATTAGAGCTTGTAGTATCTAATAATCTAGATACACAATTTGAAGTTTTAAACAGAGGCGAGGTTGATTTAATTGCTCACGGAATGACAATTACAAATCAGCGAAAGTGGGAAGTTGATTTTACAGAACATTTATATTTAACAAGGCAAGTACTAGTTCAGAAGAGGCCAGATAATTATTTAAATATGTCTTGGAGTGCTATTGATGGGCATCTTATTAATGACCCTATTGAATTAATTGATAAAACAATATCCGTTAGAAAAAATTCTTCATATATCGAGCGTATACTTAGCTTATCAAATGAAATGGGTGGAAATATTATGATTGATACTTTAGATAGTAAATTATCAACAGACGAAATTATTAATATGGTGGCAGATGGTGAAATTGAGTACACCATAGCCGATGAAAATTTAGCGAAAATTAATGCTTCTTATAACCCTATTTTAAAAATAGATGTACCCATTTCTTTTTCACAAAGAATAGCTTGGGTTACAAGAAAAAAGTCGCCTCTTTTTCGTCAAGCTGTTAATAAATGGATTGTTTCTCAACGAAAAAAGAGGGATTTTAATGTAATTTACAATAAATACTTTAAAAATAAACGAACCTTTAGGCAACGAATAAGAAGTAATTATTATAGCTTGAAGAATAATCAAATTAGTAAATATGATAATTTGATAAAAGAGCATGCGAATAAAATTGGTTGGGATTGGCGTTTGCTAGCTTCTCAAGTATATCAGGAATCTAGGTTTGATCCCATTGCAAAATCATGGGCTGGCGCAAAGGGATTAATGCAAGTAATGCCAGCTACGGCAGAATCTTTAGGTATAAAAGATGTTTCTGACCCTCAAGAAAGCATTCGAGGAGGAACCGATTATTTAGATCAATTATATAATCGATTTACAGATATAAATGACTCTATTAATAGAATTAAATTTTCTTTAGCCTCTTATAATTGTGGGTATAGTCATGTAAGAGACGCCCAGCGTTTAGCAATAGAGAATGATTTAGATTCAACCATTTGGTCAGAAAATGTAGAGACGATGATTTTGGCTTTGAGTTTGCCTAAAAATTATAATAAACCCTTTATAAAATATGGCTATGTAAGAGGTCAAGAACCCGCAAATTATATTGAGCAAATTTTTGAGCGTTATGATCATTATAAACAATTTATTCCTTTGGAATAAATTAAGTGATTATGGTAAAGAAAGAATGCAACATATATCTTAACAATTAGTAAGAAGAGTTGCTTGGGTTAAAGGGACGATAGAAGACTAAGTATATTTAAAAGTCTATAAAAAAATAAATCAGAAAAATCTTTACATAAACCTGCAACGAAATCTATCTAAAAATAAAGTTAGGTAAAATTCTATTCCTAAAATACACAAGGATGTCTTGAATATAAATTCCACAAATAGATAATGGTGAAAAGTAAGACGATAGCTTTTTTAAAGCCAAAATTCCTGCTATTAAAAAAAGATCCCTCAAATTAATCTCCATTTCTATTGGTAATAGACGCTAGCACTCTTAACGCTGATAGAATGGATTGTTTACCCCCTCTAAATTTTAATTACAATCTATTTTTGTCTGCCCTGGTTTTATAACAGAAATTGATCCTGCCCAAACACACATTGTTTTACTATTTGCAAGTACTACAGGTTGCTTACCTATTTTAGTTTTTTTTGCCCCTGGAGACCAAGGACTTACCGGTATTGGAATGCACGAAGATGGTATAAATAAAGGAATAGGTCCTGCCATTTTCCAATTCATAGGGTTAGCTGGGGACAAACAATTTCCGAATGCAGGAATATTTACAAAGGGTATGATGTCTAAAACATTAGCAATAGGATTTACACTTGCTGTTAAAGTTCTATTCAAAGGAAGAACCATCATAGTTTTCGGGCCTGCGCCAAATGAACATTTAATTTTAGCGCCACTACACACACATTTTGCCATAATCTAAATAATTAAATAAATTTTAAATCTAGTAAAAAGTCCATTTTTGAAACTTGCTTTTTATCCTCAAAATCATAAAATAATATTTTTTTTTGAGTTTGATCACAGGCTACTTTAAGACAAGGGTCATTCGTAATCACAAATTTTGAGTGTTTTAAAAACAAATATAAATGATTGTTATCATTATTTTGTGTAAAATTACGTATTAATAAATTTTGCTTGTTACTGGATATTTTTTTCGAGTAATTTTCTAAAGGTACTTCTGAATTATAAAATATAGGGATTATAAATATGTTTTTTTCTAATAACGCAGTGATAAGGTCAAAAAGTTGCTCATTGTTTGTTTTTTTTACTGATTTGAAATATAACAAACAAAACCTATGATTGGTTAGGGGAAATCTGTTAGAACTTTTTAAGAGCCAATTCACCATTTCATGCGTTTTTGCGTAAACATTTTTATCAAGAATTATTTCGGGATGCAGGGCTTGGGAACCTTCAAATTCTTTTAGTTTATTAAAAATGGCACGACATTTTGATGCTACATACTCTTCAATATATCGTTTTTCAGATTTAAAGATATTTGCCAATTTAAATGATATCCTAACTTTTTTTTGAGATTTAAAACAAATGTATATTAGCTCTGATTTAAAGTTCGTTCCAATTTTTATGATATAATTATGCTCTTTTTTTTTACATGTTGTAACTGCATTCAAGAATTCTTTTGAAATGGAAAAGACGTAATTTTCTTCAAGAATGTTTTTTGAGAAAAAAATATTTGAGTGCGTTAGTTTTTCAGTAAAAATTAAGTCAATTGTCACCTCTTCTTTTTTATACAATCTCATTAAATTTGTATAAATAATGTTTACTGTAATTATATCATTTAAAGAAGAACTTGATATAAATAGGATTTTCATAAAAAAAAATAGTTAATACTTTTGAAATTGTGAGTTTATTTTATCTAGTAAATCATTAGTGTTTGTAAACCAGGAAAGTAAAGTTCCATCTTCATCTGCAGTTAATAACATTTTTTTACCGTTCTTGTTTAGATAAGTTTCCATATGCCAAATCCATTTTTCATGACCAACTAACTCAATAACCGCATTTTTAATTTCATCTTCTTGCAGATTAAAATCATGCCTAAATATTTTATTATCTAAACTAGCTGAATAGAGTGTTTTTGAACCATTATCAAAATACAAGTTACTAACTTTACTGCTATGAAGATTAAATACGTGCTTTAGTATTGGTTTTTTTAGATTTTTTATACTGTTAAAATTGTAGTTAAAACAATCAACTTCACCGGTATTCGTTCCTACAAATAAATATTCGTTGCTTATATAAATAACGCTCGCTTTATTTCTGTTGTTAAGTTTAAAATTAGTAATTATTTTATATTCAGATCCAGATTCAGACATTACATGGAGCTTTTGATTTGAAATAAAAAACAGTTTTGAATCTTTGTAAAAAGAAGCTTCAATATTTTTATAATTTGTATTTCGATTTATGATGCTATCTTCTTTATTATACGTTATGATTTCGTTTTCTAGGACAAGATGTTGTACGTTTTTACTTTTATCAATAAAAAAATCCATGATTAATTCCCTACCAGAGCTGTAAATCTCGTCCATTTTGAAAGGTTCTCTTGTTATTTTTAAAACTTTTCCAGAAAAAGTTGTTACAAATAAGGAGTTTTCATCTAGAAATTTGATGTTTCGAATTCTATCTTCAATATTATTATCAGAAATATCAATAGCATCTAGAGTTTTACTTTTATTAATATCGTAGAATTGTAGTTTACCCGCATCACCTCCAAAGCAAATTAGATTGTTGTAAATATTGAAATTTCTGATAGAATTTTTTGACTTCGCCAATCTCATACTCGTTTGACTATATTTTATTTTTTCTTCTAAAATAGATAATATATTTTTATTTAAATCTAAAACGTTACCGTTATTTATAGGGGGTAAGTCTATGTCTTTAAGATTTCGCAAAGAATCAAAAGTTTGCTGTTCTCTAATTGATCTTGCAATTAATTCTTTGATTTTGTTTTTGTCTTTGTCTTTTTCTTGGAAAGCCTTATTTAGCTCTAATTGTAACTCGATAAACGAGTACTTGAGTTCAATTAATTCTTTAATGGTTCTATTAATTTTTGATTCTTTAGTTGCTTTTTTTTCACTTTTTTTAAGCTCCTCTGTTTGCAGGCTATCTTTTCTCATGGCCTCATTTAAATCTAATAATGTGTTATCTAAATTATTTTTAGTCAATTTAAGAGATTCGAAGTTTTTTTGAAGAGATTTCTTTTGATTCTTAATTTTTATATTTTGTATGCTATCTTTCTTTTTTGCGTCATTTAATGCCTCATTTTTCTCGTTTAAATCGTTAAATTGAACGTTTAATTGATCATTTTTAACGTTTAATGTTTTTTGGCTTTTTTCTATACTGTTCCTATCTTCAGTAGCTTTAGATTTTTGAATAAAGGCTATTGTCGTTAATATCAGCATTCCTATTCCTAAAATTAAATAACCTTTTCTTTTAGTTCTTTCTTTTTTTTGTTCTCTTTCAAACTGATCTTCTTTTTCTTTTTTTAATCTTAAACTATCTTTTTCACTTTCATTAATATAGGCTATCGTTTTTGTGAAATTAAAATCATATTTTTTGGCCCAACTGCTGTTGTGATTCGGATTGTCCCGCCATAAAATAGCATTTTTTAATTCTAGTGTTTTTATAAAATCAATTTCATCATTCTCCTTTTTTGCCGCATTTGCAGAAAAAGTTTTATACTTTAGATAATCCTTTCTCTCTTCTGTTTTCCATTCTAATTCTCTGGTCCAATTTAAATGCTTACTGTATTTTAAATTTAAAATACTTTCTGAATTTAAGATCGTTTTATCATTATTTTTAATTCCAGAAATTGAAGGTTCAAATACTTCTATAAAATCAAAAAAGGTATCTTTTAAAGCTTGAATACTTGCTGAAAGTTCAATCATTGGAATATTTACATAATGAGAAATATTGATTATTTTCTCATAATTTGAATCAATAGAAAGATTTTGAGGTTTTGTTAAAGCTTTGAAAAAGAGAGACATTTCGTTCTGTTTCTCTGGGTCGAGTTTATCGTAAAAAGTTTTTAAATCTTTTGAAATTGCATTGGTAATTCCTCCAAATTGTTCAATATCTTCAAGGTTAATTATTCTTTTTTTATTTTCATTGATTACATATGCATCGAACAGCTTATAAAGTAAAAACTGAAAATTAGGAAGATAGCTAATCATTCCATCTAAAGAATCCTGAAAAGAATCAATTACTAAGGGATCAAATTGAACTTGATGTTTATAAAATGTTTTCTCTAGGATATGATTGATTCTCGAAATATCTAAATTTTGAATTGTATAATGGGTTGGACTAACTATTTCTTGAAGCTTTTTGTAAGATGTTATTTTTGTTAGGTATTTGCTTTCAATTGAAATTAGAAAGTAAATAGGCATATTTTTATATGAAACTGATCTGTAAATCAAATCCATTAACTCACGGTCGTCTTCACTGTTTATGGTTTCAAAGTATTCTCTAAATTCGAACAAATCTTCCAATTGATCAATAACAATCAAAAGGTTTTTTTTATCGAAAATTTCTGAACGTTTATAAATTTCAACAATGCCTATTGCTTCAAATTCTTTTATAATTTGTGAATAATATTTATAGTCTGTAGTTTTTGGTTTTGATTCAATATTAAGTACTCCGTTAATGTTCAGTGCATGCGCTAAATTGGATAGAGGTTTAGTACTAGGTCTAAAATAGGCTATAGACCATTCCTTGCCCGCCTGTCCTACAAAACCTTTTTTAAGTCTGGGTATTAAACTTGCATTAATCAAGGACGTTTTGCCAGACCCGGCATCTCCTGATAAAGTTAGTAGTTTGTTTTTTTGGAGAATCTGCAGTAAATTTTCAATCTCTTGTTCTCTACCAAAATAAAATGGACTATTTATTTCAGAATATGGTTTAAGACCAACAAAAGGATTTAAGATGTTTTTCGACATATTTTTTTGCTACTAACGTTATTTATATTAAGTTATATTTGTGGGATATAACGAAATCCTAAAATTAACTAAATTTGTTCAAATTTTATACTACATTTGATATTATTTCAGAAATTAATGTGCAAATATTAAGATTTGAGCATTCTATTCAGATTTTAGTGGACGAAAATGATTTGTTTTTTTTGTCTAGTTCTTTATTGGGGGTTTTAAACAAAAATATTCAAATTGAAATTATTATCGTAGCTAATGCTAATAAAAAATCACTTAAAGTTATTAATTTATGTAAAAGATTAATAGACGGTGGTGTCTCTGTTTATTGGCATTGTAATTCAGTTATTTTTAATGATTCATTGTTTTTTGCAATTTTTGATAAAACATTTTTAGTAGATAAACCAAATTCTGAACAAATATCCGAGAATGCCGAAGAATTAGTTCGAATCAAAAATAGTTTTTTTAAAAGTGTTTTGATAGATTCTGAAAAACTAAAACTACTATCTGGAGAAATTAACATAGAATTTTCAGCAGATAAAACCATTATTAAAGATAATGAATCTGTGGAAATTAATTGGAATATTGAAAACGCTCATCACGTTTCAATTGAACCGATGATTGGAGATGTTTCTTTATTGGGCTCTAGAGTTTTAAATTTAAAGAAGGATCAACGCTTTTTATTAACAGCCGTAAACAAGGAATTTTCCATTTCTAAAATATTGTTCATTAAAGTATTTAAAAATAAAGATATCGAGTTTAATCTTAGTGTATTTGATCCTATTGCACATCAATATATAAAAATTGAAGCATCTTCTTTTAATAAAGACAATTATGGTGTATATTTCGGTCAAACTATAAAAATTTCTTGGGAAATTAATATGATTGGTAAACTTCATGAAAATACTATTGGTAATTTGCCACTTGTGGGATTCCATGAATTTAAAATATTTAAGGAAACCCAGCTGTTTTTCACCTTTATAACGATGAACAATACTCAGATAAAAAAACTTATTTTTCATTCGTTTAATAATCCTCAAATTAATAATAAATTGAATATTCAGCTTCCTGCAAATATCACAAAAAAGACTGAAAATTTAAATTGGTTTTTAAACATATCGTTTAAAATTAAAAAGTTTTTAGGGATGATTTATAAAAAGAAATCGATCTAGATGAGCCAAAGGTTTTCAATACTCACACGTTTTTTGCTTTTTTCTTCTGGTGCTGCTTTAGAATTAATGAAAAAATGTCCTGAATTTGAAGTCAATAAGTACACAAGTATTGGCTTAACAATTTTTTTTACCGCAGTGTTGTCTGTTTTGTCGTCTTTTTTTGCTTTTAATCTGATATTTAGTTCATACTATGTTGCAATTGCTCTTGCTATACTCTGGGGGAGTATTATTTTCAATTTAGATAGATATATTGTTTCTTCAATGAGAATTAACGATAATAAATTTCGAGAATTTATTAAAGCAATTCCACGGTTATTAATCGCTATTTTAATAGCGATGATTATTTCGAAACCTCTAGAAATCAAATTGTTTAAGAGTGAAATTTCAGCATTTTTAAATAAAGAAAAAACAAGTCAATACGATCAAATTCGTCATAAATATAATCCTGATTTAAAAAATATAGAATCTAAAAAAGAGGAGTTAGAAGCTAGCTTTCAGAAAAAAGTACTTTTAAGAAATAGGTATTATGAAGAATATAAATGTGAATGTTTAGGCACCTGTGGAACCAAAGTAAAAGGATATGGTGAAGAGTGCCAGAGTAGAAAAGAACGTTATGAATTATTTCTTCTAGAATTAGATCGAGATAGAATTCAGAAGGATTCGATTCAAAAACAGTATTTTTTGGATAAAAATAAAATTCAAAAAATTATGGATAGTGAGAAAGCTATTATTCTAGCCCACAGCTATGGGTTATTTGATCAAATCAGAGCGATGAACAATATTGATAAACTTTCGTCACTTTTTATTTTTTTTATTTTTATCATGATTGAAATTGCACCTGTTCTAACAAAGCTACTTTCGACAAAAGGACCGTATGATAATTTAATTTTAGAAAGCGAAATACAATTTGAGATGTCTTATTTAAATAAATTAGATCATTTAGATAATGAAAGGTTTAAAAATAAAAAATTAAAAGAAATATCCACAAGTATAGAGTTGAAGTCCAAAGAATCAGAAATTAAAAGCATTCTAAAACAACAAGCAGTTGATCGCTATAATAAAATGAGACAAGAAGTAGATATGAAGAATATTAAAAGATAAATAGCATGTATAGAATCAAAATAATTAGTCAAATAATTGGAGTGATAATTTTATTGAACCTATTTGCTTGTGGTTTACTTAAAGGAGTTTTAGAAAAAAATGGCACTGAATTATTAGACTCTATTAAAAATAATTATCAGGAAGAAATCTCTTTTGATCTAGCAGCACTTTCAACAAAAGTTAAAGCTCAGTTAATCGAAAATATTTCATTAAAATCGGAGGCAGATTTATCCGATTATTACACGCCAATTTATATTGATAGTTTAAGAACGGTTTTGATCGAAACAGGGAATTTAAAAATAAATGTTTTTGAGTCTTTTTTGCTGAAGCATTTAAAGTCTAAAGCAATAAAAGATACATTATATTTAACAAATTTAAATTTGAATTCTCCAACAAAAGGTGAAGTAAAAAGTTATGAATTTGATGTTAAAAAAGACGATGTTATTTTTTACGAAATTACCAATATTAAAAAAAATACGCTCAAAGAAATTAACATTCTTGAAGGAGGAAAAACTAGATATGTTAAAAATAATTTAAAAAAGAAAGAAAGTGTTAGAGGGGCTATAAAAATTGCTGCGGACAATGTTTTAACCGTCAATATTTCTAATGATAATTTTATTAAAAATATGGGATTTTTTAAATCAAAATTAAAAATAGTGATTAAAAAAACAGCCCCACAATTAAAGTTGCAAGTTGAAATTAAACCCGACACGATTGTTTCATCCAGACCTTTTATAGAAGAGGTAAATGATACGATCTACAAAATAATTGATAGTAAAAACTTTACGCTAGGACCTCGATTAGATTTGACTAGAAACTATAAACAAACGTTTGATATTAACATAGATGAATTTGATAATTTGCTTGGGTGGGGATATTGGATTGGACTGGATAAAGTTTCTATAGAACAGTATACCGTTTTATCGGAAAGTGAAAACCCATTAATTGTTTTTTCTAAAAATGAGCTTCTTAAGGCACTGAGACCAGTAGAACTCTCCGTAAATTCAAATAAAGAGGTGGAGCTTGTAATAAAAAATCAAAGTTTGGATGCCAGAAGTTACAATTATGCTTCAAATTTCGCATTTTATAAAAGTGATGATTTTATTGAAAAAAATATTAAAAAAGCAGAGGTCTATCTCACCAATACTTCAACTTTATATGAATACGATGTGAGTTATAATGTAGTTGCAGTGGGCGCAATCAAAATTAAAAATGAAACGATGAAAGATATTATAGCTTTTAAGGACTACATTCATATAACAATTATAAAAGATGAATAGAAATTTTATATTATTAAGCGCTTTGTTAATTTTTGTTGCTTCCTGTAAACAAGGTATGAAACTTAAAAGTAGTGTTAGAAAAACTCAAACAGAAGTTAGATTTGTAAAGCGTGGATTGGATAAGATAAAAAGAGGGGTTGGTTTGGATGATAAAAAATCAACAAAACAAGCAGGTGATAAAACAGAGCCCATAGATTCAAATGCTTACTTGACCGTGAAGCAAAAAACAATGCTGAATAATTACGGTTACTTATTTGATATGATAAATCAAAAAGATGATCAAATTAAAAGCGACAACTTTACTTATGATTCTATTCAAGATATTTATTATGTAAAGAATAAAAACTACAAAATGATAAAAAAGAATAAGGAAGTCTTTGGATGGCATCCTTATTGGATGGGGTCTAAATGGAAAAATTATCCTTTTGAGTTGCTTTCAACCATTTCTTATTTTTCCTATAAGATAGATCCTTATACTGGAGGTTATACAAATCCAGTACAGATTGAGGAATGGAATACCACTGAAATGATTGATTCGGCTAAAGCGAAAAGCACTAGGGTATTATTAACTGTTTCTTGCCATGGTTTTAAAAATAATGATGAATTTTTCGAGAATAAAGATAGATGGGATGTTCTTATCAAAACTGTATCAGAACTTCTTATAAAGAGAAATGCTGATGGAGTTGATTTAAATTTTGAAGAAGTGTCTTATTTTAAGAGAGAAAAATTAAACAGATTTGTCAGATATTTTAGAGAGGGAATGGATAATATTTATGCAAAAGAAGGTAAAGAGTTTTTTTTATCTATGACTTTGCCTGCTTATAACAGTCGAGATGTTTTTGATGTGAAAGAACTTCAGGGTGATGTGAATTTATTTGTTATTATGGGTTATAACTATCATATTGGCGAAAAAGCGCAAGGTGCAGTTGCTCCTTTAAGGTCTGTAGAAAATTCTCTAAGTCTTTCAACTACGGTAACCTATTATTTGGATCAAGGAATTCAACCTGAAAAAACTATTTTGGCTCTGCCTTATTATGGCAGTTTATGGAAAGGGGAGCTTGAGCAAGATGGTAGTTCTGTATACAACAGAAGTACATATGATAAACCATTAACCTACAGCGAAATCAAAAAAAAATATATTGATAATGAAGATGTCAAAATTAATGCTTTCAGAGATGATAAAAGTATGACGAATTATTATAGCTTGACATTTGATGACAATACAACCCAAGAGATTTGGTTCGATGATGATTATACATTAAGTAAGAAGTACGACTTTGCGTTGAGTAAAAAGCTAAAGGGAGTTGGAATTTGGGCTTTAGGATATGATAACGGTTACACTGATTTATGGGATGTAATTGAAGATACATTTTCTACAGATAAAAAGATAATAAAAAACCCTATTATGCAAGCAGAAGGGTATCCAATTCGATTCTCGAAATACCTACTAAAAAATAAGAATATTCTTCTTACAACGGCAATATTTTTCTTATTAACGGTTGTACTTGCCTTTTTAGTCTTGCTTTTCGATTGGAATGTTAGAGATTCAATTGTGAAAAATCAATTGATATTTTTATTATTTACAGCAGTTATTTTCGTGCTATTGATCCCAATTACAATGCTTATTTATAGTATGCTAAATGAACTTTTGCCCGAGGTAAATCTATTTATTAAATCTGAATGGAAATACTATATTTCATTCTTTGTTGGTATGTTCACATTGTTTTTTGCTTATAGATTTAAATTAAAACCTATTAAAAGACCATAAGAAAACTATGAAAAATATCTTTGTTAGAGAATTATTTTGGCTCGTTTTAGGATCTGTATTATCTCTTTTTTTGTCCTTTATTTTTTTAGGATTATTGAGTCTTACATCTGCGGAAGAGACTTTAAACTCAATTGAAAAAATATTTACTGTACAGCTTTATATCATCGGGTGTTTTGTTTCTTTAATTAGTATTTACATATTTAGAATAATAGTGAAAGCAGTAAAAAAATATTTATAGATCTATCTTATGATACATAATGTAATTACATCGATTGCTGCAAAACTGAATGAGTTTATTAAAAATAAATTATCAATTTCAGATGATACCGTCATTGTGAGCAGTTTAGTGGATATAAAAGGCAATTTAAACCAAGATATTGAAAATAAAATATCTATTTTTTTACTACATATAGAAGAGGAGAAAATTTCTAAAAATATAGGAGTAAAGTATAGCTCTGGAGATAACCCAGCAATTAAAATAAACCTTCATGTTATGTTTTCGGCATACTTCCCTAATTTTAATTATGTAGAAGCACTAAAATATATATCTTTAGTTATTGAGTTTTTTCAAAACAATATTGTTTTTGAAGACTCTAATACACCTGGTTTACCCCCAAATGGGAATAAAATTTATTCAGAATTATTTAATATATCAATAGACGAAATTAGTAAACTTTGGGGTAATATTGGAGCCAATTATGTGCCATCTGTTTCCTATAAATTTAAACATATAGTATTTGATGGAGAAATGATTTCTGAAGATGTGCCAAGAATCCTTGGTTTGCCGCCTGAATAGATGAAAAATTACTGAATAAGAAATTAACAAAATAAAATTTTATTAATAGAGAGTTACCTTATGTTAAAAAATAAATACAATTTTGTTTCCAGTTTTTCAAAGCTTTTAAGTGTACAATTTTATCATAATTTTTATAAAGATAATCTTTTAAAGGAGATAGATGTTTTTGCCGATGAAGACACCAATAGATTTCTAAAAAGTCATGGGATTCTAATGAGGTTTATAGAAAATGGATTTGTGCTTATCTCTAAAAATGATCCTAAATTTGAATCTCAAAATTTTGCGGGAGAAATAAACCTTGCTTTCTTTTTGAAAATTAAAAGTAATTTTTTTTTGAATATCACTGATATTCCGTATTCAAATAGTCAAAAATTTATTTTTCAAAACACCCAAGACGTATCTAATGAAAAACTACATTTAAATGATTTTGTTGATCAAAAAAATACTCAAAGCACAGATAAAGACGGGATTTTTGGAGAGATCTACTTAAACATTAATTCTAAAAATCAATTTTTTGGAAGCGAAGTGGCACGTGAAATATCTAATGAACTCATTTACTCTATTCATTTTAACGCAAGAAAAGTAATATTTAGATATAATTTCTTTTCTACTGATTCGGTAATTGATTTTAAAAAATATTTTATAACCGACGAACAGGGTTCTTTTAAATTGAATAATTTTGATACTCGGATTCTTGCTAATGGAATGAGTGTTTATTTTATTTTAATTGAGGAAGAGACTCTTGTTTCTCAGACGTATACCAAGAAATTGTATTTGAAGAAAGATGACGATTTCCTTACCTATTTTTCAATTTTCTTGCCATATCCTAAGCCAAACACAATTAATTATGATAGCATGAAAAATGTTTATTTTAACGATGTTTTTGTGAAAATTTAAAAAAAATAAGGATAACTTGATTTTACACTGCGAATAATGTTTTTTTGTTCTATATTTACGACTCAATTAACTTTTTAACTAAATATAATATATGGCTTCCACTTTGGCAACACCTGGAGTTTATATTGAGGAAAAAAGCTCATTTGGGTCTTCTGTTGTGCCAGTTCAAACTGCACTACCTGCTTTTGTAGGATACACGGAAAAAGCAAATAGAGGTTCTAAATCCTTAATGAATAAACCGACTAAAATTTCATCATTTGGACAATTTGTAGAATTGTTCGGTGGTGCTCCTAAAACAAAATTTAATATTGAGGTGGATGACTCTTCCTCTGTAGGCTTTAAATTGAATTTTGTAGAAGGCACTCGATTTCTTTTATATGACTCCATTCGTTTATTTTATGCAAATGGCGGAGCAGATTGTTTTATAGTCTCTGTTGGAGATTATAATGACAAAATTGATGCCTCCAAATTAAATGATCCAACTGGTGGAGGTTTATTAACGCTCGAAAAAGATCTAGAACCAACTATT
Source organism: Polaribacter sp. (assembly GCA_034110665.1). Taxonomy (GTDB): domain Bacteria; phylum Bacteroidota; class Bacteroidia; order Flavobacteriales; family Flavobacteriaceae; genus Polaribacter. The sequence goes on from JAWUYT010000090.1 coordinate 44,002, forward strand.
TTGGTGATTCCAGAGGCCGTATTGCTTTCAGAATCTGATTGTTATTCTTTGCAGGCAGCTATGTTGTCTCATTGCGGATACAAAATGAAAAATAGATTTGCCGTCTTGGATGTATATGATGGCTTTAAAGAAAGAACGCTGGATGAGGATGATGTTGTAAATAAATTTAGAGAAGGTGTTGGTTCAAACTTCCTTCAATGGGGTGCTGCATATTATCCTTGGTTAAATACGGCGATTGTGAAATCTTCTGAATTAGATTATTCATTAGTCGCAAATCCAGAAGAATTAGTTGCGATATTGATAGCTGAAGTTGATGAAAGTTTAGCGTCTGAAAATATATCAGAAGCACGATCAGAGGGGATTAAAGCTGAGATAAACAAAATTTTAGACACAACTGACAAAGATTTGATGAAAACTTTGCAATCAACATTAATGGTTGTATCACCTAAAATTCTTTCTGTAATGGAAGATATGGGTGAAATGATGAATTTATTGCCTCCGAGTGCTGCAATGGCAGGAGCTTACACAATGTGCGATAGTTCGGTGAGTGTTGCTAAGTCTCCTGCAAATATTAGCCTTGGGTCAGTTATTTCTCCTGCGGTAAATATAAACAACGATAATCAAGAAGACTTAAATTTACCTTTAAACGGAAAAGCAATAAATGCGATTCGTAGTTTTACAGGTAAAGGTGTATTGGTTTGGGGAGCTAGAACGCTCGAAGGTAATTCGCAAGAATATAGGTATATCAGCGTTAGAAGAACAATGACTTTTCTAGAGCAAAGCATTAAATTTGCTTCAGAAGCCTTTGTGTTTTCTCAAAATAATGCAACAACTTGGTCTACACTTAAATCAACGGTGACCAATTTTTTAAACAATCAATGGCAGTCTGGTCTTTTAGCTGGAGGTTCTCCAGGGGAAGCTTTTGAGATTTCTATAGGTTTGGGAACTACAATGACGGCAAATGATATACTAGATGGTATTTTAAAAATGACCGTAAAAGTGGCGATTACGAGACCCGCAGAGTTTATTGTGATCACGTTTGAACAACAACAACAAAAATCTTAAAATCTTAAAATTTAACAATAAAAAATATATAATATGGCAACACCAGTAGTAGGTACCGGAGATGTTCAAGATCAGTTTTGGCCATTACCAAAGTTTTATTTTTCAGTTGATATTGGAGACATAACAGACATTCCATTTCAAGAAGTAAGTGGTTTGGATGTTGAAACAGAAGTAATCGAATATCGTCATGGTAATAGTCCTAATCATGGAACAATTAAAATGCCTGGATTAATGAAATATGGCGATGTTACGCTAAAAAAAGGTGTATTTGTCGAGGATAACCAGTTTTATGATTGGATTAACCAAATAAACCTCAACACGTACAAAAGGGTTACAGTAGTTATTAAGTTATTAGACGAATCGGGTGATCCTAAAATGATTTGGACACTTACAAATGCATTTGCTCAGAAGGTTACACCAACGGATATGAATTCTCAATCTTCGGAAGCTGGAATTGAAACAGTCGTTTTCACTCATGAAGGTATGACTCAAGAAGTAGCTTAAATTATTACTTAAAATTTTATTTTAAGTGTTATACTGCATAAATAATAATAGGCCTGACATATTTTAAACTATCTCATGCCTATTTTTTTTATACCATTTTTATGGAATTTTTTAAACAGTATTATTTTAGTAGATGTACAATTAGGATTAATTTTACTTATAATAAATAATTATAAATTAACACTATTAACTAAATATTTTATTGTTTGGTTATTGCTGATAAAATAAATAAAAATTGAACAAAAAAGACTATCCTGCTTTAGGATTTAAGTTTAAGGTAACTTCAACTTTATCACCAGAAGGGAAAAGTATTTCTGGAAGTAAAATGAATAGCGTTGATAAAAAGAATATGCTTTCTGGATCGGAAGAATCTTATTTCCAATCTATATCTGGCATCAAAGCAACCGCAGGTGATTCTATTATAGTAAATGCTGGTATTAATAACCGTCAGTATAAATTACCTACTGCTACTACTTATCCAGACTTAATATTAACAAGAGGGTTAATTAAGGGGGCCTCACAACTAGGGAAATGGTGTCAAAATTTTTTAATTAATGACATATATTCTTATTATGTAGAGAGAAGGATTATCAATGTAATGCTTTTAGATAAAGACAAAGATGATATTCTAATGACTTGGTCTTTTTATGATTGTTATCCAAAAGAGATGGAAATTGGTGCCTTTAACGCAGATAAGTCAGAGATTGCAATTGAAACTTTAACTTTAGCATACTCACATTTTAGTCAGGATATTTCATTAAAATTTTGAATCTATTATTTAAAATAATATGACTGTTATAATTAAAGAATTAATTGTTCAAGGAAAAATTAATAAGAGTTCAAAAAAGACTGATGAGGATATTATAGAAATAATAGAATCAAAGGTTTCAAAAATGGATTCAGGAAATGCTCTTACAGAATCAGAGAAACGACAATTAATTGAAGAATGTGTAGCTACAGTATTAAAAGAATTAGAAACTAAGCTTGGTTATTAATTATGGGGAAATATTTAATTATAACTGGTTATAAAAAGGCTGATTTTCTCAGTAAGATTGGTAGTTATAAATTACAATTGAATCCTACGGAAATCTCTATAGGTGTTGGAGATCCAAAAATCAAAAAGGTTGAGAAAGATGCCGAGGGTAAAACAATAACAAGTATAACGCCTTTATATCGTCAGAGAACTCTTGATCTAAATTTTACAATAGATAATACTGGAGCGATTCCAAATAAACCTAATGGAATGGGTTCTTCATACTCGGCAAATTTAGTAGATTCGATTAAATCTCTTGAAGAAATTGCAATAGATGATGTTGTTTCTGAGCATAGACCTCCTTTCGTTAGATTAAGTTGGGGCACAAAATTTACTTTTAGCGGAACAGTATCTTCATACAAATACAACTACACCTTTTTTAATGCATATGGTACTCCATTAAGAGCAGTTGTAACGATGCAAATAAAAGATTTTGATAAAAATGATGCTAGTTTGTTTCAAAGTCCAGACATTACGAAAATGCCAGTAATAAAAGATGGAGATACAATTGTAAAATTATGTGAAGAATATTATGATGATAAAAAACATTATATAAAATTGGCTGAATTCAACAGTTTAAGTTCGTTTCGCAATCTAAAACACGGTGGCCAACTTGAAATACCACCTATAAAATAGTTCTATGGCAAATACTTCAGAAAAAAAACCAAAAGATTCTATAAATAAACTGGTTTCATTTGATATTTTGGTAAATGGAAGTTCTATTGGGTCTAAACGTATGGTCGTAAAGATCAATATAGACAAAACCATTAACAAAATAAGCAGAGCTAAAATATATCTTTCAGGAGGCGATGCGTATAAAAACACCTTTGATGAGAGTGAAGATACTAATTTTGCTCCTGGAAAAACTGTTGAAATAAAGATTGGTTACGAACAGAGTAATCAAGTTCTTTTTAAAGGTATTGTTGAGAAATTAGGGATTACTCTTAACAATGGTTTCGCTCAAAATCCTTGGTCTAGTCTTTTAGTCTTGGAATGTGTAGATAAAGCTATAAAACTAACAAATAGCTATACTTCTGATGTCTACGAAAAAAAGAAGGATAGCGAAATTTTTTCTACTTTAATCAAAAAAATAGCTGGTTTAAAATCAGTTATTACAGCAACAACGGTTACCCATCCTTTTTTTCCAAAGTACAATTCTAGTGATTGGGATTTTATATTAAATAGAGCTAAATTAAATGGAATGATAGTCCTTAATTCGGACAATGAAATTAAAATTTCTAAGCCTACCAAAAAAGTATCAAAACCTGAACAAACAATTACCAACGGAGAGTCTACTATTAACTTTGACGCACAAATAGATGCAAGCTCGCAACTAAATTCAATTTCGCTTGATTCATGGAATCCTTTTACAAATAAGAAAAATAAAAGTAAAGCCGTTGAGCCAACATTGGTTGCTAATAAATCAATGACTGGAAAAGTGTTAAGTAAAGACACAAGTGCCACTGCCATTGATATTAACATACCTCAAAACACTGAAATACCAGAATTAAAGTCTCTCTCTAATTCACTTTTACAAGACTCTAGACTTGGGAGGATTGTAGGAAGGGCTAAATTTAAAGGAGTAACGAATCTTGATATAGGATCTGTAGTTGCTCTTAATGGATTTGGAAAACATTTTGATGGAAACATTTACTTGACCGGTATTTCACATCAAGTAGAAAGTGGTTTTTTTACAACAAGTATTGAATTTGGTTTAAAAAAATTACAGTTCTCTACTAATCAAATAGACAAATCTAGCGTTATAAAACCTATAAACGGAGTACATATTGGTGTGGTTAAAAAAATCGACGCAGATCCTTTGAACGAAGGTCGTATACAGGTATTAATTCCTGCATTAAAAAGTACAGGAAATGGCATTTGGGCAAAACTGTCACATTTTTATATATCATCAAAAGCAGGCTCTTTTTTTATACCAGAAATAGACTCTCAGGTTGTCGTTTCTTTCATTTCAAATGATCCTAGACATCCAATTGTCTTAGGAAGCCTTTATACTAAAGCCAATGAACCTTATACGAAATTAAAAAAAGATAATGCACTAAAAGCATTTGTATCAAAGAGTAAACTTACGCTAGAGTTCGATGATAAAGATAAAATAATAACAATAAGTACCCCAAAAGAAAATAGTATCGTGATCAGTGAAAAAGCAAAAGGGATTATAATTACAGATCAAAATAAAAATGTTGTTAAAATGTCTGATACAGGCATTGAACTTACAAGTAAGAAAAACATTAAAATTACATCTTCTGCTGCAGTAACCATATCAGGATCTAAAGGGATTACTCTTAATGGAAAAGCTGGTGACGGAGTTAAGGTAACTGGAAGTAAAGTAAATATTTCAGCAAAAACCAGCCTTATTGCAAAAGGAGGTAGTAAAGCAGATCTAGTTGCTTCAGGGAAAGTAACAATTAAAGGAGCTACTGTTGGAATTAATTAAAAAGACATGGAACAGGAAAAATCTTTTTTAGGAAGAGGTTGGGGGTTTCCCCCCACATTTAGCAAAGAAAAAGCAGATATTGAAATGGTTTCTCGAGAGGAAGATATTCGACAAAGTTTGATAATTTTTTTTAACACCAAACTTGGTGAACGCATTATGCGTTCCGATTATGGCTGTATTGTGCATAATTATATGTTTGAAAAATCAGATCTAGATGTTTTTGAACAACTTGCTTTTGAATTGAAACAGAGTATTAGAATTTATGAACCTAGAGTTATTGTCCATAATGTGCATGCATCAAAGTCTGACGCTATAAATGGATTGATTCATTTAGAAGTTGTTTATGAAGTTCATTCCACTAACGTAAGAGATAATATAGTTTTTCCTTTCTATCTTAATGAAGGGACGGAAATAAAATAAAAGAGGTGAATAAAACTTATGATCATATATTAAATCCAAAAAACTTTCATATCGATGATAGAGATGTTTTGGATTTTATTCTTTTTATTAAGGAATACTCAAAAGGTGTTCATTTTTATAATAAAAAAAATAAAAAAGACGGCACATGGCATGAATTATTAAAATCTGATGAAACATTTTTAATTGCCGAAATTTCTAAATTTGACATTTTAAACTACAGTATTTACAGAATTAACCTCATAAAAAAGTATGATGAAGCATTCTCGATAGAAAGAAAGAAAGTTATTTTTAATCAATTCTTTAATTCTACCCTATCACTTTTTCAGCAAATGAATGAGTGGTATTTAAGTGCATTAAATAATAACTTAACACAAGAGAGTTCATTAATAGAAACGGAGTTAGAAACGGCTATTCAGCAAAAACTATCTGCACTGGCAAATGATTTTATAGCGATTACAGAGGGTTTTAAAGAAAAAAATATATTAGATAAAAAATTTTATAATAATTTTAATTCCTTTAATTCTATTTGGAAGTTAAATTCCTTTTCTTCAAATGAAATTGAAAATGTAAATGCAGAGATTTTTGATGAAGGTGATTTGAATTTTGCTTTCAAAAAAATCACACTTATATTTAATCCTACGTATGAGATTGTTTATAGTTTTGTTTTAAAAAGTAAAAAATTGTTTTCCATATCGTTAAATAAAAATGATAACCATAAGGCGCATGTGGGACTGTTGTTCGCTTTTTTAGAACTTTTTAAGCATTCATTAACCGATTTAAACACATTAACCCAAAAGCACTTAAATCTTTATTTTAAACAAATCTTAAAACTTAAACATCTTAAAGCTTCTTCAACCAAAATTTTTATTTCCATTAAAATTAACGAAAATATTGATTTTTTAAATGTTCAATCGAAGAGCGTATTAAAGGTCGGTCAGATGGATAATGGTGAAGATATTTTGTTCGATATCGATGAAAATATTGAACTCAATAATATTGAGCTATCTCATATTAGTACATTTTTTTTAAGTGAAAACAAGGTATTTGACCACCAATCAAGGTTTAATTTAATTTCTGGATTGTATTCAAAAATACATGCTTCTAATCAAGATGAAGTTAATTCTTTTAATTCAAATAAAACTTACTTTTCATCTCTTGGCGAAGAACAACTTTTTTTAAGAAATGAAGATATGAATATGGAGAAGGCCAGCATTGGTTTTATGTTAGCATCTCCTGTATTATTATTATCAAAAAGTGATCGAACAATAGATGTTGATTTTAAATTCACAATTGATTCAATAAAATATTTATCAGATTTAATTATCGATATTGCCCAAAATAAAAGTACAACAGAAGAGGTTATTTTTGACGAAATATTTTTTAATGCATTTCAGATAGCATATACTTCTGAAGACGAATGGACCTCTGTTTTGAACTATAAAGTGATTAGCCCTGAAGATTGGTCAACTGGAATTATACGAGTTTCTTTTATGCTAGATAAAACCTTTCCTGGTATAACAGCATATAATTCTGATATTCACAATATAAATATAGTATCAAGCTTGCCAATATTAAAGTTTAAACTAAATCAAGATAGTTTTTATAATCCATATTCATTTTTGAATAGTATGGAGTTATACCAAATAGATTTGAATGTAAAAGTAGAGAATCTTAAAAATTTTAATTGCTATGTCAATAATGAAGAAATTGATATTAAATCGGAATTTGAAATATTTGGGGTTACTCCGAAAAAAGGCTCAACTATGGTTTTGGGAGCAGAAGAGCTGTTCAATAAAAAAATTAAAGAATTATCGATTGGTTGGAAATATGAAAATCTCATTAGTATTGATGAAAATTTAGAAGATTATTATAAAGAATATGATTTAGGTATAAAAAATGACACTTTTAAAGTCAAGATTTCAGCACTATCAAACTTTAAATATTCCACTTCTGAAAATTCAGAACTTGTTTATGATTTATTTGATGAAGCGAAAGAAGGAGTTCTTAAGAATCAAAAAAGTTTAAATTCTATTAATGTAAATGAATTAAAAATTAAACCAAATTATAAATTAAAATCGTCAGATTTAGAAGAGTATTCTAATGATCTTGAAACAGGGTATCTTAAAATTGAGCTTGTTGAACCAAAGTTTGCCTTTGGTACAGATTTATATGATAAAGTTTTCAATAAAATAACACAAAAGTCTCTTCAAGTTAAGCCCAGCAAAGCAGGTATAGATATGCTTAAGTTTCCAAATGAACCTTACGCGCCTTCTATTTCCGATTTATCATTAAATTATAGAGCGCATAGTACACTAATTTTTAATCAGTCTTTATTTTCAGAAAATGATTTTGAAGAGGAAAATTCATTTTATTTGATTTCTCCTTTTGGTGTAGAAAATACGTTTTCAAAGAATTCTATATCTAAAAACACAATAGTTGAAAGTTTTAATTATGAAGGAGAACTTTTATTAGGTTTTAATACTATTAAACAATCTTTTCAATTAAATTTATTGTTCGAAATAGTTAAAAGCGAAAATCAAAACTATGAGTTTAGTAGAAAGTTAGACTGGTATTACTCTAGTGCAGAGGGTTGGAAGTTATTTAATGATAGCGATATTTTATATGATCAAACTATGAACCTTATGAAGACAGGGGTTTTAAGTTTAAAAGCACCTTCGGATATTTTGGCTAAAAAAAATAAACTCAACGAAAGTAATATTTTTATTAAAGCGTGTTCTAAAAACAAAACGAATCAGTTTAGTATGATTCGATCTATTCGAACTAATTCTGTTTCTGCTTCTGAAATTTTAAATAATTTATACGAAAGTGACTCTAAACATATCCCTCCATATTCAGTTGAAGGTTTTCTAAACTCTATTGAAGGTGTTATAAATACGGAGCAGCACCTTGGTTCTATTAAAGGAAATAATAAAGAGTCTGATATGGATTTTTATATTCGATCAAGCGAACTATTAAGGCATAAAAACAGACCGATTACTAAGTGGGATTTCGAAAAGTTTATACTGTCTAAGTTTACCTGGTTATCTAACGTGAAATGTTATTCTATTAACCAGGAGAATAGTCAATTAAATATTCAACTTTTATGTATAAAAAAAATTGAAGAACATGAAAATATTGATAATATTAAATTAAGTTCTGCTGAAAAAAATCAAATAAAAAACTATTTACAAAACTATACATCACCATTTTCAAAAATTGAAATTATCAATCCTGTTTTTGAAGATTTATGGATTAAATGTAAAGTATTATTTAAGAATATTTCAAATGGAAAAGGAATCCAGAAATTACACATAGATTTTTTTAATTTTATTTGTTCTTGGTTATATAATCCATCCGAAAAAAACAAAATAGGGGTCAAAATTAAAAAGCTAGACATTATTAATTTTCTTAATGAGAGACCTTATATTTCTTTTATTACAGGTATTTCTTTAATTCATATTAAAAAACTAGAAAACGGAATTCAGGTTGCATATGATTCAGCTAAAGAAAATATTAATAAAGATTATATAGAACCCGGTGTTCTTTGGTCTATAATTGTCCCAAAACATAACCATAAAATTGAAGTTATAGAAAATAGCGAATATCATTCTCCAGAGCCAATTAATTTTAATGAATTAGGTATCGAAGAGTCTTTTTTGATAAATAATGAAATTACGGATGGTATTCATGTCATTGATAACTCTAACAATGAATCTAATAAAACTGATTCAAAATTTAATTTTAAACTAAAATTATAAAGCAATGGCATTAATTAACAGGCAGACACTTAAAAATTATTTTAGAAAGGGCGGTTTTGCGAAGGAGAAGCATTTTATAGATCTGATTGATTCTTCTTTAAATTCCGTTGATGATGGTATTTCTAAAACACCCGATCATGGGCTAAAACTAAGTCCTGCAAGGGAGACTTCCAAGTTAATTTCATTTTTTAATAAAATTACTCAAAAAGATTCTGACTATTCAATTAACCTTAATAGTAATAACTCTGAAGGACTTTCTATTAATAAAAGCGATAATTCTTCAATAATTAAACTTAATCAATATGGACACGTAGGAGTTAATACCAATAGTCCTAATTATAATTTAGAAGTTAATGGGACAATAGGGATTAAAACACAAGTAGGCTTATATAAAATGGGTACCGTGCCTGCTGATGGCAATTGGCATTATATTATTTCTGATTTAGACGGAATTAGTGCTTTAGAAGTTACGGCCAAAGCTTCTGGAAAAATAGCAGCAGGATTTTACGCAGTGTCTCATGCCATAGCGCTTTCTACTTTTGGGGGAAAAAGATCCAAGCATAAGATAAAAACTACGAATGCCTATTACGAATCTTATTTTAGACGGCTTTCTTTTCGATGGATAGGGGATTTAAATAGTTATGGTTTACAGGTGAAAACTCGAACTAATTATGGAATTAATTCAGAGTCTAAAGAAAATTATTTAATAAAGTATAATATTATTAATCTTTTAGAGGATTAGTTTTAAATATGATAGAACCAAAATTTATACATAAGGAAAATTATAGCTCTTTGAGTTTAAACTATGATGAACTGCTTAAACAAGGGATAGAGTTTATTCAGCAATTTTCGGGAAATCAATGGTCCGATTATAATTATCATGATCCGGGTATTACTTTTTTAGAACAAATTTGTTACGCTTTAACAGATTTAGGATACAAAGCAAATTTTCCAATTGAAGATATTTTATTGGCGAATACAGATAAATTTGATTTAGAAAACAATAATTTATTAATACCGCCAGAAAAAATTTTTCCTTCTTCACCATTAACTTCTTTGGATTATCGAAAAGTAATTATAGATCAAGAAGATAATGTGAAAAATGCTTGGGTAGATCCCATTAAAGATAATGTTCTTGGTATTTTAGGTATATATGACGTTTTAATTCAGCTCAAGGATGGTTTGGATGAGGTACAAATTGAATTAAGTATTATTAATATTGAGAGCATCCTAATGGAAAATAGATCTTTAGCTACCGATTTTAACTCCATAATTATTCTTAAAGAAGATATTATCTCCATATCTGGTGATATTACCATTAATTCATTTGTGCTAGGAGAAAGTGTTTTAGCTGAAATTTATCATAAAATTGATTTAAAATTAAATAAAGATTTAAAATTTTATGAATACGAAGATCTTCTCCAAGAAGAGAACTATGATAGTTTGTTTTCAGGGCCTATTCAAAAAAACAGATTTATAAAAGAAGAGGAGTTAAAGCGTAAAACTAATGAGATTTATCAATATGAAATAAAAGAAATTATTCAAAGCATTGATGGTGTCATTGCCGTAGACAATCTAATTATTTATAAAAACGGAATAAAAATGTATAATGATATTATTCCATTTGATTATAATTCTTATCCTTCTCTAGATAAAAATTATTATGATTCAAATACCGATAGACTTAAATTTAAAAGAAATGAAACCTTATATGATATCGATGCTACAATTCTTACACAATTATACGATTCGATTAGCCTAAATGAGAAAAAACCCTATTTTAAAGGATATAAATCAAAAAAAATAGTCAAGTCTGGTCGTTTTAACCAAAAAGAAATCGAGCATTATTATTCTATCCAAAATGAACTTCCATCAATTTATGGTTTAAAAGAATTTGAACTTCCAAGTAAATCTAGTCCACTTCGAAAAAGCCAAGCAAATCAATTAAAAGGATATTTATTATTAATAGAACAAATAATGGCTAATTATTTAAGCCAACTAGTTAATATTCGAAATTTATTTTCAATAGATGTAGACGAAAATTCATTGAGAACATTTTATAATCAAATTCCGACTGAAATTGGTGAAATTAATAAACTCATTGAAAATAAAAATGATACTTTTTTAAAATTTATTAACACTGTTTCTGAATCTGAAAATGTTCTTATCAAAAGAAAAAATCAAATAATTGATCATTTGTTATCTCGGTTTGGTGAAATATTTGATAGCTCATTGCTATCAAAATTGAATGCGAATATTTTTGATGACTTAACGGAACATCAAATACAAGTGCAATCACTTAAATCAAAATTAAATTATTCAAAAGCTATTGTTCATTTAGGAAGAAACAGAATTAAAGCATTTAATTATAAAAAAGACCATAGTTTAGAGAACAATATTTCTGGATTAAGACAACGCTTAAGTCTTCTTTTGAACATAGAAAATAATACAATTAAGTCATGTTTAGCTCCATTATTAGAAACTTCTGAAATCGGTAAAATTGGTTCCGAATGGCAGTCAGAACTATTAGAAATTGAAAATGGTCCCTCAATTTCTGTGTTATCCTCTAAATATTCAGAGATAGAACCCGAAAACGCTAATTTTTATTGTGAGGATTATGACACTCTAAAATCGCTATTTTTGTATGCTCACAAAAATAAAAGTTATCAAGTAATTAAATCTACCACCAATTATTGTTTATTATTTAACAGTCCAAAACAGGTGGCTCCTGTTAAGGTTTTTAATGCAGAGACTGGAATTCAATGTGAAGAAATTCTGAAAAAAGTTATTGAAAAGTTTAAGCGGTTCAATAGAGATTGTGAATCATTTTTTTTAATAGAAAATATATTATTACGACCTAGTATTGAAACGAATTACCAACTAATTATTTATTCAAAAGAGAATGAAATCCTTTTAAAAAGTTATTATAATACAGAATATAATATTTTAAGAGATTTAAGAGATGATTTATGGGTTATCATTTTAAAAGAACGGAATTTTTCTATTGAAAAAGATGAGAAAACAGATAAGTATATTATTGTAGCCTATGACCTTTTAAATAAGCCTATTTTAAGGTCAGAAAAACAGTTTGATTCTATACTGCCAGCAGAAAGGGAAAAATTACGCATTATTAAATATTTTTCTACTAAAAGAGAATCAGATTCGGATATTGTTTCTTTCTCTGATATAGAAATTATAAATAGTGAATTAAACAAATTTCCAAACGATTTTCTATACTCTAATCACATTAATTTTATTTTTCCTGATTGGCCAGTACGTTTTCAAAATAAGGAATTTAAAAATTTAATTATAGAGAGCATTGAAGAATTTATACCAGCTCATCTTAGTTATAACATATTTTATTTAAATTTTCAGGACCTGGAGATTTTTGAAAATGTATATTTTAAATGGTTAAAATTTAAGTTTGACGGTAACCTTGCAAAACTAGAACAAGAATCTCTTCAGCTCATTCAACTAATTACGAGTTACCAATCTTCTTATGTCTCAAATTGATCTTATAATAAAGGAGTTAAGATTTGAAATAGATATTGGAGAGAATAATGACTTCGATACTTTAGTATTAAACATTTCGGATCTTACTAATAATTTTTTAATTCCTGAATTGCAGGAAATAATTAATTCTTATTTGGATAAAAATGAAGACATTTCTTTCAATCGAATTGTTATAAATATTGGCGAAATTTCTGCAAAAAATAAAAATTTAACTTCCAATAATATTGCTAATGAATTAGTCAAAGAATTCCAGAATTTAAGTCAAGTAAATAATCTTAATTTTAGATCCAACGAAATATTAATAGTTCATTTTTTAAGGTTTGGTTTTTTACCATGGTGGGCTGGCAACAATATAAAATTTAATGATTTTTTATCAAAGAATTCTTATCAAGAGAATTCAAAACGATCCATATATAGCGTTGTAACAAAAAATAAGTTCTATTTCTATCGATTTTTTAATGCCTTAAGTTCTAGAAACAAAACTATTTTCTTTAAAGAATACCTTCAGAATAATTACTCTTTTTTTTTACATAGTACTATTTTTCTTGAAGTATTACTTGAGACTATTAAAGGGGGAATAGAATCAAAGGATAAAGCACTAATCAGTTATGAGTTATTCAATTCTCTTATAAATTATAAAAATGAAACTGAAGTTGCATTTTCTTTGGTGCTTAAAAAAATAATTGAAGATTTTAATATAGAATGGAAAATTGTAAAGGAAGTTTTTTTATTAAAATCAAAAGAAAAAAAAACATTTTTAAATCTTTTGCAATTTGATGAAGTTCTTTTTTTTTCTAATAAACTACCTTCTAAAAGTAGCTTGTCAAATTTAGCTCTAATTAGGCAGTATATTGAATACGGCGTTGTTAATGAACTCAAAAATTTTGGTTTACCAAATTTAGTAACGGCGTTTAGTAATGCATTAAAAAGGGATAAAAAGGCATTAAACGTTCTATTCGATCAGTTAAACGTTTATAAAGATCCTATTAAGATTTTTAGAATTTCCAAATTACTAAATTTAAATAATTTACACGAGTATTTTACACTTACTTTTGAATCGTCATATAGTTTTTTATTAAGGCATTCTTTTAGTTTTCTGAAATTTATGGAGTTAAAAGGAGATTTAAAAAACCCTTCTCTTTTTTATTTTATAAATGCGATCATAAAACTCAAAACTTTATCTACAACCAAAAAAAAGTTTTTTTACAAGAAATTGATAGATCTAATATCGGAGACTTATAATTTAGATAATAATGTTTTATTAGTTGAGTTTTACTTTTTTTCTGCTAGCCAATCTTATCGAACTCAATTTCAAGATGTTATTGAATTATTTCATTTTAATAAAACTTCAGAGGATTATAATAATTCAGTGTTGCCTTTAATGAATCAATTAAAAACGAATAATAGCTTTTCATATTCTACATTATTATCAAGTAACCAGAAGATCTATTATAATCTGTTAATTGAACAGATTACTTATCTAAATCAATCGGTAGTTTTAAATTCTTGGACGAAAAGTTACACGGAAGCGTTTATTTCTAATTTATTAATTGAACAAAATTCATCCAATAGAGCTAGTTTATT
>JAWUYT010000091.1:0-29385 GCA_034110665.1 Polaribacter sp.
AATACGTACAAAAATAGTTTCTCTGTTTGGGGTGATGTTGGTGTAAGGAGAAACTAATGGATTGTTTCCTGCTTGCGCATCGACGTAAGAACGGTGATATGTTATTTTTATGACTGGATCTTGAGTCCCTAAAATACCAGCAGTTTGTGACTCTAAATCAATGGTTCGAGAAAAACCGTTTCTAGCCGAACCATCAGAATTATCATCACAAATTTCTAAATCGTCCACAAAATTGGCTATTGGAATGGAATTTACAACCAAATTAAACGAAGTATGATCTGTAAAACAGCCAGTTGTATTATTGGTAACTCTCACAAAAATTGGTTGCGAATCGCGAATTGTATTTCGAAAAGGTGATGTTTGAGCATCAACTCCAGCATTTGCATCAGCTTTAGAAAGATGGTATGTTACGGAAAAATCAGCAGGATTTTGCCCATTTAAAATAGTAGTAGTTTGCGAGTCTAAATTAAAGGATTGTATAATTCCATTGGCGCCATCACCATCAATAGCATCATCACAAAGTTCTAAATCTGGGACTGTTTCTGCCAAAGGAACTGTATTTGTTCTTAAATATAATTCGCCTGTTCCAGAACAATTATTATTGTTCTTATTGGTGATTTTAAAATAAATAGTTTGCTTAGTAACATTAGAAGGATAGCCAATATTTCTATATTCAGTAATATCAGAAATAGCATTTACAACAGCGATTCTATCGGCTCTAGTTTCAAAATACGAAATTTCTAAATCGGGTTGCAAATCAGCAGGAAAGAAGGAAAGAACCTCCGTATCAGCATCACTAAAATCGAAATTTGTAATCCCATCTGTATCATCATTTACAGTTCCATTTGTGCCATCCGTTTGTCGGAAGTCATCGCATTCAGCAGGGAATTCTTTATTGTAAGCAACATCAGCGGCGGCTTCCACTTCTAAATTTATTTTAGAGATTCTAAAGCAATTTTCTGCAGAAATAGTTCTTACCCAAGCTTCACTGATTTGAGTTACAGGATACCTCAGTTCGTCAATAACCTCTGGAGTTCCTGCAATGGCATGAGCTTCAGTTTCAAAATAGGCAAAGGTTTCATTTAGATAATTTGCAGAGATACTAATTTCAGCTTCTGTAAGATTTATGGTAGATATTCTGTCTAAATCATCATCACATTGTAGTAAAGATACTTCAGGTGTTACTGCAGGCAAAGCATCAACAATGAGCTCTAAAGTTTTATCCGCATCATAACAAGCTATGTTGTCTTTGTTTTCTACTCTAATGTAAACCGTTTGGGTATTTGTTACCGAGTGCTCTACACTTTTATCAATTACGGTTGCTGCATCATTTACTTCTGCCCCAGCCTGTGTGGTATGATAACTAATATTGTATTGTGTTGTGTCTAAAGAACCATAAATTTCAATGTCTTTATTGCTTAAAACAAAGGTCCTTACAATTCCATCGGTGTCATCTAAACTTTCTAAATTATCGCAAATTCTTAAAGGTGCTGGTTGCGTTGGAATTGGTAAATCGGTTACCGATAAAATAAAGTCTATAACATCAAAACAGGCGCTAGTAGCGTTTTTATTTTGCACTCTAGCATGTATGGTTTGAGAACTAAAAGCAGTAGGGTTTGTATAGGGATTTACCAATGCGTTATTTCCAGAATTTGCGTCTGTATCGTTTAAGAAATACAAAACTTCAAACAAAGCAGGGTCTAAACTATTTAAAATTTCATCACTTTTCTCTGCTTGCAAATCAAAATTATTAAAACCATCTCTATCCGTGTCACAGAAAAAAACATCAGACGGCTTGGTGGCAACTGCAGCTTCAAAAACTTCTACATTAAAAGTTCCGTTGTATTGCGTAACATTTCCACAGTCATCAGTTAAATCAATCTTAAGAGCATATTTGCCCGAATTTGTTTTCTGTAAATCAGTTAAAACCAATTCTTTAATAGTACTTACGACTTCTGTTATTGTTCCGTTGTTAAAAGTCCATTCAAAAGAGGGGCTATCGCCCTCTACATCCTCAAAAATAATCGTTTTATCCTGTCCAACACAAAACTCTAAATCTTCATTGTTAATGATGTTACCTGTACTAGAATCTATAATCTCAATAGGCAATAATAATGATGAGATAAACGGAGGTAATCCTTGAGTAGCAGTAACTTGCCCACTACCAACATTTACAGATTGATGAGAATAATCACAGGCTGCCCCTAATTCTTCTGGTTTATTGATAACACTAATACTATTAGTCCTATTTGTGCCAAAAAGATTTTCATTGCCATCAGAAGACCAATAGATTTTACCATTTGGCCCTAACTGCAAAGCACCTCTTGTATTAAAATACCTATGAACCGTAAAAATTGAGTTGTTGATATCGCTTATTGTTGTTTGTGTTAAATCGAATTGATATAAAATTTCTGTATTAGGATTATAACCACCCGTAGAGACATACAATCTATTGCTCGAGGATGAAAACTCTACTCCATATCCATTTCCTCCGAGATTTAATTGATTTAAAAACGTTGAATTATTAAAATTAGTAACAACACCTGTATCATTATCAAAATCAAATAGAAAAGTACCTAAATTCATATTTGCAGAAACTAATTTCGTACCATCAGGAGATACTTTTAAATAACCTCTTGAACCAACTGTTGCATTATAGCCATTAATTCTGCTAATTACAGGATTCGTCATGTCGACCCCAAATTCATCAACTTTATACGCATAAAACTTATCTGCATGCGCAGAAATTACCCAAAAAGTATTGCATTCATTTCCTTTTACTGCAGTTACTTTTTCTGACCAATTTGGATGATCTAAAGCGTCACCTAAAATAATAGGGCCATCTACAATATCTCCTAAACCAATATTTTTAGTCATATCTAGCGTGTAGTACCAAAACCCAGCATTATTGAACGATTGAGACCCAACAGTAAATATGTAAAATATATTTGGTTTTCCCGGAGCGGGTATCGTTAAAGCAGCTTGCGAGCTAGAGGCATCACCTAACAAGCTAGTACCATTAGGCATTGCTTGGTTATTTTTGTCCCAAATTGTTAAGTTTCTAGAATTTGGATTTTCATCTTCCCATGCTGGAGCACCGATATAAAACAGTAAATTACCTTCGGAGTCTGAAAAAGAAGAACAGCCTTCTGTCGTGTTTAGCTGACTCCCTGAAACAGGAACTGGATCTCCAGAAGTGAAGTCTAAAGCAGCATTATTACCAAAATACCAAAAATTAGCTTCTTTTTGAGAGAATAAATTTAATGTAAAAAAAATGATTAAAATTGGGAATAATTTCTTCATTTACTACTGTTTATGATTTTTTTGTCAAATATATTTAAAAACTATTAGAAATTGGTTTTTTTTAACACCGATAAAACTGCAAAAAAAATGATTAAATTACAAACTTTGAAAATAGATTCTATAAAAATGGATAAATAAACATTAATATTCCTTGGGGTTATTTTCCTTGGAAATTAATATTTAGAGTTGTAAGTTTGTCCTGAATTTAAAAATCAATCAAGATGAAAAAAACTAAAATTATTTATTACGCAACTACAGGGCTATTAACTTTATTACTGCTTTTCTGGGTTAGTCAATATTTTTTTAACTACGAGATTATAAAAGAGGCGTTTACTAATTTTGGATATCCAACGTATCTCATATATCCTTATGCAATTATAAAACTATTAGGTCTAATTACGCTTTGGTTTGTAAGTAACAAATCTTTAAAAGAATGGACTTATTCGGGTTTTTTCTTTGCGTTTATACTCGCTTTTTTCGCGCATTATATGGGGGGTGATGGAAAACAAATAGGCGCTTTACTGGCTACTATTTTATTATTTTCTTCCTACTTTACATGGAAAAAAATAAACGCATAATGTATACAACATCTAAAGTCACCTTATTTGAAAAAAAATATGTAGCAGAAGCAAAAATGAGAAATCATTTTGTTGTGATAGACGAACCTCTATCCTCTGGAGGAGGCGATACAGGTCCGACACCTGTCGAATATTTCTTAACTGCCATCGGCGGTTGTGTGTCTATGACTTTAAGAATGTATGCGGAAAGAAAAGGTTGGGATGTTGGTAAAATTACCGTCAACGTTTCTCAAATTAAAAAAAATAATACAACGTATTTAACAGAGGAAATATCTTTTGAAAAAGAAGTAACCGAGTACCAAAAAAAGCGGTTACTGATATTTGCAGGTAAATGCCCGGTTGCAAAAATGGTAAAAGAAGAAACTCTCATAGAATCAAAAATTATATAAAAAGTATGAAAAAAATAGTAGTATTTGCAGGTAGTAATAGTAAAAAATCAATCAATAAAGAGCTAGCAGTCTATGCATCTAGCTTGCTCAAAAGTGTTGAGATAGAAATTTTAGATTTAAATGATTTTGAGTTACCGATGTATGGTATAGATGAAGAAGCAGAAAACGGAATACCGAAAAAAGCAATCGAGTTTTTAGAAACGGTTCATAGTGCAGACGGAATTATTTTGTCACTTGCAGAACATAATGGTAATTTTTCCGCAGTTTTTAAGAATATCTATGATTGGTCTTCTAGAATAGAACCAAAATTATGGAACAACATTCCGATGTTGTTAATGGCAACTTCCCCAGGAGGCAGAGGTGGAGCGTCCGTTTTATCCGTTGCTAAAAGCGGATTTCCGCATATGGGAGGAAATATCGTCGCAGATTTTTCTTTATCAAGTTTTTATGATAACTTTAAAAATGGAACTATTGTAGATGAGCCTTTAAAAGTTGCGCTAGAAAAAGCTGTTTCAATTTTAGAAAAATCAATTTAGTACCAACAGTAAAGTGCAAGCAGGTGAACTAATCGCAGTTTAGCGAAGTGTTCAGATTAAAAATATCGATGAAATTGAATAAATAAGATAGAAAAGAATCATTTTGGTATATGGTGCTACTGTTTATAAATAATACACAAAGTTATTATATCCCATGGAATATAATTTATATGTATATTTGTACCGTAAATTTAAATTATACGAATGAAAATAATTTTATACGGTAGAAAAGGACATGCTTATACGGTGGCTTTTAAAAATTTCTTAAATTCTACAGACGAGCCATATATTTACAAAGATGTTGCACTAGATGCATCAGCAAGGGAACATAGTAAAGAGTTGTATGGTGGCATTGTAAAATATCCAACGTTATTTGTTGATGATGACGTGTATTTAACCCCAACAACGGAGGAGTTTAATAAAATTATGCAAGACTTAAAGTTGAGAGCATAAGTCTTTTTTGACTTTTTTGGGTATTGATAGACAAGAGGTAGGAAAGAGTGAATTAGGTTTTATATGAAAAAGAACCAGGAACTAGAAGCCAAAAGCCAATAGCCAAGAAATTTGAGAAAATAATTTAGATAAATAATATTTCTAGTATTAATTTTTTGTTTTTCGCATACTGAATACTGAATACTGAATACTGAATACTGAATACTGAACACTGAATACTAAATACTAAATACTGAAGATGGGAGATATTTCTAAAGACATAGCATCTAAATTTACTAGTCATAAAGTAAAGGCGCTAATCAATATAAAATATACCTCTAACTGGTTAAGCAGTAGAGAAAACGATTTTTTTAAACCTTATGGAATTTCGCCACAGCAATACAATATCTTAAGAATTTTACGAGGAGCAAAAGATAAAATAAAAGTTCAAATTGTTAAAGATAGAATGATAGAAAGAGCACCAAATGCAACCCGTTTAATGGATAAGTTATGTGATAAAAAACTAATTGAAAGAGAACGTTGTGAGCACGATAGAAGAGTCGTTTATGTAAAAATTAATGAGGTAGGGGTAGCCTTATTATCTGCTATCGATGATAATAAAAACTTGTTTTTTTTGGAAAAAATTACCGACGAAGAGGCAATTACATTAAGTAATTTGTTAGATAAAATTAGATAAAAAAATTTATTAAAATATTTTCCTTGGGAAATAAATAAATCAAAGATACTACCGAAATGTGAGTTCGGATGATTCCTATTTTTAATCTGGATTGTATCGAGAACACAAATAGTCAGAAACCATGAAAAAATATAAAACAATACAGCATAAAGTACAAAGTCCGTTTGTAAATATGGGAGCTATAAAATTGCGCCAACCGATACCGACAGAAGGCATAGAAAATGTAGATCCGTTTTTATTACTACATCATTATGGACCTTATGCAATTAGCGAATTTTCAAATGCTTTTGATTTAGGTCCGCATCCACATAGAGGTTTTGAACCAATTACGCTATTATTTAAAGGCGAGCAATTGCACAGAGATTCTTTGGGAAATGACATGGTAGTAAAAGCTGGTGGAGTTCAGTGGACAACTGCCGGACGAGGAATTGTTCATGCAGAAGGTCCAACCAAAGAGTTTGTGAAAAAAGGAGGCGATTTAGAGGGTATTCAGTTGTGGTTAAATTTACCAGCAAAAGATAAAATGATGCCGCCAAATTATCAACATTTGGAAGATGCACAAATTCCGAAGATTTTTTCTCACGATAAAAAAGTACAATTAAATGTGATTGCTGGAAATCAATTCGCAGAAAAAGGATTGATAAAAACCCAAACAGCTGTCAATGTTTTTACAGCAAATGCTGATGAAAGCGGCATATTGGAAATTGAAATACCAGAAAGCCATCAATCATTAATTTATTTATTAGAAGGGGAGGTTTTGGTAAATAATTCTGAAGTTCTTCATAAAGGAGATAATCAAATGATTACGTTTCATCAAGACGGTACTACAATTAGATTTGAAGCTAAAAAGAAAAGTACAATTCTGATACTTTCAGGAGAACCAATCAAAGAAAAAGTAACTCAATACGGTCCTTATGTGATGAACACGCAATCAGAAATTTTAGAAGCGATGCGAGATTATCAGCAAGGAAAAATGGGATATTTATATTAATATTTAGGAGTTCCTTGATCCTGATGGCGTTAAGACTAAAGTCTCGCTTTCGGCAGTCGCTATTTTCTGAAAAAGAAAATGAGCTTCAACAAATGCGGCAATCCAGAACGCAAAAAAAATAAAATGAAATCAAAATGAAAAAAGTAATACACAAAGCAGCAACAAGAGGAACAGCAAATCATGGTTGGTTAAAATCGTACCATACATTCAGTTTTGCCAATTATCAAGATTCAGAAAGAATGAATTTTGGAATGTTACGCGTTTTAAATGATGATATTGTGCAACCAAAAATGGGATTTGGTAAACACCCGCATAGAAATATGGAAATTATTTCTATTCCCATTTCAGGCGCACTTTCCCACAAAGATAACATGGGAAATAAACGTTCTATTGATGTTGGTGAAGTTCAGGTAATGAGTTCAGGAACAGGTTTAACGCATTCAGAATTTAACGACAGTAAAACAGATGCTGTAAATTTTTTACAACTTTGGATTATCCCTGAAGTTGAAAATGTAACTCCGTATTACAATCAAAAAATGTTTGACAAAGTGGGAAGAAAAAATCAGTTTCAAACGTTGGTTTCACCCAAAGATAAACAAGTAAAAGGATCTTTATCGATGCATCAACAGGGGTATATTTTGATGATTGATTTAGATGAAAATTTTGAGACTGAATATAATTTAAAAAATGGAGCCTATTTTTTCTTGATTGATGGAGCAGTTTCTGTAGCTGATGAAAATTTAGAAAAAAGAGATGCAATAGGTATTTTAGAAACAGCCAAAGTTTCAATTAAGGCAAGTACACAGAGCAAACTATTAGTGATTGATATTCCCATGAAATAAAAGGAATGACTTTAATTAATTTAGAGTGTTCTATGTAAAAAAAAAAGTACTTTTAGATAGTTTCTGGTAAGTTAAATGTCTAATCTATCTTATTCTGATTACTACTTTTTAAGGAAGACTAAAAGTAGTAAAGCATTTTAGAAATGTAACAGAAAAATTATGTTTTCTTCCACTTTACTACTTTTAAATACTGTACAAAACTTCAGACTAAGTGGTGTTTTCCAGGAACTACGCGTTTAGTAATAATTTCAATTTATGCAATCCAAACCTAGCTATAAGATAGCTGTTTGGTTTTTGTTTACAATTCTTATTGAAATAAAATGAATACGAAATACAAAGATTTAATAGAACAAACTTTTGATTTTCCGCAAGAGGAGTTTCAAGTAAAAAATGGCAACTTATTGTTTCATGATATTTAGTTGGTTCAGCTAATTGAACAATATGGCACGCCATTAAAATTCACCTATTTACCTAAAATTTTTAAAAAGATTAATCGAGCGAAAAGTTGGTTTGAGGCTGCAATTAAAATCAGAAGTATCAAGGGAAATACCATTATGCGTACTGTACTAAAAGCTCTCATTTTAAACACGTTTTAAATGAAGTTTTAAAGAATTATGTGCACATAGAAACTTCATCTACTTTTGATATAGATATTATTAATAATCTCAAGGATGATGGCAAAATAAATGATAAAACGTTCATAATTTTTAGTTTTAAATGTTAAGATTAATTATTAGGAATCGATTACCAATCATCCAATAAGATGACAGATAGTTTTACATTGATATCTTATATCCATGGAAAAAAGAACTTTGTCCAGATTTTTATCGAGACTTTAGTTTAAAAGTATTTGGTAGTGGTTCAGAAAAACGACATAACTTCCTATTTAGAAAAGCATAGTAGTGAGACGAAAGAAAGAAGCGATAGTCGCATGGCCACTTATCCTTTAAGCAGGTTTTGAATTTAACTTCCAGAAATTCAAAACACCAAACTTATAAACATTTTTTATAATGCTCAACTGTACATAAACAGCTTAACTTAATTTGAATATTAAATGTACTTATTTTTCATATACAAAAATCATTTTATTGAAAAAAAAATAAATCTTTTTGCGGTCCCTCAAAGTTTTTCATTACGCAGTTTTTTTTGTAAAAGTACAGATAGTCTTTATCACTATTTACGAAATTTATAGGATTTAAAATAAAGAAGATATTCTGCTCGTTTATGAGAAAAATGTAGTAAATATTTTAAATTTTATAGTTTTAGAATTTAATTTTTTTTAATTGGATAAATAAAAATGTATCTTGCAAAGTATTATGCATGCATAATAAAATCAATGAAAAGATTATGAAATACAAGCACATTTTTGAACCTTTAGAT
Organism: Polaribacter sp.; assembly: GCA_034110665.1. GTDB lineage: Bacteria > Bacteroidota > Bacteroidia > Flavobacteriales > Flavobacteriaceae > Polaribacter. The sequence goes on from JAWUYT010000091.1 coordinate 9,149, forward strand.
TTAGGTTTTACAACCTTAAAAAATAGAATTTTAATGGGTTCTATGCACACAGGTTTAGAAGAAGAGAAAAATGGAATTGACAAAATAGCAACCTATTATGCAGAAAGGGCAAAAGGTGGAGTTGGTTTGATCATTACAGGCGGAATAGCGCCGAATATACAGGGTTGGACTGGACCCTTTTCTGCGAGAATGTCTTGTGAAAAACATGCAAAACATCATCAAAAAATAACTGAAGCTGTTCATAAAGAAGGAGGTAAAATATGTATGCAAATTCTACATGCAGGCCGTTATGGTTATCATCCATTTAATGTGGCTCCATCAAAAATAAAATCACCAATAACCCCTTTTAAACCATTTAAATTAAAATCATCTGGCATAAAAAGAACCATTCGTGATTTTGTGAAAAGTGCTAAATTATCAAAAATGGCTGGTTATGATGGTGTTGAAATTATGGGTTCAGAGGGATATTTAATCAACCAGTTTATAGCCAAAAGAACTAATAAAAGAACAGATAATTATGGTGGATCCTATGAAAATAGAATGCGTTTGCCAATTGAATTGGTAAAACAAACGAGGGCAGCTGTTGGTACAGATTTTATCATCATCTATAGATTATCGATGTTAGATTTGGTGGAAAATGGAAGTTCTTGGGAAGAAGTTGTTCAATTGGGAAAAGAAATTGAAAAAGCGGGAGCTACCATAATAAATACAGGAATTGGATGGCATGAAGCTCGAATTCCGACGATTTCAACGTCAGTTCCAAGAGGAGCTTTTACTTGGGTTACTAAAAAAATGAAAGAAGAACTGACAATTCCGTTGATAACTTCTAACAGAATTAACATGCCAGAAACTGCTGAAAAAATTTTATCTGAAGGGGATGCAGACATGATTTCTATGGCACGTCCGTTTTTAGCAGATCCTTACTGGGTAAATAAAGCAGCAGATGAAAAAGCGGATGAAATTAATACTTGTATTGGTTGTAATCAGGCGTGTTTAGATCACGTTTTTCAGCGAAAAGTTGCAAGTTGTTTGGTAAATCCTAGAGCTTGTCATGAAACAGAATTGAATTATCATCCAACAGAAAATAAGAAAAAAATTGCCGTAATTGGTGCTGGGCCTGCAGGGTTAGCAACATCAACTATTGCCGCTCAAAGAGGTCATGAAGTTACCTTATTTGATGCGGATAAAGAAGTTGGTGGACAATTTAATATGGCAAAACAAATACCGGGAAAAGAGGAGTTTTATGAAACGATTCGTTATTTTAAAAAGCAAATTGAATTGCACAGCGTTACTGTAAAGTTAAATACGAGAGTTTCTGTAGATGATTTATTAAAATCAGATTTTGATGAAATAATCATCGCTACAGGAATTAAACCAAGAGATGTAAAAATTGAAGGAATTGAGCATCCAAAAGTCTTGAGTTATATTGATGTTTTAAAACATAAAAAGCCAGTTGGTAAAAGAGTGGCTGTTATTGGAGCAGGCGGAATTGGTTTCGACGTTTCAGAATATTTATCTCAGGAAGGAGAATCATCAACATTAAATATTGATGTTTGGCTAAAAGAATGGGGAATTGATAAATCTTTAAAAGCTAGAAGCGGAACTGAAGGAATAAAACCAGAGTTTCATCCATCAGCAAGAGAAATCTTTATGTTTAAGAGGAGTAAAGGAAAGTTTGGTGGTAATCTTGGTAAAACTTCAGGTTGGATTCATCGATCTGGTTTAAAGAAAAAGAACGTGCAGTTTATTGGTGAGGTTTCTTACACAAAAATAGACGATCAAGGATTGCATTATATGCAAAATGAAGAAGCCAAAATACTAGCAGTAGATCATGTTGTTATTTGCGCTGGTCAGACGCCTTTTAAAGAGCTATACCAGCCTTTATTAGATGCAAATAAAAAAGTTCATGTAATTGGTGGTGCAGATTTTGCATCAGAATTAGACGCAAAGAGAGCTATTGATCAAGGAGCAAGATTAGCTGCTGAATTATAGTGCTTTCTATTTCGTTGTAAATTTTTATCATTCTTAAATTCAAGTTATAAATTAAGCTGTACTTTTAACAAAACATATAAAATCTATTTATGAAATCATTTTCAGTTGAAGAAATTAAATCACTTGTTAGTGGTGAACTTATTGGAAATTGTAAAGACCAAATATTTGCACCAGAACAAATTGAAAATGCATTAAAAGGGAATGTTACTATTATAGGAAATTCTAAATATGCTCGCTTGTGGGAGAATTCAAACGCAAGTTTAGCCATTGTTTACGAAGGAATAAAAATCCTTCCAGAAGACGGAAAGGCATTTATAAAAGTCAAAAACCCTGATTTAGCAATGGCAATCTTATTAGATGTTTTTGAGCCAGAATCTCCTTATTTTGAAACAGATATTCATCCTACTGCAGTTGTAGACAAAACTGCAATATTAGGAAGTGGTTGTAAAATTGGTGCAAATTCTTATATCGGTAAGGATGTTACTTTAGGAGAAAATGTAATCATCTATCCAAATGTTTGTGTTTTTGATGATAGTACAATTGGAAATGAGACTGTTGTTTGGTCTGGAACCGTGATTAGAGAGCGCAGTATAATTGGAACTCATTGTATTTTTCATTCAAATGTAAGTATTGGAGCAGATGGTTTTGGTTACAGACCAAGTAGTGATGGCAGAGGTTTAGTGAAAATAAAACATATTGGCAACGTTGTTATAGGAAACGGTGTAGAGGTTGGTGCCAATTCATGCATTGATCGTGGAAAATTTAGCTCAACTATTTTAGGAGATGGTTGTAAGATTGATAATTTAGTGCAAATAGGTCATAATTCTGTGTTAGGAAGATTTTGTATAATGGCAGGAAATAGCGGGTTAGCAGGTTCTGTGACTCTTGGAGATGGTGTTATGATTGGCGGAAGTGCTTCGATAAAAGATCATGTTACCATACATTCCGGTGCTAAAGTAGGCGCAGGTTCCGGTGTTATCAGCGATGTACCTGCAGGCAAAACAGTTGTTGGTTATCCTGCTTGTGATTCTAGAGAAAAAATGAAACAATGGGTGGCTTTGCGAAAACTTGCAAAAAACTAAATATTTAATTGTTTTTAAACAATAACGATTAAAGGCCTTTTATCAAATCTATAATTTGACAGTACCATATAAATAACGATATTTGTCGTTCAATTAACTAATTAATGAATATGGGAATGAATAAAAATACAGTTCTTGCATGGGCTACATTTTTAATGATAGCAATGGGCGTTGTATTAATCTTAATGGGGGCTTATCGATACAAAGACGTTGCCGGTTGGGGTTTCGCAACCGTAGGAATCGGGTTTTTCTGCATAGCCTGGGTTTTTAACGCTTTAAAAGGAAGGGTGTAAAGTATTTTCCCCCTTTTTTAGATGTGGATTTCAATATAATTTTTATAAAAAATAAGAGTAATGAGTGATGATAAGAAAGTAATCTTTTCGATGAACAAGCTTTCAAAAACCTATCAATCGACAGGGAAGCAAGTTTTAAAAGATATTTATTTAAGTTTTTTTTATGGTGCAAAAATTGGAATTCTTGGTTTAAATGGATCAGGAAAATCAACTTTATTAAAAATTATTGCAGGAGCGGAAAAAAATTTTCAAGGAGATGTAACTTTTTCTCCAGGTTATAATGTAGGTTATCTAGAGCAAGAACCGCAATTAGATCCTGAAAAAACGGTTTTAGAAATTGTAAAAGAAGGGGTTGCAGAAACAGTTGCAATTTTAGATGAATACAACAAAATCAATGATATGTTTGGTTTGGAAGAAGTCTACTCTGATTCCGACAAGATGGAAAAACTAATGAACCAAAAAGAAGAATTACAAGATAAAATTGATTCTGAAAACGCTTGGGAATTAGATACCAAACTAGAAATTGCAATGGATGCTTTAAGAACTCCAGATTCTGATAAGAAAATTGGGGTACTTTCTGGAGGAGAAAAAAGACGTGTTGCTTTATGTAGATTATTATTACAAGAGCCAGAAATTTTATTATTAGATGAGCCAACAAACCATTTAGATGCGGAATCGGTGCATTGGTTAGAGCATCATTTAGCACAATATAAAGGAACTGTAATTGCCGTTACACATGATAGATATTTCTTAGATAATGTCGCGGGTTGGATTTTAGAGTTAGATAGAGGAGAGGGAATTCCTTGGAAAGGAAATTACTCTTCTTGGTTAGACCAGAAATCTCAAAGAATGGCGAAAGAAAGCAAGACTGCTTCTAAACGTCAAAAAACTTTGGAACGAGAGTTAGAATGGGTTCGTCAAGGAGCAAAAGGTCGTCAAACGAAGCAAAAAGCGCGTTTGAAAAACTATGACAAATTAATGAGTCAAGATCAAAAACAAGTTGACGAAAAGTTAGAAATATACATTCCTAACGGACCACGTTTAGGACCCAATGTAATTGAAGCTAGTGGTGTTGCTAAAGCTTTTGGTGACAAACTATTATACGAAAATTTAGGTTTTAACTTACCACAGGCAGGAATTGTTGGGATTATTGGTCCTAACGGTGCCGGTAAAACAACTATTTTTAAAATGATTATGGGCGAAGAAATTCCGGATGCAGGAAGTTTTAAAGTTGGTGATACAGCAAAAATTGCTTATGTAGATCAAGCGCATTCAAATATTAATCCTGAAAAAACAATTTGGGAAAATTTTTCTGATGGACAGGATTTAGTAATGATGGGAGGAAGGCAAGTAAACTCAAGGGCATATTTAAGTCGTTTTAACTTTTCTGGTAGCGAGCAAAATAAAAAAGTAGACACTCTTTCTGGAGGTGAAAGAAACAGATTGCATTTAGCAATGACTTTAAAAGAGGAAGGGAATGTTCTTTTATTAGATGAGCCCACAAATGATTTAGATGTTAATACATTGCGTGCTTTAGAAGAAGGTTTAGAAAATTTTGCAGGTTGTGCCGTTGTAATTAGTCACGATAGATGGTTTTTAGACAGAGTTTGTACGCACATTTTAGCTTTTGAAGGTAATAGTGAAGTGTATTTCTTTGAAGGCTCTTTTTCTGAATATGAAGTAAATAAGAAGAAACGTTTGGGTGGAGATTTAATGCCAAAACGTATTAAGTATAAAAAGTTAATTCGATAAAAAAATCCTCATTTTTATTAAAAATGACATTTTTGTTCATTACTAATTCAAAATAATATTAAAATCTAGTAAGGAATCAACTTACTGGAATAATTTCTTTTTTATGTATAGATGAAACCCCACTTTTTAAAGTGGGGTTTCAATTTAATACTCATTAAAAAAAAATACATATTCAAAATTATCCTCTTCTTTTTCTTTCTTTGTTATTTCCTTTTTTAATTTTTGCATTTCTATTTTTCGACTTTTTTTCGGTCTTTGTTATTTCTTTTCTACCTGAATTGCTATAAGTTCTTTTAGAGGTTCTAACATCCCTTTTAACTGTATCATTATTATTATTATTTCTATTGATAGTTTTTCTTTCAGTCTTTAATTGAGGATTATTAGTTGAATTTCTATAGGTTTTATTCAAACTTCTAGCAGCTCTCTCAACACTAGAGTCAATGCTTCTCTCACTTTTTACCGTTGCTCTTCTTTCAGATTTCCTGTAAGACTGATTAGAACTTCTAGATCCTATTTTTATTTTACTATTATTTACTGAAGCTGGCTTTCTTCTTTTTAAAATGGTACTTCTCTTTCCAATTCTTGCATTCGGATTTGCTCTATAATAATAGAAGTTTCGATCTTCTCTAAATTGAGCGTAATTTCTGTTAAAATCATTTCTAAAAAAATAAGTATCATTATAATCGCAAACATCACCAAAACTAACATTAAATCTTACTCCATTATTGTAATAAAAATCTCTTACATTTCCATAAAAAATTGGAAGTTCCCATCGATCATAACGTACTCTTAAATCTCCAACATTAGTAAGTCTTCCTCTAAAATATCTCATAGAAATATTTCCAATTCTTGTTACATTTCCTCGAAGATCGTAACTGATGTAAACACTGCCAATACTTCTAATTCTGCCATTAAAATTTCTGCGAATTCTTAAACTTCTATTATTAGAACGAACGTCAAAATCAAATTCTCCGTTTGCGAAAATGAAGAATTCTATTCCTCTTTCCATAAAATTAACAGCATCATTATAAGCGTAATTAATGCTAAACCTGTCTGGTGAGTTATCGAATGTTTTGGCTTCAGCAGTAGAAACCATCATTAACAATCCTAATAAAATAAAGATACCTTTTGTCATAATATATCGTTTAAGGGTTTTGTCTACTCTAATTGCTTTTCGACTTGCGCATTTGATTATAATAATTTCAAAGAGCGTGCCAAGAATTAAACATTGGTTGCTATAACATGTTTTTGGTTTTTATTGTATTGATTTACAGGTATTTGTTTTTGAAATAATTAAAACGAAAATTAAATATTTTAATAAGTAATTATTTCATTTTTAGACTCTGTGTGTAGTAATTTAGATAGGTATTAGCCGCTCTAAAAAAAATAACTCTGTATTAATGTTACTTTTTACAAGTTTAAAAAATAGATTATAAAACTTAATAGATGTAGTTTAATGAATAGTACAAAATCAATAAGCGACATTATTTATTTTTAAGAAGTAATTTATCAAATAAAAATAAAGACCAAAATGAAAGTTATGCTAATTATTTTTAATTAATTAAAAGTTAATTCAATTTATTAAATGATATTATAAAGTTAAATTGATATTATTTGTTATTAAAAATAGCTTTTTGAAGGACTCCAAATGTTCTGAAAGCAAAGAACATTGTGTAAATTAACAGGGCACAACCCGCAACTAAAATTAAATAAGCAAGGTAAACTTTAGGAGCTTCTGTATACCTGTCAAAAGCCTTAAAACCCATTGTAAGGGTAATAGGAGTTGCAATAAACAAAAAAATTAAAATGCCTAATCTTATCAAACCTTTGCCTAGTAAATTAGTGTCTGTACTCATGATTTATGATTTAGGAGAACACTTCTTACACTGCCAAATTTTTGTAATAATTCGCTCGCTTTTTCTTGGTCGATATCTAATTCTTTAACTAACATTTTTTCTCCTCTATCTACCAATTTGTTATTAGAGAGTTGCATGTCAACCATTTTATTGCCTTTCACTTTGCCAAGTTGAATCATGGTTGCAGTAGAAAGCATGTTTAGTACTAGTTTTTGTGCTGTTCCTGCTTTCATTCTTGAGCTCCCTGTTACAAATTCGGGACCTACAATTACTTCTATAGGAAATTGAGCAGTATTTGATAACGGAGAGCTTCTATTGCAAGAAATAGCACCTGTAATGATACCATTTTCATTACATTTTTCTAAAGCAGCAATTACATAAGGTGTTGTACCTGATGCAGCAATACCAACAACAACATCATTTTTTGATATTTTATGCTCTTGTAAATCTAACCAACCTTGAGTTTTAGAATCTTCAGCATACTCAACGGCTTTTCTAATGGCATCATCTCCACCAGCAATTAAACCTATCACTAACTCGTGTGACACACCAAAAGTTGGTGGACATTCAGAGGCGTCTAAAATTCCTAATCTACCAGAAGTTCCTGCTCCAATGTAAAAAAGTCTTCCACCATTTTTTAGTTTCGCTATAATTTGTGCCGTTAATTGTATTATTTGTCCTAAAGATTTTTCTACAGCTATGGGCACAGCTTTATCCTCATCATTCATATTTCTTAATAATGAGGATACAGACATCATTTCTAGATGATTGTATTTAGAATCTTGTTCGGTAGTTTTTATAAAAGCCATCTATCAAAAATACTGATTTTTTAATGTTTTCCTGCTAGGTTTCGAAAAGCTTTTAGACTTTAGAGTTAATTTTAAAAATTACTCACTAAAAAGATGAATGCTTAAACAAATGAAGCACAAGGAATTTATAGCATCATATTTCTTTGAAGTTACTCTTTCTCAACCAATACCAATGTAAAAGTATCTGTTTCAGCAATATGGAAATACCCTAAAGGAAAATTATCTTCATTCGAAGTATTGATCATATTGCCCAACAAAGAAGAAGGAACAGTCTCAAAAGGACCCCCAGAGTTTTGGCCACTTTGTCCTACTAAAATTCTAAAATAGGTAGCGTATGCTTTAGAAATTCCAGACATTTTCACAGTCACTGCAGCGGGTAAAACAATTTCATCTTCGGCGTAAAAGAATGAGAAATTATAATCTACATCATTAAAAAAACGATCTTCAATATTGGTAAATAGATTATTTGTGAAATCAAACAAATAGAAGTTTTCTTCAGGTCCTCTGTCTGTAAAGTTTACTTTTAATTCTGTTTCTTCTCCAGAAAATAAAGTTTCATCACCTTGAACAACATTTGTTAAAGGCGTAGATTTTACTTTAGTTGCTCTTCCTTTATAGATTTGATTATCATGAATAACGGTTAGTTCATACTCATCAGCATCAAGCGGAATAAAAGGAGTTACTGATTCATAACTTCCATCGGCATTTGCGTCAGAAAAATCAATAACTGCGCTGTTAGATAGGTTCGTCACAAAAACGACAGCATCAGTAACTATAGGAATTGTTTCATTAAAATAATCAGCAGATAATTTTAACTTTACAATAGAACTTGAAGTTACAGGCGTTTCATCAAAGTACACCTCAAAAGCTGCATCTATGATTAATTTCGGTGCAATAGACGGAACATCAATGTCTACAACTTTTTCACATCCTATAAAAAAGAGAAATAGTAACGAAATTATAAAAAGTATTTTTTTCATTTTTTTGTATGTTGTAATTGACTTAAGTCTTTTTTATGTGCATCTTAAAATTCAAAATTATAAGTTACAGAGGGTACTAACCCAAAAATAGAAGTTTGAACTGCTTCGTTTCTTAAAGTTTCTCTATTCTGTCTAAAATTGATAGAAGCTGCATTTTGTCTTCCGTAAAGGTTGTAAAGACCAAAAATCCATTCTCCTTGCCATTTTCTATTTTTATTTTTTTCTGGTGTTAATGTTGCAGAAATATCCAATCTATGAAAAGCAGGTAATCTATCTGCGTTTCTTCTATTATCGTCAAAAATAGGCACATTTAAACCTTGTACTTCATATTGTCCAACAGGATAGTTTGTAGGTTGCCCAGTTTGTAGTAAAAAATTGGCATTGAAGGTCCATTTTTCAGATACTTCATAACTTCCGTTTAAAGAAATATCATGTGTTTTATCAAAAGGAGAACTGTACCATTCCCCTTGATTTATTCCTGGTTCATTAGCAGTTCTGCCCAAAGTTTGTTGTTCTGATCTTGATAAAGTGTATGCGAACCATCCTTTAAAACTACCTGTATTTTTTTTGAATAAAACTTCTAATCCATAAGCTCTTGCCTGTCCGTTTAAAATAACAGTTTCAATTTCATTATTGGCTACTAAATTTGCGCCATTAATATAATCGATTCTATTTTGAATGTCTTTGTAGAATGCTTCTGTTTCTAAAGAATAATCTCCATTTTTAATGGATTTAAAATAACCTACAGCAAATTGATCTAATAATTGAGGTTTTATAAAACGACCACTTGGCGCCCAAACATCTAAAGGAGTCGGAGAGGCGGTATTCGTCAACAAGTGTAAATATTGGGCCATTCTGTTATAACTTGCTTTTATAGAGGTATCGTCATCTAAAACATAAGACAAAGATAACCTAGGCTCAAAATTACTAAAAGTTGCTAAAACATCACTTCTTTGAAAAGATTCTGTGCCAATAGCTTCTGCAGATTCATATTTTTTTAATTCTTCGTTATAAAGGACAGGTTGGTCATTCTCGTAAACGTTTAATTCATCTTGGCCTAAACGCGTGAAGTTGCTAAAACGCATACCATATTGTAAGGTAAGTTTGTCATTTACTTTGTGTTCAGCTTCGAGATAAGCCGCAAATTCGTTCGCATATTTATCAATCAATTTCTCTGACTGAATTCCGGAATCTGCTCTATTCGGAATAATTTCTCCTGGATTAAATCGGTTGTAAATATTATTAATGCCGTAACTCAATTTAAATTTATCATTTAAGTAATGTTTAAAGTCGTATTTTAAGTTATAGTTGGTAATTCCGGAATCCCACTCAAACCCAACAAAATCTAGAATTAAACCGTAGAAATAATCAGAATAAATTAAAGATAAGTTAGAGAATATTTTATCAGAAAAAAGATGATTCCAACGCAGATTTACCACTGTATTTCCATATTCATTTACAAAATTATCGCTAACGCCAAATACGTCTTTTCCAAAATAAGTTGATAAGAATATGTTGTTTTGTTCATCGATACGGTAATTAAATTTACCATTTAAATCGTAAAAATAGGCTTTGTTATCATTGTCAAAAAGTGGTAAAAATAAATGCGCATAAGAGGCTCTACCTGCAACAACAAATGAACTTTTTTCTTTTTCAATAGGGCCTTCTACTAGCAATCGAGAAGAAACCAAACCAATTCCACCAGTAACATTAAATTCTTTGCTGTTTCCTTCTTTTTGATAAATATCTAAAACCGATGATAATCTTCCGCCAAAACGAGCAGGAATACCACCTTTGTATAATTTTACATCTTTAATAACAGCTGGATTAAAAACAGAAAAGAAACCAAATAAATGTGAGGAATTAAAGACAATAGCTTCGTCTAACAAAATTAAATTTTGATCTGCAGCACCACCTCTCACATTAAAGCCAGATGCACCCTCACCAGCACTAGTAACTCCTGGCAACAAAATTAACGACTTTATAACATCTGCTTCACCCAAAACAACAGGAATTTGTTTAATCGACGCAGACGTTAATTTATTTACACTCATTTGAGGAGATCTAATATTAATTTTTTCAATATCTGCTTGGATAATGATTTCACCTAAACTTTCTGCTTCTTCCTTTAAATTAAAGTTTTTTGTTAATTTTTCTGATAGGTTTATAGTTTCAATAATCGTAGAAAACCCCAAATAACTAATTTGAATTTTATAAGTTCCTTCTGGAATCGTTAAGGAATAAAAACCGTATTCGTTTGTTGTTGTGCCTGCATTTAGTTCTGGAAAATATACGGAGACTCCAATCAAAGTTTCGTTACTACTATTATCGTAGACAGTACCACTGACTGTATATTTTTCTTGGCTAAATGCAGAAAGCGATAACAATAAAAATAGAAAGTAAATTTTTTTCAAATTAATGTTTTTTTGTGGGATAAATTTAATAAATGGTTTAACAAAAGTACTATTATAAAATGATAAATCAACGTTAAAAAAAAGAGCTTAATCGTAAATTAAGTCCGCAACTTCAATTTTTTCATTCTTAATAAAATCATAAAGTGTTAACCTTCTTAAAGTATAGTAATCTGTCCAAAATTTCTCTAAAGAATTCAAATAAGTTAAGGCAGCTCGGTCTTTTTCTTGCAAAGCGATGTTTAAATCAGTAATCGTAATTTTACCTAAAATAAATCGCTTTTTAGTGATCTCGTATCTCTTTAGAGCTATTTCTTGTGCTTTTTTAGCAATTTCTAAAAAGCTCCTTTGATTTTGCCAGTTTAAAGTGTGTAAATAAATCTCTTGTTCAAATTCTTGCTCATCTTGTTCAACGTTGGTGTTTACTAAATCTTTATTAGCTTCAACCAATTTCCTTCTAGATTTAGAAACTCCCCAATCTAAAATAGGAATCCCCACAGAAACAGATACACTTTGTTGTTGATTATAATCTTGAAATAAATCATTAAAAACAGCTCCTTGTTGTGAAACACCAAAATTAGCCTCTAAACGCAGTTGCAATCTATTATTACCTCTCACTTCTGCTACATCTTGTTCTGCCTGTAAACGTCTTCTTCTAAATTCAATAACTGCTTTTCTGTTTGATTTTGCTTCTTCTAAAGCTTTTTCTACGGTAACAGTAAATGTTGATAATTCTTTTGGAGTATTCAATAATAAGTTTTCGGTTTCTAAATCCAAATAGCGGGATAAGTTTTGTGATGTTCTTTTGATATCGATTTGGTTGGTAGTAACCTCATTTTTAGAGTTTAGAACTGACAACTCAATTTGTAATAAGTCGTTTTCAGCAATTTTACCCATTTTAAATCGTCCTCTACTGATTTGAAATAAAGTGTCTTGATTTGAAAAGTTAGATTGTGCAATTTTAGATTGAACTTGCGCTTTTAATAAGGCAAAATATCTTCTAGTGGTATTTAAAGAAATGTCTTCCATGCCTTCAATAAAATCTCTTTTTGCCTCCTCATAAATTAGAGGTTCAATTCTTTGAATCCATTTAAATTCGTTGTAGAAGATAGAATTTTGTCGGTAATTTATGGAAAACGGAATGACAGCAAATCTCGTCGCATCATTTGCAAAAAGATCTACTCTTTCTACTTGAGACCTTAAAGATAATGTTCCACCTGTAAATGCTAAATTTTGATTTAAGGATAAATCACCTTGCAATCTAGATTGATTTGTTTGTACAAAAATATCTTCACCTTGATCATTGGTCAGTCTATTAATAGCGTTAGAGTAGGAGGGTAAGGTAGCATCTAACCGCAATTGTGGTAAAAAACTAGCTTTAAAGTTTCTATATCTCCAGTAACTGGCTTGGTTTTGATTGATAAGAGCTTTGTATTCAGGAGATTTTTTTTGAGCAATTTCAATCGCTTGGTCTAATGTAATTTGTTGTTGACTGTGCGCAGCAAGCGATAGTAAAAAACAAAAAGTAATTAAAATATTTTTCATAGTTATTCGTGTCTAATAGCTTCAATAGGGCTTTTGCTTGCCGCGGCTTTTGCAGGTGCAATGCCAAAAATTAATCCAATAAGAGTGGCAACAAAGAACGAGAGCAGAATTGAACTTAACGTTAAAATAGTTTCAATACCTGTTGTTATTTCCAGAATATAGGAGGCAAAAACGCCTAAAAAAATTCCTATAATTCCGCCTCCAATGCTTACCAAGACAGATTCTGTTAAAAACTGAAGAATTACATCTTCTTGTGTGGCACCGATTGCTCTAATAATTCCGATTTCTTTGGTACGTTCTAAAACAGACGCCAGCATGATATTCATAATACCAATACCACCAATTAGTAGCGAAATACCTGCAATAATACTCAACACAACATTAAATATTTGTTTGGTTTTTTGTTGTTGTTTTAAAAGCTGAATAGGTATCGAAATTTCAAAATCTAACATACCATTATGTCTTCTTTTAAGCATTCTACTCAATACATCTGCGGTTGCATTTAATTGTGATGAGTTTTCTACTTGCACAACTAATTTATCTATTTGATGATAATTACCTCTGGCAATTCGCTTTTTAGGTCCTTGTTGTTCTCCTCCGCCAAAAAAAATCATACTACCACCTCTCTCAATAGGTTCATCACTAATAATTTTACGATCTTTATACCGAACCAAAAATGTTTGTATAGGAACGTAAATATCTAGATTCATGTCTCTAATGCCTAAATTTTCTTGGGCATTATCGGAAATAAATTTCTCTTCTATAATACCAATAACTTGCAACCAAACATCTTTTACTTTAATCTGTTTGCCAATAGCACTCTCTCCTGTAAATAGTTTTTTTTCTATTTTTTTACCAATAATGCAAACAGGAAGCGCATTTTCTGATTGAGCATCAGAAAAATTCTTACCACTTTCTATTGAAATATTTGAAGTGCTAAAGTAATCAGCAGAAATACCTATTAATTTTACAGACTTTTGTCTCCCTTTTTTAATTACGTAGGTTTCTAAAATAATTTCTGGACTTACGGTTTTTACAGAAGGTATTGTTTGAGTGATGCTAGCAACATCTAACATGTCTAGACCTTTGGAGAACCTTTTGGCCTCTAAAGCACCAGCCTCTTGCTCTTCTTCTGTTCCATTTTCATCATCATCAGGAATTGGAGTAATTACAATATTATTGACACCTACTAATTCTAATTGTGCTAATATTTCTTTTTCAGCACCATTGCCAATCGCCAGCATAGTAATTACGGCCGCAACTCCAAAAATAATTCCTAAAGAAGTTAATAAAGTTCTTATTTTATTTGCTAAAATGACCCGAACGGCTTCACTAAAATTAGATTTTAGTTTTTCTATATAGATTTTATCAATCATAAAAAACTAGTTTAATTTTACTATTGGAGCAGTATTCAGTCCTTCAGGTTTATTTAAATAAACAACGTCTTCTTCCATTAAACCGTCAGTAATTATAACAGAATCATTATTTGAATCACCAATTTTTACTTGTTTTTTTGTGACTGAAAATCCAGATTTTTTGTACACGTAGGTTATAGAATCTTTAGAGAAAATTGCTTCTAAAGGAATGCTTAAAACATCTTTTTGTTCAAAGGTTAAAATCTTGTTAGAGGTCGTCATTCCTGGTCTAATGTTTTTATCAGAGCCCTCTAACTTTATTGAAACCTGAAAAACTTTAACATCAGAACCTCTTTTGTTTTCACCAACATTAGCAACATCTGTTACCACTCCAGCCATCTCTATATCAGGAAAAGCATCAAAACCAACTTTTACTGTCAAATTTTTTTTAATTTTTCTGATATCAACTTCATTGGCATATGTTTTAGATTCCATTTTTGTTAAGTCAGGTAAGCTTGCAATTGTGGGATCCCAAGGACTAATTGAAGAACCTACTTTTTTCTTTGAACCATCCCAGTTTTTAAAATAAGTAATCATTCCATTTCCGCTAGAATAGATGGTAAAAGATTTTAATAAATTTAGTAAGTTGTTTAACTCATTTCTAATTTTAAAGACTTTGTTACTAACTTCTACCATTATGGCATTGGCTTGTCTTTTTTTAATTTTATAGTTCTCCTGTTTTTCTAAAAAATCTCTTTCTAACTTTTCTAAATTATTTTCTAATTTCTTAATAGTTGCCGGTGGTTCGTAAATCGATTGTTTTAATTCTAGCCTAGTCTCTTCCCTATTAAAACTTATATCTTTCAGAGAATTTCGTTCTTGTTTTAGAGAAAGTGTGGTGTCTAATTGTTGTTGCGTAAATTTAGCTTCTGCTCCTTCTAAATTTAATCGGGCATCAATAATTTGTTCATTAACATCAGATGGGTCTAATCTACCTATATAATCACCTTTTTTAACAATTGTTCCCTCTGGAATTAAGTCTTGAATTTTAATTTCTCTGAGTCGAAATTTTCGTAGGTTAGCCGGACCGTTGATTTTCTTAAGACTTGTAGATTGCGCTTCTCCAGAAGTAATTACCTCACTAATGAAATCTCCTTTATTTACCTGGGTGGTAAGATATAATTCACCGTCGGAAGAAGGTGAAAAATAATTGTAGGTAAAGTAAATTAAAATTAACGCTATTATAGAAATTATAGTAATACGCTTCTTGTTCATTAGTGGATAAGATTGATTGAAGTCCAAAACTAACAAAAAAAGAGTGCTAAATAGCACCCTTTTTGTTAATGTTTTACGAAAATTTAGATTGAAAGCTTAACTTAATAGAGTGTTTAAGATATTATTAGGTCTCATTGCTTTTGTAGCTAATTCTTCATTTGGTTTGTAATAACCTCCTATATTTAAGGCAGTTCCTTGAATTTCATTTAATTCAGAAACTATTTTGTCTTCATTTTTAGCCAAAGCTTCTGCTAGGGCAGTAAATTCATTTTTTAGTTCGATATTTTTATTTTGATTAGCCAAACCTTGTGCCCAGTATAAAGCCAAATAGAAATGAGAGCCTCTATTATCTTGTTCCCCCACTTTTCTTGATGGCGATTTATCGTTATCTAAAAATTTATCTGTAGCTTCATCCAAAGTTTCCGCCAAAACTAGAGCTTTAGCATTATCATTTGTGTTTCCTAGATGTTCTAGAGAAACCGCTAATGCTAAAAATTCTCCTAAAGAATCCCAACGTAAATGATTTTCTCCTAAAAATTGTTGCACATGCTTTGGTGCAGATCCTCCCGCGCCAGTTTCAAACAAACCACCACCATTCATTAACGGAACAATTGATAACATTTTTGCAGAAGTACCAACCTCTAATATAGGAAATAAATCTGTTAAATAATCACGTAAAACATTTCCCGAAACAGAAATAGTATCTTCACCTTTTATAATTCTTGCTAAAGTGAATTCAGTAGCTTTTATAGGTGATAAAATACTGATATCTAATCCGGAAGTGTCGTGATTTGGAAGATATAAATTTATTTTTTTGATGATTTCTGCATCATGTGCCCTTTTTTTATCTAACCAAAAAACAGCAGGAGTGTTTGAAGCTCTAGCTCTTGTTATTGCTAATTTAATCCAATCTTGAATTGGTAAATCTTTAGTCTGGCACATTCTCCAAATATCTCCTTCTTCAACAGCATGCTCCATTAAAACTTTTCCGTTGGCATCTATTACCGCTACTTTTCCAGCTTTTGCAATTTCAAAAGTTTTATCATGAGAACCGTATTCTTCTGCTTTTTGAGCCATTAAACCAACATTAGGAACTGTGCCCATAGTTGTAGGGTCAAAAGCACCGTTCTTTTTACAAAAGTCTATGGTTGCTGCATAAATTCCTGCATAAGAACTATCAGGAATAATTGCTTTTGTGTCTTGTAGTTTTCCGTCTGAATTGTACATTTTTCCAGAAGTTCTTATCATAGCTGGCATTGAAGCATCTATTATAATATCTGAAGGTACATGTAAATTAGTAATTCCTTTATCAGAATTTACCATCGCTATTTCAGGACCATGATCAAAAGCATATCTGATATCCTGCCTAATTTCATCACGTTTTTCTTTTGGTAACTCACTTAATTTTCCAAGAAGATTTCCCAAACCATTATTTACATTGACCCCAATTTTCTTAAACGTTTTGCCATGCTTTTTGAATAAATCTGCGAAATATACTCGAACTGCATGACCAAAAATAATAGGATCACTTACCTTCATCATGGTTCCCTTCATGTGTAAAGAAAATAAAACATTTTTATCCAAAGAATCTTTATATTGATCCTCTAAAAAATCAATCAATGCTTTTTTGCTCATGACAGTAGCATCAATAATTTCATCTGCTAATAAGCTGAAATTCTCTTTTAAAACTTTCTTAGTTCCATTTTCTGTAATAAACTGAATGCTTATGGAGGTTGGTTTTTTTATAGTTAAAGATTTTTCGTTATGAAAAAAATCTCCATTGGTCATTGTAGCAACATGCGTTTTAGACTCCAGACTCCAAATCCCCATAGAATGTGGATTTTTACGAGCATAGTTTTTAATAGCTTTTGGTGCTCTTCTGTCTGAATTACCTTCTCTTAAAACCGGGTTTACAGCCGAACCTTTAATTTTATTATATCTTGTTAAAAGACTTTTTTCGTCATCGGTTTTAGCATTTTCAGGAAAATTAGGTAAATCGTAACCTAAAGCTTGTAATTCAGAAATTGCCCCTTTTAATTGTGATACAGACGCACTAATATTTGGCAGTTTTATAATGTTGGCCTCTGGATTTTTTGCTAAATCTCCTAATATAGCAAGAGCATCCTCAACTTTTTGCTCAGCCGTTAAATAATCAGAAAAATTTGCAAGAATTCTAGCCGCTAAAGAAATGTCTTTTACTTCAATTTCTATGCTTGATGATTTTGTAAACGCTTTTACGATAGGCAAGAAAGAACGAGTTGCTAAAGCAGGTGCCTCATCTGTTTTTGTATATATTATTTTAGCCATTTTGCTCATGTAAATTGTATTTTAAATAATTGTAAGAATAAAATACTTTCTAAATATAAAGTCCTCATTTTGAAAGCGAGCAAATTTAAGGATTTAAGTTCGTATTTTTATTGGTTAAATGCTATTAATTAGGGCATTTTATTACATTTATTATAATTTTTGAAATAGAACTTAGAAGAGGTAAAAATAAAAGCCATATCAAACAATTTCTTGTTATAATATGGCTTCTTTAAAATAGTTTTGAAACTACTTTGTATTGCTACAAAATAAATAAGAATAATCTTATATTTCTATTTTATACAAGAAATTATACTTCACTATTTTAGGTTGATATTGCTATCTGTTAAATTAAAATCTATAAAAGAAGACTTTTAAAGGTCATATATCTTTTAAAAATATAATATTTGGACAAGCAATAAATAAAGAACGTTACTTTATAAATTTACATTTAATCTCTTTTTTAATTTTTTGAGGATTAATTAGTTTGACTAAATTGTTTATTATGATTTAAATATACAGTTGATTTCTAAAATAGCAAAATTTTTAACCAAATAGAAATGAGCAAGATATTAACTATAGTTATGAACATTTGTTGATTAAAAAAAGCGTTGTGAATTTTCACAACGCTTTAAAATATAAATTTTTAAAAAGAGATTATCTTCTTTTTTCAGTAATTCTAGCTTTCTTACCTGTAAGA
This sequence comes from Polaribacter sp., assembly GCA_034110665.1. Classification (GTDB taxonomy): domain Bacteria; phylum Bacteroidota; class Bacteroidia; order Flavobacteriales; family Flavobacteriaceae; genus Polaribacter. The sequence continues at coordinate 27,503 of JAWUYT010000091.1, forward strand.
CCTCTAAAGTAGTAAATACGAGCTCTACGTACTTTTCCTCTTTTATTAACTTCGATTTTTTGAATAGAAGGTAAGTTCACAGGGAAAATTCTTTCTACACCAACAGTGCCAGACATTTTTCTAATTGTAAATGTTTCAGAAGCTGCAATTCCTTTTCTTTGAATAACAACACCTCTAAAAAACTGAGTACGTACTTTTTCACCTTCCTTAATTTCGTAATACACAGTAATAGTATCACCTGCTGCGAATTCTGCGAATTCTTTTCTTGTTACAAATTCGTCTTGAACAAACTTTAATAAAGCTTCCATATCTTAATATTTATAATTTTTGTAAAGTAACGTTCACGATTTTTTCGTCAGAGGTTAATTTAGCGTTTGCAAAAGTAACAATTATTTTTTATTGATAAAACTAAAAACGACTATTTTTTACTCTGATAGTTAGTACAATAGAAAACCCAGAACTTACGAGATTCTTTATTGTCTATTTTTATAATAATAGGTTCTAATTCCGTCACGGAGTCAAAGTATTTATTTAATAACGGATTGTGAGTTCCTTTAAATTTATCACTTTTAAAACGTTTGTCAGAGTCAATAAAAATTCCGTTTTTGTTATCTAAAGTTGATAAATTGTCTCCGAGATAATCAAAGTGTAAAGCGGGCAAGCCTATAATGTTTTGTGCATATACTTTATCACTCATAAAAAAGTTTAAGCAAGCAGAGGTTTTATAATTGTCGCCAGAAAACACAAATGTTTTTGGATATTTATTTTGTATTTTTTCAGTTTCTATGGCTAATTCTTTCCATCCAACCCAAGTATCATCACTTTTAATTGGAACGAAGTAAAATAAAATTTGCAAACTAAAGAGTACATGAAAAACGATGGAAAAGACAAGTTGAACTTTTAATAATTTTTTACTGATAAACATTCCGGATAAAATGATTCCTGTAATATAAGAAGGCATCATCCAGTTTAATTTTACCCAATAAATAGGAGTTAGGCTAAAGAATCCAACAAAAGTCGGAATAAAAAAGGCTAGTAAAAACAAAGTTTTGGCTTGTGGAATTTTAAATTTTAACAAAGCTCGTTTTATATATTTGTACGTAAATGTGATACAAATTAAAAACAACACTGGTAACAATAAGAACATTTGATGTCCAATGGCTCCAAAGAAATATTTTGAGGAAAATTTAAACTCTGAAATTGAACTTGTTCTTTCTGATGATTGAAAAGCGAAGGATGCAAATTCATTTTGGTAGTTCCAATACCAAACAGGAAATGTGACGGCAAAAGAAATGATTAAGGAAACCCATAGCCAAGGAGAAAGAAATAATTTTCTATATTTATTTGAAAAAATAAGAAAGGCGATCAGCCCTATTTGTAATAATAACGCCGTGTATTTGCTGTTAAAAGCTAAACCCATAGCAATTCCGCCTAAAACCCAAAACCACTTTTTTTCTTCAAAAATTGCTTTGAATAAACAGATTAAACTCAAGGTCCAAAATAACAATAATGGAACATCTGGGGTAGAATTAAAAGATAAAATAGAGACAAAAATGGTAGAAGCTAATAAAACAAAAGCTCTTTGTTGTTTTTGCTGTGATAAAAAGTAAGAAGCTAATTTATAGAAACTTAATATGGTTAAGGAGGTAATTACAAAGTCAGCAAGTTTTATGGTAAAAATCGATTGACCAAAGATTTCTGTAAAGATTCTTAAAATATAACCAATCATTCCTGGATGATCAAAATAAGAAAGTGATAAATTTTGCCCGTACAGGTAATAGTAAGCATCTTGAGGCATTAAACCCATAAATGGTAATAAAATCAATCTAAATAACTGAAATCCTAAAACCCAAGAAATGGCTTTGTTGTTTTTTATAAATGAT
>JAWUYT010000092.1:0-14605 GCA_034110665.1 Polaribacter sp.
GAAAAAACAGTATACGATTTGCTCATCTAACTCTTGATACCAAGAATGATTGCTATTTAATTGATCTCCTAAAAGTAAGCGTAACTTTTTCATTTGTTTTTTGTTTCCTGTACGCTTTAAAAAGGTACAGGTTTTATTGAATTTTATTTTTATATCTTAAAGGTCATACATATTTGTAAGATTATTGTCTTGTTAAAACAATGTTTTTTCTAACCAAATCTTTCTGTACTTATGATTGCCATCATATCGCTCTGCCTGCAATTGTGTATTGAATTTTCTATCCCTAGGGTCATTGCCAACTCCAGCAACATACATCCAATTGCCGTAATTGCTATGTACATCGTAATCGAGTAATAACGACTCAAAATAAGATGCACCAATGCGCCAGTCTACTAATAATTCTTTTGCAAAGTAAGAAGCTACATTTTGTCGACCTCTATTGCTCATCCAGCCAGTTTCTCTAATTTCAATCATGTTTGCATTTACAAAATCATCTTTGGTTTCGCCATCAATCCATTGTTGAATAACCTTTTGATCAGTACTCCAATCGTACTGTCTGTTTAGAATTCCGCCAATTTTAAATATTTTAGATTCGTATTTTAAAGAGATGTATTTAAAATAATCTCTCCAAATCAATTCGAAAACAACCCAATAGGTAGATTGATTTGAACCGAATTCTTTTTCATATTCCTTAATTTTATAATAAATAGTTTTAGCAGACAAACTTCCATTTACCAACCAAGCCGAAAATTTTGTAGAATAATCACCACCAACTAAACCATTTCTGGTTTGTTTATAAAAGCCAACTTTTTTATTTTCAAAAAATGAATAATCGATCCTTTTTAGAGCTTCCGTTTCTCCTCCTAAAAAAGGAAAAGTAGAATTTCTATGGATTTTAAAAGCATCAAAACCCAATACTTTTAAAGAGGGAATTTCTGTCTTGTTTTCAATTAGATTATCCGCAGATAATTTTGAAATCGTACTTTCAGGTAAAATTTCTACATACTTTTCTAGCTTTTTTCTAAACCCCGTAAAAACATCCGGAATGTTCTCAAATTTTTTGCTCACCGTGTCTGGGTGATATAAAAACTGATCATAATCTTCAACAAAATTGATGGATTCAGAAATGGATTCTTTGATCAAAGTGTTGGTTTTACTTTCCTCTGGAGTCCATTCTTTTTGGGTGTAAATTGCATCAATTTTAAAATGGATGCATATATTTTTAAAAACCAATTCAGGAAGCTCAAAGTAGGTGAGGAGCGTAATATTTAATTTGGCTAAATTTTCTTTAAGATTTGCAATGGTTTCAATTAAAAATTGCGCTCTATATTTTTCTGTTTTTTTAAATCCGAATGAATCCTTTTTAAAACTTTTGGGATCAAAAACATATATGGCAATCACTTTATCATGATTGTCAATTGCCTTTTTTAAAGAACTATTATCTTTCGTTCGTAAGTTATTACGAAACCATACTATTCCTGTGTTTTCTTGTTTCTCCTGCATTTTTCGCTACAAAATTTAACTTCGTTCCAATTTTTTTCCCACTTTTTTCTCCATGAAAAAGGTCTGTTACAGACTGGGCATTCTTTTTCAGGTAAATGTTGTTTTTTCATGATAGCTTATTCACGTTATTTATCATTCCATTAAAAACAAACCAATGAAAAGGCATCACAGCATACCAATATAACCGACCGGCTAAACCGCGAGGTCTAAAAGTGGCTGTTTGATAAAGCACTCCATCTTTAACCTTAAACTCTAACCAAGCTTCTCCTGGCATGATCATTTCTGCATATAATAACAACCTGCCTTTTTCTTTGTCGGCAAAAATAACACGCCAAAAATCTAAAGCATCCCCAACATTTAATTCCGTAGGATGTCTTCTTCCTCTTCGCAAACCTGCGCCTCCATAAAATTGATCTAAAAACCCTCGAATTTTCCAAAGAAAAGTACCATAATACCAACCAGTTTCTCCACCAATAGCCCAAATTCTATCAAGAACTATTTTTCTGTTTTTTACTTTTCTTTGTTTAAAATCTCTAAAGCAGCCATATTCTGGCACATTTATAAATTGGTCTACGAAACCATGCAGCTTGCCGCTGCTTATGTAGGAATCTTTCCAACTAGAAATGATACTATTTTGTTCTATTTTTTTGAACGCCAATTCTAGCGCTTTCTTGTAAGACATTGGTGTAATGTCTAAAATTTTATTGATGTTGCTTTTGTTTCCAATTACTTCTACACCCATAGAATTTACTAAAGTAGCGGCTAATTTATAAGAGGTTGAGGTTACAAAATAAAGCCAGTAAGAAGATAATTTTGGCGTCATTACGGGCACTATCCTAATGGTTCTTTTTAGCTTTCTAAACTCTGCAAATTCTAATAACATTTCTTTGTAAGTCATAATTTCTGGACCAAAAACATCATAAGAAGTGTTATACAATTGTTCGTTAGATAAGGCTTTGTGTAAAAAGGTTAAAACATCCCTAATACCTAATGGTTGCGTTTTCGTGTTGAGCCATTTTGGGGCTATCATTACGGGTAACTTTTCTACAATATCTCTAATAATTTCAAAAGAAGAACTTCCTGAACCAACAATGATTCCCGCTTTAAAAGTTGTTAAGGCATATTTGCTAGAACTTAATGTTTTCTCAACATTTTTACGGGATAATAAATGTTTAGAGAGTTTAGTGTCGTTTGTAATTCCACTTAAATAGATAACTTGTTTTAATTCCGTGTTTTCTGCAAACCGTTTAAAATTAAAAGCGCATTTTTCTTCAAGAATATGAAATTCTTTGGCAGAATTAGACATGGAGTGTATTAAATAATAAGCAACTTCTATGTCTTTAGGAATATCGTTTAAGGAACCTGCCTGTAAAAAATCGGCTTCAATTAAAATAATATTTTGTTCTTCTCTAAAGTAACTTTCTGCTCTTTTCACGTCTCTTACAGGACAAACAACTACATGACCATCATTGATTAATAGTGGTATTAACCTTTTGCCAATGTACCCTGTTGCACCTGTAACTAATATTTTCATTTCTTATTTATTTTTTTGGTCTTTGGTATCCGAATCTTTCTTTTAGTTTTGGAACGGCATAACCATCTAATCCATTTATCGATACTACTTTTCCTGCTGACAAATCTATAAATCCGTCTTTGTGAATTAATTTTTCATTCACAAATAATTTTTCAATTTGTGCCACAATCATTAAAACGTCATTCGATTTAATATATACTTCCTCCACATATTTCATTTCCATTTGCACAGGAGAATTTTTTACAAAAGGAGCGATACAAGCTTCTTTAAATTCTGCTTCCAGACCAGTTATATCGAATTCCGAAACATCACCTGGATATTTTGCTGAGGTGTGATGCGCTTCTTCAATAATATCTTCAAAAATATGATTGATGGTAAAAACACCAGTATCTCTTATATTTTTGTACGTATCTCTAGGAACCGTTGTGGGTCTTAATATAAAACCCAAAGTTGGTGGATTTGAACCTAAGTGCGTTACCGAACTAAAAACAGCAAGATTTGTATTGCCTTCTGCAGAAATACTTCCTAATAAATTTGCTGACTTAAAACCAGAGCAACTGTTTATTAAGTTTATTCTAAAGATTTTATCTAAACTATCAATGTCATTAATATTAAAATATTTCATGTGAGGTAAAGCTTGGTATTTCAACAAAGGTACGAATTGTTTAACTATTTTGATTTTATGTTAAACAAAAGTTGCGTTAATTTTTTATTGGAATCAAAAATAAAAGGATAACAAGTTTATTGCTAGTTCATTGAAATAATTTTTACCGTCTATAAAAAACACACACTGTTCAACTTTTTTAAAACCTTTGGTTTTATTCCTGTAAAGACGTGCATTGGTTCGTTTGCTTCTTTGTGTTTTCTATTATCATTCTTTTAAATGAAAAATTACCTGCACCAATTTTGTTCAAGATAATTTAAAAATAATTGGTTATTGGATATTCATTTCCATATCATGATTATATTTGCAGCAACCTGGTAAATTTTCATAAGCTTCTTTATTACCAGCCATTTTTTCGGTGTCATAACCAGAGGTTGCAATTGCTTTATGAATTGTCATTGCATCCGTTTTTGTAGCATCAAAAGAAACAGCTATTTTCTTTTTATCTTTATCCCAAGTGGCTTTAGAAATGCCTTCAACCCCATTTACTGACTCTTCTATGGTGGTTTTACACATTCCGCAATTTCCTCTAACACCAAATGAAATAGCTGTTGTTGCCATTTCTGCAGTTACTTCTGTGGTTGTTTCTGGGGGTGTTTCTTCTTTTGGTTTGTTGTCGTTTTTACAACTTGTTAAACTCATTACAGCGATTACAGCGATACTTAAAATTACCTTTTTCATTGTTTAAAAATTTAATTATTATTCTATTATTTGTTTTACTTCTCCGCATGTTAGCATGGCATCTCCAAAATAAGGATTGATTACTTTTTCCTCTTTACTCAACCAATATGCGCCTTTATTACCATCTACCATTGGGCAAAATTGATGATATACTTTTTCATTGATGCCAAATATTTCAATAGCATTTGTGAGTGCATAGGATATATGTTTGAAATGATTTCTTTGTTCTTTAAGATTAGCAGTTTTTGAAATTAAAGTTGCTGATGCTTTTATAATTTTTTCAATCGATATCCAATTTTTATGTACTTCTTTGTTTTTTAATAATTTTATATCAACGTTAGATAGTTTGTTGATTAGTTTTTTTGATATTTCAATTCCGTCTTTTGAATTGCCTTTCACGAAAACATCTTTTAAGCTGATGTACTCCTCAAAAACCATTTTTAATTGTTGTTGAAAATCTTTTGAGACGTTTATTCTTTTATTGATGTTCGTATAGTTTTCATTCTTTGCAGAAGCCGTGTTCTCAATGCCAAGATGTCCTTCATGTTCAGTCATTTCTTTTCTACCTTTTCCATTTATCATCGATTTTTTGCCTAGTAATTGCGCAGCTGCATCTACTGTAAAGGTTCCGTTTGTCACTATTTCATCTCCATTTTCTAAACCCTCTAAAATTTCATAGGTAGCACCAATCTTATTGCCTAATGTAATTTCTTGCATTTCAAAAATTAGTTCATCAGGATTGGTTTTTACATAAACCACAGATCTTTTTCCGGTCCATAAAACTGCGGATGCAGGAACTATTAATTTTTGTTTGCTGTTGCTGTTTACATTTGTGATTACTCCTTTTACAAACATCCCTGGTTTCAATAACTGTTCTTTATTATTCAGAACAACTCTCAACTTTAGAGTTCTTGTATTTTGATTTAAAATAGGATCTATAAAAGCAACCTTTCCTTTGATTTCTGTGCTTTTATTTGCATTTGTTGTGATTAAAATATCTTGCCCTTTTTTAAATTGATTCATCTGATTTTCATACACATCAAAGTTTGCCCAAACTGTATTTAGGTTTGCAATTTTTAGCAAAGGTTGCCCTTCTGCTACAGTTTCTCCTTGTACAACTAATTTTTGGGATACAATTCCTGAAACTCTTGCGAATAAGGAAAAGTATTGTGTCACTTTGCCAGTTTCTTCAATTTTTGCAATCTGACTTTCAGAAACCTTTAATAATTTTAGTTTGTTACGAACCGCATTGTACAATTCAGGCTTTGTTTCTTTTAAGGAAGCCGTGGTTATTAATTCTTGCTGTGTTGCAAATAATTCTGGTGAATAAATTGTTGCTAATAGTTGCCCTTTTTGCACTTTTTCTCCGGTCGAGTTTATATACAAACGTTCTATTCTGCCCGAAAAATAACTTGTTTGCACTTCATTTGCTTCTTCATTTTCTGCTATTTTTCCGGATAGGGTAGTAGTCACATCTTTATTTGTGATCTTACCAACAACTGAAGTTTGAATATTTGCTAAAGACATTGCATTTTCTGTGAGTTTAAACTCATCCGCATTTAAACCATCTTCACTTGTTGCTGCAGGAATTAAATCCATGCCGCAAATAGGACAATCACCAGCTTCTGGCTGCATAATTTGAGGATGCATCGAGCAAGTCCACATTTTATTAGTTTCTGACATTTCATCGTGATTATGCACTGTTTTAGACGTTGAAGCTCCTCCAAAAAGCAACCAACCTAATAAAACACCAACGGCAAGAATACCTATATAAATTACTGTTTTTTTATTTTTCATTTTCTAATCGTTTTATCATTACTTTACTATAAAATTAAAATCAATCAAAACTTTTTCCCAAGCCAATGAAATTGAACCTTCAGTATCACTTATCTTTTTCACTTTATATTCTAAATGTTCTGTTGTTGTTTCAGAAAGAATTGATTTAACTTTAAATCGTAAAACATCCTCTTTTTCATCATATTCATCTTTTCCATGTTGATCCCAATTGGTATTAAAAATGATGGTCCACTCCTTTTTTGAAGGAATTGTAAAAAACCCATATTTACCTGCAGGAAGTGTTTTACCATCAAGAATTAAATCTTGGTTTGTTTCTAGCCAAGTTGCGTTGTGCGCTCCTGCTTGCCAAACCATATCATAGGCTAACAACCCACCAAATATAATTCTATTTCTAACTCCTGGTGATGAATAATCGATATGAATATGAGCATCTCCAATCATTGACATTGTAGTTTCATGCGGACTTAAAACCTTCTTTTTTGTCGGTTTTACTTGCTGTTTTGTTTCATGCTGAATGTGTATTTCTTTCTTTTTACTCTTGTTTTGATTTTTACACCCAACAACTAAAATAGCGAAGCAAAGTATTGTAAGTAATTTTCTCATAATCTATTAATTTAAAATATGTTTAAAAGCATTAATACAGCCATTACAATCATAATAGCATTCTCTATGAAGGTGGCTTCAGTCATAGGTAATTTAAGTGCAGTACCTAAGCAAGCACAACGAATTGATTTTTTATCTAAAAGTGTTTTTGTGACTCCAATAGTTGTTATTCCTAATACGATAAGTGTAACAATCAACGCTAAATTCACTTCAAATCGCAATAAGAACATTAAACCCAAAGCAGTTTCAATAAAAGGATAAATCCATCCATAAATGGGAATTCGCTTTGCTAAAGGGTCATACATTTTAAATGACTCAGGAAACCCTTTTAAATCTAACATTTTAAAGAAGCTAAATACAATATAAAATAAACCCATAAAATCGAGCATAAACTCGTTCAAACTCCAGGCTTTATAATGAAGTAATATGCTCGCCGAAGCGATATAAAAGAGAATGAGTAATAAAGGCTTTAGTTGCTGCAATTTGCTCTCTTCTTCTAGCTTTGGTATCGACGAAATACTTGAAGACACAAACACATTTTTTGCTGGTTTTTTAGATAAGGTATATTTTTTTGGCAATGCTTTTTGCAGCACTTCTGTTGTAATATTTTTATCCATTATAACTTCGGCTTCACCTTTTTCAAGATGAATAGAAACTTTGGTAATGTGGTCTATTTCGTTTAAATATTTTTCAACGGACGCTTTGCAACCACCGCAAGTCATGCCTTCTATTGTATAAATATATTTCATGATATTAATTTGTTAAATAGTTAATAATAGTCGTTTGCATGTAATACGTTTTCACCGACTCTACTTTGTTTATTTGAAACTTTAATTGCAATTCCTGAATATCCAACACGTCATTAAAATCTATCGTTCCGGTTTCATAACTTTTTATTAAGATTCCTTCTGCATATTTGGCCTGCTTTAAATTTTTTGTTTGAGTGGAATAACTTATTCTTGCAGAAATTCTATCGTTTATTGCTTTGTCTAAAAGTGTTTCTAAAGTATTGAAACGTTCTTGTTTTCGAGATAAAATCTCTTGTTGTTGCAACTCGTTTTGTTTCGTTTTAGATTTGTATTTGTTGTTGAAAATTGGAATTGATATTGAAACCATTGGCATGACTACATCCTTACCATTGTCGCTAAAATCTAAATTTGGACGCCTCTCAACATTTATATAATCCAAACCAAAACCAATCATAGGATTGCTCTCTTTTTGGTTTAATAATTCAGATTGTTCGACCGAGTAGTAGAGTTTATCGTATTTCAATAACTCGGAGTGTAATACCAAATTTTCAGCATTAATTTCAAAGTCTTCAAAAGGGATATTCAATTCGTTTATAACATTCACGGCAATGTCTTTATCTCGATTTAAGAATTTATTAAACCTTGTTTGTTCTGCTAAGTATTGTTGCTTTAAAACCGTATTTAGTTGCTCCATTTCATTTTGACGCATTTGTAATCTCAATACATCTACTACTGATGCTTTGCCCACCTCAACGGATGTTAGTGCTAATGTTTCATAGGTTTCAAGCAGACTAATGTTTTCTATTAATATTTCTTGCTTTGCCATATTCGCATACAAATTGTAATACGATTGTGATACCGAAGCCATTAGTTTTCTTTTAGCAATTACAATATCTTCATATTTAGCGTCTGCCAAAGAACTTACATAATTATCTCTTGCGGTAATATTACCGAACCAAGGCAACATTTGCTTGACCGATACTTTAAATCGTTGAGCACCTGTTCGAGTTTCTGGTTCGCTTACAAAATAGCCAACACCAAATTCGGTATTAGGCATCGTATGTACTTCATTTATTTTTTCAGAAGCAATACTGTATTGCAATTCAAATTTTTGAATTTCTGGACTATTTGATAACGCTTCATCAATAAACGGTTCTAATAGTTGCGCATTCATAAAGAGACTCAAAAAACAAGAACCAAGAGCCAAGACTAATTTTATATTGAAATTTGTATATTTCATTTTACTCTTCTTTTAAGTTGATATTCTTGTTTCCAGCTAAATAAAACTGGTACAACAAACAAAGTAATTAATGCTATTAACATCCCACCAAAACTTGGAATCGCCATAGGAACCATAATATCACTTCCGCGCCCTGTTGATGTTAAAATTGGTAATAAAGCTAATATTGTCGTTGGGGTAGTCATCAAACATGGACGAATACGCTTCTCTCCTGCTTCGACAATGGTGGCTCTAATTTCTTTTTTATTTTCTGGTGTATTTCTATCAAAAGTTTGCGTCAAATAAGTGGCCATTACCACACCATCATCGGTTGCAATTCCGAATAATGCAATAAACCCAACCCAAACAGCCACACTTAAGTTAATAGGATGCATTTGAAATAAATCACGTAAATTTTCTCCAAAGAAATTGAAGTTTAAAAACCATTCCTGGCCATAAAGCCAAATCATTATAAATCCACCACCAAATGCCACTGCTATTCCTGTAAATACCATTAAAGATGTTGAAACAGAACGGAATTGAAAATATAGAATCAAAAAGATAATGGCTAAAGCAATAGGCACAACCACCGATAATGTTTCTTCTGCTCTTAATTGATTTTCATAAGTTCCTGTGAATTTATAGTTAATCCCTTTTGGAACGACCAATTCACCTGAATCAATTTTTTGTTGAATTAATGCTTGAGCATTTTCAACTACACTTACCTCTGCAAAACCATCTAATTTATCAAATAATACATACCCTACTAAAAAAGTATCTTCACTTTTAATAACTTGCGGACCTTGTTCATACCGAATCGTTGCCAGCTCACTTAAAGGTACTTGATTGCCTTTTCCAACAGGAATATAGATGTTATTTAAATCGCTCGGATTTGCTCGTAATTCTCTTGGATAACGAACTCTCACGCCATAACGTTCACGACCTTCAACAGTTTGAGTTAATATCATTCCGCCAACAGCAATTTTTAATACATCTTGTACATCTTTTATTGAGATACCGTAACGTGCAATTTTTTCTCTATCAATATCAATTAGTAAATAAGGTTTACCAACAATACGGTCTGCAAATACGGCTTCTTGCTTAACACCTTCTGCTTGTTTTAAAATACTTTCCAATTGTACTCCAAAAGCTTCTATTTGTTTTAAATCTTGTCCTTTTACTTTTATTCCCATTGGCGCTCGCATTCCTGTCTGTAACATTACCAATCGTGTCTCAATAGGCTGTAGTTTGGGTGCTGAGGTTACTCCTGGTAATTTGGTGACTTTTATAATTTCTTTCCAAATATCATCGGGTGATGCTATTTCTGGTCGCCAATTTCTGTAAAACTCACCATCATTGTCTGGGATGAGTTGTCTCTTTGCATTAATAGATTGCCATGCCTCACGTTGTTCCGCTCGCAATGATAATCCATTCTTTAATACATATTCGCCTTCATTATTGACTTTGTAACGTTGACGTTCTCCGTTTTCATTAAGCATATATTCAGGTTTATACTGAATAATATTCTCGTACATAGATAATGGTGCAGGATCTAAAGCCGATTCTGTTCTACCTGCTTTACCTACTACCGTTTCAATTTCTGGAATATTAGCTACTGCCATATCTAATTGTTGTAAAACACGTTTGTTTTCGGCAACACCAGAATGAGGCATCGAGGTTGGCATCAATAAAAATGACCCTTCATTTAAGGATGGCATAAACTCTTTTCCAGTATTTTTCATAATAAAAAAACCAGCAATAACAATGGCTGTTGGTAAAGACAAGAACAAAATCTTATTATCCAAACACCATCTTAAAATACGTGTATAATAGTTTCTGAATAATATAAAAACACCCAATAGTCCAAAACAAATAATACTTACAAAAATGAGGTTCCAAAAGATACTTTTATCAACCCCTAATGGTCTCCAATATTCAGCTAAAAGAAATACAATTGCCAAGGCAGAAACAACAATATTAATATTGTTTGCTTGATTTTTAATTAGTTTTTCTTGAAGTTTCAATAGTCCTACAAACCCAAAAGTGATTAAAATTAGCCCTAACCAGTAACCATTTAAAATAGCCACCAAGCCTAACAGTAATAGACCAATATTTAAAGCATAATTAAAGCTTTTCTTAATGCGTTTCCTTCTAAATAAATAGGCTGCAAAAGGCGGAATTAGAAATAAAGCAACAATTAAAGATGCTGTTAACGCAAAAGTTTTTGTAAAGGCTAGTGGTCTAAATAATTTTCCTTCTGCACCAATCATTGTAAAAACCGGAATAAAACTAATAATAGTAGTCATTACTGCGGTAACAATCGCGCCAGATACTTCTGTTGTAGCATTATAAACGATTTCATTAATCGGACGTTTTTTAGGAGACGCATCGCCGCTTGTTCCTTGCACTATTTTAATGACTTTATCATCTTCATCGAGATGCCTAATAATATTCTCCGAAAGTATGACGCCTACATCAACCATGGTACCAATAGCAATTGCAATACCAGACAACGCTACAATATTTGCATCTACGTTAAAAAACTTCATTGCGATAAATACCATTAAGACAGCAACGGGTAATAATCCAGAAATTAAAATAGATGCTCTTAAATTAAAAACCATAATGAGAATAACCAGAATCGTAATTAAAATCTCTAATGTTAAGGCTTCATTTAACGTACCTAGTGTTTCTTGAATAAGCTCGGATCTATCATAAAAAGGAACTATTGTGACTTGTGAAGTGCTACCATCTGCTAAGACTTTTGAAGGTAAACCGGTACTTAATTCCTTAATTTTCTCTTTAACATTGGTAATAACTTCCATTGGATTTGCACCATAACGCGCCACGACCACAGCACCAACTACTTCTGCACCTTCCTTATCTAATATACCTCGTCGTGCTCCGGGACCTAATGATACTTTTCCAATGTCTTTAATTTTAATTGACGTATAATCTTCGGAAGTAACAACCGCATTTTCTATATCTGAAATGGACTTTACATACCCTAAACCACGCACTAAATATTCTGCTTGATTTATTTCTAATGTTTGTGCACCAATGTCTTTATTACTTTCCTTGACCGCTTTAACAACCTGATTCAAACCAATATTATATTGACGCATCAACTCTGGATTAACATCTACTTGGTATTCTTGAACATATCCACCAATTGAAGCAACTTCAGAAACACCACTTGCAGATGATAATGCATATTTTACATAGTAGTCTTGAATGCTTCGTAATTCTTGTAAATCCCAACCACCAGTTGCAGTTCCTTATTCGTCTCGACATTATAGCGTATACCAAAAAATTTGTCCTAAACCTGTTGCATCGGGTCCCAAAGAAGGATTTACGCCTTCAGGAAGTAAACCACTTTGCAAAGAGTTTAGTTTTTCGAGGATGCGACTTCGGCTCCAATAAAACGCTATATCTTCTTCAAAAATGATATAAATGCTTGAAAAACCAAACATAGATGAACTACGAATCGTCTTTACACCGGGAATACCAAGTAAAGAAGTAGTTAACGGATAGGTAATTTGGTCTTCAATATCTTGTGGTGAGCGACCTTCCCATTTTGTAAAGACAATTTGTTGGTTTTCTCCAATATCAGGAATGGCATCTACCGCCACAGGATTGCTAGGTAAAAATCCTGTATCCCAATTAAAAGGTGCATTGACCGTTCCCCACCCCATAAAAAGGACGAGTAATAGCACTGCTACTAGTTTGTTCTCTATTAAAAATTTGATGCTTTTATTTAGCATTAGCTTTGATTATTAAACAGTTAGACATTGACGTTAGAAAAACATCGAATACAACAAATCATCCTTATAACATTTCAGCTATAGGACAACGTCGTCTATTGTTTAAAAATCAAATTAAATACGTCTCGTCAATCTTGTAGAGTTCCTTTATGACGAGCGGTGGTTGGTATGCTCTATAAGAAGTTACATTTTCATCTAAACCTTCAAAAAGGTTATTATAAGTATATAAAAATGAGGCTATAACTACTTGCTGCTCAAAAGAAATAGCTTCAACTTGCGTTTGTAATTCATCTAAACCATCAATTAGTAATTGCTCATCTTTGCAACAGTTCTTTTTTACAACGACGCAAGCTTCAGTTGAAGATTTTTGCATTTCCATTCCGCAACCTTTTGCTTTTTGAAAAACTGCAGTTTCTACCAGAGTATCGCCACAATAATGCATGTTAATAGTAAACGACATTGTAGAAAATAGCACTACAAAGGCCATTAATATTGACATTAATTTAGATAATACTTGCTTCATATTAAATGTAAAGTTACAAAAAAATAACAAATGAAACTTTTGTTTAACAAAATTTTAAAGTCAAAGAATCTAAAAACATAAATTTACTTCCACTTTATAATACGACCCTTACTCGGTTTCTAGTTTAAAAGTAAGTTTTTGACGAAACACCTAAATCTATTTATGTTTCCTTCTTACTAAATTCAATTATAAAAAATAAAATAGATTAAATACACATAGAATATCAATGTTTTTTTTATATCTTAGCTTATATTATTAAAAGATTTGTTAATGTTTGAACAAGATATTAGTCCTATTTATAAATTATATTTTTTATCATCATTAATTACTACCAAAATATGAAAGTCGATGAAGCCTTAATTATTTTTTACAAATTAAAAAATAATACTGAAGATAAGACTGAGTCAAAAATTTACGCTAAATTTATTACAATACTTTTAGATCTTCAACAAAGAGATTTTAATTCAAATCAAAAGAAAGATTTAGAAACTAAATTATTATCTCTAAACTTAAAAAATAATTTATATCCCACAAAAAAGAATTTAAATAAAGAACTTACTTCTTTTGAATATTTTTTATCTGATAAATTTTCAATTATTTCTGAAAACCATTACGTGAGTAAAGGAATGGCTTTATGGCTATTTTCTAGTATTATATTGTTCTATTCTTTTGGTCAATTTTCTGTAATTGGAGCTCTTTTAGTTGCAATCATCTTTGGTGTAGTATTAGATCTAGAAGCTAAAGCACAAGGTAGGGTTATTAAAATGGAAAATAATCGACAAGAACCTTTCTTTATTAAGAAACCTATAGTTTTAAATGACTTTTCAAAAGAAGAAGAAGAAGAAGAAGAAGAACAGGAAGAACAAGAAGGGCCTAAAGAAGATTCAAGAAAAGAACTTCAAAATTATAGAAAACAAAAATTACAACAATTTGGTAAACAACAGGGTCAAATTAAAGAACCAAACAAAGAAGAATATGAAAATTAATCTTCTCTTTTTTTTTTATAATTTCCATTTAATACCACAACCCATACTCGGTTTTTGATTTTCTAAAACAGGTTTTTTTTCTAATAAAAAATCTAAAGATTTTCGTAAATCACTTCCTGTAACTGACTTGCCATTCTCTGGCCTAGAGTTATCTAACTGTCCGTGATAGACTGACTTTTAATCTTCATCAAAAGCATAAAACTCTGGAGTACAAGCAGCATTATATTTTTTTGCTACTTCTTGATTTTCGTCATACAAATAAGGAAATGGGTACTTTAAATCTTTAGCTAGTTGCTTCATTAGCGCTGGAGAATCTTCTGGATAATTTTCAACATCATTAGAACTGATCGCAATAAAACTGATTCCTTTTTGTTGATATTCATTCGCCATTTTCACCAACCCATCATTCACATGAATTACAAACGGACAATGATTACAGATAAACATAATAACGGTTCCTTTCTCTCCTTTTAACTCCTCTAAAGAAACAACAGCATCATCAACTGTATTTATTAACTTAAAGTCTGGAGCTTTAGTTGCTATTGCAAATTCGTTTGATTCTGTTAGTGCCATTTTTTATTA
>JAWUYT010000093.1:0-16818 GCA_034110665.1 Polaribacter sp.
ATGCAGGCATTGTCAGAAATAAACTAAAGGTTAGAAGTGCCATTTCCAACGCACAATTATTTATGGAAGTCCAGCAAGAATTCGGTTCTTTCTCTAAATTTATTTGGGCTTATGTAGCGAGCAAACCCATCATCAATCGATTTAATGAAAGAAAAGAGGTGCCAGCAACAACGCCTTTATCGGATAAAATTTCTAGAGACTTAAAAAAACGTGGTTTTAAATTTGTTGGGTCTACTGTAATCTATGCCTATATGCAAGCGGTAGGTATGGTAAATGATCACACAACAGATTGTTTTAAATATTCAAATTAATGCGCATATTATTAGTTCCTAAAGAAGATTTAAAGCAGATTATTGCTATTTTTAATAGAGAAATTGGGCGTTTCGTTTTTTTTGTTTTTGTTTTATTTTTTGATAGTAATTATTTTTCTGAAAATGTAACAAATTCTCAAATTTGGATTAACATTTTAATGTTGGCAGGTTTTTTTAAAATGTATTTTAGATCTATACCAAGAGTAAAAGAACTCATGATTTATGCCGTTATTCTAGGTTTTGGAGGAGAATATCTTTTTTCTAGAGGATTAAGTATGTATACGTATAGACTAGAAAATGTGCCTTTGTATGTGCCCATAGGGCATGCGGCTTTGTATGGCCGAATTTTTATGTTTAGCAAAGCAGCAGTGGTCAGAAAATACCATAAAGAAGTTGAGCAGTTTTTTGCAATTATTATTGCGGTTTTTGCAACTATTTACCTTCTTTTTTTTACAGATGTTTTTGGATTTTTCATGACAATTTGTGTTTTTTTATTGCTTTGGAAAAGACCAAAAGATAGGTTGTTTTTTTATGCCATGTATATTTTAGTGGCTATTTTAGAAATTGGAGGCACCGCCTTTGGATGCTGGCAATGGCCAAATACTGCTTTTGAAGTTTTCGGTTTTCTACGAAGTAATAATCCGCCAAGTGGTATTAGTTTATTTTACTTTTTACTAGATATTGGGTGTTTCGTTATGTATACACAACGACATAAATTAACTTGGGCTAGACTTAAAAGTATCCGAAGAAATCACACATAAAATTTGTACATTTATATATCAATTATAAACCAAAATAAAATGAAAATAAAACAGCTAATTTATCTTTTTTTAGTAGCGATGTTATTGACCTCTTGCGCACCAGAAGGTAATAAAGATGCTACAAAAGAAGCAATTGAATTTGATTATTTTGTAGAGCAATTTGCAGATATTAAAGTGTTACGCTACAAGATACCGGGTTTCGAAGAACTCAGTTTAAAGGAGAAAAAACTTGTTTATTATCTAACACAAGCAGGTTTATCGGGAAGAGATATTATGTGGGATCAAAATTACCGTCATAATTTAAGTGTAAGAAAAGGATTAGAAAGTATCAATAAAAATTATACTGGAGATAGAGATACTGAAAATTTTAAATTGTTTAAAACCTATTTAAAAAGAGTTTGGTTTTCTAACGGAATTCATCATCATTATTCAAATGATAAAATAAAACCAAAATTTACAAAAGAGTATTTCACAAACTATTTATTGAAAAATTCGGATACGCAATTGTCTTTAGAAATTGTTGATGTACTTTTTAATGATGCAGACAATAAAAAAGTAAATAAAAAATCTGGAGTTGATAATATTTTGTCATCAGCAATTAACTTTTATGCACCAGATATTACAGATAAAGAGGTGGTAGATTTCTATAAAACCGCGTATAAAGGTCCAGAGGGTATGCCAGTGGAAGCAGGTTTAAACTCTAAATTAGTGAGAGAAAATGGAAAGCTTGTCGAAAAAGTTTGGAAATCAGGCGGAATGTATGGTACTGCAATCGATCATGTTATTGGTTGGTTAAAAAAGGCACAGGGAGTCGCAGAAAATGCGAAACAGGCAAATGCTTTGGGCTTGTTAATCGACTATTATAAAACAGGAAGCTTAGATACTTGGGATGCTTATTGTATTGCATGGGCAACTTCTATTGAAGGGAATATTGATTGGATTAACGGTTTTATAGAAGTGTATAATGATCCGAAAGGATACAGAGGATCTTATGAAACGATTGTTCAAGTTAAAGATTTTGACATGTCCCGTAAAATGAAAGTTTTATCAGAAAATGCGCAATGGTTTGAGGACAATGCACCTTTAGATCCAACGCATAAAAAAGACAGTGTTGTCGGTGTTTCTTACAAAACCGTAAATGTTGCAGGTGAAGCTGGAGATGCATCTCCAAGCACACCAATCGGTGTAAATTTACCAAACAATAATTGGATTCGTCAACAACATGGTTCTAAATCTGTTTCTCTTGGTAATATTATTGGCGCTTATAATAATGCAGGTGGTACAGGTCGTTTAAAAGAGTTTGCACATGATGAAGAGGAAATCAGATTAGAAGAAAAATATGGTCAAATTTCCGATAAATTACACACCGCTTTGCATGAAGTTGTTGGGCATGCTTCAGGGCAAATAAATAAGGGGATTGGCCAACCTAAAGAAACCCTTCAAAATTATGCTTCTACCATGGAGGAGGGACGTGCAGATTTAGTAGGATTGTATTACTTAATGGATTCAAAATTACAAGAGTTAGGCTTAACTGATAACTTTATAGAGTTAGGAATGGCTGCTTATGATGGTTACATCAGAAACGGATTAATGACCCAATTAATACGAATTAATTTAGGCGATGATATTGAAGAAGATCATATGGTTAATCGTCAATGGGTCTCTGCTTGGGCGTTTGAGCAAGGTGCGAAAGAAAATGTGATAGAAAAGGTTTTGAAAGAGAATGGAAAGACTTATTTCAATATTACGAATTATGAAAAATTAAGAGAAATTTTTGGCAGCTTGTTGCGTGAAACACAGCGTATAAAATCTGAAGGAGATTTTGAGGCTGCTAAAAGTTTGGTAGAAGGCTATGGTGTAAAAGTAGATCAAGCAATTCATAAAGAAGTTATGAAGAGAAACGCGCAATTTACAGGGGCAGCTTATAGTGGTTTTGTAAACCCTGTTCTAACACCAATTTTAGATGAAAATGAAACCATTTCAGATATTTTAGTAAAACAGCCTGAGAGTTTTGAAGAGCAGATGCTCTTTTACTCTAAAAATTATAATTTTTTAGGAACTAAAAATTAAAATTTTTAAAACATACAATTTCAAAAAACCGATTCTTAAAAGAGTCGGTTTTTGTGTTTTTATCAAATGGTAAGAAAAACATAAGACCCAGGCCTTGGATACCATTCCAAAGAAAATGCGAAAAGCGTAATTAATGTCGATGGCTCAAGTAATGTGCTGCACATCAACAGGAAAAGATGAAGAAGGCGAGTTTAAAAGAGATTTTTATGAACTAAAATTAGAGCGAAGCAACATCATGTATTTGCCTACAGTTTGGACAATTGTGCGCACTGTTGATGCTGAAAGTCCTTTGTCTGAGTATTTAAAAGAGGAAGTGAAAAAGCTAAATGCATAATTATATATCCTTATCAATTATCACGCAGAATCCTTTTCACAAGTATTCTATCAAATTCATTCCTATAATTTCGAAGATTTAATTACCGATGTAAAACACAAAGAAACCTCAAGTTTTAATAAGTAAGGCTATACCATTTTAGATCATGATACGCTAAGCGCATTAGAAAAAGTGTAAAATTAATTACCAAATATAAAACGGATTGCAACAAAAGTAGCGATGATTATTCCGCCATAGATAATCACTTTTGTGCCTGCACCTTTATAATAACGTTGATGGTTTTTAATATCTTTTCTATAACTCCAAACAATTAATGAACCGAAAGCAAGTACAAAAAAGATCATAAAAATAATTCTTCCTGTAGTAAAATATGCACCTAAAAACATCTTTTTTATTCTTTATAAGTTTTAAACTATTTGATTCTTATGAAGTTTTAATTTTCATAAAGTTTCTCTATATTGTCGTTTGCAAAATTACGAATAAAAGTAAGAATAGCATTTGTAATTGAAAACATATGTAATTCTAAATTAATTAAAAACATAAAAATGAATCGGTATCAATACTAATAATTTCTATTTTTAAGAGAAATTGCGTCACAATTGAAAACTGGTATTGAAAATAATTATAATCTAAACAAACAAATGAAAAATAAAATAGCAGCAGTAAGCAAATTTCACACAGCTTTTAAAATAAATATGAATCACAAACCAATAGCCGATATTGGTGAAGATAGAAAACAATTACGTTTTGAGTTGATGAAAGAGGAAAATGAAGAATATTTAGAAGCTGCTAATAAAAACGATTTGGTAGAAGTTGCAGATGCTTTAGGAGATATGCTCTACATTTTGTGTGGTACTATTATAGAACACGGTATGCAAGATAAAATTGAAGCCGTTTTTAATGAAATTCAGAGAAGTAATATGAGTAAATTGGGTGAAGATAGCAAACCAATTTACCGAGAAGATGGTAAAGTTTTAAAGGGACCAAATTACTTTAAGCCTAATATTAGAGAGATTTTAGAAAAGTAAACATGCTTTACATTTGGAAAATATATATTTTAATCGAATAAAAAATTTATTTTTAATGAAATAATAGCTTCTCAAAATAAATTTATAATTCAAAATTAGCTCCTTCATTTGCAAAACGAAAACCTAATTTTTCAATTTCTTTTCGTTCTTTACTATCTTTTTGAAGAGCAGGATTTGTATGATTAAAATGAATGAATATTACTTTATTTTTAGTGGCTAAAGATTCGTTTTTAAACAAGTTCATCGTTTCTTTAATAAACGGATGTGGTACTTCTGTCATCGCTCTTTTTACTTCATTTTGATCTAAAAAAGTAGCATCAACAAAAGCATATTCTACCTTTTTTACTTCTTCAATAATATTCTTTTTCCATTTGTGCCATTTATCAATATCAGGAATAAACAATGCAGTGTTTTTAGTTCCTTCAAGTTTATAGCCAACAGTTTCAGAAAACTCATCTCTATGCGGTACTAAAAAAGGCGTTACTTTTAGTTTGCTATTCAAAATTATGGTGGAGTCGTGCTGCAAACTTTTAAGCACAATATTTTGCAAAGAAACCAACTGACTCCAAGGACCATTATTGGTTAAAAATTCTTTCATTTTTGGCATTGTAAAAACAGGAATATTTTTTTTACCATAGGCTTCTCTCCCAAAATACATGAGTCCTGTATAATGCCCAATATGTGCATGTGTTAAAAATATACCATCAATAAGTGTTTCTTTTTTTATGTGTTTTTGTTGTAATTCTGCTAATTGTGTATGCATATCTGGAGTGGCATCAAACAACCACTTTTGTTGATGTTCTATATCAACCAAACCTAAAGAGACCACACTTTTTTTAGGTAGATTTCCATTATAAAAATCAGCACAGCATTGTTTTTGACAGCCAATATGCGGATAACCTCCATCTTGGGCAATTCCCAAAATTGTAATATATTGTTGGTAGTCAATTTTTTTATCTTGAATTTTAGTATTACACGAAACAAAGAATAAAGAGAGAATAAGTAGTATGAAGTTTATTTTCATGTTTTATGAATAGAATACTTAAACAAGTTGAGAAGCAAAAGGTACATTTTTTAAATCAAAAAAAGCATCAATTTTAAAATTGATGCTTTTACTATTTTTATGAATTAGAGATTATTTAACGAAAACCCTCCATCCGTATGGATCTTCGGTTTTGTTCGTTTGTATGTCTGTGATAAATTTCTTTAATTGAGATGCATACGGATTGTCTAAAGTTGGTAAGTCAAAATCATTTTCTTGATATCCAAAACCAGCAATTGGCGAGATGACTGCTGCTGTTCCTGCACCAAACATTTCTTTTAAATTACCGTTTTTTGCAGCTTCTACAACCTCGCCAACAGAAATTTTTCTAACCTCTGTTTTTATCCCATTATCTGCAGCAATTTGTAAGATACTTTTACGTGTAATCCCGTCTAAAATTCTGTCACTTGTTGGGCTTGTTATTAGAGTGTCATTAATTCGGATAAAAATATTCATTGCACCCGCTTCTTCAATAAATTGGTGTGTATTATCATCTGTCCAAATTACTTGATTGTATCCTTTTTCAATTGCCAACTGTGTTGGATAAAATTGTGCGGCATAATTTCCACCAGCTTTTGCAAAACCAACACCGCCATTTGCAGCGCGCGCGTATTTTTCTTCAATAAGAACTTTTACTTCTCCTGCAAAATAAGCACCAGAAGGAGCCGTGCAAATAATAAATTTATAAGCGTCTGCTGGCGATGCATGAAAGCCTTTACCTGAAGCGAACATAAACGGTCTTATGTATAAAGAACTTCCTTCTTTTCTAGGAATCCAATCGCTATCAACCTCTAATAACTTCTTTAATCCTGCCATAAAAACTTCTTCAGGAATTTGCGGAATTACCAAGCGTTCAGCCGATTTATTTAAACGCTTACAATTTTCTGTAGGTCTAAAGAGTAGGATGTTTTCTTCTGCATCTTTATAAGCTTTCATTCCTTCAAAAATAGATTGTCCATAATGAAAAATCTTTGCTGAAGGATCTAAAGTTATTGGTGAATACGGTTTAATTACAGGTGTTTGCCATTCTCCATTTATAAAATCACATTCTAACATATGATCAGAATAGACACTTCCAAAAGGTAAATTGTCAAAATCTACAGAAGCAATCTTCGATTCTTTAATACGCTGAATTTCTATATTTGAGGTCATTTTTGTATCATTGTTTGTAGTACAAATGTACTAAATTTATGTATTCAAATCTCAAAGAAATAAGCAGATTTCTTCTTAAATTTATTACTTTTGTGATAAATGGATTTTAAAAATATAAAATGAAAAAGGTAATCAAATTTTGTGCAATTGCATTGTTCGTGTTTTCAGCTTGTAAAAAAGACAAATTAGAAAATTCAGAAAACAAAGAATTAAATAAAATAGCAATGAATTTTGATGTTTTTGGCGATAAAATTACAGCAGAAAAAGCAATGTCTTCTGGTGAAATGTTAGAAAAATTTAACAACATGAAAGTAGGTGATACGATTAATGCGAAATTTGCATCAAAAATAAATGAAGTGTGCTCTAAAAAAGGATGTTGGATGAAATTACCCGTTGGAGACCAAGAAACTATGGTTCGTTTTAAAAACTATGGTTTTTTTATGCCTTTAGATGCTGAAGACAGAGAAGTTATTTTAGAAGGAAAAGCTTTCGTGCAAGAAACTTCTATAGAAGAGTTGCAGCATTATGCAGAAGATGCAGGGAAAACAAAACAAGAAATTGCCATGATTAAAGCACCAAAGAAAGAGTTTACCTTTGAAGCGAGTGGTGTTTTGTTGAAGAAATAGTTTTTCTGATTATTTCTAGGTGTTTTTTGTTTTCAATGTCATTTCCATGAAAGAGGGTGATTTCCATGAATAATTTTATTATTTAAATTGATGAAAAGAGAAATTTTAATAACTTCAGATGGTTCTACAACCATTCATTTACCAGATTGGGACGAGCAATATCATTCTAAACACGGAGCGATACAAGAAGCGTATCACGTTTTTATAAAAAGTGGGTTAGACAAGATATTAGAAAATAATACGAATAAAGTTTCGATTTTAGAAATTGGATTTGGTACAGGTTTAAATGCATTTATCACTTTTTTAGAAGGCGATAAAAAAAACATAAAAATTGATTATGTTGGGATGGAAGCTTATCCTGTTCTAGCTGATGAAATTGAAAAGCTAAATTATGTTTCTGAATTGAAATCAGCAGCATATCAGGCTGTTTTTGATGCAATGCATGAAACTTCTTGGGAAGAAAAACAAACAATTTCAGAAGCTTTTCAGCTTACAAAAAAGAAACAATTTTTTGCAGATATTACAGATGAAAATGCGTTCAATTTAATTTATTTTGATGCATTTGGTGCTAAAAATCAACCAGAATTGTGGACGGAAGAAATTTTTCAGAAGATGTATAATGCTTTAAAGACTGATGGTGTTTTAGTTACCTATTCGGCAAAAGGAAGTGTAAGAAGAGCCATGCAAACTGTTGGATTTTTAGTCGAAAGATTAGATGGGCCTCCAGGGAAAAGAGAAATGTTAAGAGCTACTAAAAGGTAAGTAGTTAGCAGTTTTAGTATCCAGTATAACTGACTTTTGAAGCCCTAAAAATTCGTTAGATAATTTTCGTTAAATTTACAATTGACCTAAGAAAATCATCAACCAATAAATCATTAACTCAAATATCAATGGAATTCAAAAGAAGATTTGGAAAACAAAAAGAGTCAAAACCTAAAAAAGGAATCGTGTTAGTGATATTATTGGCATTGGCTTTGTTTCTTTGGTTTAAAGCAGAACCACTTTTAAACGCAATATTTTAATCTAAATTTAATTTTTGAAAGTAGAAAAAATTATTTTAGGCATAGATCCAGGAACAACCAGTATGGGTTTTGGCATCATAAAAGTTGTTGGTAAAAAGATGGAATTTATTCAAATGAATGAATTAATGCTGACTAAATATACAGATCATTATTTAAAGCTAAAATTGATTTTTGAGCGCACAATTGAGTTGATTGATACGTACAATCCTGATGAAATAGCGATTGAAGCTCCATTTTTTGGTAAAAATGTACAGTCGATGTTAAAGTTAGGCAGGGCACAAGGAGTTGCTATGGCCGCCGGTTTGTCTAGAGAAATTCCGATTACAGAATATTTACCTAAAAAAATTAAAATGTCAATTACTGGAAACGGAAATGCCAGCAAAGAACAAGTAGCTTTAATGTTAAAATCGCTTTTAAATTTAAAAACTTTACCTAAAAATTTAGATGCTACAGATGGTTTGGCAGCTGCAGTTTGTCATTTTTACAATTCAGGAAAAGTGGTTGGAGGAAAAAATTATACGGGTTGGGCGAGTTTTGTAAAGCAAAATGAAAAGCGGGTTAAGAAATAAATTTAGTTTTCACCAGCGGCATTAGGAGTATTCAGAAAATTAGAATGCATGAGTTTTACAGATTTGTTAGCGCTTAAAAAAATTATCTGTGTTCGTTATGAATATTTTAGAAGCAGCTAAATTTTTTACGAAAGAAGAAAATTTTCTCTTACTGATCATGTAAGAAAACCTTCAAGAAGTGTTTTGCTAACATTTTTGAAGTGTATAGAAAAGAATAATATCCGAAACATTTTGCAAGCAATTTAAATGATTCGGATGCTGAAAATTCAGAAACCTGTGCAGGGTTATTACTTGGTTTCAAGTGCAGTTATATCGAGAAAGAAACATTTAAAAGGCTATCCATAGAAAATTTGGATGAGTGAAGCTTGTAAATTATATTATTAATAACACGACTAAATTTGGCATCAAGTAGCTGCCAACTGATACTGAAAACTATTTTGGCAGGAATCTACATTCACATACCATTTTGTAAGCAAGCATGTTTTTATTGTGACTTTCATTTTTCTACTTCTTTAAAAAAGAAAGACGAACTTATTAACTGCTTGATAAAAGAAATTGAAATCCGGAAAGAGGAACTCAATAATTCGATTATAGAAACCATCTATTTTGGCGGTGGAACCCCCAGTTTGTTATCAACCAATGAAATAAAAATTTTGGTCGATGCCGTTTATAAAAACCATACAGTTGTTGCTTTTCCGGAAATTACTTTAGAAGCAAATCCAGATGATTTATCAAAAGAAAAAATAATTGAGCTTTCAGAATCACCTGTAAATAGATTAAGCATTGGCATACAGTCTTTTTTTGAGCAAGATTTAAAGTTGATGAATAGGGCACACAATTCTAAGGAAGCAAAAGAATCACTATCGTTAGCGATTCGTCATTTTGATAATATTTCTGTAGATTTAATTTACGGAATTCCAGATTGTACAAATGAACAATGGAGAGAAAATATACAAACAGCATTGAGTTTCGGAGTACCACATATTTCTAGTTACGCTTTAACAGTAGAACCAAAAACGGCTTTGGCAAGTTTTATCAAAAAGGGAATTATTAAAAATGTAGATGATGAAAAATCACAAGAGCAATTCTTAATACTAATTGATGAATTAGAGAAGGCCGGTTTTTTGCATTATGAAACCTCTAGTTTTGGGAAAGAAGGCTTTTTTAGTAAAAATAATTCTTCTTATTGGTTGGGCAAAAGCTATTTAGGGATTGGTCCCTCTGCACATTCTTTTGATGGAAAACAACGAAGCTGGAATGTTAGGAATAACACTGCTTATATCAAAGTAATTCAACAAAATCAATTACCCATAGAAAGAGAAATTTTGTCTAATACAGACCGATATAATGAATATATTATGACAGGTTTAAGAACTATTTGGGGAGTTTCTTTAGAGAAAATCAATAGGGATTTTGGTTATAAATATGTGACGTATTTAGAAAACCAATCAAAAAAATATATTGAGCAAGAATTATTGTATATTGAAAACGGAATTTTAATAACAACCAAGAAAGGGAAATTTTTATCTGATGGAATTGCATCAGATTTATTCATGATAAACTTGGCTTAAAAGAAAAGAATTCAGCATACATGAAAGCAGTTATAGAATATAATTCACGTAAAATAGAAATTGATGTCTCTAAACCTATCGATATTTCTATTGCCATCGATGTTACAAAACAAAATGTAAATGCTTGGTATATTGATGATCCAAAAATTTTTCCTGAAGAATTAAACGGAGAATTTATTAAGGTTTCAGAAGGAGCTGTTGTAAATTTTAACAATATTCATTTTAATCCACATTCTCATATTACGCATACAGAATGTGTAGGTCATATTACAGAAAAAATACATTCTATAAATCAGAATTTAAAGCATTATTTCTTTTTGGCAGAAGTTATTACGGTTGCGCCAGAAAATGATGGTGAAGATTTTTATATTTCAAGAAAACAATTGCAAGCCGCTATTAGAAATAAAAAAAGAGACGCCATTATTATCAGAACATTGCCAAATTTAAGAGAAAAAACTTCGATGCGGTATTCAAATACAAATCCAACGTATTTGTTAGAAGAGGCTGCTATTTATTTAAGAGAAAAAGGCATCAAACATTTGTTAGTTGATTTACCTTCTGTTGATAAAGAAAAAGATGGCGGAAAATTATTGGCACATAATGCTTTTTGGAATACTGCTGGAGAAATACGGATGGATGCTACAATTACAGAGTTTATATACGTGTCTAATAAAGTAGAAGATGGTGAGTATTTATTGAATTTAATGATTGCCCCTTTTGAGAATGATGCCACACCAAGTAAGCCTATTTTGTATAAAATTATTAAGTAATTATGAAAAAAATCGCTAAAAGAAAGTACTTTTTTTATGTAATTTTAATCGTAATAATTCTGTTGATTAAAGGAGCTGTTTTTGCTGATATTTCTGCAGATGATTTAAAAAAGGAATATGCAAACGAACATTCTAAATTTATAGAAATTGATGAAATGCAAGTTCACTATAGAGACGAAGGTAAAGGTGTTCCTATTGTTTTAGTGCATGGAACAGCTTCCTCATTGCATACTTGGGATGCTTGGACAAAAGAACTTACAAAAAACTACAGAGTTATAAGAATGGATCTACCTGCATTCGGAATTACAGGCCCAAACAAAAATGCAGATTATTCTATAAAAGCATATACAGCATTTTTAGATCAATTTTTGACGAAAATAAATGTTGATTCTTTTTATTTAGTAGGAAACTCTTTAGGAGGCAATATCGCTTGGAACTACACCGCTGAAAATCCACAGAAAATAGAAAAACTAATTTTAGTCGATGCAAGTGGTTTGCCAACGAACAAACCACAACCTGCTATTTTTAAAATGGCAAAAACACCTGTTTTAAGTTCACTTTTTTTATACGTTACTCCAAAGTTTTTTATTAGAAAAAACATAAAAGAAGTGTATGGAGATAAAAGTAAGTTAACAGATTCTCTGGTAACTCGGTATCATAAAATGGCATTACGAGTTGGGAATAGACAGGCATTTATAGACCGAGCAAAAATAGATTTTAAGCTGGGAGCAAAAGTAAATGTAGATAAATTAAAAAGTATTCAAACTCCCACTTTATTAATTTGGGGAGCAAAAGATACTTGGATTCCTTTAGATAACGGAAAACGCATGGATCGTATATTACCTAACTCAAAATTAGTAGTTTTAGAAAATTCAGGTCATGTACCTATGGAAGAAAATCCCATAGAAAGTTTGAAGATTTTGAAGGCTTTTTTGAATGATTAGATTTGACTAAAGCCATTCTCACTTATAAATCATACCCAAGCTGAAGCCCTCGCTCATTGAAAAAATAGAGAAATCTATAAATTTAATGTCATTAAAAATCTAAAAGCAATTTTTACGCTTAAAATACCAAATAGCACATATGGTTATAAAAACCATAATTCTGAGTAAAACAAAATACCCATATTTAAACTTTAATTCAGGAATATTTTCAAAATTCATTCCGTAAATCCCTGCTAAAAAAGTTAACGGAATAAAGATTACAGATAAAATTGTAAGTGTTTTCATCACTTCATTTATGCGATGGCCTTGTATGCTGAAAATTAAATTTATTTTACTTTATAATTCTTGCAATTCTAATTCTTGCAATACAAAATCGATATTCGAGATTAAATTATTTGTTTGTTCTTTTAGTTCGCTGAAATGCTTAGTTTCAAAACCAGCAATTTCTACTTTTTCTAGCTTTAGGGTTGTATCCTGTAAACTTAACGTAGCTTTTTTAAAATTGAATAATTCTTGTTTTCTTTTTTCTACTAATGAAGTGAATTCTGGAGTTAGTTTTATGTGCGTTGAGTTTAATTTATCAGCATTTAATTCAGCATTTTCTTCATAGATATTTTGGTAATTTTCAAGAATAGACTTTAATAATAAAAACAATAAATAGTCCGCTTTTTTCTTTCTAACAATTCCTTCATTCTTTTGTAAACGTTCGGTTTAGAAATTCATTTTCTATAGCAAAGTACTTGTAGATTTTAAATAAAGATACTTTTTAAATTTATATCTTAATAGATTGTTTATGGATGAATCAGTATTAGAATTTTTTAAAATTTACGAAGAAATTGTTATCAATTTCTATCGTTGAAGAATTGATTGTTTTGGTCTGCCAATCTTCAGTAGGTTTAAGCATTTGTATTTTGTTATCAGCAGAAATTTTAAGGGGCATATTAAAACTTTTTACAACATTAATCCAACGATACCTTAAAACTCCACTTTCAATTTCATACTCGAAAATAGGTATTTTTACTGTTCTTAAATATTGATTAAAAACAGGTGTTAAATCGATGCCAGATTGGGCTGTTATATAATTTTCAATTTCTTGTGTTGTAGCTGTTGTATGATAAAACTCTTTATTTAATCCACGCAAAATTTCACGCCATTTTTCATCGTTATTTACTAATTGTCTAATTGTATGCAACATATTAGCACCTTTATAATACATATCTCCAGAGCCAGATTTATTTACATTATAGGTTCCAATAATTGGTATATCGTTTTGAATATTTTTACGAGTGCCAATAACATACTCCGAAGATGCTTTTTTACCGTAATAATAATCTAAAAATAGATTTTCTGAATATGCGGTAAAACTCTCATGAATCCACATATCTGCGGCATCTTTGTTTGTAATATTATTAGCAAACCATTCATGACCAGATTCGTGAATTATTATAAAATCAAATTTTAAGCCCCAACCAGTTCCGGACAAATCTCTGCCTAAATAACCATTTTGATATTTGTTTCCGTAGGTAACAGAGCTTTGGTGTTCCATGCCTAAATAAGGCACTTCAACCAACTTAAAACCATCTTCATAAAAAGGGTATTTACCAAACCAATGCTCAAAAGCTTTCATCATTTTAGGAGCATCTTTAAATTGTTTTTTCGCTTTTTCTAAATTATCTCGCAATACATAATAATCCATAGCTAGCAGACCGTCTTCGCCTTCATATTTTTCTGAAAAATGAACATAATCTCCAATATTTACATTAACGCCGTAATTATTGATTGGGTTATTTACAAACCAATGATAGGTGGTTGTATCATCTTTATGCTGCTCAATTTTACATAGTGTTCCATTAGAAACATTCATTAAGTTGTTAGGAACTCGCACGC
The DNA here is from genome assembly GCA_034110665.1 of Polaribacter sp. GTDB lineage: Bacteria > Bacteroidota > Bacteroidia > Flavobacteriales > Flavobacteriaceae > Polaribacter. The sequence goes on from JAWUYT010000093.1 coordinate 14,088, forward strand.
TAATTGCCATACTATCAACTTCATCATACATATGATCTTTATTTGGCCACCAAACACTTGCTCCCAAACCTTGGCAAGAAGTTGCTATAAAATGATTTCCATTATTATCTTTTTTCCATGAGAAACCGCCATCCCAGGGAGCACGAATTGCTGCTTTTGGGTTTCCTTCATAATAAATATCTAAGGAGTTTGTAGCACCAACTTTTTGACGTTCTTTTAAATGAATAAAATGCGCATTTCCTTTAGAAGTTATTGTTAGTTTTTTTTCGTTTTGAATAATTTGAGTGATTTTTAACGGACTTTGTAAGTCAATTTGTAAAATGTTGTGAGGTTTTAAAACTTTATAGGTTACGGTGTTTTTTCCGCTGATAAACCTCTTGTCTGGATTTACAACAATATCTAAATGATAATACGTTAAATCCCACCAAATTCTTTCTGGAGTAACGGAACCACGAAGTGTATCTTGTTCTGTGAAATTATTTTCTTGGGCAACGCACACAATATGACATGTAAAAATTAAGAATAAAAGAAACGATTTTTTTGATGACATAATTTTTAAATTTTAATATGATACCAAGATATTATTTATTTAATAATAATTTAAACTTGATTTGGATCTAGTACTCCTTTGTAATTATCAATTCATCAATAGTACTTTTCTTATTGATGAATTGAAATTTAATTAAAATGAATTTTTAATCTGAATAATTTGTGCAGCAATGCTTACTGCAATTTCTTCAGGAGTTTCACTTTGTATTGACAAACCAATAGGAGCCTTTACTTTATCTAATTCTTGTTTTATGAAATCTTTTTTTTGTAAAACATCCCACATTGTTTTAAGTTTTGCTTTGCTACCTAAAACTCCAATGAATTTATAATTATTTCTAATGATTTTACTTAAAACTAATTGATCATACGTATATTTATTCGTCATAATAGCGACAAAACTTGAGCTTCCATCGGTCATATAGGTGTCAATTTCTTCATAGTTAATCACTATTTTTTATGCGCAAACTTGTTGTTTTCTAACGTATTTAAGTTTTCTCTATTATCAAAAAGAACCACATAAAAACCAAGTTTTCTAAATAGTTAAAATACCGAAACACTTACATGTCCGCCGCCAATAACGTATAAAGTTTCTTGAAAACCAATATGTTCCTTAAAAAAACTATTCTTTATTACAATTAATCTGATAATTAAACTTATTTTATAAAGTTTTACGTGAAAAATTAAAAGAATTTGGAGTTAAGTGCAGCTTCCCTTTTTCTCCATTTTTGGTAATATGAATAATATCTTCAACAACCGAAATATGTTTTTGAGTTAAACAATGAAAAGCCGCCGTTTGCTCACCTGAACAAATCATTCCTGAGTCTTCTTTTATGTTTCCTTTGTGAATTTGTTTCTTTATAAACGTTGGTGGATTTTCTTCCAATAATAATTCTTGCGCTTTTTTAACTAACTTAAATTCCATAACGCCACCGCCAATAGAACCGAATATAAATCCATCTTGCGTAACTAACATTTTAAAACCTTTTCTGCCAGGAGAACTTCCAATATTTTCAATAACAGTTAAGACATATATGTTTTGATTGTCTTAAAGCTTTTCTAATATATGTTGCCAAAAAATCATAGAAATATAGTTTCACTTAGTGCGTAATAAATAGCCATGATTGCAGAAAAAATAGCGCTTGCTAAAAATCGCCAATCAAGTTTTACGTTGTTTTGAATTAAATAATTGACCATAAAAGAAATCGGAATGTTAGCTAAAAACGAATAAAATAAAGTAAGGTGATAACCAACTTTTGGATGTTTTGATAAGCTGATTATTCAGTAGAAAATATATCATGTGTAAAGATTAGAATACGAAAATGTGCTGAATGTTTAAAAACTGCTATGTTATGTATAGAATGGTGATTGACTTTCTATTAATTCTAAACAATTTTTATATTTACTTTAATTAATTTTAATGAACCCAAATAAAAAATTTAAAAGATGCATATAAAACAAGTAAGAGATTTTTGCATTGCTAAAAAAGGAGTCACAGAACATTTTCCTTTTGATGATGTTACGCTCGTTTTTAAAGTGATGGGTAAAATGTTTGCGCTTACAGGATTAAGTTCTTGGGAAAAAGGTGAACAGAAAATTAATCTAAAATGTGATCCTGAGAGAGCGGAGGAATTAAGAGGGGTTTATGGGGGAATCAATGCTGGATGGCACATGAACAAAAAACATTGGAACACCGTAATCCTAAATTCTGCAGATGTTTCAGATGATTTGGTTAGAGAACTGATCAACCATTCTTATGATTTGGTCGTAAAAGGATTGACAAAAAAAGTGAAAAAGGAATTAGAAGAATTATAAATTTCTGTAAGAAATGGGTGTCATTTTCTTCACCTCTTTAAACTTTCTATTAAAATTAGAGATATTATTAAATCCAACTTTATAAGCAATTTCATTTATAGATTCATCCTTATCAGATTTCAATAGTTTACACGCATTTTCTATGCGCAATTCGGTTAAAAAACTGACGTACGTTTTGTTGGTTCGCTTTTTAAAATATTTACAAAAAGCATTTTTTGTCATATTTGCAACATCAGAAATATGGTCTAAGGAAATTTTTTGATTTGCATTTTCTATCGTAAAATCGAACACATTTCGCATTCTTTTTCCTTCAGTATCAGAATATTTTTTAGCGTAAACAAAAGTAGAAAGAGGGTTCGATGTCGCATCT
>JAWUYT010000094.1:0-42772 GCA_034110665.1 Polaribacter sp.
AACTAAATAGATAAAATGAAAAAACTAGCACTACATTGGAAAATAATAATTGGAATGGTATTAGGAATCCTTTTTGGTTTTATTATGAATTCTATACTTGGAGGAAAAGTTTTTGTCACTGATTGGATTTCACCTTTTGGTGAAATTTTTATCAATCTATTAAAGTTAATCGCAGTACCATTAATTCTTGCATCATTAATTAAAGGAATATCAGATTTAAAAGATATATCAAAAATTAAAACGATGGGATTACGCACCATTATAATTTATATTGGTACTACATTAATTGCCATAATTATTGGTTTAACTATTGTAAATACGATAAAGCCAGGAGCAGGTATGTCTTTAGATACTATTGAAAAAATTAAATTGAAATATGAGAATGATGCTGGTGTAAAAGATAAATTAGTCAAAGCAAGTGCCCAAAAAATTACTGGGCCTTTGCAACCTTTAATAGATATTTTTCCAACGAATATAATTAAATCTTTAGGGGAAGCAAAAATGTTGCAAATCATTTTCTTTGCATTATTTGTTGGTATTAGTCTTTTATTAATTCCAGAAGAAAAAGCTAAACCGTTGGTGAAATTTTTTGATTCACTCAACGAAGTTGTTATGAAAATGGTTGATCTTATTATGCTTTTTGCACCTTACGCCGTATTTGCTTTAATGGCAAATGTTATTATTGCTTTCGATGATACAGAAATACTTTTAAAGTTATTACAATATGCATTTTGTGTAGTTGGAGGTCTAGTTTTAATGATTGGTTTTTATTTAATTTTAGTAAAGGTTTATGCAAAAAAATCACCTTTATGGTTTTTAAAGCAAATTTCGCCAGCGCAATTATTAGCTTTCTCTACAAGTTCGAGTGCAGCTACACTTCCTGTAACGATGGAACGTGTTGAAGAACATTTAGGTGTAGATAAAGAAGTGTCGGGTTTTGTTTTACCTGTTGGAGCAACTGTGAATATGGATGGAACAAGTTTATATCAAGGTATTGCTGCCGTATTTATTATGCAAGTTATATGGCCTGAAGGATTATCCTTTACCAATCAACTAGTTATTGTAGCGACTGCATTATTAGCTTCTATTGGAAGTGCCGCCGTACCAAGTGCAGGAATGGTAATGTTGGTTATTGTACTTGAGTCTATCGATTTTCCTCAAGAACTGTTGCCCATTGGGTTGGCACTTATTTTTGCCGTAGATAGACCCTTAGATATGTGTAGAACTGTTGTAAACGTAACAGGTGATGCAACAGTATCCATGTTAGTTGCAAAATCTCTTGGCAAACTTCATGATCCTAAACCAAAAAATTGGGATGATAATTACGATCAAGTAAAATAGATTTGTAATTTAATTTAATGGAAGTTGTTTTCTCTGTGCAGTATTTATCGCTGTAAGTGAACATAATGTATCTAACGAGTATAATACAAATATGTATCAGTAAGACTCTTTCATATTCTGTAATAGACTATTTTATGGCTACTATGCAAAATACCGCGCTCCCTATATAATTTTTATTAAATTTGAATTTGCTTTTTATAAAACTAACCATAATTCAAATCAACGCTATGCAAAAATCATCTTTTCTTTACTATTATTCTTTATTGCTGCAGTAACTTTCGCACAATCCATTGATTCTATTTTTAAAGCTGTCAAATACAGAAATATTGGTCCTTTTAGAGGTGGTAGATCTGTTGCGACATCTGGTGTTGTTGGAGATCCTATGACGTACTATATGGGGAATACTGTCGGAGGACTCTGGAAAACACAAGATGGCGGTCAGCTTTGGAAAAATATTTCGGATGGCTATTTTAAAACTAGTTAGGTTGGGGCTGTTGCTGTTTCTGGAAGTGACCCAAACATAGTATATGTAGGCATGGGAGAACACACACCTAGAGGCGTAATGACTTCTTATGGAGATGGGTTTATAAATCTAATGATGCCGGTAAAACTTGGAAACATATAGGCTTAAAGGCTACTCAACATATCTCAAGAATAGTTATAGATCCTAAAATTCAGATATTCTTTTTGAAGCGGCACAAGGAGCGTTGTACGGTCCAAATAAAGAGCGAGGAGTTTTTAAATCAATTGATGGTGGAGAAAGCTGGAAACAATTTTTAGTCGTATTTTAAAAATAAAAAAACAGTTTATTAATTTGGACAGCAGAAAAAAAGTCTTGACGTTTTAAATGGTTAGAACTTTTTATCTTTTTGCAAACTGTTTTTTTTCTTATTACTTGATTAAAAAAGCTTTCAAATCCTCATACGAACTTGCCTTAATGGAAATCTTTTTATTATTGATAACTTTCTGAATTTGTGTGGGAATTGGAACTTTTACAGGCAATGTGCTTTCCACAACATCTAAAAATTTTACAGGATGTGCAGTTTCTAAAAATACACCAAACTCGTTTTCTTGTAAGCCGTATTTTTTTAAACCTAAATAACCAACAGCGCCATGCGGTTCTGCAACATAACCAGACGAATCGTAAATTTTCTTCATGGTTTCTCGAGTTTCGTCATCTGTAAAACTATACGAGGAAAAAGATTTTTTTAAAGCTTCTAAATCGTTGTTAAATAATTGTTGAATTCTAATAAAATTACTAGGGTTTCCAACATCCATCGCATTAGAAATGGTTGCTTTTGATGGTTTTGGTTTGTAAATACCGTCCACTAAATAATTAGGGACCGTGTCATTGATATTGGTAGAAGCTATAAAATGTTTGATTGGTAAACCTAATTTTTGAGCCATAATTCCGGCACAAATATTTCCAAAATTTCCACTAGGAACAGAGAATACCAGTTCCTTATTTAGTTTCTTTAATTCTTTATACGCAAAGAAAAAATAGAACATTTGTGGCAACCAACGGGCAACATTTATAGAATTTGCAGAGGTTAATGTTTTGGTAATTTCTTCATCTAAAAAAGCAGTTTTTACCATTTCTTGGCAATCATCAAAAACACCATCAACTTCTAAAGCCGTAATGTTTTGCCCTAAAGTTGTGAGTTGTTTTTCTTGCACATCACTTACTTTTCCTGATGGATATAAAATAACCACATTCACGCCTTTTGCACCTAAAAAACCGTTGGCAACTGCGCCACCAGTATCGCCAGAAGTTGCTACTAAAACCGTAATTTCTTCCTCATTATCGCGACTAAAATACTCCAAACATTTTGCCATGAACTTAGCGCCTACATCTTTAAAAGCCATCGTTGGGCCATGAAATAATTCTAAAGAGGCAATAGTATCATCAATCTTTACTAATGGAAAATCAAAACAAACAGTTTCTGCAATAATTTCTTTTAGTTTAATCGTCGGAATTTCAGCACCTACAAACTGTTTAATTACTTCATAAGCAATTTCATGATTGGAATAATCAGCAATATTTTCAATAAATTCTTTTGAAAGTGGTGTTATTTTTTCTGGAAAATATATTCCTCTATCTTTTGCAAGCCCTTGGATAACGGCGTTTGTAAAGGTTGTGTTTGGTGATTTATTGTGTAAACTGTAGTAGTTCATTTTTTTTATTTTTTGGTTTTTAGTTGATGGTTTTTGGTTCGACAATCGACCAAAAACTATGAACCAACAACTATTTTATAATTTTCATTCCTTCAGAATTCACTTTTGAAATAAACATTTCAAAATGAATTCCTGTATTTTTATAACTTTCTTCAATCGCTTGATACACATTTTCTGCAATTTCATCGCCTTTGCAAAGAGCAAAAATTGTTGGGCCAGAACCAGAAATTCCAGCGCCTAAAGCTCCCGCATTAATTGCACTGGTTTTTACAGCATCAAAAAAAGGAATGAGCTTTTTACGATATGGTTCTACAATAATATCGACTAAAGAATTGCTAATTAAATCGTAATTATCGGTATATAAACCGCTAATCAAACCGCCCACATTTGCCCATTGCGTAACGGCATCTTTTAATGCGATTTCTTTTGGTAAAACTTCTCGAGCATCTTTTGTTTTTACCTCTATTTGCGGATGAATCGCCACAACTCTCAATGCACTTGGTACGGGTAATTTTATAATTTCTAAAGGGTCGTAGCTTCTTACTAAAACAAAACCACCAAAGATGGCTGCAGCAACATTATCTGCAATAGCAGAACCACAAGCAACTTCTTCGCCAAACATTGCGAATTTTGTGAGTTCTAATGCAGTGTATTTATTTTCTAAAAACTGATTTACACCAAAAGCAGCACCGGCAGCACTTGCCGCAGAGCTTCCTAAGCCACTTCCTGGAGAAAAGCCTTTGTGAATTGTAAGCTCGATTCCAAAATTAGCATTCGCTTCTTTCAATATTTTTTTAACAACAGCACTTGCAGCGTTTTCATCAACATTGTAGGTTAAATTTGCGCCCGTAATATTGGTTATTTTCACACCTTTTTCTGCTGTTTTTGTAAAGGTCATTTCGTCACCGACAGCATCTACAGCAAAACCTAAAGAGTCAAATCCACAAGAAACATTGGCAACGGTGGCAGGAGAAAATATTTTTAAATAATCCATTTATTTTACTTTGTGGTTTGTAGTTTTTCGTTTTTAGTTCAGATGAGAACCATAAACGAACAACAGACAGCCAATAACTATTTATTAGCAATTCTTATTACATCTGCAAAAATACCAGAAGCAGTTACATCTGCACCAGCGCCAGCGCCTTTTATAATTAATGGGTTTTCAGGATATCTCTCCGTGAAAAATAACACAATATTATCACTTCCTTCTAAATTATAAAAGGGATGGTCTGAAGCAATGTGTTGCAAACCAACATTTGCTTTCCCATTTGCAAATTCGGCAACATATTTTAAACGACACCCTTTATCATTTGCTTTTTTATAAAGGTCTTGAAAATGATTTTCATGTTTGATTAACGACGCGTAAAAATCATCATTATTTTTGGTTTCCAACGTTTCCTTTGGCAAAAAAGAATTGTTTTCAATGTCTTCTAGTTCCAATTTATAGCCACTTTCTCTCGCTAAAATTAAAATTTTCCGAGCAACATCAACACCACTCAAATCAATTTTTGGATCGGGTTCTGTAAAACCTTCTTTTTGTGCTTGCGCAACGACATCATGAAACGTTGCGTCTTCATTATAATTATTAAATACAAAGTTTAAACTACCAGATAATACCGCTTGTATTTTATGGATTCTATCTCCAGAATTTACTAAATTTTTAAGCGTATCTATAATTGGTAACCCTGCACCAACATTGGTTTCAAAAAGAAAAGATGCATTGTATTTTCTTGAAACTTCCTTTAAGGTTTTGTAATTATTAAAATTTGAAGCACAAGCAATTTTATTACAGGTTACCACAGAAATACTTTCACGTAAATACTGTTCATACACTTCAGATACTTGCTGATTCGCAGTATTGTCTATAAAAACACTATTTCTATGATTGCATTTTTTTACTTTATTGTAAAAACTTTCTAGGGTTGTTGGCTCGCCATTTTCTAGACTTTCTTTCCAATTATTTAGGTTGATGCCACTATTATTAAAAGCCATTTTTCTGGAATTTGCAATTCCGATAACTCTAATATTAAGTTTTAAGTTTTCTTTTAAGAATTTTTTCTGTTGCTGTAATTGTGCTAAAAAGCGTGCGCCAACATTACCAACTCCGGTTACAAATAAGTTTAATTGTTTTATTCTTTCTTCAAAAAATTGCTCATGTAAGGTGTTTAAGGCTTTTTTTGCATCCTTTTTATTAATCACAGCAGAGATGTTTTTTTCTGATGAACCTTGTGCAATTGCTCGAACATTCACATTGTTGCTGCCCAAACCACTAAACATATGTCCGCTTAAACCTTGATGGTTTTTCATGCTTTCTCCAACAACCGCAATAATTGCCAACTCTTTTTCGATACTAATCGGTTTAATTTTTTTTCTGGCTATTTCAATGCTAAAAGTTTCGTTTAAAAGTTCTTTGGCTTTTTGAGCATCATTTTCATAAACACCCACACAGATAGAATGTTCAGAGGAAGCTTGTGTTATGAAAACAACGTTTATAAATTGTTGCGAAAGTGTTTCAAATAACCGTTTAGAAAAACCAGGAATTCCAATCATTCCTCCACCTTCTAAAGTAATTAAGCTAATATCTTCTATATGTGAAATTCCTTTTACACCATTATTATTTTTCGGGTGTTTACAAATCAAAGTTCCAGCGCTTTCGGAATCAAAGGTATTCTTAATTCTAATTGGAATTTCTTTCCTTAAAGCAGGCTGTATGGTTGGCGGATATAGTACTTTCGCCCCAAAATGGGACAATTCCATCGCTTCTTCATAAGAAATTTCGTTGATAGGAAAAGCTTGCTTAACGACTCTAGGATTTGCAGTAAACATACCACTAACATCCGTCCAGATTTGTAATTCATCAACTTGCATAGCGGCAGCATAAATAGCCGCAGAGAAATCTGATCCCCCTCTGCCAAGCGTAGTTATTTCGGTGTCGTGAGAGGAAATAAAACCGCCTAAAACAGTAATTTGATGCTCGTTTTTATCAAAAAAATCAACAATATTTTTATTAGTAATTTTAAAATTTACTTGTGCATTTAAGTAATTATTATTGGTAAGTATTAAATCTCTACTTTCTCCATGCCTCGCATTTAATGTTTCTTTAGCCGCGTTTGCAATGATATAAGAAGAAAATCTTTCGCCAAAACTCGAAACTTTAGCGAGTGTTTTATAAGATAGTTCTTGCAGCAAGAAAATGCCCTCAAAAATAGACTGTAATCGATCAAATAGAGTGTGAACCTCTTCAAGAACTTCTTCTTTGTTTTTCGTGATTAAAGCATCAATTACATTAAAATGTAGTTCTTTTATTGTTTCTAAAATTTCTTTAGCAAAGGTAATGTCTTCTAAAGCCTTGTTTGATGCCAATAATAGCTTGTCTGTTGTCTTTCCGAAAGCAGAAACGATGATGGCAACTTTTTGCTCTCTTGATGCGTTTTCAATAATTGCTAAAACTTTTTTAATGTTTTCTGAACTAGCTACTGATGAGCCTCCAAATTTTAATACTTTCATTTTGAATGATCGTTATTGATGTAAATAAAATGTTGTGAGTTTGTTTTGATGTTGTTCAAAACAAGAGATAACCTGAAATAATATGGATATATGAAAACCCTTAAAGGGTCGCTGTGGTTGTGGTGCGAATAATTTGACGTGTATACAAACAAACTACTAAAGTAGTTAACGTAGTTTTTGTATTTTTTTTTGATAAATTCACACTGTAAATGTATAAGTATTATTTATTTTGATAGATTTTATTAAGTATTATTTTGATAAATTCTGTAATTAATACGATGTTCGTAAAATAAAGTCAATAAAATATAATAATAATCATTTTTTTGTACTGTTAATCATTTTTTCTTTAATAATTAAAGCAATAGGTTTATTTTTTATCTTACTCTCTAACCAAGATAAAATATCTAAATATAAAAAAGCTCTTTTTTCATAGGGATGATTCTCAAACTTTTTTAATTTCTTGTAGATTTTTTTAAATTCACTTTTTATTTCACTCGGAAAAACATCACTCAAATCTCTAATAGAGGTTAAAAACACTTTCTGAACTTCTTGTAAGTTTTCCATTTTTAAAAGGAACTTGTAGGTGTCTAAAAACTGTCTTTCTAAATCATAATCTAAACCACATTCATAATGTGCTATTAAGTTTAAAACCCTTGCAAAACATTGTAAATCTTCTGCGGAACTCAAGTGTTTGGATTTGATAATTTTTTGTAAATACTCGATACAAATTTCGTTTTTACCCATTCCGAAATACAAACAGGCAATTTTGTAATAGAGCATTACAATATAATGATGGTCTAGCCTATTTTTGTATTTTTCAATTTTTTGATTGATAATTTCAACCAAATATTCACCTTCAGAAAAGGAGGCTTCTAAAAAATGTAAATGTAGTTTATTCGCATATAAATATTGAAAAATTAGAAGTTCAGTATTGGTGTTTAACGGAATAATATTTTGCTCAATTTCTTCTTCAAAGAAAAGTAGCTCTTTTTTAAAAGTGCTCGTTTTTTTTACAAAAAACGAAGCCTCTAATAAATAGTTTTTTCCTTTTAAATAAAAAACAGGGTGCTGAGAAATGTGCTTTTTATCTTCCTTAAATAAGTCGACCCATTTAGTAGCGTATTTATAACTATGCAAAAAATCTTGTGTTAAAAAGCTAAACCACAAATGCGATTTATACAACCATAATTTTTCTCTAAAACCAAGGTTCTCAAAATTATATTCAGGGAGTTTGCTATAGAAGTAAGTATTTACAAACTCTAATTCTTCATTATTTTTTACATAGCCATTTTGTAGCAAATGACTATACAATTGTAAGGATAAATTAGACAGTTTACTAGCAATAACATTTTGCTGGCTTAATGTTTTTGCTTGTATTGAAAGCTGATCTGCTCTGTTGCTTAAACTTCTGGTAATGTATTGTGTTTCAATTACTTTTTCGAGTTCAACAATTTCATAAGCGATGTTTTTTTCTTCATTTTCCAAAGCTAAATTCTTCGCTTTATCTAACAATTTTAAACTCTGTTTATACAATCCTTTTTGATACAAAACAGTCGCAAAATCTAGTTGCTCTCGAATTTGAATTCTTATGTTTTTATGTGCAGGATTTAAACGAAGGCTAATTAAAATTTGTTTGTATAAATGTGCTTTTAGGTTTGATAATTGTTGTTTTGAAACAATATCACTTTTAATAATAATTTTTTCATCGTAGGCTTTTAATTTCTCCAAAAACTTAAAAAGAGAGAAGAATTTTGCATCAATATTACCACCTAATCTACCTACATATAGGTTAAATTGTCTCTTTTCTGACTTGGTTAAGGACTTAATTAAAACAAAAAGAGCATCATTTTGTTGACTGGCTGATGTAACAATTTTACTCATAAGTATCTGGTAATTATGTATTTAAATTTTTTATGGTCATGCTAGAAATCGTGCAAAGGTCGTAAAATTCATAAGACTTGAAGATGTAATTTATAATTTTGATTTACTATAAAGATAATCTTTACAACATGACGCAAGATAACAAAGTACAAATTTTTGATACAACCTTAAGAGATGGTGAGCAAGTTCCTGGTTGTAAATTAGATACGAAACAGAAATTAGTAATTGCAGAAAGATTAGATTTGCTTGGTGTAAATGTAATAGAAGCTGGCTTTCCCGTTTCTAGTCCGGGAGATTTCACTTCAGTTTCAGAAATTTCTAAAATTGTAAAAAATGCAACGGGTTGTGGTTTAACGAGGGCCGTTGAAAACGATATAAAAGTTGCTGCAGAAGCTTTAAAATATGCTAAATATCCAAGAATTCATACTGGGATTGGTACGAGTGATTCTCATATTAAATTCAAGTTTAATTCTACAAGAGAAAAAGTTATTGAAAGAGCAATACGAGCTGTTACCTATTCAAAATCTTTTGTAGAGGATGTTGAGTTTTATGCAGAAGATGCCGGTAGAACTGACAATGAATTTTTAGCAAGAGTTTGCGAACAAGTGATTAAAGCTGGTGCTACTGTTTTAAACATTCCGGATACCACTGGCTATTGTTTACCAGAAGAATACGGGGCAAAAATTAGGTATTTACGTGAAAATGTTAAAGGAATTGAAAATGTAATTTTATCATGCCATTGTCATAATGATTTAGGCATGGCAACGGCAAATTCAATTGCGGGTGTAATTAATGGTGCACGTCAAATAGAGTGTACCATTAACGGAATTGGAGAACGTGCAGGAAATACCGCCCTAGAAGAAGTTGTAATGATTTTAAAACAACACCCATATCTAAATTTAGAAACAAGTATCAATACAAAGCTATTGTACGATACAAGTATTTTAGTTCGTGAAAGTATGGGAATGCCGGTGCAACCTAACAAAGCAATCGTAGGTGCCAATGCATTTGCGCATAGTTCTGGTATTCACCAAGATGGTGTTATAAAGAATAGGGAAACCTACGAAATTATGGATCCTGAAGAAGTTGGGGTTACCGAGAGTGCAATTGTTTTAACCGCAAGAAGTGGCAGAGCAGCATTAGCATACAGAGCCAAAAAAATAGGGTACGAATTAACCAAAATTCAGCTAGATATTGCATACGAGTGCTTTTTAGAGACTGCGGATAAACAAAAAGAAGTGAAAGATGAAGATATCCATGAAATCATGGAAAAAGTGAATAGAACTTCTAAAATAATAGTTGCTTAAATAACAACTGATAAATTTTGTGTTCATCAGTAATTTAACTATCATTGATATGGGTAAAATAGTAATAGTTTGAATACATGAAATATATAATTGCAGTTATTCCTGGAGATGGTATTGGTCCTGAAGTAACGGATCAAGCTAAAAAAGCTTTAGATGCAGTGGCAGAGGCTTATGATCATATTTTTTTGTACAAAGAAGCGCAATTGGGAGCCTGTGCTATGGAGATTTCAGGTGATCCTTTGCCCGATGATACTATAGAAATATGCAGAAAAGCGGATGCTATTTTATTTGGTGCTATTGGTGACCCAAAATATGACAATAACCCAAGTGCAAAAGTACGTCCAGAACAAGGTTTATTTCGTTTGCGAAAAGAGTTAGATCTATATTGCAATGTAAGACCTGTAAAGGCGTATGACAATTTAATTTCAAATTCTCCTTTAAAAAGAGAAGTCATAAAAGGAACAGATTTTGTTATTTTTAGGGAATTAACAGGCGGTATTTACTTCGGGAAAAAAGAATTAAGTAAGGACAAACAAACAGCTTTTGATGTAAGTTCTTACACTGTAGATCAAATTTCTAGAATAACACATTTAGCTTTTAAGGCGTCTCAATATAGAAAGCAAAAGGTAACTTTAGTCGATAAATCTAATGTGTTAGAAACTTCACGCTTGTGGAGAAAGACAGTTACTGAAATTGCAAAATTATATAAAGACATTAAACTAGAATATTTGTTTGTTGACAATGCAGCAATGAAATTGATATTAAATCCAAAACAGTTTGATGTAATTCTAACCGAAAATCTTTTTGGTGATATTATTTCTGATGAAGCAAGTGCAATTTGTGGTTCCATAGGTTTGTTAGCATCCTCTTCTATCGGTGATAAAAATGCGATGTTTGAGCCTATTCACGGTTCTTATCCAGAAGCAAAAGGTAAAGACATTGCAAATCCGTTAGCGTCTATTTTATCTGCTGCCATGATGTTAGAGCATTTAGGTTTGCATGAAGAAGCAGATGCGATAGAAAGAGCAGTAGAAAAATCAATAACTTTAGGGATTACAACAAGAGATATTAAACGCAAAACTCAATTTTCAGCTTCCACATCAAAAGTAGGTGATTTTATTGCAGATTATATTACAAATCAAGATGATAGTAATATGAATTTCAAGAATATTCACATGGGTCAAAGTACAATTATTTAAAAAAGCATTTCGATGCTTCATTGAAAAACAAGTAATCTGCCTTTAGTTATTATACAAAAATCTATTTTTTTTGAAGCTATTTCCAGCTTTCATTACTCGCTTTTTTTATACATAACTTATGGTAGTATCTATAAAATTTCATACTTAACTTATTGTCTGCGGAGATACTGTCACTAATTTGGCATAAAAAAGAGCTCAAACAAACCATTCAATCTGGGCTAGACTTGTTTGCCAACTGCAGTGCATCATTAAAAGATTAAAGGTTCCTTTATCAATTCCTTACACCCTCTTCTAAAGCGTCTCCCTTCTCTTTTTTCCAAGTCATCAAAACTAAAATGATGCAAAAAACTGCTGATATTGCGCAGGTAAGGTACATGCCAAACCAGCCAAAAACAGTTGTAATATAGGCAAGGCCAACTCCAGAAAATGTAGCGCCGACATATCCGAAAAAACCAGTCATTCCGCAAGCTGCAGAAATAGCTTCTTTAACAGTAACTCTCGATGTTTGAACGCCACTAATTAAATTCTGTGGACCATCAATTAAAAACCCAATAAGTAATAAGGCAATTCCTGTAATAAAAATATTATTCGGCCCAGAATAAAAGTAAAAACCCAAAATACTGCACGTTAATAATATTAAGTAAATAACATTAATGGGAGCACAGCGACCATTCCAAAAACGATCTGCCAAATAACCTGCAACGATTCCTCCAGGAATTCCTGCTAAAGGCATTAGGGTCCAAAATATGGCAACACTTACTTGGTCTATTCCCTTTACATCATATAAAAATATGGTTGCCCAATCTAAAGTGCCAAATCGAATGATGTAAATAAACATATTTGCAAAACTTAAAATCCAAATATATTTATTTGTAAAAATATATTTTTTTAAGATTTCCCAATGCGATTTTGTATTTTCAGATAATTCTACCATTGGTCTGTCTTTTTTAAAATCTTCAATTTCGGGCAATCCTAAAGACACGGGTCTGTCTCTTAAGGTTACAAACAAAAAGATAGCAGTAATACATCCAATTATTCCAGGAATATAAAATACAGCTTCCCAACCAACAATACCTTTATTGTACAAATTAATGATACCCGCAACTAGTAAACCGACACCAAATGTACCTGCTGTATGAGAAGAAGATAAAATTGTCCATTTTGTAGCTCTTTCTTTTGGCGAAAACCAATGCACTAAACCCTTTGCTATGGGCGGAAACCCCATCGATTGAAAAGCACCATTCAATCCCCAAAAGAAAACGATTAAATATAAACTATCGAGAAAACCAATAAATAAATGAATAATCGAGGCTAAAAAAAGCCCAATTGCCATAAACATTCTAATATTCGCTCTATCTGCAAAAAGTCCGCTAATAAATTTACCAATCCCATAAACAATATAAAATACACTGCTTAATATTCCTAATTGAATGATATCAATATCTAATTTATCACTAATTAATGGTAAGGCAGGAGAAATGTTTTTTCTTGTGAAGTAAAAGATAGTGTAACCTAAATACATGCCAATAAACATCCGCCATCTCCAGTATTTAAATTTTTTAGGTATTAATTCATCTGAAACTTTATCGAAGGTTGGTTCAATTTGTTTGAAGGGTGGAATTTTAATATGAAACATATAATATAATTTTAATAATATAATTAAAGAGTAGAGGTAAACTTTTAAAGTTTTTAGGTAGATCGATATTGATTGTAAATAAAGCTTAATTCATAGTTAAAATAAAACGTAGCTGCTTATCTATACTTCTTCAGTAAAGTATAAATAAGTATAACGTTTTTATTGCTTTAAGAATTATTTTGATCTTCTCTAAAGGATTTTTTAAGAAAAGATACGCTCTACTATTATTTAGAAATAGAGTGATGGATGTTAGTTCTGGTAATTAGAAATATTGAATATTTTATTTGCCTGTAAAATTGAGAAAATGCCATTAGTAAAATGGCAAGTATGTTTTTTATTACATGCTTGCCATTCACAATTAACTCAAATTCACTCTCTAATTAGTATGATTACTACCAACCTATATTTTGCGATAAAGCACCTCTACTAGTGTCTATTGCATTTGCAGGAATTGGCCAAATACGATGTGTTTCTAAAATAAAATTGTTTCTTTCTTGCCATACTTCTGTTGTGGGAAAAATTTCTGTAAAATCGGTAGAAGTAATAGGGAAACCTTTATTGACTCCGTCTGCAGTGTCAAAAACGACACCTATATGTCTTTTCCCATGTAAAGATTCTTTAATTTTTGAAACATCACCCCAACGACATAAATCTTCATATCGTCCAAGTAATTCTCCTGCAAATTCAGCTCTTCTTTCCGATTTTAAATCTTCTAAAGTTGCGCCTGTTTTTGCAACTAATCCTGCACGAGCTCTTATTAAGTTAATTTCTGTATCGCCAGCTCCAGCGCCGTTTTTCATAATTAAAGCTTCGGCTTTCATTAATAAAATATGTGAATAACGTAATAATGGTAAGTTTAAGTTTGTCGACGGATGATCGCCATTAGGGTTCAATTGAACAGCATTGGCATATCCATAAGGTTCTAGATATTTTTTTAATTGAAAGCCTGTTAAATTATTTGCAGATGCATATTTTCTAGTGCTACCAAAAAACTCAAAATCATCTCCAAACGCTAATAAAGTGGCATCTCTTCGTTCATCTCCAGCTTCATAAGACTCGTATAATTCTAGGGTTGGCGCAAAATATCCCCAACCATTGTATTTGCCCCAAGCTCTGTTTTCTAAAGATGCTCCTGCAAACATACTACCACCTATAGTATTGCTTGGCACAGACCAAAGGTATTCAGATCCCCAATTATTTGCAATTTTAAAAGCATCTTTAAAATTAGTTTCTAAAGCGTTTTTACTAGAATTTATAACTTCATTACAAACTGTAATTACGGTATCCCAAGAATTGGTATCAAATTCTGCATTGTGTAAATGCACTCTTGCCAAATAACCAAGAGCCGCATTTTTATGGGGTCTACCAAGTCTATCATTATTTACGCCATCAAAATAAGGTAATAATTCTGCTGCCCTTTCAAAGCTTTGTGCAGCAAATTCATAACTCGTGCTTACAGAAGCTGGTCTTTCAATAAAGAAATCTTCAGTAATTGTTTCATCTACAATAGGAATTCCTCCAGAATTGTTATCTCCATATAATAGCGATAATTGAAAATATGCTAAACCTCTCATAAAATAGGCTTCTCCTAAAGCAAAGTTTTTAATATCAGGATTAATGTCTAAATCTGGAACATTGCGTATAATGTCATTTGCTCTTTTAACAACTATAAAATGCATTGGCCAAATATCTCTTGTGTAAGAACCATTGCCAGAAGTTATAAAGTCTTTTATTTCTTCAATCTGTGATTTTGGTTTTCCAACTACAAAATCATCACTTGGTACTAAAGAATATAAATTCATTCCTCTTCCGTATATTCCTTGAAAATCATTAAAGATATATAAGGCGGTTGTTGCAGAAATTACATCTGCCTCTGTTTTCCAAAAATTAGCATTGGTAGGTTCTCCTTTAGGTTCTTCTACTAAAAAGTCTTCGCAACTTATGAGTCCAAATAGCACTACTAGTAGTAATATGATATATTTTTTCATTATTCTTAAAATTTATATTATTAGTTAGGGTGTTTATTAAAAACCTACATTTAATCCAATAGAAAATGTAGTTGCAACAGGATACTGTCCGCCATCTAAACCTCTATTGCCTACTTCAGGATCTAATCCAGAATAGTCTGTGATGGTAAATAAGTTTTCTCCTGCAGCATAGATTCTTAATCTATCTATTCCTTTTATTTCAGGAAATGTATACCCGATAGTCACGTTTTTTAATCTTAAATAACTGGTGGCTTCAATCCAAAAATCAGAAGGTCTTAAGTTGTCTCCAGCTCCTCCTAATCTAAAATTAGAGGATCCTGTATTGGTTGGACTCCATGTATCTATGGCATCAACAGATAAATTTGCTTCTGGGCCTACTGATGTTTGATTAGGATATACGGTTGTTAATTTAAAACCGTTATATGCGCTTGAGCCACTTACTCCTTGTAAGAAAACTCTCATATCAAAATTCTTGTAATTAAAATCGCCATTAAAAGCATAGGTAATATCTGGAAAAGCACTTCCTCTAGTCACTCTATCTTCGTCACTAATTTTACCATCACCATTATGATCGATAAACTTTAAATCACCTGCAACTGCATTTGGCTGAATTGTATAGGTTGTTGCTTCCGCATCAGATTGAAAAATACCTGCTGTTTCTAAAACATAAAAAGAAAATAAAGATTCGCCAATTTCTGTTAAAAGTGGCGTATGACTTGCAACGTTAAATTGATTATGTGGAATGGAAGAATCGTTTGAGACTGCCATTAATTTATTATCAATTTTAGATAGATTACCAGATATTTTATAGGTAAAATCACCCTCATATTTTTGATAATTTACGCCTAATTCAAATCCTTTATTTTCAACGGATCCTCCGTTCACAAATGGAAATTGACCAATTCCTTCTAACGTGCTTCCTTGCAACCTAAGCAACATATCATCTGTAGTTTTAATAAAATAATCTGCGGTAATAGACCAAGCACTGTTAAATAAACTAGCGTCTATTCCAAAATTAAGTGATTTTGTGAGTTCCCATTTTATATCAGAGTTTGATCTTCCGTCTAAAGCAAGACCTGAAAGATAATTGTTATCATCTGAACCTAAAATTGTATTTACCGTAGCTAATCTAATATCCGTTGGGTAGTTATCCAATGAATTTATATTTCCAATAATACCCCAACTAGCTCTTAGTTTTAAGTTACTAATTGTTTTACTGTCTTCTAAAAATTGTTCATTAGACATTCTCCATGCAACGGCAACCGAAGGAAATGTTCCCCAAGTATTCTCTGAAGCAGCACTAGGTAATTTTGATGTTCCGTCTGCTCTTAAACTGGCTGTAAGAATGTATTTTTGATCATACGCATAAATAGCTCTACCAAAATAAGAAACTAAAGAGTTAGAGTCGTAAATGCTTAGTGGTTTTGTCCACGATGTAGCATTTACCAGCTGTCTAAGATTAGGGAGTTCTGAGGAAAAATCTCTACCTGTAACGCTAAAAAGAGAACTTTGAAAACGTTGGAATGTATTACCTGCTAATAATGTTAAATTATGAACATCTTTAAAATTTTCATTGTAGGTAAGCGTCGTTTCTAGTGACCAATCTTGCTGTTCGCCTGTTAAATAATCGAAGCTATTTTGGTCTGTTCTTGTTTTAGAAACTTCTGGACTTTTTGGTTTGAATTGTTGAAAGTTTCTTGTTTTAGAATTGATCCCGAAGCTCGACTTTAATTTTAAATTGTCTAAAATTTCATAATCAAAATACAAGTTTGCGAAAAAATCTTGATTTATATCTTCAATATCTAATCTTTCTAAGGTAGAAACAGGATTGATCGTACTAACAGATAGTAAATCTGAATAATTTCCATTTTCATCAAAAACGGCTACTCCAGGATTTGTTTTAATTGCTTGTGCAATAATTCCATTATAACTTTGCCCTCCATTTTCATCTGTTGTTCCTGTAAAGACAGAATTACCACTAGTTCTAGTGTAATAAATGTTTTCGCCTATTTTTAGTTTATCGTTCACTTTAAAAGAAGAACTTAATCTAAAAGTTAATCGTTCTGCATTCGTATTTATCAATGTTCCTTCTGTTGTATTATAACCAATAGAAGATGCAAACGTGTTTTTTTCGTTACCACCTCTAACACCAATATCGTAATTTTGAACAACTCCTGTTCTAAAAATTTCATCTACCCAATTTGTTCTGTCAGTAGTGCTATATTCTACAGGATTTGATGTTGTGTCAAAACCAGCATCGGTTAAATATTTAACTCTATTGGCTGCGCTTAAAGCTTTGGGTTGTTTTGCCGTTACCATAGAACTAAAGGTGTTAAAATCGAAAGATAGTTTTCCGTTTTTTCCTTTTTTAGTGGTTACTAAAATTACACCACCAGCAGCTCTTACTCCATAAATAGCTTGTGAAGAAGCATCTTTTAAAATACTGATAGAAGCAATATCAAAAGGATTAATAGGCCCTCCAAAATAAGGAACACCATCTACAACATATAAAGGAGATTCGTTATTAACAGTTCCCAATCCTCTAATTTGGATATTAGGTTCGGCAGTAGGATCGCCACCTGCACTAGATACTGTAACACCAGATACACTGCCTTGTAAACCTGCGGCAGTGCTTGAAACAGGTCTTTCACCGATATTGTCTACAACACCAACAGAACCTGTTAAGTCTTTTTTGGCAACACTACCATACCCAATAATTACAATTTCATCTAAATTTGCAGCATCTTCTTTTAGTATAATATTAATTTGTATTTTATCTAAAACAGGTACTTCTTTAGAGGCATAACCAATAAATCGGACAACTAATGTTGCATTTTTATCTGTAACCGTAATAGCATAATTACCATCAAAATCTGTACTAACACCATTAGATGTGCCTTTTTCTAATATACTTGCACCTGGCAAAGGGTTACCTATTGCATCTGTTACAATCCCCGTAATTTTCAGGGTAATTTTTTCTTTTTTAGTTTCTTTTTTACGCCTAACAGTTTTATTCTTTTTTACAAGAATTGTGTTATTTTTCGTGAATTCATACGTAAAATTAATTGGAGATAAACATTTTTTTAATAGAGCACTCGCTTTGATTACTCCTTTTTTTAATTGAACTTTTGGTGCATCTTTTAGTAAATCATATCGGTACACAAACGTATAGTCAGTTTGTGTATTAATAAGTTTAAATACGTTGCTGATACTTATTTTTTTGTCTTTCTCAATTGTTATTTTTGCATCTTGTGAGAAGCCTTCATTAGGCCCTAAAGCAAAGGATAAGGTACATAAGAGGAACACAAAACTTTTCATAATTGTTCTTAAGAGTTCATTATAGATGTGAACTCGGTTTTTAGTAAATTTAAAATTCATAAATTAGCATTTGATTTAGTTAAACATTGTTTTAATTAAAATCTGTTGGAAAATGGCTGATACTGTCCAAGGTGAGGCCATTTCCTTTTTTATTTTATCACTATTTTTTTATCTTTTATGGTGTATTTTAAGTCTCCATTACTAGTAGATTTAAAGAATTTTAAAATCTCTGTTATGGTTGTTTCTCTTTTTAAGATTACTGTAAACTGATATTTTTTTGCTTTTTCCGATTCAAAAGATACTTCAACATTGTAACGCCTAGATAATACTTTCATAATCTCATCAAGAGGTTCTTGGTTGAAAGAAAAAATTCCTTTAATCCACGCAACTTCGTGAGAAATATTAACCTCTAAAACCTCTATAATTTTTGTTTTAGTCGAAATTCTTGATTGCTGATTCGGTTTTAATAAAACAGTGTTTAAACCTTTATTAACACTCACTTTTCCTTCTAATAGGGTGGTCGAAATTAAAAGATCTTCTTTATACGCCTTTATGTTAAAATGAGTTCCTAAAACGTTCACTTCTTGGTTTTTTGTAAGTACTCTAAAGGAATCTCCATTATGTTTAGAACTCGGAGAAACTTCAAAGTATGCCTCACCATAAAGTAATTCGACATTTCTAGTTTCTCCCTTGTTAAAGGTTACTGGGTATTTTAGTTGTGAATCTGAATTTAAGAATACTTTAGTTCCATCAGAAAGCTGCACAAAAAAATCGTTGCCTCTAGGGATGGTTAAATAATTATACGTAATTTCTGATTTAGAATCATTTTTAGCATCGTAAATTAATTCTTCACCATTACTTTTTACGCCCTTTGAAGTATATTTTTTTCCTTTTCCTAGAGCAATATTAGAACCATCTCCTAACGTTAAGGTTGTTTTGTTTGCGTCAGTTTTAATATTGTTATTTACAATTATTGGTGTTTTATTTATTGAAGTCTTAAAAAAGTAAGTAGAAGTTAAAATCCCAATAAATATAGCGGCAACAGAAGCATATTTCCAAAAAGAAACTTTTTTAGGTTTTTTGTGAATACTTTCATTCAGTTTTAACCAACCTTTTTCTACATCCACCTGGGTATCCTCTTTATAAAAATTTTCTTGAAACGTTTTAAAGAACTCTTTATGCTTTGAGGATTCTTTATACCAAATATCAAAAACCTTTTCTTCGGAAGAAGTAAGGCTATTATTTAGTTTTTTAATTAAAATTTTAAACTCCATATTTAAAAAATTTCATGTGTTTAACCTTAAGACAACAGAATTTAAAAAAAGGGTGACAAAAATGTTAAGAAAAACTTAATAAATTTAATTATTATAAAAAAAGCGTCCTAAAATTAAAGAATTTCTAATAAAAAAAGGATAGAAATAATCATTTCGATAATTTTTGATTTTGCTCTTTTTAATTGGGTTTTTACAGTATTGATAGAAATATCGAGTTCTTCAGCAATTTCTTTATACTTATAAGCGTGCAAAAATTTTAAACGCACTATTTGCTGCATTTTTTCAGGCAGCGTGTCTACAATTTTTAATATTTGATGATATACTATTTCTTTATCTTCTTGAGAAGTAGAATCAAAAACATGCTCTGTAATTAGGCTAATATTAAAGTCTAGTACTTTATAATCATCTGTAATTTTAATAGATTTTAAGTAATTAAAGCACCTGTTTTTTATGGAAGTATGCATGTAATTATTTAATGAAGAGGTAATATGTATTGTGCTAGCGTTTTCCCAGATATAAATAAAAAGATCTTGTACAATATCTTCACTAGCCTGTTGGTTAAAAAGATATTTATTACCAAAAGAGACAAAATTTTTATAATTCTTATTGAAAAAAATTTGAAAAACCTTACGATTTCCTTTCCGTATTTCTTCTATAATAAGATTCATTGTTGTTTTTCTAAAATCGATATTCAGCAAATCTACTTAAAAAAGAATGTATTCATCAAATATTTAAATTGTTTAAAAATATTGATCATTGCTAAAATTGTTTTTTTTAGCCAAAGAAAAGGGTCTTTTTCAATTTGTAAAAGGGATGTTTCATACGGTTAATGTTCTATTTTATTTCCCAATAATAATAATAATAATAAAGCTAATATCTTTATCATGCAAACAGTGTAAATGTAATCGAACAAAGTTTAAACATTATTCGAAGAGCATAGGAACGTGAAATTTATATCTTGTAGAAATGAACTCTTCATAAAAAAGAAGCTTTTTTATGAAATTATTTCAAGGATTGAATATCATAATAATGTATATATAACTAATTGAATTTTAGTTTATTAAATATATATTTTAAGACGTGGATTTAAAGAGATTTAGAGTTTTTTATGTTCTAAAAATGAAGAGAAATAGTAATTTAGTCATCAAATTGAAGAAAACTATAAATGGAATTAAATAGACACAGCAAAAGATTAACACAAGACGATTCGCAACCAGCATCGCAAGCAATGTTATATGCAGTTGGCTTGACGGATGAAGATATGACCAAGGCCCAAGTTGGAATTGCAAGTACCGGTTATGATGGTAATCCTTGTAACATGCACTTAAACAATTTGAAAGAAGAAGTTAAAGTGGAATGTAATATTGCAGGTGTAGTTGGTTTAGGGTTTAATACAATCGGTGTTTCAGACGGAATTTCTATGGGAACTTCTGGTATGAATTATTCACTGGTTTCTAGAGATATTATAGCAGATTCTATAGAAACAGTGATGAATGCACAAAGCTATGACGCGGTGATTGCCATTGTAGGTTGTGATAAAAACATGCCAGGATCTGTGATTGCCATGTTGCGCTTAAATCGCCCAGCGATCATGATGTATGGTGGATCAACAGCCTCAGGAAGTTACAAAGGAAGAAAATTAAATATTGTTTCTGCATTTGAAGCGCTAGGGCAAAAAATGGCAGGAGAAATTGAAGAAGAAGAATATAGAGAAATTATCAAAAGAGCAATTCCAGGAGCAGGTGCTTGTGGCGGAATGTATACAGCAAATACCATGGCTTCTGCCATCGAATGTATGGGTTTTGCGTTGCCTTATAATTCTTCAATTCCGGCAGAAAATCCAAACAAATTATCGGAAGCAGAAAGAACAGCTTTGGCAATTAAGAACTTATTAGAATTAGATTTAAAACCTTTAGACATAATTTCAAAAAAATCTTTAGAAAACGCAATCGCATTAGTAAATGCTTTGGGCGGTTCTACAAATGCCGTATTGCACTTTTTAGCAATTGCGCATGCAGCAGATATAGAATTTACATTAGAAGATTTTCAAAAAGTATCAGATAGAACACCATTAATTGCAGATTTAAAGCCTTCAGGAAAATACTTAATGGAAGACGTTCATAGCATTGGAGGTACTCCTGCAATCATGAAATATTTATTACAAGAAGGGTATCTACATGGCGATTGTTTAACCGTTACAGGAAAAACATTGGCAGAGAATTTGGTAGATGTTGAGGCAATGGAGTTTGAGGATCAGGATGTAATTTATCCAAAAGACCAAGCATTAAAATCATCAGGAAACATTCAAATAATTTATGGAAATCTAGCAACCGAAGGTGCCGTTGCAAAAATCTCTGGAAATGAAGGGTTGCTGTTTGAAGGAAAAGCAGTCGTGTATGATGGTGAGCAGGCTGCAAATACAGGTATTGTT
This sequence comes from Polaribacter sp., assembly GCA_034110665.1. Lineage (GTDB taxonomy): Bacteria > Bacteroidota > Bacteroidia > Flavobacteriales > Flavobacteriaceae > Polaribacter. The sequence continues at coordinate 22,058 of JAWUYT010000094.1, forward strand.
GCTGGAGAAGTAGAAAAAGGAGATGTCGTCGTCATTCGGTATGTAGGTCCAAAAGGAGGCCCAGGAATGCCAGAAATGTTAAAACCAACTTCGTTAATTATGGGAGCGGGTTTAGGAAAATCTGTAGCATTAATTACGGATGGTCGTTTTTCTGGAGGAACACACGGTTTTGTCGTTGGTCATATTACCCCAGAAGCACAATCTGGAGGAACCATTGGAATTTTAAAAACAGGTGATAAGATTAAAATAAGCGCAGAAGACAATTCCATAAATGTTTTAATTTCTGATGAAGAAATCGCAGAAAGAAAAGCACAATGGGTTGCTCCAGCATTAAAGCATACAAAAGGAATCTTATACAAATACTCAAAAATAGTTGCATCTGCCTCAAAAGGATGTATTACTGATGGGTAGATTTAAAAGAGTCAAGAAAAAAAAGAGTTAAGATATCTTGCAAGGTTTTAAGAATCTTACAGGTCTCAATAAATAAATAGTTTGAAAATAGTCTAATATCTATTTTTTAAACGTTCTAATCTAATTAAAATATGGAAACTCAAACCATAACAAATAAAGAAATAGTTACAAAAGCTACCGAGAGAATTTCTGGTAGCGAGGCTGTTGTTAGATGCTTAATAGCCGAAGATGTAAAAATAATTTACGGATATCCTGGTGGAGCAATTATGCCAGTGTATGATGAATTATACAAATATCAAGATAAAATTCACCACGTTTTAGCACGTCATGAGCAAGGTGCAACACATGCTGCGCAAGGATTTGCAAGAATTTCTGGAAAAGTGGGTGTTGCCATTGCAACTTCCGGACCAGGCGCAACCAATTTAATTACGGGTATTGCGGATGCACAAATAGATTCTACACCAATGGTCTGTATTACAGGGCAGGTTGCGTCTCATTTGTTAGGAAGTGATGCTTTTCAGGAAACTGATATTGTAGGTATTTCTACTCCCGTTACAAAATGGAACTGTCAGGTTACAAAAGCGGCGGATATTCCAGAAGCGTTAGCAAAAGCATTTTTTATAGCAAAAAGCGGAAGACCTGGTCCAGTTTTAATAGATATTACGAAAGACGCACAGTTCGAAGAATTTGATTTTTCCTATGAAAAATGTACTAAAATTAGAAGTTATGTTCCGATTCCGAAAACAGTAGCGGGTACTTTAGAAGCTGCTGCAAAATTGATAAATGCTGCAAAAAAACCACTTATAGTTTGGGGTCAGGGAATTATTTTAAGTAAAGCCGAAGAACAATTTAAAGCTTTTGTAGAGAAAGCGGGAATTCCTGCTGCTTGGACAATTTTAGGAGCTTCTGCTTTGCCAACCTCGCACCCATTAAATGTTGGTATGTTGGGCATGCATGGAAATTATGCACCCAATGTTTTAACAAACGAATGTGATGTTTTAATTGCGATCGGAATGCGTTTTGATGACAGAGTTACAGGGAAATTAGATGAATATGCTACGCAAGCAAAAGTGATTCATTTTGAAATAGATCCTGCTGAAGTAGATAAAAATGTAAAAACAGATGTGGCGGTTTTAGGCGATGCAAAAGAAACTTTAGCAGCTATTTTGCCTTTAATTGATGAAAACTCTCATCAAGAATGGCATCAGCAATTTAATGATTTATATGAAATTGAATATGAGAAAGTAATCAAAGGCGATCTCCATCCAACGAAAGAAGGATTAACAATGGGTGAAGTTATTAAAGAAATTAATATTCAGAGCAAAGGAGATGCTGCAATTGTTACCGATGTTGGTCAGCATCAAATGATTGCTTGCAGATATGCGGAATTCAATAAAACAAAAAGTAATATCACTTCTGGCGGATTAGGAACCATGGGTTTTGGATTGCCAGCAGCAATTGGTGCAAAAATGGCAGCTCCAGAGCGCGAAGTTGTTTCAATTTCTGGTGATGGTGGCTATCAGATGACTATTCAGGAATTAGGAACTATTTTTCAACAAAAAGCGGCGGTTAAAATAGTGGTTTTAAATAATGACTTTTTAGGAATGGTGCGTCAATGGCAACAGTTGTTTTTCGACAAACGTTATGCATCCACAGAAATGGTAAATCCAAATTTTGTGGCAATTGCAGAGGGGTATTATATCAAAGCAAAAAAAGTGACAAAACGAGAAGAATTAGCCGACGCCGTTAAGGAAATGATGGCGAGTAAAGAAGCTTATTTTTTGGAAGTTTGTGTAGAAAAAGAAGGAAATGTGTTTCCAATGGTTCCTTCTGGAGCAAGTGTTTCACAAATAAGATTGGAATAAAATTCACATAAAAAAAAAGAGTGTAAAAGAGTAAAGAACAAAGAGTAAGGGTTTTAGAAAATTAAGAAGATTATAAGTCTATTTTCTAACATTTTTCCTCTAATATCTTTTTAAATATGAGCGTAGAAAAAAATCTATATACGATATCAGTATACACTGAAAATAATATTGGATTGTTGAACAGGATATCAGCAATTTTCCAGAGAAGACATATCAATATTGAAAGTTTAAACATCTCTCCTTCGGAAATTGAAGGTGTTGCTAAATTTACTATAGTTGTAAATATGAGTGAGGAGAGTGTAAAGAAAATTATTGGTCAGATAGAAAAGCAAGTAGAAGTGATTAAAGCGTATTTTCATAATGAAGAAGATACAATTTATCAGGTTTCTGGCTTGTTTAAAATAAAATCTGAATTGTTATTTGAAGAGCCTCAAATTCAGAACATCATTAAAGAGAGTCATGCAAGAATCGTTACGGTAAATACAGCTTTTTTTGTGCTAGAAAAATCAGGTAGAAAAGAAGAAATAGTGGCCTTGTATAATCAATTAAGCGTTTTTGGTATTATGCAGTATACGCGTTCAGGACACATTTCAGTAACCAAAGAAGAAATGAAAATATCAGCTTTATTAACAACATACAATAATTAAAAAAAAGATAAAAGAGTTTAGCGTAGAGAAAAAAGAAACAAATTTAGTTAACCTTTCTTTCTCTTCTTATTTTATTCCAATCAACAAACAAAAACAATAAAAATGTCAAATTATTTTAACACATTAACATTAAGAGAGAAATTAGAGCAGTTAGGAAAATGTAGATTTATGGATGCTTCAGAATTTGAAGACGGCGTAACCGCATTAAAAGGGAAGAAAATTGTTATTGTGGGCTGTGGAGCGCAAGGTTTAAATCAAGGTTTAAACATGAGAGATTCTGGATTGGATATTTCGTATACCTTAAGACAGGCAGCTATTGACCAAAAAAGAGCTTCTTTTATCAATGCAAGTTCAAATGATTTTAAAGTTGGAACTTATGAAAAATTAATTCCTACGGCAGATCTAGTGCTGAATTTAACGCCTGATAAACAACATACGAATGTTGTGAACACCATAATGCCACTAATGAAAAAAGGGGCAACATTATCGTATTCCCACGGTTTTAATATTGTGGAAGAAGGAACGAAAGTACGCGAAGATTTAACAGTAATTATGGTCGCACCAAAATGCCCAGGTTCTGAAGTTCGTGAAGAATATAAAAGAGGATTTGGAGTACCAACATTAATAGCTGTACATCCAGAAAATGATCCAGAAAATAAAGGTTGGGCGCAAGCAAAAGCATATGCAGTGGCAACAGGTGGTCATAAAGCTGGTGTTTTAGCTTCTTCGTTCATAGCGGAAGTAAAGAGTGATTTAATGGGCGAGCAAACTATTTTATGTGGTTTGTTGCAGACAGGTGCTATTTTATCTTTTGACAAAATGGTTGCAGAAGGTATTGAAGCAAGTTATGCTGCTAAATTAATTCAATACGGTTGGGAAACGGTAACGGAAGCTTTAAAACACGGTGGAATTACGAATATGATGGACAGATTGTCTAATCCTGCGAAAGTAAAAGCCTTTGAAATTTCAGAAGAATTAAAGGAGATCATGCGTCCGTTGTTCCAAAAACATATGGATGATATAATGACTGGTCATTTCTCGAAAACTATGATGGAAGATTGGGCAAATGATGATACAAACTTATTAACTTGGAGAGCTGCAACTGGAGAAACTGCTTTTGAAAAGCAACAAGTTACCGACGAAGAAATTTCTGAACAAGAATATTTTGATCACGGAACTCTATTAGTTGCTTTTGTTAGAGCTGGCGTAGAATTAGCTTTTGAAGCAATGACAGAATCTGGAATTATAGATGCTTCTGCATATTATGAGTCTTTACATGAAACTCCATTAATTGCAAATACAATTGCAAGAATGAAATTGGCTGAAATGAACCGTGTAATTTCTGATACTGCAGAATATGGTTGTTATTTGTTTGATCATGCTTGTAAACCGCTATTAACTGATTTCATGAAGACAGTCTCTACCGATGTAATCGGAAAGAAGTTTACCAATTCTAATGATGTTGATAATAAAGAATTGATACGGATTAATGCAATTATTAGAAATCATCCTGTAGAAAAAGTAGGCGCAAAATTAAGAGCTTCTATGACAGCAATGAAAGTGATAAAATCCGCATAATTTAAGGAAATATTTATTTTATATTTACCTGTCAGGTTTTTAATTCTGACAGGTTTTATTTTTAGATCTAAGCAATGCAAACAACAGAAATCTATTTTCCTAGTTTAGAAAATGTAAAAAAAGCTGCTAAAAATTTAGAAGGTGTGGCTTACAAGACACCTTTAAATCAAAATAGCAATCTTTCTAAACAATATGAGGCTACTATTTTATTTAAAAGAGAAGATTTACAACTGGTCCGATCTTATAAAATTAGAGGAGCCTATAATAAAATGTCATCTTTAACTAATGATGAAAAAAAACATGGTATTGTTTGTGCAAGTGCAGGTAATCATGCCCAAGGAGTTGCGTTGTCTTGTAAATTACTAAAGATTAAAGGTGTTATTTTTATGCCATCGCCAACACCAAATCAAAAAATTAACCAAGTAAAAATGTTTGGTGAGAATTTTATTGAAGTCGTCATTGAAGGGGATACTTTTGATGATGCTTTTAGCGCTGCAAAGTTAGCATGTGATGCAAGCAACAAGACTTTTATTCATCCTTTTAATGATCAAAAAGTAATTGAGGGGCAAGCAACCGTGGGGTTGGAGATTTTAGAACAAACCAAGGTAAAAATAGAGTACGTTTTTGTAGCTATTGGTGGCGGTGGTTTGTCATCAGGATTGTCATCCGTATTTAAATATTTGTCACCAGAAACCAAAATTATTGGCGTTGAACCAGAAGGAGCCCCATCCATGTGGACTTCTATAAAAAATAAAACAAATACAGCTTTGGATAAAATAGATGCATTCGTAGATGGAGCAGCGGTAAAACGTGTGGGAGATTTAAACTTTGCTATTTGTCAGCAAAATTTGCACGATGTGATTACTGTTCCTGAAGGTAAAGTTTGTCAGACAATTTTAGACTTATATAATAAAGATGCTATTGTAGCCGAGCCTGCAGGTGCTTTAAGTATTGCAGCGCTAGATTTTTTTGAGGAAGAAATTAAAGGAAAAAATGTTGTTTGTATTGTAAGTGGAAGTAATAACGATATTACAAGAACTGCAGAGATTAAAGAGCGAGCAATGTTATATGCGAATTTGAAACATTATTTTATTGTAAAATTTCCTCAAAGAGCGGGCGCTTTAAAAGAGTTTGTGGCAGAAATTTTAGGACCAAATGATGATATCACACATTTTGAATACACCAAAAAGAATAACAGAGCGAATGGTTCTGCTGTGGTTGGTTTAGAGCTAAAATCATCGATAGATTTAGAACCGCTTATCACTAGAATGAAAGAAAAAAATTTTTACGGAGATTATTTAAATAACAAGCCAGATTTGTTGCAATTTTTAGTGTAATAACAGCGAGTTTAGATTAAAAATTGTAATTGCCTTTATTTATATTCGAAATAAATATTATCTTAATGATTTAATTGAAATGTGTAGATACTTAATTTTTACTAGATTTGAGCTTGCTTAATCCTATGATTAATAATTTATTAGTTATTTTAATATAATTTTTTAAACCCAATTTATGAAGAGTAGTTTTAAAGAAATTCCAAACGAATACAAAATCACTTCGCCTGTCAATCAAAATACATATTTAGTTGGTGGTGAATTGAAAGAATGGAAAGGTGCAAATGCCACAGTCTATTCAACTATTTCGTCAACCGAAGAGTACAAGCCAACCTTGTTAGGTACGGTACCAGATTTAACTGGAGAGGAGGCAATAGAAGCTTTAAATGCAGCCTCTAAGGCCTATGACAGAGGTCAGGGTTTATGGCCAACGATGAAGGTAGAAGGTAGAATTGCAGCTATGGAAAAGTTTGTGGTTCAAATGAAAACTAAAAGAGCAGAAATTGTAAAGCTATTAATGTGGGAGATTGGTAAAGCCTTACCAGATTCAGAAAAAGAATTTGATCGTACTGTAGACTATATTTATGACACGATTGAAGATTACAAACAAATGGATAGAAATTCTGCGAAGTTTGACAAGAATAGCGGAGTTCATGCACATATTAGAAGAGGGCCGTTGGGGGTTGTTTTATGTTTAGGTCCTTATAATTATCCTCTAAATGAAACGTTTGCGTTGTTAATTCCTGCCTTGATTATGGGAAATACAGTGATTTTTAAACCTGCAAAACATGGTGTTTTATTACTTTCGCCCTTATTAGAGGCATTTCAAAATAGTTTTCCTGCTGGTGTAGTAAATATTATTTATGGTAGAGGAAGAACCTTGGCGACACCAATTATGAAAACAGGTCTTGTTGATGTTTTGGCATTGATTGGAAATAGTAAATCAGCAAATGCGATTCAGGCAAACCATCCGCAGAAAAATAGATTACGACTAGTTTTAGGTCTAGAAGCTAAAAACCCAGCAATTGTTTTGCCAGATGCAGATTTAAATTTGGCGATTGATGAGTGTATTGCAGGGACAACTTCTTTTAACGGACAGCGTTGTACAGCATTAAAGATAGTCTATGTTCATGAGCATATTTTAGCCGAGTTTAACAAGCGTTTTGCAGAAAAGGTAGATGGATTAAAGTTCGGGAATCCATGGGAAAGTGGTGTAACATTAACACCGTTACCAGAGTCAGGAAAACCTGCATATATTCAAGAGTTAATTGATGATGCCACTGAAAAAGGGGCGAAAATAATTAATAAAAAAGGAGGGGAAACTACTGAAAACTATATTTTTCCAGCAGTTTTATATCCAGTTTCAAAAGACTCTAGGGTTTTTGACGAAGAGCAATTTGGGCCAGTAATTCCTGTTGTTTCGTTTAAAAACATTCAAGAGCCTCTAGATGATATGGCGGCATCCAATTACGGACAACAAGTAAGTGTTTTTGGAAGCGACGTAAAGACTTTAGCGCCTTTAATAGATACTTTAGTGAATTTAGTCTGTAGAGTTAATCTAAATAGTTCGTGTCAACGCGGGCCAGATGTATATCCTTTTACAGGAAGAAAAGATTCTGCTGTTGCTACTTTGAGCGTTCATGATGCATTGCGTTCATTTTCAATTAGAACTTTTTTAGCTTCTAAAGACACGGCATATAATAATGCCATTTTACAAGAGTTGTTAGATAAAAAGGCTTCTAATTTTATAAGTACAGATTATATATTGTAGTTTATTGTTGATTGAAGTTTGCAAAAAAAAACATCAGAATGTTAGAATTTTGATGTTTTTTTTATGAACAATTGGTTTTACTAAAATTATTTTCCAAGCGGTATAACAATCAGTCCCAAAAATTTTTCAGAGAAATTAATTACAGCTTTATCTGCTTCTAATTTTGTTTTATAATTACCAACTAGAACTTTCCAGTCTGGTTTATCGTAATCAAGTTTTGTATATAAGTCTGGGAAATTAGCTTTAAACTTATTTTGTAAACTTCTAGCTTTGGTTTCATTACCATAATAAATTTGAATTCTAAAGCCATAGCCATAAGAGCTATTATATGCTCTTTTTTTGGAGATTAATCTTTTAATTTCACTAGTACTATTTGTTTTATTTTGAGCTGAAAAATTGTTGATTCCAGCAATTAAAATCGTAAACAAAAGTAAAAAACGCACACTTTTTTTCATAAATATTATTTGTACAAAAATAACGAGAACATATAGAATATATTGAAATAAAACGCTATTTAGAACAGTTATAAATTAAAATTTATCGGTCTTTTCCTTTTTAAAAATTTAGCAATAAGTGGTACTTTTGTCGGACTGTTCAAAAAGCGTTTTTTGAGCTATTTTATACACGATACTAAAAATAGTTTGTAAATATGAAAAGTGTAGCGTTACACAGTAAATTAATCAAAATTCTTCTAAAGAGTCTTGCAATCATCTTATTTTTTGGTTTTAGTTTTTCTTCTCAGTCACAAGATGTAGATGCAGCGAGACAAAAAGAAGGAAGAAAGCTATTTAAATCATTATGTGCTTCTTGTCATAAATTAGACAAGAAACTAGTAGGACCGATGCTTGCTGGTGTTGAGGAGAGAAGAGAGAATTCTTGGTTACTTGCTTGGATTAAAAACAATGCGGCATTAAGAGCTTCTGGAGACAGAGATGCAATTGCTGTTTATGAGGAGTACAACGGTTCTGCAATGTCTGCGTTTCCGCAGTTAAGTGATCAGCAAGTAAATGACATTTTATACTATACTACGGTTGGTGATCCTGTTAAAAAGGTTGTAGCAGGCGCTCCAGTTATTGGGGGTGGAGGAACAGATGGTGGAGGTTCCCCTAAGTGGATACTTTATCTATTAGCAGGCGCCATTATTGTAGCTTTTCTAATGATCGCTAGTTTACTGAAACAAGTAAATGAGTTGAAAGGGAAAACGACTTCAGAATCACAATCCAACTTAAAAAGAGATTTACATGAGCTTTGGGAAGGTCTAAAAGCGAATACATTCTTAAAGGTTTTATCAACAATATTTATCCTTTTGATCGGCGCTTACGTGGCTTTCGGGACTATTTTTAAAGTAGGTATTAACGAGGGGTATTCTCCTTTGCAACCCATTGCATTCTCTCACAAAATTCATTCAGGTGAGAATAAAATTGAATGTCAATATTGTCATTCATCCGCAAAACACAGTAAGCATTCAGGTATTCCATCTGTAAATGTTTGTATGAATTGTCATATGAATATTGCTGAAGTTGCTGAAGGAACAGTAGTGGAATGGGATGGTATCACATACGGAAAAGAAGAGTTAGATAAGGAAATAGCGAAAGTTTATGTAGCTGCTGGTTGGGATCCTGAAGAATTAGAGTATACTGGGGAAACGCAACCAATTAAATGGATAAGGCTTCATAATTTGCCTGATTTTGCATATTTTAATCACTCACAGCACGTCACAGTCGGTGGGTTAGAATGTCAAAAATGTCATGGACCTGTCGAGGAAATGGATGAGATGTACCAATACTCTTCGTTAACAATGGGTTGGTGTATTGATTGTCACAGGGAAACTAAAGTAGATTTAAAGGGAAACGAGTATTATGAAAAAATCCACAAAGAATTGGCCGAGAAATATGATGTAGAGCAAGTTACTATTGCACAATTAGGCGGTTTGGAATGTGGTAAATGCCACTATTAATCAAAAGATTCAAATATTAAAAGATTCAAGAAATTATTTTTTAAATTTTTTAATCATTAAACAATAAAAAACAATGGCTTCAAACAAAAAATACTGGAAAAGTGTTGAGGAACTAAAGGGTAGTTCTATTGTTGAAACGATGAATAAAAATGAGTTTGTAAAAGAAATTTCAACAGAGGCATTTTTAGGTGATAAAGAAACGCTAGAGAATTCATCTACCACACGTAGAGATTTTCTGAAGTATGTTGGTTTTACGACTGCTGCTGCTTCTTTGGCGGCTTGTGAAGGTCCTGTTAGAAAATCGATTCCTTACGTTGTGCAACCAAACGATGTTATTGCGGGTGTTGCAGATTGGTATGCAACTTCAATGGCAGATGGATATGACTTTGCAAATGTGTTGGTAAAAACACGGGAAGGTCGTCCAATTCAGATTATGCCAAATAAAGAGGCGAATGGAACCACAAGCGCTCGGGTACAAGCTTCAATTTTGTCTCTGTATGACGAAAAATTACGATTAAAAGAGCCAACGAAAAATAAGGAAGTAATTGGTTGGAATCAGGCCGAAGACGAAATTAAAAATGCTTTAAACGATTTAAAGGATGCTAACAAATCTGTTGTATTATTAACAGGTACTATGGCAAGTCCTTCTACTACAAAAATAGTGGAGGAATTTATGATAACATATCCAAATACAAAACATGTTATATATGACGCTGTTTCAGAGTCCGCTGCGGCAGATGCGATGTTGGCGATGTATGGTAAACGTACTTTGCCTAAATACCATTTAGACAAAGCAAAAACAATTGTTTCTTTTGGTGCAGATTTTCTAGGCGATTTTCACGGAGGTTTAGAGAAGGCGTATATCAATGGTAGAAAACCAACTACTGGTCATATGTCTTATCATGTTCAGTTCGAAAGTAATATGTCTTTAACTGGTGCCAATTCTGATAAAAGAGTGGTTGTAAAACCTTCTGATCAAGTATTTGCATTATTAAATTTATACAATCATATAACGGGAGAAAATTTAGCTTCTAAAGCGACACCTGTGGACGGCGTAGTCAAGAAAATGGCTTCTGAATTAAAGAAAGCTGGTTCTAAAGGAATTGTTCTAACAGGATTGAATGATACAAATGCACAACTCGTTGCTTTAGCAATAAATAAAGCAATTGGTAGTAAAATTATTGATACCAAGAATACTTTAAACATCCGTCAAGGAAACGATGCTGAAGTTACTCAGTTAGTAATGGATATGAAGGCTGGTAAGATTGCAGGATTGGTTTCTTATAATGTGAACCCAGTCTATTCATTATCAAATTCATTAGATTTTTCTGAAGGACTGAATAAAGTGGCTCTTAAAGTTGCTTTGTCTACTGAAAATAATGAAACAGTGGATGTAATGGACTATGCATTGCCAACACCACACTTTTTAGAATCTTGGGGCGATACGCAATTCGATCAAGTAACGTACGGTTTAATTCAGCCAACAATTCAGCCATTATTTAATACACGTCAAGTTCAAGATATTTTATTAAGTTTATCAGGTAGTTCTGTAAGTTATTACGATTATTTAAAAGTATTTGCCTCCGAAAATGTTTTAAATGGAACCTCTTGGAATAAAGCATTACACAATGGTTTTTTCAAAAGAGAGGCTGTCGAAGAAGTACTTGGAGAAGATGCTCAAAATGTGCCTGTTGTGATGAGCAAAGTGGCATTAGCATTGGTAAATAGTATAAAATCATCAGGTTTTGAATTAAATTTATATACGAAGACTGGTTTAGGAGATGGTAAACAAGCAAACAATCCTTGGTTACAAGAATTTCCAGATCCGATAACAAGAACCTCTTGGGATAACTATTTAACCATGTCTATGGCAGATGCTAAAGAACTAGGTTTCGAAAACCCTGTACAAGATAATGGTGCTATTAATGGAGATTACGCAAAGGTATCTATAAACGGTAAAGAAGTTGTTGCTCCAGTTATGGTGCAACCAGGACAGGCAAAAGGATCTGTTGGTTTAGCGTTAGGTTTTGGTAGAACTTTCGGTTTAAAAGAAGAAATGCAAGTTGGTGTAAATGCGTATACTTTATACACCAACTCAAACAATATACAATACGGAGTAAAAGTAGAAAAAGTAGATGGCACGCATAAGTTTGCTTGTACGCAAGTGCAAAAAACAATCGCAGGGCGTCATGATATTTTAAAAGTAGCTTCGTTAAAAGAGTATAATACTGTTGCTCCTAAAGACCATGATAATGGTTGGAATAAACCATCTTTTGTGTCTTACGATCATAAGGAAGTAGAGGCGAATACAATTGATTTATGGGACGAGCATAATAGAGAGATGGGGCATCATTTTAACCTGTCTATAGATTTAACATCTTGTACCGGTTGTGGTGCTTGTGTGGTTGCTTGTCATGCAGAGAACAATGTGCCAGTAGTTGGTAAAAATGAAGTAAGAGTGGGTAGAGATATGCACTGGTTGCGTATTGATAGATATTATTCTTCGGAAGTGGAAACTAGAGAAGATGCAAAAGAATTAGGATTAGGAATTGCTGCAACCTATGAAGGTTTAGAAACGGAAGCAGAAAATCCCGAGGTAACTTTTCAACCAATGATGTGTCAGCATTGTAATCATGCTCCTTGTGAGACTGTTTGTCCTGTTGCTGCAACCACTCATGGTCGTCAAGGTCAAAATCAAATGACTTACAACAGATGTGTTGGTACTAGATATTGTGCAAATAACTGTCCGTATAGAGTTCGTCGTTTTAATTGGTTCAGGTATGCAGACAACAATGAGTTTGATTTCAATATGAATAATCAATACGGCAAGATGGTGTTAAATCCAGATGTTGTTGTGCGTTCTAGAGGAGTTATGGAAAAATGTTCCATGTGTATTCAATTAACCCAGGCAACAATTTTAAAAGCCAAAAAAGAAGGAAGACCTGTAAATACTGATGAGTTTGAAACAGCATGTACATCTGCTTGTACTACAGGTGCACTGGTTTTTGGTGATATCAACAATAAAGAAGATCAAGTAACTGCTTTAGTAGAGGATAAAAGAGCTTACAATGTATTAGATTACTTGCAGACGAAACCTAATGTAATCTACCAAGTGAAAATTAGAAATACAAACGAAGCGTAGTTAAATTTAACCTATAAAATATGTCTCATTACGAATCTCCCATAAGGGAACCTTTAGTACTAGGTGATAAAACTTATCACGATATTACCGAAGACATTGTTAAGCCTATAGAAGGTAAGGCCAACAAGAATTGGCACATTGCGTTTTATATTTCTTTAGCAGCGATGCTTTGGGGCTTTGGATGCATTTTCTATACTGTAGGAACCGGTATTGGAGTCTGGGGATTGAACAAGAACATTGGTTGGGCTTGGGATATTACCAACTTTGTATGGTGGGTAGGTATTGGTCATGCAGGAACTCTAATTTCAGCGGTACTTTTATTATTCCGTCAAAAATGGAGAATGGCCATAAACCGTTCGGCAGAGGCAATGACTATTTTTGCGGTTTTTCAAGCGGGATTGTTTCCAATTATACACATGGGAAGACCTTGGAATGCATATTGGGTATTACCGCTTCCTAATCAATTCGGTTCGTTGTGGGTTAACTTTAAGTCACCTTTACTTTGGGTTGTTTTTGCAATCTCTACCTATTTATCGGTATCCTTAGTTTTCTGGTGGACAGGTTTATTGCCAGATTTTGCAATGATTCGAGATCGCGCAGTAAAACCTTTTCAAAAGAAAATATATGCTTTATTATCATTCGGTTGGTCAGGTAGAGCAAAAGATTGGCAACGTTTTGAAGAAGTGTCTTTAGTTTTAGCAGGTTTAGCAACACCACTTGTACTTTCCGTGCATACTATTGTATCTATGGATTTTGCTACATCGATCAATCCAGGTTGGCACTCAACAATTTTTCCTCCTTATTTCGTAGCAGGAGCAATATTTTCAGGATTTGCTATGGTACAAACCTTATTAGGAATCATGAGGAAAGTAACCAACTTAGAAGATTATATTACACGTATGCATATCGAATATATGAATATTGTAATTATTTTAACAGGTGGCATTGTGGCAGTAGCCTATGCAACCGAATTTTTTATTGCATGGTATACGGGTTCACCTTATGAAAACTATACCTATTTATCTGTAGGAGCTGCAACTGGACCGTATTATTGGGCATTTTATTCGCTATTGTTTTTTAACATTCTTACACCTCAATTACTATGGTTTAAGAAAATTAGAAGAAGTTTTATATGGACGTTTATTATCTCGATAGCGATTAACATCGGTATGTGGTTTGAGCGTTTCGATATTATTGCCATTGTATTAAGTAAAGGTCATTTACCTTCTACTTGGTGGCGTTTTGAACCAACTTTTGTAGATGTTGGTATTTTCATTGGAACCATAGGATTCTTCTTCGTATTATTTTTATTGTATGCAAGAACTTTTCCTGTAATTGCGCAAGCGGAGGTGAAAACAATATTGAAATCTTCAGGAGAATTTTATAAGAAGAGAAGCGAACAAGGGATTCCTACAAAACCAGCAATTGTATTGTTGGGTGCTGATGCAAATGAAGGGAACTCAGATAACAATAAAAAAGAATAATTATGGAATCATCAAAGGTTATTCATGCATTTTATAATGATGATGAAATTTTGTTAGACGCAGTGAAAGCTGTGAGAGCAGAACACCATCAAATAGAAGAAGTATTCTGTCCGTTTCCAGTGCATGGTTTGGACAAAGCTATGGGATTAGCGCCTACAAGAATAGCAATTACAGCTTTCTTTTATGGTTTAACAGGATTATCATTTGCTATTTGGATGACAAATTATATGATGATTGAAGATTGGCCTATGGATATTGGTGGGAAGCCAAGTTTTTCATGGATAGAAAATATGCCAGCATTCGTGCCAATTATGTTTGAATTAACAGTCTTCTTTGCAGCCCATTTAATGGTAATTACGTTTTACATGAGAAGTAGAATTTGGCCATTTAAAGAAGCAGAGAATCCAGATCCAAGAACTACGGATGATCATTTTTTGATGGAAATTCCTGTAAATAATAATGTAGAAGAGTTAACTGCATTACTAACAAAAACAGGTGCTGTAGAAATTAATGTAGTAGATAAGCTCTAAGATATAAAGGATGAAAAGTTTAAAATTAATAATCGTTTTACTATTTTTTGTAAGTATCGTTTCTTGCAATAATAAAAGAACACCACAGGTAGAGTATATGCCTGATATGTATGTGTCAATACCCTATGATGCTGATGATGAAAAAGGTTTAAATGGCAACCCTGTAAACAGTAAACCTGTTGCAGGAACTATACCAGTCGGAGGTCATCCTGCTTATGACATTGCGAACACCCCTGATGGCTATGAAAAGGCAAAAGCTGAAGTAAAGAATCCTTTAGAACTTTCTGAAGAAAATCTAGAAAATGGAAAAGCGATGTATGAAATATATTGTATTTCTTGCCATGGTAAAAAAGGAGATGGAAATGGGTATTTATCACAAGCAGAAAAGTTTGAAGGAATTCCGAATTATAAAGACAGAGATATTAATGCAGGAACTATTTATCATGTATTGATTCATGGTAAAAATTTAATGGGATCTCATTCAGGTCAATTAACGTATAACGAACGCTGGCAAATTATTCATTATGTTGAGCAATTGCGTGCGGATTTATTAAAATAATTACAGAAAGATAGAATACTAAAGATATGTATGAATTCTCGGGTAAAATAAAAATGGTATCAATCGCACTAATTATTTTTGGTGCAATAGGTATCGGCGTGGGCTTTTTAAGTGCGCCAAGTTCTGTTGATGATGTAAAGGAAATGATGTCACAAGAAGCATCGCACGATGGTGATCATGAGACAACCAATCATGAAGTGGTAGCAGGCGGTCACAACGAAGGTACTTCGGACGTGAGTTCAGAGCATCACGGGGATGAGCATGCAGATAAAGGAGCAGTTGCTCATGACGAGCATAATGATGATGCACATGCCGAGCATATCTATCATCAACTTAAAAACCGTCCTTGGTCTGCAGTATATGTTTCTTTGTTTTTCTTTTTAGGAATTTCATTATTAGTGTTGGCTTTTTACGCTTCACAGAGAGTGGCGCAATCAGCTTGGTCAGTGGTATTATTTAGAGTGATGGAAGCGATAACTGCAAATTTAGTACCAACTTCTATTATTATGGTATTGGTCATTTTGTCGGCATCTGTATTGCACTGGAATCACATGTTCGTATGGATGACAGAAGGTACATTCGATCCAACAAGTGAAAATTACGATGCACTTGTAGCTGGTAAAGCTTGGTGGATAAATTCAACTGGATGGACGATAAGAGGAATTATCTATCTAGCGATTTGGAATGCATATAGATGGTACATTCGTAAAAATTCTATTGCAGAAGATACCGCTAACGATAATCACAAAACATATAAAAATAATTATAATGTATCTGTAGGATTTTTGTTTCTATTTATGGTTACAGAAACAATGATGTCATGGGATTGGATTATGGGTCTTGACCCACACTGGTTTTCAACATTATTTGGTTGGTACATATTATCTAGTTTGTTAGTAAGTGCGTTAACGGTAATTGCTTTTGTAACTATTTATCTGCGATCACAAAACGCCTTACCTGGTGTTAATGATAGTCATGTTCATGATTTAGCAAAATTCATGTTTGGTTTTTCTATATTCTGGACCTACTTATGGTTCTCTCAATTCATGCTAATTTGGTATGCAGATATACCTGAAGAGACAACTTATTTTGTTGCTCGTTTTGAGGAGTACAAAGTGCCTTTTTTAGCAATGGTGGTAATGAATTTTGTTTTTCCAGTCTTATTATTATTAAATAGTGATTACAAAAGCATCCCTTGGTTTATTGTTATTGGAGGTATTGTAATTTTAGGAGGTCATTATATTGACATTTTTGTGATGGTAATGCCCGCTACAGTTGGTGGTCATTGGTATTTCGGAATTCCAGAGTTTGGTGCTTTACTATTCTTTTTAGGGATTTTTATATACACTGTGTTTAGTTCATTTGCAAAAGCAAATCCTATACCTAAAGGAAACCCGTTCTTAAAAGAGAGTGAACAGTTTCATTATTATAATATAGAACATAGAGGAGAAGATTCAGTAGATCATCATTAATAAATTAAGATTTAAATAATTAAGACAGTATATATATGTTAGCTCTATTTTATATTTTTATAGGTGTTGCGGTTGGTGTAAGTTTTTGGCAAATTACTCGAATTTTAGATTTTAGAGGAGTTATTGCCAATGATAAAGACAACTCGAAGCAAGGCAAGTATGCACTATATTTCCTGGTTTTTCTATATGCCATGATGATTTATTGTCTAATAGCAATGAACGTTTTAATGCTACCTGAAGCGGCTTCCATTGAAGGGGAACATGATGACAGGTTGTTTGATATTACATTTTGGTTAATTGGGATTGTTCAATTTGTAATGCAATTTTTGATTTTCTATTTTACTTTCAAATACAGAGGTAATAAATCAAAAAAGGCAAAGTTTTATGCGGACAGTCATAAACTAGAATTGATTTGGACGGTTACTCCAGCGATTGTATTAGTAGTGCTTATTGGTTACGGTCTATGGCAATGGAACAACGTAATGGATTTGTCCGACGAAGATGCCGTTGTGATTGAAGTATATTCCCAACAATTTAGGTGGGAAGCACGGTACGCAGGAGAGGATAATATGCTAGGTAGAGGCAATGTAAACTATATAGACCTCAACAACTTAAATACGATGGGTGTTGACATGTCAGATGTAAACGCTCAAGATGACAAGCAAGTAACAGAATTGTATTTGCCGAAAGGTAAAAAAATTCATTTTAAGTTTCGTTCGCAAGATGTTTTGCATTCAGCATATATGCCACACTTTAGAGCTCAAATGAATTGTGTTCCTGGTATGGTTACAGAATTTGGGTTTACACCAAAGTACACTACCGAGGAAATGAGAGAACAGCCAGAGGTTATGGCGAAAACAAGAGGAATCAACAAAATAAGAAATGCTAAAGGAGAAGAATTATATGAATTTGATTATATTCTTTTATGTAATAAAATCTGTGGAGCGTCTCATTATAGCATGCAAATGAAAATAACAGTTGTAGAGCAAGAGGAGTATGATGAATGGATTGCACTTCAACCTGCGCTAGCTGCTGTTATCAAAAATTAAAACAATTCACTGCAAATAAATAAGATTATGTCAGAAAATCATAAAGAAACGTTTGTAACAAAATATATTTTTACTCAAGATCACAAAATGATCTCTAAACAATTCTTGGTTACAGGAATTTTTATGGGAGTCATCGCTGTGCTCATGTCTATGTTATTTAGGTTACAGCTGGCTTGGCCAGATACATCATTTTCAATTATTGAAGCCTTTTTAGGTCCGCATCAAACAGACGGGGTAATGAGTCCAGATATCTATTTGGCACTAGTGACCATTCATGGAACAATCATGGTGTTTTTTGTGTTAACTGCCGGATTAAGTGGTACTTTTTCTAACCTATTAATTCCATTGCAAATTGGAGCTAGAGATATGGCTTCGGGCTTTATGAATATGATATCCTACTGGTTATTCTTTTTATCGAGTATAATTATGGTTTTTTCATTATTCCTAGAGGCAGGGCCAGCATCAGCGGGTTGGACAGTGTATCCTCCGTTAAGTGCTTTGCCCCAAGCAATTCCTGGTTCTGGAGCAGGGATGACGTTCTGGTTAGTTTCTATGGCTATATTTGTAGCATCGTCTCTAATTGGTGCTTTAAATTACATCGTAACGGTTTTTAATTTAAGAACTAAAGGGATGAAAATGACAAGATTGCCATTAACAATTTGGGCATTTTTTATCACTGCTATTATTGGTGTGGTATCTTTTCCTGTATTACTGTCAGCGGCGCTATTGTTACTTTTTGATAGAAGTTTTGGAACATCTTTTTATTTATCCGATATTTTTATTTCTGGAGAGGTGTTGCATTACCAAGGAGGTTCTCCTGTACTATATGAACATTTATTTTGGTTTTTAGGACATCCAGAAGTATATATTGTACTATTGCCGGCATTGGGTATTACTTCAGAAATTATTTCTACAAATTCTAGAAAGCCAATTTTTGGATATAGAGCAATGGTGATGTCAATTATGGCGATTGCATTTTTATCTACGATTGTTTGGGGTCATCACATGTTTATTTCAGGAATGAATCCATTTTTAGGATCTGTATTTACATTTACAACTTTATTGATTGCAATTCCATCAGCAGTAAAGGCATTTAATTATGTCACAACCTTATGGAAAGGTAATTTGCAACTAAATCCAGCAATGTTATTTTCGATTGGATTGGTTTCTACTTTTGTAACTGGTGGTTTAACAGGATTGGTTTTAGGCGATTCAGCTTTAGATATTGCAATCCATGATACGTACTTCGTAGTAGCGCATTTTCACTTGGTGATGGGGATTTCAGCAATTTTTGGGATGTATGCTGGTATTTATCATTGGTTTCCTAAAATGTATGGTAGAATGATGAATAAAACTTTAGGATATTGGCATTTTTGGATTACTATAGTTACTGCATACGGAGTATTTTGGCCAATGCATTTTATTGGATTAGCGGGGCTACCACGTAGATATTATTCAAATACAGCATTTCCAATGTTTGATGATTTGGCAGACGTGAATGTAGTAATTACCATTTTTGCTTTAGTTGGTGGATCGGCACAAATTATATTCTTGGCAAATTTCTTTATCTCCATGTACAGAGGTGAAAAAGCAACTCAAAATCCTTGGAGATCCAATACTTTAGAGTGGACAACTCCTGTAGAACATATTCACGGTAACTGGCCAGGTAGACTTCCGGAAGTGCATAGATGGCCATACGATTATAGCAAACGTGTAGATGCGGATGATGACGATAGTGATTACTTACATGGTGAAGATTTTGTTTCACAAACCACACCTTTACTTGAGGGTGAGGAACAGTCATAATATCAAATAATAATTTAATAATATAAAACCTTTCCAATATTGGAAAGGTTTTTGTATTTTCGACGCAAAATAGGGGGAAATAATAATTTTAAAAATTAAATATTATACTTAAATAAGTTGCATTAATTATTACATACAAATTCGAATCCTTAAAACATTGTGAATAAGGGCATCGTAAATTCTTATTGGATAGCATTTTTTAATAGCAAAATGTATATCCTTTCTTCTTTATATATAGAATTTTTTCGTTTGTAATACAGTCAAAACTAAAGTAAATATCTTTTTAAAAATACAGTATTCAAGATTTCCAATTTCACTTATTTAATTAGAGACTTTTTTAGAGTAATGTTGTTCAAAAAAACGAAAAATAATACTTTGAAATAAGCACTTTTTATTGGATTGATATATTTGAAATGTGATTTTCAACGGCGAAGCCATGAAATACAAACATGTTTTCGGAAGAAAGTACGTTAAGCAGATTTGATTGCACATAATTTGTGCTCTTCTAGGTTGTAATTTTATATAGTTTAATAAAATCTGGCTACCTAAAATTAGAAGAAATTAACAAGAAATAAGCGATAGTATTCTTGACAAAACCATACTCATCATAAGTAGCAATGTTTATAAAAAACCACCAGAAACTGTTTTAAGAAAGGTTTAACCCAATCATGCAGGCCGTTTTTTATATTATTTTTGTAAACTTACAAATACAAAAAGTAGTGTTTTGTTCTGTTTTCGGTTAATAATAGTGAAGCCTTATCGTTTTAATAACGGAAGTTCAGAAGTATAAAGGATAAAAAAATAGAAGATGATGGCTACAATAAATGCTTTACAACCTAAACTAAATTGGTATGCAGTGTACACGCGTTTTAAAGCTGAAAAAAAAGTAGAAGAAAGGTTATCACTTCAAGGTTTTGATAGTTTTTTGCCTTTACAAACTGTAACTAGGCAATGGAGTGATCGAAAAAAAAAGGTGCAAGTTCCTTTAATCAATTCATATGTTTTTGTAAGATCAGAGAAGAAAGATTTGGCTAAAATATATCAGGTTTCGGGGGTGGTTAGTATTTTAAAGTATTTAGGAAACTATGCAATTGTTAAAAATACGGAAAT